>JBGSSF010000024.1:0-340135 GCA_041737175.1 Bacteroidales bacterium
CAACTCAGATAGATAAAGGCTCCATGCTATTTCATCTTAGTGCAAAGAAGAATTTCTCGCAGATAAAGACGCAGATTTCGCAGATGACGCCGCTTGTCCCCCGCCGGCGGGGGTAGGGGGTAAATCCCTCGCAGATTTTTCTCGCAAAGACGCAAAGACGCAAAGAAGAATTTCTCAGGTTACATGTAAATTTCGCTTCAGACTTTAACGTGTGTTAAAACTCCCATGAAAATGCATGATCTGCCATTGAAAAAAACAATCCTTCATTGCACATTCTCGGTGAATTTTCTAACTTTACACTGACTGATATATTTATTATCAATATGTTACTTCAAAAAAAAGACAATAAACAATTGCCCAAAGAATTTCAAAAATACTTTTGGGATGTATCATTTGATGAATTGTCATTCGATAAATATCCCCGGTTTATAGCAGAAAGGCTGCTGAATTATGGAGATCTGTACAGCATAAAATGGCTGTTATCGGTCACTGATAAACAGTTCATCAAGTCACTCACTGAAAGTAGTGAAAATCTGAATGCCAAAACAAAGAACTATTGGCAGATCATGCTAAGCGATCAATAATACCTATTGTCCTTGTTTATTTGAAATACTACCTTCCACTCTTGAAGAATTGCTTCATATCCATTCACAGGAATATTGCGTCGGGTTAAACAACCAGTATCATCATTTAAAATCGCTTGTTTATTTTATAGATGCTCAAGATGAGGCCATGCCGTTGATGGTTAAGCCTTTAAACTGGGAAGATGTTAAAAAACAAATTATTGCAATAGTAAAGCGATTTCGTCTGGACTAAAGTTCATAAGTCTTCTGGCCTGAAAGATAGGTTTTTCGCAGATCGACCGCATATTTCAAGTATTTTTCTCGCAAAGACGCAAAGGCGCAAAGAAGAATTTCTCGCAGACTTGCCCGCCAGTAGCTTTAACCACCTGGTTTATGGGTGCCCCCTTACAAACAAAAAGGCATTACGTCATAAATTTGTTGTCTAGTCAATTATTGATTAATTTTGTCATAGAATAATAATGAAATGAATTGGCAGTAGCACATAGTGGCGGATCCCAAAGTTCTCTACGGTAAACCTGTTATAAAAAACACACGGATACCCGTTGATTTGCTTTTAGAAAAACTGGCAGCCGGCGATACCATTGATGATCTGTTAAATGCATATCCTAATATTTCCAGGGAGGACATAAAGGCTTGTTTGTTATTTGCTGCTGAAGTTGCTATTCCCCATTTCCCTCAGACTTAGCAAACCCAGCAGACTGTTTATCAAACTTTTTCCATATCTTTGTATTTCACCAACAGTGATTTAGAAATATCTGTATGACTTCTTCCTTTGAAAATAAACTTAAAGGAATGTTCTGGGACATGTCGCCCTCATTTCGAAATGAAATTGTCGGGAAAATCATCCGCGACCCTGCTGATGCCCTTCGCGATGAACAAGTTCTTATTAGGGTACTTAGTACATTGAACTGGTATGAATTAATTCATCTTACCGGATCAGATGGTTTGCTAAAGTTACTTGACGATACCACCATAAACCGACTATTTCCTGAAGGACGTCGTAATTTTTATTTGAATGCAAAAAGATTATTATCAAAATATACTCTATCCGCTTCAAGATAAAGTATTCAACCTGGTTGGTTCTTTGCCGGTTGATTTTTATCTTACCGGAGGCACTGCGCTCAGTCGGGCTTACTTAAATCACCGGTTTTCCGATGATCTTGACTTTTTCATAAACAACTCCGATAATTTCAAATCGCAGGTAGAAATTATTGTAGGAAACTTACACAAGCTAAACTCAAAATTCGAGATTACTCAGGCTGATGAGGGATTCTCACGAATATTTATATATGAAGACCGATGCACATTAAAATTGGATTTCGTAAATGATGTGATGTTTCGTTCTGAAGTTCCGGTTTTAACAAAACTATACCGTTTAACCGACACGCCGGGCAATATCCTTTCCAATAAAGTTTCTGCGCTTGGCAGGCTGGCTGCTAAAGATGTTGTTGACATAGTCTATATAGCTCAAAAATTCCCTTTTGAATGGCCGGCAATTATTTCAGAAGCCTTTGAAAAAGATATGTGGGTTAATCCGGTAGAAACTGCCAAAATTCTGGATGAATTTCCCGTTCAAAAGCTCATCGAAATAAACTGGATCGATGAAACGCCTGACATCCGGTGGTTTGAGTCTCAACTAAAAGTTATTATAAAGGACATTCTGCAAGGGAATTCCAATTCTTTATGCCATTCAAAAAAATAGCTGCATTCGTCTTCTGGTCGCAGACTTAGCAGGCCTGGCAGATTTTTCTCGCAACGACGCAAAGGCACAAAGGCGCAAAGAAGTATTTCTCGCAGATTCACGCAGATTTTTTTATCCAAACAAGTCTCAAACCTTAATGTCTTTCCTCATACATTGGCCAAGTGTCAAAACGCCTTGAAACCAGATAATCCGCCTCTGAGAAAATGCGTTAAGAAATTCAATTCATTTTTTCTTCCTCTTTTGTCTGCCACACAAAAGAGGCAAAAAGTCACCACGAACGAAAAAATCGGGCTCGCCCTTGTCGCACAAGGCCAACGCTAACTAAGGCCGTGCGACCCGATTTTCTGCTCCGTTCGTGGATACCCTGCCCACACGGCTAGCTATTTATATTGATGGTGCTTGTTTAAGGTTTTCACCTTTGTTCGTCGCAGTTGCATTAAAATCTATCCTATCGTTTCTGCATTGAACCATACACATCTGAAGTAGTATAATCCGCCTCTGAGAAATTGCGTTAAGAAAATCAATGACTGCATGGTACATGCTACCGGAATGATTTCAAAGGAAATATGTTTGATCCCGATTAAGAATTCTGTGAATTTCAGTGCCTGAAATTCACAGAATTCTTAATCGGGAGAGTTATTTCCTTTTACCAGAATGTGAAATTGATTTTTAGCAATTTATCAGAAGCGGCGGCGTTTTTTGGTTACTTTTTTGCGCTGTAGCAAAAAAGTGACAAATCAAATAGTTAAGAGTAAGGCAAAGCCTGTGGGATGGATATGTCTTTTTTTCCCTAATGTAATTTTTTATAAAAAATTTCCAAAATATTGTTTTTCCCCAAATAATGAGTAATTTTATTACTCGTTCCCCGTTTATAAAAAAATGATCCAAACCCTCATCACCTCCCAAACCCGCATAAAACTGCTCACGAAATTCTTTCTCAACAGCAGGACCAAAGCCCACCTCCGCGGACTGGAGACCGAATTCGGGGAATCCTCCAATTCGATCAGGGTAGAGCTGAACCGGTTTGAAGAAGCGGGATTGCTGGATGCCATCCGCGATGGAAATAAAAAGGTATACCAGGCCAATGTAAAACACCCCTTGTTCAGGGATATTCACAATCTCATTTTAAAGGAATCCGGCATCGACCTGGTGATCGAAAAGGTGATCCACCGCATGGGGCTTTTGAAAAGTATTTACCTCACCGGCGATTTTGCCCGCGGCAAGGACAGCCCGGTGATCGAGCTGATCATTGTCGGCGCCGACATCGACCGCGAATACCTGACCCGTAAGGTGATCCAGGCCGAAGGGCTTTCAGGCCGCAAAGTCAGCTATATCGTGCTGGAACCAGGTGAAGCAGAGAACTATCTGAAGAAACTAAAGCTATCCGACCTGCTGCCATTATGGAGTAGTGACGGTAATAAAATAGAATCACATCATACCGCTGCGGCGGATTGATGATTAATAATAGCAGTCTGTTCCAGTAAATCCCGGAATCACTGCAAAATAACATACACCTGATCCTGATCAGACACAACGGGATGTGACTGACAGGGCGAAGCTGTGAATAGTGACAAGTGACGCATGAAACCCTTCAAGCGGTCCTTAGACCCTTGAAGCGGTTTATTCTGAACAGAACGTTATTTGACAAAAAACAGGCGCATGAAAATTCCCGAACTTCTTACTAAAAGACTGCTAGACTGCAAGACTGCACAGCTAACACAACTTACAGCATTCAAGACTATCATAACTTTTAACTTTTAGTTTTTCATATTCACTGATAATTAAACAATAACATTTTTATAAAATGGCCATTAACGTTTTTGTACCAAAATTTCACACCGAAGAAATACTAGCTGAAATAAGAGAGTGTTTAGAAAAAGGTTGGACCGGACTTGGTTTTAAAACCGTTGAATTTGAGAATAAATGGAAGGAGTATTCCGGAGTTAACAATGCACATTTCTTGAATTCAAATACTTCGGGCCTTCACCTGGCAGTGCATATATTCAAAAAGGTTTATGGTTGGAAAGATGATGATGAGATTATTACAACTCCACTCACATTTGTCTCAACCAATCATGCCATTTTATATGAAAAATTGAAACCAGTTTTTGCCGATGTTGATGAATACCTTTGCCTTGATCCGGTTTCAGTTAAAAGTAGGATAACCAAAAAAACCCGTGCAATCATGTATGTGGGTATGGGCGGTAATACCGGGCAATACCAGGAAATCCTGAATATCTGCAAGGAAAACAACTTGAAACTGATACTTGATGCTGCGCATATGTCAGGTACCAAATGGAATGGCGAACATGTTGGACCTGAAGCTGATGTAGCGATATTCAGTTTTCAGGCAGTAAAGAACCTCCCCACAGCCGATTCAGGGATGATTTGTTTTAAGGATGAAGAACTCGATAAATTAGCACACCAATTAAGTTGGTTAGGCATATCAAAAGATACATTTCAGAGGTTTAACAGCAAAGAAGGCAGTTATAAATGGTACTATGATGTGCCCAATATTGGTTTTAAGTATCATGGAAATTCAATAATAGCTTCTATAGGCCTAGTGCAGTTGAAATACCTAGAGGAAGACAACAGGCAAAGAAATTTCTTAGCAAATTATTATATTGAACAACTGAAAGGCATTAATGATATTAAGGTTATACCAATAGCCAAAGATTGCTATTCATCAAGACATTTGTTCCAGATTAGCATGGAGAACCGTAATGAAAAAATTGAGCAACTGTATGCAAATGGTATTTATCCGGGTGTACATTATGTTGATAATACAAATTATAACATGTACGGTTATGCAAAAGGAACATGTCCAAAAGCACAGCATTTCTCTAACCACATAATTAGCCTCCCTTTACATCTGAACATTACTGAAAAAGATATTAAAACTATTATTAGTATTTTAAAAATAAAAATTTGAAAATAATCAAGTTGATTCTAAATATCTGTAAATTAAACATTACTCAATGCTAATTTTTATAAAAGTACCAAGATTTTTAAGAAGAAAATTATTCATTCCTATGAATAACTTATTAATAATAGTGGCTTTCTTCTTGAGAAAGTTTTTCTTAGGTCCTCAGAATGCAATACTTTACTTTTCAAGAATCGATAAAAACGTTATAATACAATTGCTCAAACTAAATGGAGCTTCTATTGGGGAAAATTGTGATATTGAGACGGGTTTGGTATTTCACAATTGTGTAAATTTCAATAACCTAAGTATAGGAAATAATTGTCATGTAGGTAAGGGCTGTTTCTTCGATTTAAGAGATAGAATTACTATTGAGGACAATTGTGTCGTGTCAATGAGAAGTACTTTTATTACACACCTTGATATTAACAAATCAGATCTAAGACAATATTATCCAGCACACCAAAACTGGATTACCATCAAAAAGAACACTTATATAGGCGCAAATTCAACTATACTAATGGGTGTAGTTGTTGATGAAAATAGCTTTGTAGCAGCAAATGCGCTTGTAACAAAAAATGTTAAATCGTTTACTGTGGTTGGTGGAATTCCTGCTAGACAAATCAAAACAATACAATAATTCTTAATGCAAGAATCCATAGGACAAAACCAAAGCATATGGGCTGAGGAATGGAAGAAATTATCGGTCGAAAGTGAAATTCATATGTGGGACTATTTTGGATTACGACCTTGGATAATGAAATATGTACCTCGTTTTGGAAAAGTAACTGAAGCTGGTTGCGGTTTGGGGCGTTATGTATTTCTGCTGGAGAAATTTGGAATAGAAATAGAAGGATTAGATTTTTCCGAGGAAACAATACAATTATTGAATACATGGAAAACCGTCAATGGAATTGAATCTCAATTTAAGGTTGGCGATGTAACAAAATTACCATATGAGGATAATAGTCTAAGTGGGTATTTGTCTTTTGGCGTAATCGAACACTTTATAGAAGGGCCTCAGAAACCTCTTGCAGAAGCCTTTCGAGTTCTTAGACCAGGCGGTGTGGCAATAATTACAACTCCGTCTAAAAGCTGGTTTTATTATTATAATAGACTGCGTTATCGCACTAAAAATATTATTAAAAGAATAATAGGTAAAAAGGTTAATAAACCCCCTTTTTTCCAGTATTGGTATTCACCAAAACAACTAAAAAAGTTCATTGAAAATGCAGGCCTAAAAGTAACTCGAAATAGTGGTGCTGATATACTTTATACCTTTAATGAGTTTTGCAGACTTTACAAAATAAAAACCGAAAATCACAAATGGCTGTTTAATCTCGCAAATAAACTCGAAAATACTTTTCTTAAGCAGTGGGGAGCCCAGTCCGTTGTTATTGCTATAAAACCATCGGAAAAAATGCATTGCTTTTTTTGTGGTGAGTTGGCTGCAAATTGCCAATCATTAAAAATATATGATGTTCCTGTTTGTGACAAACATAATGCCGATTTAAATAGAATACATTATAAAAAGTCATGCAAAAATCCAAAATTCAATTTTCCATATCAGATTCAACCCATGATACTCCAACCTCAAAAACAACAATGCGCTATAACCAATCAATTTTTTATGACCGATAAAATATTAGAGTGCTATGGTCTATCAATTCCTGTTCATCCGGATTTGCTTAAAAAACCCGAACAAAACATAGAATTATCTATTAATTACCTTTCCCCCATTTGGCGCAATCGTTCATGATATTTCACCTTTCTAATGGAACTACAGAAAATAGTTAAAAGTACTTCTTACCTGGTAATCTCAAAGATTATCCAATTTTTTATTGGGCTAGTACGCTCGAAAATTGCCGCGGTTATGATTGGGACTACTGGTGTTGGTATTTATTCGCAGGTGAACTACCTCGTTACAATGATCTCAAATACAACTCTGCTAAGCATGAACGATGGCCTAGTAAAACAAATTGCAGAGAATAGGAATGCACAGGGTTTTACGGAAACACTTAAAGGTTTAATGAAATCCTATTCTGCATTAATTGCTACCTCAAGCCTTATAGCAATAATAATCTGCATTCTTTTTGCCAAACCTCTTACTATTTTCTTTCTCGGAGATGCGAAATATTTTGGTTATTTCTTAATTGGCCTATCATGTCTTCCAATTACCATATCCAATTCTCTTTCATTTGCATTGTTGAAAAGTCACAAGGCCACAAAATTAATTTCAAGTTCAAATATTTCAAGTTCAATTATCACAGCATTAGCCTTTATACCTCTAATCTATTTCTTTAAAACTACCGGTGCAGTCATATCGGTGTTGATCAATTATTCTGTTTTAATAATAATCAATAATTACCAAGCTAGAAAACATATTCTAAAGTCACTTGAAATAAGGTTCATACAAATATTTTCGGCAAAAACCAATAGTAAGTACACCAAAGAATTACTCCATTTTGCAATTTTTGGGGCTACTTCGGGTTTTATTCTAATCATTAGCGAAAGCATTTGCAGATCAATAGTTATAAATAAGCTGGGCATTGATAAAATGGGTATTTATAGTCCCATTACATCATGGGGAGGGCTTTTCCAAAATTTCATTCTTGCCTCCTTAAGTGTTTATTTATACCCCAGGGTTAGTGAAGCCAAAGCAACTCAGGAAATTTCAGGAGTGATTAACGACTTTTTTCGTCTAATCACATTAATCCTAATTCCATTTATAATTATTTCTATTCCTGTAAGAAAACTGATAATTCCTATTTTCTATTCAAATGATTTTATTGAGGCTTCTATTTATCTGCCTTGGCATTTTATTGGACTTGTTTTTTATTGTTGGTTTTATATTCTGACCCAAGTAATGACTCCTATTGGAAAAATAAAACTTCATGGCATACTCACTATTATCATGGCTCTATTGAATATTTTTATAGTTTACTATTTTACAAGCAAATATGGCTTGTATGGTTGGATGTTTAAATTCATCATTAGTCCGCTTATTTTCTTTGTTATTTACTTATTCTTTATAAAAAAACTTATAAGTTTCAGAATACAAAAAGCTAATATTTTATTAATGGTTTATATAATCATTACACCCATATGTTTATTAATGCTGGACGACTTTAATATTAAGTACCTGGTTTCTTTCATTGCAGTTTCCCTCACCTGGTTTTTCCTTAAACCCAATGAAAAAGATTTTATATTGACAAAGCTTAAAACGCTCAAGATTAATAAGTAATTCCTTATATATACTGGATATTTTGGATATAATATTAATTACTGATATTGTGACGACCAAGAACAGAAAATAACTTAAGTTATATTAAATGAATAACTAATCAAGTGGTCTATATAATTATTTTAGCAGTATCTATATTTTTCCTTGTTAAATACAAACATTCACCAGCGTGGCTGTTAGTATATTTCATGTCAAATCCTGGCGGTCTTTCCGAAATATATTTGTCAAAGGGATTACTAGGTGGGGTATTTTATATTGATGTTTTTTTTATACTTTCCTTTATATTTATTTTTATTGGGCAAAATAATATTAAGGCTCTTTTTAATAATCGGAAAGTATTGATTATACTTCTCTTATTATTTATTTTTTCGCTATATAAGATTTTTGTTTGGGGTTTGATAGTTCCCGATGTAAGCAAAGAGTTCTTTGTACGGTATTGCCTAATAAGAGAACGAGATGCGATTTATGGATTTTTATTTATCATTCCAGTTTATTTGTTTGCGATGAAGAATTTAAGCACCTTCCTCTATATACTGATAATTTTTGATCTAATAATACTTTTGTTAACTATTCTAACAATAGTTTTTAGTTTAGATATAATTCAGGTTAATCAATTGACAAGATACCGTGGGAGCGAAATCATAAGGTATTACTTTAATAATTACGGATTACTTAGTTTTGTGATACCCGCCAGTATCATCGTTTTTGCTGGGAAAATTCAGATTAAATACAAATGGATTTTATTTTTAGGAGGAATTCTTGCTGTTATACTAATTATAGTATCACTTACCAAAGGTTTGTATTTAGCGTTAATTGGAACCATTATAGCAACAGTTTATCTTACAATTAAATTGCTAAAGATTCATGTTGCAAAGGGATTTAGAAGAGTGATAACATTTGGTATAATATTGTTCGTTTCTCTGATAATTATTTTTCCCAAATACACTGATTATTCTTTGAAGGCATTTTCTGATATTTTTTTATTGGCTACCAAAGGAGAAACAAGTGAGGGAGATGTTAGCCGATATTGGCAAATTCCGGCCCTAGTCCATGAAATTAATGAGAATCCTTTGTTTGGGACTGGGCAGGGATATGAGCAATTATCTTCTGATTACGATATTAATCAATATGACGCAACCGATCTTCCGCTTCTAGCGCATATTATGCAATATGGCTTTATTGGAATTTTCATCTATTTACTATACTATTTTAAAGTGTTTCAATTAATAAAATTGCTTTATAAGAGCATCAAATCATTACCAAGGGCAGAGATTATCAATTTATACAAATATGAGATCATATTTGTAATTGGGTCTATAGCTTATTTTATTGGATTTTTAATGAGAACCTTTCAGGTTTTTATTGAATTAACAAGAGGTTCCGACAGAATTGAAATGTCAATTTATACAGGATTACTGTTAGCCTGTTTGGAAAGAATAAGGAGAAAAATCCTTTTAAATAAAGCTACCTCAGATATAGATACGATAAAGTAGCTATTTCTATAATTAATATTGTTTGAAAGAATTCCGACGACCCTAAAATTTGCATTATCAAAGCCATCATTTAAAAGAATAAAAAGATAGAAATGAAAGAAAGTAATTTAACAATAATCATTCCAGCTTTTAATGAAGAACTAGCAATAAAGACAACTCTTCAGTATCTATTTCCAACTGCAATCAAAAACAATTGGAATATTATAGTAATTAATGACGGTTCAACTGATAATACCCAATCAGAAGTAGAAAGCCTTGGGAACAAGGTTACTTTAATTATTCATCCTTATAATAAAGGCTACGGTGCTGCATTAAAAACAGGTATACGTGCAGCTCAAACTGATTATATAGGTATGTACGATGCGGATGGACAACACAATCCCGAAGACTTGGAAGCTTTATGGCAAAATATTGGCAATTATGATATGCTTATTGGTAAACGAGGAAATGATTCCCATCAAGATTGGATCAGAAAACCGGGGAAATGGGTTTTATCTAAAACAGCGAATTTTCTTACTGGAAGGAAGATCCCAGATTTAAATTCGGGCATGCGGATTATTAAAAGAGAGACCGTTATTAAAAAGCTTCATCTTTTCTCTGATGCCTTCTCATTTTCTACTACCTCAACAGTAGCCTTAATGAATATGGGTTATTTTGTTGATTACTTCCCGATCAAGGTTAATAAACGGACCGGCAAAAGCACTGTAAAACAGTTTAAACATGGGACTAGCACAATAATGCTAATTTTGCGATTAATCGTTCTTTTTAATCCTTTGAAGGTTTTTATACCTGCAAGCATCATTTTATTTATTGTTGGCATTGTTTATGAGGTCGTTTATGGAATAATTCTTATGCCGGTTGGCGTTAAATTAATTCCAGCTGCATTATTATTGATATTAACAGGAATCTTCATTTTCTTTTTTGGTCTAATAGCTGATCAGTTAAGCGAGATTCGTAAACAAAGCTTTTAGTGACACATAAAAAGAAAGCGCTAGTAGTTATTCCTTTTGCTTTCCATCGTGAAAGTGGAAGCTCCTTAAGTACTTATTACCGAGTTTTAGCCCTTTCAGAATTGCTTGAAAGAGTTGACATTATAACAACTCCTCATGGTTCTGATATTTCATTACCCAATGTTACTATCATAAGACTCCCAAAAATTAAGTTCTTTAAATCCTATCAACCAGGTGAATATAAAAAAAGACTGATTTATGAATTTTTTCTCTTTATTGGGACCTTTAAACTATTGTTAAGAAATAACTATAATCTGGTTATTGTTCACGGAAGCAGCATTTATTGGGCTTTTTGGTTGCAAAAGCTATTTAAAGTTACTTTTATTGCTACTGTTCACGGTAATATTCAGGTAGAGTTGGAGAAATGGGGAATATCTTCAAAAAAGTTCTTAAAAAAAATAGCTGCAAAAATAGAGAACAAAATCATTGGCAACTTTCCAAATATAATTGCAGAGCATGAATCAGTAAAGACTATATTGATAAAAGGCGGAGTAGATCCAGAAAAAATCTCGCTCATTAAGATTTGTGTTAAAAGCGTTAATAAAATTGAATTATCCAAGAATGATAATTTATTAACCATCCTGTACACTGGTACTTTCGTCAAAATACAGAATATAGATTTGCTCTATAGAACCGCCATATTGTTAAGAAATGAGAATATTGTTTTTATAATAGTAGGCGGTATTGAGGATGAATTGCCTTTAGAACTTAAAAAAGTGAAATCCTTTAGTTTAGAAGACAAGATCAAAATTCTTCCAAGAATGAACCAGAAAGATCTAATGAATTACTACTGGCTATCAGATATTGTTGTTTCTCCTCGGGAATTCGGACATGATACACCAATGAAAATTTTTGATTATTTAAACTTTGGCAAATGCATACTTGCAACAGATCGTCCAATTCACACTGGTATATTAAACAGTGAGGTGGCTTGTTTAGTAGAACCAACCCCCGAAGCTTTTGCTTTTAAAATCCTTGAGCTCAAAACAAACCCTATTCTTATTAGAGAAAAAGAGCTCGCAGCAAAACAATTTTTCGAGGATAATTTCAATCTTGATGTAATGATCAATAATTATAGAAAATTTTTAACCTCTATTAATTAATAGGTTATCAATAATTAATGAAAGATTTTTTAAATAAATACGGTTCTCAATTATTAAGGTTAATTTTTAGCATAACTATATTTTATATAGTATTTAAAAGGGTTACAAGCCAGGAAAGTCTTGATCTGTTTTCAATGCTAAATTTTAGATTGTTATTTGTCATTGTCATTACAGGAATAATCCAGATCATAATAAATGCTGCTATACAACAAAATCTACTTTTAATTTATAATTTCAAATTTCCATTTTCAACGTTGGTTTTGCACAATTTCATTAGTTCAATGTATCTACTCATTATTCCTGGTGTTTTTGCCCCTGATTTTTATTTAGCATATCAATATGGAACTGAAAAAAGGAATTTTGGTCGAGTTATATTCACTTTGGTTTTAAATCGATTAATTGGATTTATAATATTTGTAGCTCTAGCCGCAATTGGTTTATTTGTATTAAGAAACGACATCTTCAATAGATTTTCATTAGATTTAAGTCTTTCGAGCATAAATAAGCTCTATATTGTTGGCGCTTTACTTTTATTAGTATTCCTAATCCTTAGTCTATTATTTAGGAATAAACTTCTAGGATATATAAGGAAATTTGCTGATTCATGGAAAGAAATAAACAATAAGAAGAATTCTATTATTACTGCTTTTCTTCTAAAACTTACTTTCAATCTTGTAGGCATTTCCGGTAGAATTATTATTGGTATTTTATTAGGTATTTCAATACCTATTTGGAAATTTGCATGCATAATATTTATTATTAATCTGCTGGTAGCATTGCCTATCAGCTTAAATGGAATTGGAGTCAGAGAAGCGGGTTACGTAGGTTTGTTAAGTATGTTTGGCATCTTAGGAAAAATATCACTGTCATTCGCGCTATGTGAGTTTGGAATCACTTTATCAGCTTTTATTATTGGCTTCATATTATGGATATTAAGATTTATGGTTAAAAAAACTTCGTATGGCACAAATTTGGGAATCTGAAACTTCAAATTGGAAACATAGAAATGAAGCACGAAAAGCATTTATACTAAAAGCAAAATCATACTCAGGCAGCTTTCTTGAAATAGGTCCAGGTTATGGAAGAGTTATGCTGGAGATAATGCAGCATGATTCCATTATTGGTCTTGAGATGGATGATAAATTGGTAGAATTACTAAAAAATAGACAATTAGAAGTAGTTAAAGGAATTGCTGAAGCCATTCCATTTGAAAATGATTCTTTTGATGTCGTTTTATGTGAAGAGGTAATTGAGCACATACAAATGCAATCACGTGTTATTAATGAAGTACATAGGGTGCTTAAATCACATGGGGTGGCGATTTTTACCACACCTAACAAATACTTATACCGAACAATAATGTTTGTCAATAATTTACGAAGGCTTGATTTTAAAATTCCAATTTATAAAAATCCGACACCTGGTCATATTTCTGAGTTAACCGGTAGAGAATTAAAGAATCTTTTTAAAGAGAAATTTGATATTATTGATTTTATACCACTTAATAGTTATTTGCCAGAAACAATATTGCGAAAAGCTCCTTTTCTAGCTATTAATAACCTTATTGTTGCTAGAAAACCATAATCACATAGGAATTTCTAAGATTAATGATCCATAATTAATGAAAAGTAAAATTATCGAGTTGTTCACTAATTACCCAAAAGCTATTTTGTTTATGATTGCTCTGGCAATTAGAATGATCGTTGCATTGAATAGTTATCATAATGAGGTATGGATAAGTTTTGCTGATGATCTGGCCAGAGAAAAGTATTCTAATACGATAATAAATAAAGGACTAATCTTTGAAGTGACCAACTACAAAAGCCCAGAATCAGTATTCGCTCCTGGAATTCCCATTGTCTTAGCACTTAAAACATTGGTATTTGGGAATACCTGGTTACCAGTTTTTATCTTAAATGCCATTATAGGAGCTTTGACTTGTTTAATCATTTATTTAATTAGTTTACAATTTTTTAGTATTAATATTTCTCTTTTAGCATATGCGTGGGCAGCGCTATATCCTAATTTTATTAGATATATTGAAACAGGAGGCAACGAACCCTGGAGTGTGTTATTATTTGCGCTAACCTTCTTATTCGCAGTTAAAGCGATAAACTCCCAAAAAATCAACTACAATATAATTCTATATTCAATATTCTTCACCCTTCTGTTTCATTTTGATGAGCGTTATATAACTTATTCATTACTTTTTTCAGTATTCCTTTTACTCGGGCAGGACTTGATTCGCGTTAAATTGAAAAAGGTTGTATTGTTTGCACTTTTAACGTTGATGTTTTCGCTTCCTTGGTTAATTCGCAATTATAAAGTCTATAATGATATTGTGTTAATTAGTTGCAGGACAAACAATATAACAGATCCTATTTTTAATCATCGTAGGGAACTGATGTTTTTTGATCATACACCAGATAATAAATACTTAAGTCCTGCGCAAATAGATTCTATACATAAGGGATTACTAACTACGTTTTCAAATGGTAAGCCTATTTATAAGGGTCAGCTTGAAGCTATGAAATCCGGTAATATTCCCCATTCATTTACAACAAGTGAAAAAATATTTTCAAGGATATATTTTCTCTGGGTGCCTTTAAAATTTAAAGATAACTATAGAATAACCGGATATGAATTTAATCCTTCTTGGTCATTAATACATAACCTGTTGAATGGTTTAAGTTATGGACTACTTTTGCCTTTTGTTTTATCAGGATTGTTTATTATTCTATTTCAAAGGAGATGGAAGGAATTAATTCTATTCTCAAGCATACTCATTTATCATACTTTTATTCATGTCGCTTTCATTCCTTATACAAGAGATAGGTACAGGCATCCTATTGATTTCATTTTGATAATACTTGGCTGTTATGGAATCTGTATTACTTACTCTTTTTTGAAAACCAGTTTTAATAGTAGTAAGGAACTAAAACAAACATTTGAGAAAAACAATGTCAGATAAAGTAATTGTTATTACGATAAATTACAATCAAACGAAATTTACTCTTGATTGCATTGATTCGTTATTGAAATCCGATTATCCTAATTTTCAGATTCTTCTTATTGATAACGTGGCTAATCAGGAAAACAGCCAAGAATTTGAACAAAAATTACCGGCTGATGAACGGCTCATATTTAAAAGAATATACCCTAATAGAGGTTATGTCGGAGGTTTAAATTATGGATTATCCCTTGGTGCTGATCTAGGTGCTGAATATTTCCTTATCATGAATAATGATACCATTATTGATAAAAGTGCTATTTCTGAATTAGTCAGAACATGTAAGATCCATAACAATAATGCAATTGTTTCTGGTAAAGTCTATCACTATGAGGATCCAGAAAGGTTGCAATATGTTGGAGCAGCACTAGTGAACGAAAAAACGCTCAAATATAAATTAATAAATAATAATGAGATTGATGATGGGCAATATAATATTGAGAAAGAGCGAGATATGCTCGACGATATTTATTGGGTATTACCAAATAAACTTATAACACAGATTGGAAGGTACAATGAATATTTCTGGTTTAATTCTGAACAAATGGATTTTGCTCTTAGAGCAAAAAAAATTGGTTATAAATTAATCTATACTCCAAAAGCTAAGTTATGGCATAAAGGTAGCATTACTCAAGGTGGTAGAGAGTATAATCCAAGAATAGCTTACTATAGTATGCAAAGCAGTTTGATTGTAAGATATATGCATTTATCAGGCCCAAATTTTCTAGTATTTTATATAAACACTTTATTTAGCGTATTCATTACCAGTTTAAAAGCAGTTGCTTTTTTTATTTTAGGTAGAAGAAATCTTTTTAAATACAGCTATGCCAAGTTTAAAGGACTTACATATTTTAATTCTTGGTTAATTAATAAAAGAAACAATTCTGGAGAAAATCCTTTTTAAAATTCCTAATATTCTTTTAACTCTTTTTTCGAAGTCTTAAAAAGTCTGCAAGTTTCAATTTTAAATCTGAATAATTTACATTTTAGATAGTAGTAGTATTAAATAATCATTGATGACATTTAAATCACTAATATACATTGCTCCAATTGGAGGTTCTGTGTTTGATTCTCAAGTACTTTCCCTTTTGATAGAAATTAAAAAGAATCAATTCTTTCAAAAAGTTACACTTTTGGCAGGTATCACAAATAATAAACACTGGAATCATGAATTATCCCTGCTTTTAAAAAGCGACTTGGAAGTAGTATTGTATAAACAATATCCTAACTATCCGTTTTACAACATGATTCAAAGAAAAGAATTACTTTCAGTCTTGAAAAGAATCCTTACTAATAATACAATCATTCATTTAAGAGGTGAATCTTTAACAGGTATTATCAGGGATATCATAAATACTTTAAATTATAAGAAAATTAAAATCATAACCGATATTCGAGGAGCGACAATCGATGAAGTCAGTTTGTATTTACGAAATGTTTATAATCCTATTAAATATTGGTTGAAAATATTTCATTTTAAAAAAAATTTAAAGAATGCCATTTTTAAAAGTGACCATTTATCATGTGTTTCGGATACATTAAAAGAGTATCTTTTAAGAAAATCAGCTTTTAATGTAGATTCAATAACTGTAAATCACTG
Source organism: Bacteroidales bacterium (assembly GCA_041737175.1). Lineage (GTDB taxonomy): Bacteria > Bacteroidota > Bacteroidia > Bacteroidales > UBA10428 > UBA5072. The sequence goes on from JBGSSF010000024.1 coordinate 16,670, forward strand.
TATTGCTGGGAAAAAGTTTATATTTTCAAAAGCTATAAGAGAGATTAACAGAAAAAAAATAGGCATTTCTGATAAGGATGTTCTTTGTGTTTATGTTACTGGTGGAAATGGTTTATATCAGAATACAGGAATTGTCATTAATAACATTATTGGGAAAGGATATAAGATACTAAATATGTCAAAAGAAGAGATCCAAAGTGATGGTGTAATAAATCTTTTTGTTCCATATGACGAAGTACCAAATTACCTTTGTGCAGCAGATATCGGCATAGTTTGGAGATCAGATAATGTAGTAAATAATGTAGCATCCCCTGTTAAATTCAGTGAGTATGTATGTTGTGGTTTACCTGTAATTGCTAATAATGGAGTACATATAATTAATGATTATATCAATGAAACCGGTTTTGGAATAACAATTAGGAATTTTAACGAAATAACAGGTGATATAATAAATTCATTACTTACTATTGATCGGAATAAGATATCTGAATATTCAAGAGGCATTTTTTCCTCAGAAACCATTGCCAAGAATTATTTAAGAATCTATGGTCATCTTCTATATGATTAATAATAATAGATATGATTTTTGGCATTATTGAAAACAAATTATTTGGTGGCTATTGGTCTATTAGAAGGAGATATTCCTCAGCAAGAGGTCTATTTAGATACATCATTTCGATAATTCATAGGGGATATCAATATGAAACCAACAGTTATTTGCCGTTGCAAACGAAATTTTCAGGAGCACCCAATTTCCCGCATGGTATAAATGGTGTTTTTATTTCAGGCGATGCTGTTATTGGTAAAAATTGTACAATCTTTCATCAAGTCACCGTTGGTTCTAATATGCTATTGGATTCCAAAGGCTTTGGAGCTCCAAATATCGGCGATAATTGTTTATTTGGGGCTGGAGCTAAAGTTATTGGCAAAATTACTGTAGGTAATAATTGTCGAATAGGATCGAATTGTGTTGTTACGGAAAATGTACCTGATAATTGTACTGTAACCTTAGGCAAACCAATTGTTATTCAGAAAAACGAAATAATAAGCAAAATTTATACAAAATCGTTAAATGGCTGGTGTTACCTAGAAAATGGGCTATTAATTATAGAGACTAATAAAGAAACTATTAAAAAACTTGAAAATCGTTAATTAATATTTTCTAAGTTAATTTATTCTCATATGATACAAAATAAAAAAGACTATGTACATTATTTAGAAGCTGATAGAATTGCTAAGGCCATACCATTGAAATTTAGTACTAGAAATAAAATAATTAACATATTAATACCCAATTATGTATGGAAATTTCAAAAGACTTTAAGAAAACTTGAGTACTATAAGAATTGCAAGAAAGGAATCTTAGCAGCAATTATTTATATTTTCATTTATAAAAAATATAAAAGACTTTCATATAAATTAGGATTCAGCATCCCACCAAATGTATTTGGACCTGGTTTATCCATAGCACATCATGGAACAATAATTGTCAATAGTTCTGCCAGAATTGGCGCTAACTGCAGGCTTCATGCTTGTGTAAATATTGGTAGTAAGGCCGGTTTTGGAAATAAATGCCCACAAATTGGTGATAATTGTTATATCGGGCCAGGTGCGAAGGTTTTTGATGAAATAAAAATTGCAGATAATATTGCGATTGGAGCCAACTCTGTTGTTAATAAATCTTTTACTGAAAGCAATATCGCTATTGGTGGCATTCCAGCAAAAAAGATAGCGGATATAGATATCTATGATATCATAATACCTGCAACCAAAATAATTGAAAAAGGTCTGGTAAAGCCAGTTGAGTTCTTTATTAAAAACAACAGTAATAATATTACGCAAGACATAAAAAGAATTCTCAATAGCTAAATATTTGCTGTTATTTTTAAATTCTGGCTATGAACGTTTTATTAATTTCTAATTATAATAAAGATATTGGTGGCATATCAGGTGTCGTTTATAATACCTACAATAAACTCAAAGAGGAAGGATTTTATGTAGAAATCTTTAACACCCATAGAAATCAAATTGTAAGAACTATTTTGATATTTCCTTTGCTGCTAAAAGTTCGTAGGTTTGAAATCATTCACATACATGGCTGTTCCTATTTTGGATTTTATCCTATAGTTTTGGGCGTTATTGCAAGCAAAATCATCTATAAAAGAAAAACCATCGTAACATACCATGGAGGTGGTGCGGAATCGTTTTTTAGAAGGAATTATAAACTAGTAAGCATTATATTAAAGAAGGTAGATCATATAACGGTTATGTCTAGCTTTCTTCAAAACGTATTTAGTAAATATGGTCTTAGTACTACAATTCTTCCAAATCTTACTAATCTGGAAAGCAAGATTAATTTTGAAATTAACCTTAAAACACTCAGAATAATTTCAATTAGGACTTTAGATAAAATGTATAATATCGATGATATCATTAATGCCTTTATAATTATCAAGGAGCATTTTGAAGACGCAGAGTTAAGAATAATTGGGAATGGATCTGAGATTGAAAAGCTTAAAAACTATTGTAAAGAAAGGGAATTGATAGGTGTGGAATTCTTCGGAAAAATTTCAAACGAAAGAATTATCGAGGAATTAAGTAAATCCAACATAATGGTATCCGTTCCAAGTTTTGATAATCAACCTCTTTCAATTTTGGAAGCTTTTGCGTCAGCAATACCAGTAATATCATCAAATGTAGGTGGAATACCCTATATGATTAAAGATGGTGTAACTGGCTTTCTTGTAAATACGAACAATCCTGCACAGATTGCCCAAAAAATTCTTTGGATTATGCATCATCCAGAAAAAACAAAGGAAATAATTATAAATGCCTCTAAAGAACTAACTAAATACCAATGGGGATCAATAAGAAAGCAGCTTCTCAATTTATATCTATATTAAGAAAGAGTCCATAAATTGCAATTATGTCAATATTTAATATCCTTTCTGAACGATTGATATTGCCGTGTTCAGATTTATTACTAGGTCAAAGTGTTGCCAAACAATTAAAATTCCTCTTGAACAGTCAGTGGCAAAACGAAGATGAGTTAAATAAATTACAGAATAATCAACTTAAGAAATTAGTAAATCATTTATATAAAAATGTTCCCTACTACACGAAACTTTTTAGAAACAACAATCTAGGTCCTGATGATTTTAATAATAAAGATGATCTGAACAAATTACCTTTGCTGACGAAAACAATAATTCGAGAAAATTTCAAAAATGACAGTCTAATTGCAAAAAATTTTCCTAAAAAAACCCTTATGTTAAGTAGTTCTAGTGGTTCCACTGGTGAACCACTATTTTTTTATACTACGAAAGACGCTTATAGTATGAATATTGCAGCAAGTTTGCGTGGTTGGTATTGGATGGGCTATCGACTTGGTGATAAATATGTTAAAATCAGCCAAAATCCTCGAAAAAAGCTCATAAAAAAAATTCAGGATAAGCTAAGTAGAAATATGTATTTATCTTCAAATCCATTAACCTCAGAGAACTTTCATTTCTTATTGACTAATTTGGAAAAATATAATCCAAAAATTATTAGATGCTATCCTGATCCTCTTTTTTATTTAGCCAATTACTACGGAAAAAATCCTAATTACAAAGTTACAGCTTTATCCATAACAACGACAGGGAATACTTTGTATCCTGAGATAAGATCAACAATTGAAGAGACTTTTAATTGTAAAATATTTGATGCTTATGCTTGCGAAGGAAATACAACTATATTTGAGTGCCCATCTCATGAATGTTATCATTCAGCAATGGAATATGGGATTTCTGAAGTTATTGATGATAGTGGCAAAGTAATAACAGAAGGCATAGGAAGGTTAATATCAACTGACCTTACAAATTTCGCTCAACCTTTTATTCGGTATGATACTCAAGATTATGTTGAGGTCTCAACAAGACCATGTATTTGCGGTAGAAAACTATTTAGAATAAATAGAATTCTAGGAAGGGATAATGATATTTTGGAAAATCCGCATGGTAGAAAATTTATTGTTCACAATTTCACAGGATTCTTCCAACAGGATATTTCATTCTTAAAGCGTTCCATTGATCATTTTCAGGTAATAAAACAAAAAAAAGGGGGTCTATTATTTCGATTGGTCGTAAACTCGAATTTTGATAGTACTGTTAATGATTACATCAAAAGCTATTGGAATAATGAATTTAAAGACAATATTAATATAGAAATCGTAAATGAAATTCCACTAACAGCAAGTGGTAAAAGAAAATTCATTATTAATGAGTCATAATTTCTGTTACTATTATGAGATTATTATTTTTTCTTGTACATCCTGCTAAGTTTAATTTCCATAAAATTCAGATAAACGAACTCAAATCCAGAGGTCATCATGTGGATGTAATAATAACAAAAAAAGACATCCTTGAAGATCTGGTTAAAAAAGAGGGCTGGGAATACACCAATATTTTCCCTGAAGGTCGCAAGATAAAGGGTTTACATGTCTACCTGGCCGCTATAATAAGTATGATTAAAACCATTCTTCGGCTTTTAAAATTTACTTCTGGAAAAAAATATAATTTATTTGTCGGTGACCTGTTAACTATAGTAGGCCGTTTAAAAGGTGTTCCTTGCTTCTATCCTACGGATGATGTATTGAGACAGGTACCAGAGCAGCAGGTATTCCTGATAACCACAAAACATATTGTTGCCCCAATAATTACTGATTTGGGCAAGTACAATAAAAAGACCATTAGGTACGATGGCATTAAAGCACTGGCCCATTTACATCCCAACCACTTCAGGCCGGATGTCAATAGGATACATGAAAAACTAAAAAATAAGGATTTCTTTATTATCCGTTGTGTAAAATTCTCTGCCACCCATGATATAGGAAAAAATGGCGTGAATGATCATATCCTTGATAAGGTTATTGAAAAACTAAATCCCTACGGTGAAATACTGATTTCATCTGAAAGAGAGATCCCCGAAAAATACAGGAAGTATCAGCTTGCCATCAATAAAAACGATATTGCACATTATTTATACCATGCAAAACTGTTAATTGCCGACAGCACAACAATGTGCTCAGAAGCTGCTGTACTGGGCACACCTTCTATCGAATATGATAATTACTTTAATGAAATTGAACAAATGATCCAATTGAAGGATGAATATGACCTGATAACCTGCATAGAACCACCTGACGAAAATGCCTTGATGATTGCTGTTGATGATCATCTTGCTAATCTTTCAGAAAAAAGATTGCAGTGTATTGCACGGCGCGACAAGTATCTCCAGGATAAAATTGATGTTTCAGGATTTTTAGTCTGGTTATTTGAAAACTATCCGGACAGTTTCAGGCAATTTCAGGCTGATCCGGCAATTCAGTACAGGTTTAAATAATCTGAAGTTGAAAAAATCTCTTTATTGTCGCGATTTATGAGTGTGTTACAAATATCTATGTTTATTGTATTTATAATAATTATAATATGTGTTGTGCTGTTCCTTACGCACCTGCATAAACGAATTTTCACTTATAATAGCCTGTCCGAATTATTAATCCATATTCTGCGTTCCTATCTATTATTTACTGTTTTAACTATACCTGTTACTTACTACTTTTTTTCAAAATTATCTATAAGTCTTCTTTTAATTATACTTGCAATTTTATTGGGGATTCATATTCTATCAGCCGGGGTATATTATTTCTTCTTCAGAAAAAAAGATGCTTGCAATTTAAGCAATAAAGTAACTAATTCTGCTTCCGCCCAACAGGAAGCCTCAAATTCAATTAGTTCGATCGGCATTGATAAAAATACAAAAGAAAAGATCTTTTCATTACTCCTTTTAAAAAGTAAAGTAGATATTGGACCAATGGACTACAATCTGCTTTCATGGATAAACACGGATAAAGACATCACATATTTGGAAGGTGCAGCCGGTTTTGGATTGTTACAACCTGTTGATCATATCAGGGATATTAATGACTGTTTTATAAAATGTTTTCATTCATTGCCACAAAATGGTTTGTTGGCTGTAAAGCTAATTCCGCTTGAATGCAAAGAAGAAGATTTAAGAAACCGAACTGGTAAATTTTTCTTTAAACTAGTTTACCCGTTTTATTTCATATGGTACAGGGCTCTTCCTAAAATGCGTATTATCGGTAAATTATATGAACATATTACAATTGGTAAAAACAGGTGGATTTCCAAAACTGAACTAATGGGTCGGCTGTATTATTGTGGATTTGACGTTTTGGAAAGCGCTGTACAAGGTTCATACTTTTTAGTCATAGCCAGAAAGGATCATGTCCCACTAATCTCGCGAGAACCTTCATATCATGGTCTGATAACGTTGGAAAGAGTCGGTTATAAAGGTGAGATCATCAGAATTCATAAAATGCGTACCATGTACCCTTATAGTGAATTCTTGCAGAAAAAAGTATATGAAGAAAATCAATTGACAACTACCGGGAAATTTCACAATGATTACCGGATTACGAATCTTGGAAGGTTATTCAGAAAATATTGGATTGACGAGTTTCCACAAATAATCGAATGGTTAAGAGGATATATAAAGTTGGTGGGTATCAGGGCAATGAGCAGGCATTATTTCAGTCTTTATCCTGAAGAATACAAAGCACTCTATAAACAAGTTAAACCGGGTATTCTTTCCCCGCTTTTCGATGAGAACAATGATGGGTTTAATGACATCGTAAGAATTGAACAAAAATATCTTGAAAGTTATTTAAAAGAATCTGTTACAACTGATATAAAATATTTTTTTCTAATTATCTTTCAAATAATTAGGGGAACCAGAAGCAAGTAATATTCCTTCATTATGTGTGGCATTTTTGGCGTTTTTATCAAGAAAGAATCTGATTATAACAGCGAATTTATAGTGAAAGTCCTGTCAAATATTGCTTTGCAATCTCAAGCAAGGGGGAAGGATTCTTCAGGTTTATCTTTTATTGATTACAATAATAACACGATTAATGTTTTTAAAGGGGCTATTAGTATTTCAAGATTAATGAAATCTGTTGAATTAAAAGATTTCAATGCCTCATATCAGCCCTCACAATTGGTTGAGAAAGGTTATCCATATTCTGTTATTGGTCATGCTCGTTTGGTGACAAATGGATCACAATTACATAATATTAATAATCAACCGGTCATTAAGGATGGAATAATTGGTATTCATAATGGAATTATTGTGAATGTCGATGAATTATGGGCAGAAGCGTCTGAACTTGAAAGACATTATGCTATTGATACTGAGATATTGTTGGCTCTGATCAGAAATTACCTCGTACACGGCGATAATTTGCAGGTATCTTTATCAAATACAATGAGACAAATCTACGGTACCGTTTCAACCGCGCTTCTTTTCAATGATCGACTTAAAGCTGTTTTAGCAACCAATAATGGCTCTCTATATGTTTTAAAAAACCAAAAGGATTTTATCGTTTTTGCTTCTGAAGAATATTTCCTGCATCAATTGGATTCCGCTGTAAATCTGAAAAGAATAATCGGGGATTTTGATATTGAACAAATACTTCCTAATTCGGGATTAATCATTGATCTTTTAACGATTGATTGTTTGAAATTCAATTTTGATCAAACAAACTCGGATTTTAAAGAGGATTTAATAAATGAGAAACTGAAAATTCTTGCACATGAAGTTAATGGTGGAACTAAGCAGGAAGTTGTTCTTGATATTAATAAAATACATCTTCATCCAGCCGCTAAAACAGAATCCAAATTACTCCAAAACAATTATAGTCAGATAAACACATTAAGCCGTTGCACCAAATGTCTTCTTCCTGAGACATTCCCATTCATTTTCTACGATGAGCGTGGTGTTTGTAATTATTGCAACAATTATAAGCCAAAAAATCATGAAGAACCCATTTCACGTTTGTTGGAATTGGTTGAACCCTACCGAAAAACAGATAATAAGCCCGATTGTCTGGTTCCATTTAGCGGCGGCAGAGACAGCACTTATACCTTACACCTGATCAAGAATGTTTTAAAATTGAATCCTATCGCCTTTACCTATGATTGGGGTATGGTAACAGATCTCGGTAGAAGAAATATCGCCAGAGTCTGTGGTAAACTCGGTGTGGAAAATATTATTGTATCAGCAGACATCCATTGGAAAAGAAAGAATATTAATAAGAATATCAGGGCATGGCTGAAAAATCCGGATTTAGGTATGATTCCACTTTTTATGGCAGGAGATAAATATTTCTTCTACTATACAGATAAAATAAAAAAGCAAACCGGGATAAATTTAAATATATGGGGTATAAATCCTCTCGAGAACACTGATTTTAAAGTTGGATTTTGTGGAATTAAGCCTGACTTTAATAAAAAGAGGATTTATTCGTTGAATATCCTTTCCCAATTAAAACTTATGAATCACGTTGCAAAAAATATGCTAATTACACCTTCCTATTTCAATATATCCATTTTTGACACTCTCGGTTCCTTTGCATCAAGATACATGGCACCAAAGAAGGATTATTACCACATGTTCGATTATTATCCATGGAATGAGAAGGAAATTGAGGAAGTGATAATTAAGGAATATAAATGGGAAACTGCCATTGATACACGAACAACTTGGCGTATTGGTGATGGTACAGCAGGCTTTTATAATTATGTCTATTACACTGTGGCTGGTTTTTCTGAATATGACACATTTAGAAGCAATCAGATACGAGAAGGCATGCTAACCAGGGAGGAAGGTTTAAAGCTTATTGAGGAAGAGAACCAACCCCGTTACGCCTCAATTAAATGGTATTTAGATATAATTAATCTTGATTTTGCATCTACTATTAAGAGAATCAATAGTATTCCAAAACTTTATATGTAAAATCTCACGCGCTATTAGTTGAGTGTCAGAAATAAATAGTGTGAATTAATCAATCGCCATATTTTTCATTACCTTGAAAATTTATATTGACATCGGGCATCCGGCCCATGTTTTGTTTTTTAAGAACTTCATTCATCAGATGACCACTAATGGTCATACAATGCTGATTTCCGCCAGGGACAAGGACATCACCCTTGATTTATTAAAACTACATTGTATACCTTTTTTCCCCCGAGGTAAAGGTTTATATTCAACTTTTGGCCGGATCTGGTATTTGATAAAGACAGATCTATATCTAATCAACAAGGTAAAATTATTCGACCCTGATATATGTGTTGGAATGAGTTCACCTTACCTGGCCCATGTGGCAGCCTATTTAAGAAAACCAGTAATTATTTACGAAGATACAGAAGCAGCCATCTGGGTACATAAACTTTTTTTACCATTTGCAGATACTATCCTAACGCCTAAATGTTTTAGGAAGAATCTAAATAATAGACAATTAAAAATTTCCTCATTCAAAGAGCTGGCCTATTTGCATCCAAAACAATTCTTACCTGAAACAATAAAATTGCATACTAAAAGCTCTAAAAACGGAAAATTGACGTTTGTAAGGTTTATATCAAGAGTAAACAATCACGATAAAGGTATTGGAGGTCTTTCAGATAAATTGAAAACAGAGATAATCAAGACTCTCATTGGTTATTCTGATGTAATAATATCAACTGAAAAAGGACTTCCCGTTTTATTTCCAGAATTGGAATTGAATCAAAATATCGAAAAGGTACATAGTATTTTAGCGTCTGCTGACTTGTACGTTGGCGAAAGTGCAACTATGGCTGCCGAAGCCGCTATTCTCGGTGTGCCTGCTATATATTTAGATAATAAAAGTACAGGTTATATCGATGAATTAAGTCTGAATTACCACATGATAAAAACTTTTTCTACATCAAAATATTCTGTTGAACTGGCTTTATTAAAAGCTGCTGAAATGATTCAATCAAATGAAAAAGAAAAATGCAAACTATATCATAATAAACTCTTGTCTGAAAATATTGACTTTACAGCCTTCCTTGTCTGGTTTATTGAGAATTATCCTGTTAGTGTCCGTATCATGCAGAAAGATTCAGATTATCAGTACCGATTTAAGTGATAAGTAACGAGAGACATAGGATGTTATCTCAAAAACTATATAAACTTATCTTTTGGGCTGGTTATGCGACAACTTTGATCATTGCAATACTCCCAATTGCAGGTGACCTTACTAAAATAAGGTTTGGATATGGCATTTTTAATATCCGTCTTGATCATCTACTCCATCTCTCAGCTTATTTCCTCATTTGCATGTATTACCTTTGGGGGCAACACAGGGGATTAATATTGTTTAGGAATTATTCATTGCGCTATTTCGTAATCGTTACAGTAATTTTGGCTACAGTTACTGAATTCGTTCAGATTTTTGTGCCGGCCAGGGCATTTAATGTATTGGACTGGGTAGCCAATGTTTCAGGAATAGCTGTTGGTGTGATTGTAATTAAAATTGTAGAAGGAAGATCTAAGATTCAAGATTGAAGAAAGAAATAAAACAAACTAAACAAAGTTAAAACAAGATCAAATGAAGTTCTCTGAGTTCAACCTTGATGATCAATTACTGGAAGCCCTGTCCTACATGGGTTTTGAAACGCCCACGCCGATACAGGAACAAGTCATTCCTATAATAATGGACAACAGGGATCTTATTGCCTGCGCACAGACCGGCACCGGTAAAACAGGTGCCTATGTGCTGCCTATACTCGATAAGCTCATCGGCAGAAAAGAAGATTATGCGGATACCCTCATCATTGTACCGACCCGCGAACTGGCCATCCAGATCGAACAACAGATACAGGGTTTCTCCTACTTCATCGCCGCCGGATCGATCGCCATTTACGGCGGTGGGGGCGGGGAAGACTGGGAACAGGAAAAACGCGCCCTGAAAAGAGGTACCGATATTATCATTGCTACTCCCGGCCGACTGTTGTCGCATTTGAAAATGGGGTATGTCCGGTTTGAAAATATCAAACACCTGGTGCTGGATGAAGCTGACAGAATGCTGGACATGGGATTTATCGAGGATATACAGGCGATCATCTCCCATTTGCCGAAGAACCATCAAACACTCATGTTCAGCGCCACCATGCCGAACAATATCCGCCAGCTGGCCAAGAAAATACTGCATAACCCTTTTGAAATATCCCTGTCTATTTCCACACCGGTGGATGCTGTGGATCAAAAGGTCTGCCTGGTCTTTAGGGAACAGAAGATGAAACTGCTGAAACATCTTCTGGCGGAACGCAAAGATTTTGACAGCATATTGATTTTCTCCTCCACCAAAAGAGAGGTGACTGAGATCGTCACAGCCTTATACAACTTCGGATTCCCTGCCAAAGGGATATCTTCCGATCTCGAACAGGATAAGCGCGAGGAAGTGATGGGTAAGTTCAGGGCCAAACGCATCCGCATCCTGGTGGCAACCAACATCATGAGCCGGGGTATCGATGTGAAGGAGATCAACCTGGTCATCAATTACGACCTGCCCCACGACGCCGAGGATTATGTGCACCGGATCGGCAGGACGGCAAGGGTGAATGCCAAGGGTGAAGCCATAACGCTGGTCACGCAGAAGGAAATGCACAAGCTGAAAAAAATTGAACAGCTCATCGGCGCTGAAATCCCAAAGCTACAACCGCCTGATGAACTTGGTGCAGTGCCAAAATGGGAGGACCCGGGGCCAAAACCCGATCGCAAACCGAAATTTCACCAGAGAAGAAAAAGTCCTCGCAAAAGAAGATTTCCTGCAGCATAATTTCTCGCAGATAAGCGCAGATTAGGACGCAGATTTTCGCAGATTACTTGACTGCACGACTGCACGACTGCACGACTTTTACTGCCACTTCTCTCCTCTCCCCATCTCCTTGTCTCCTTGTCTCCCCCTCTCCCCATCTCTCCTATCCTGCTATTGCTACTTCTCCATCTCCCCATCTCCCACCCGCTGCTGCTGCTACTTCTTAATATAATGATTGCGATATAATAGTGAATCAAAATAGGAATTCATAAATTTGTTAAAACTTCAAATCATGGATCGAAAAGTTTTGATAGAAAAATTGAAAAGTAAAATCAATCTCCTCCCGGATAGTAAAATCCAGGAAATTAATGATTTTGCCGATTTCTTGTTAAGCAAAATAGATGATAAAATTACAGTTGAAGGGATTGCAAAGATCACCTCAGATTCAAAAGCCTTTGATTTTCTAAAAGATGAAGAAAACCTTTATACTGTAAATGATCTAAAAGAAAAATATAAATGAATAAAGGCGATATTGTTTTAATTCCTTTTCCGTTTACTGATCTGACCGGTAATAAGAACAGGCCGGCAATAATTCTTATTGAATCTGAAAATGATGTAACAGTTTGTTTTATTACAACACAGTTAAAGTGGCAATCAGATTATGATATCGCCATCCAGCCCACACAATTAAATGGATTGAAAAAACCTTCATTGATACGATTAAGTAAACTAGCCACCATAGATAAAGAATTGATTATTGGACGATTAGGCATACTGGATGAGGATTATGAAAAGCTCTTGAACAAAAATCTGATACGTTTACTGAAATTAAAGTAATTTTCTCCCGTTAAGACGCAGAAAATTAGAATTCCCCCAAAATCAAGCAATAACTTTATTCAAAGCTTGCCATGTGCGTTGGGCGTCCACGGATGGCGGAGAAAACTGAATCGCACGGCCCTTGTTAGCGCTGGCATGTGCGAAAAGGGCGGTTCAGTTTTTTCATCCGTGGTGACTTTTTCTGCTTATCTTTTGTGTGGCAGACAAAAGAGAAGAAATGCGAATTGCCAGATTTGCACAAGCCATATTTTAGCTGTACCTTAACCTGTTAACCTTAATCATATGAAAACTACAAAGGATTCTTCAGCATTAAAGCCGGTACCAGTAATTTTTCTGGCTGCCTGTGCTTTTATTTTTTCATGGATTGAATCATATGCCCAGGAAAAAGTGCAGGTTTACGGGAATATTGATTTCAACAAGGCACTTCCGGAGAGAATCAACGATTATCTACGGCTGGAAAGTGAAATGTGGAAGCCTGTTCAGGAAGAACATATACGGCAGGGAGGAATTACCGGATGGAATGTCTACCGGGTCTGGTTCGCCGGAACCGGAGCGGAATACAATTATGCCGTGATGGAGACTTACCGGAATTACAGTGACATGGCCTTTGTATACAGCGATGACATCATCACCAAAGTGCTTCCCGGGATCAACGAAGCCAAACTGATGGAAGACACTTACCGGGCCAGGGAAATCGTCCGGGCCCAGTCGGTCGAGCGGATTGCCACCGTGGAGCCCACTACGAAGAAACCCTACCAATATGCCGTTGTCACTTTTCTGGCTGTAAAAAAGGACAATGTGGCTGCTTTTGAAAATTATGTCCGGGACCTCATCGGGAAAGCTTTCAGGGAGAGGGTGCAAACCGGACTGGACCTGGGATGGGATCTGTATAAAATGATCCTGCCCCATGGAGAAACCATGCTCTGCCAGTATATTTCTTTCGAATACCTTGACAACATGGACCAGGCGGCAAAAACGAGTTGGCCCGGTCCGCTGCAGGGGGTAAAACCTTGCACAGTTTATCGCACCGAGCTGTGGGAGAGGGTTGTATACCTGCCGGCGGAGTAATATTTCTCGCAGAAAAAAGTTCTTGCAGACTTGCCCGCCGTAGCTTCAGGCGCCTACGCTAAAGCTTCAGCGCCAGCGTGCGGAGGCGGGTTTCGCAGATGTTTTCATTATATTAAGCTTCAAACGTTATTATCAATCTTCTAACTTTGGCAGACTTACCCAGCCTCCTTGAAACTAAATGGTCCGCCTCTGAAAAAATGCGTTAAGAAAATCAATTCATGTAGCGTTAAAAAAGAAAATATGTCTGAGCACCGATTCCTGCGGGGCGAGTTTATTTTCTTTTAGCGCAATGAATTGATTTTTAGCAATTTTTTCAGCAGCGGCGGCGTTTTTTGGTTACTTTTTTGTGCTGTAGCAAAAAAGTGACTTTCGAATAACGTTTTCAAGTCTCTGTTCAGCTTCTTCCAAACTAACGAATTTTGCTTTCCCGTCAACAATCTCATCTAACTCGGTTTCGAGGTAAGATTTGTTCTCCATAAAAGCAGTATCCTCTTTTATTATTTCGACTTCATCCTTTCTAAACTTACCCAATAACCTCATCAAACGATCGTAGATCTTGTCATTAATATTTAATCTGATGGTTTGCATTTTATTATAATTTCAATAACCTGCTGATTTTTAACAACTATATGCAAATATAGTGAAAATCGGTTGAAAGAAATTATAATCCGGATTTCTCGCGGAAGAAGATTTCTTGCAGAAGAATTTCTCGCAGACTTGCCCATCCGTAGCTTGAGCGGAGGCGGGTTTCGCAGATTAGAACGCAGATTAACGCAGATGAAGAAGTTCTCACAGACTTGCCCGTCCGGTCAGGCGGGGCCGCTTAGACGCAGAAAATTGGAATTCACCCAAAATCAAGTAATAAGTTTTTTCAAAACATATCATTTCGTGGAAAGGACCTGATATGAACGATCGTTTTGAAATGATTCAAATTTTCACTACAATTGTAGCCGATTATCATGTTGTATATGATTAATATTAGTAGTTTAGTTTGTAAATAAGTTACCTGCAAAATCATGAGTTCAGAAGACGCTAAAAGAATTTTAGGCCATATCAAAAAGGCTCAGACAAATCCTCGGACTAAAAAAGAAATCAAAGCAACTTTTATTGCCGCTGGAATTATTGATAAAAAGGGAAACCTTAAAGATCCTTACAAGGATATTTATATTCCTGTTAGAAAGTAATCTTCCTGCACTGTGTATCTTACCAGGCCTAACCTGATCCTTGGATTTCACGGTTGTGAAAAGGATGTACAGGAACGTTTACTGAAAGATATTTCATATTTTAAAGAAAGTCATGAGGATTTTGATTGGTTGGGCCATGGCATGTATTTCTGGGAGAACAACCCACAAAGAGCTTTATTTTGGGCTCAAAGTAAAAAGAAAGCAGGCACTTTGAATGAGCCAGGTGTGATTGGTGCCGTGATTGACTTGGGTTATTGTTTCGATCTTTTAGATTCCACAAATATTTCAATTCTTAAAAAATGTTATGATCTTTTTATTACTGAATCAGAACAATTGAATAATCCAATACCAAAAAACAAGGAACATCCAAAAATCAAAAGCAAGGAAAAAGTTCTCCGATATCTTGACTGCGCAGTTATACAATATACTCACAAATTCCTGGATGAAAAAGGAGAACTTCCCTTTGATTCAGTTCGGGCAGCGTTTATTGAAGGCGATCCAATTTATCCGGACGCCGGATTTAATGAGAAAACACATATCCAAGTCTGCATAATTAATCCAAATTGTATTAAGGGCTTTTTTCTTCCCCGGCAAAGGAATCCTGGTTTTAAGCAGGTTTGAATTAATTATAACTCTCTTTACTCCATGTTATTTCATTATCGGTAAAGGCGTAAGATTGTACCTTTCTTCAGCGAATATAACCTTACAAAACTCCAAAGCACTCAAAAGCAATGTGATGAGTTAATTCATATCTTGCCATGCGTGTTGGGCGTCCACGGATGGCCCCGCCGGCGGCGGGGAAAAGGGCGTTTCAGTTTTTTCATCCGTGGTGACTTTTTCTGCTTCTCTTTTGTGTGGCAGACAAAAGAGAAGAAAAAGGAAATTTGATTTACTTTTGAAAAAAAGTTACTATGAACCGCTATATATATTTGTCAATAGTTCTCCTGTTAATTTCAATTAAAGCCACCGGCCAAGCCACTTACACCCACGTCTCCAACACCCGCATCTACGACTTCCTCGATGAACTGGCCAATGAAAAATTCATCACCCTGAACTCCGCCGTCAAACCCTATACCCGGAACTACATTTACAAAAAGCTCTCAGAGGCTGAAACCCTGATAGATAAGCTGAATAACCGCCAGCGCGAAGAGCTGGAACATTATCTCGATTACTATGCCTTCGGCAACCAGTCTAATTACCTTCCTTCTAAATCTAAACTCAACCTGTTCAAAAAAAGCACCCATTCCTCCACTTCCCTCAACCACCTGTCCTATTTTTACAGCGACTCGCTTTTCAATTTCTCCCTGAGACCCATCCTGGGTTTTGAATATTTTACCAATGCGTCAGGTCATTATACACGCACTTACCGGGGACTGGAGGCCATTGCATCGGTAGGGAAACACCTGGCAGTTTATGCCGATTTGCGTGACAATACGGTGAATAAGATCCTGGTTCAACCCTCTTATTTTTCAAAGGAAACTGGCAACATATACAAGGAAAGCAGCCAGATCGACGGGGGTGCCGACTTCAGTGAAATGCGGGGCGGTATCCTGCTGTCATGGGATTTCCTGCAGGTAGGATTCGTGAAGGACCACCCCGTGTGGGGCAACAATTACAACGGGGCCACCATTTATTCCGGACATACTCCATCCGTTCCCATGGTCAAACTCCACATCAATCCCGTGAAATGGTTCGATTTCAACTACTTCCATGCCTGGCTGGTATCGGATGTGGTGGACAGTTCGCTAACCTATTTGTTACCCAATGGCATCCATCGCGACACCTATAAGAATAAATTTCTGGCAGCCAATATGTTCACTTTCATTCCGATCAAGGGCTTAAATCTCTCTTTCGGAAATTCCATCATTTACAGCGATCAGAGCGTTAACCTGGCCTACCTCATTCCCATCTTCTTTTACAAGTCGGTGGACCATACCCTGACCTCCTATAAAATTGAAAATCAAAATTCCCAGATGTTTATTGACATCAGTGCAAGGCTCCTGAAACACACCCACTTTTATCTGACGGCTTTCTGGGATGATTTTGCCGCCAAAAGAGCCTCTGATCCGGATATACACAACTTTTACAGTTACAAGCTCGGCGGAAAGATCAGCAACTGGCCCCTCAGCAATGTAAGCATCTCCGGAGAATATTTCAGATCAGTCCCCATTACCTATAAACACAATGTCCCAACAGCTACATATGAATCAAATAGCTACAATATGGGACCCTATCTACGTGATAATTCTGAAGAAAAATTTGTAGCTATAGAATTTAAACCTTTACCCCGGCTTTATGCCCGTTATGCCTATACCAACGCCCGTCACGGCAATGAATACAGCTATACCGATGGCATTATCGCCGTAACCTACCCCATCCTCCGGGACAACACCTGGACCAGCGTCAGCCATTCGCTTGTGTGTTCGTACGAGGTCCTCACCAATTGCCATATCACGCTGGAGTATTTGCACAGCAATACCAGGGGGTATGATGTGGACGGGCAAACGGCGGAATATTATTTGGACAGGTTCACACCGGAGTTTTTCCAGAATAAGAAAAATACGCTTTTATTCAGATTCAATATCGGATTCTGATCAAAGATCGAAGATCGAAGATCGAAAATCGAAGATCGAAAATCGAAGATGGAAATCGAAGATGGAAATCGAAGATCGAAAATCGAAGATGGTAATCGAAGATCGAAAATCAAAGAAATATTTTTTTATTATCTTAGATCTTCGATCTTCGATTTTGGATCTTAATTCTTATTTCTTGGATCTTAGATCTTCGATCTTGGATCTTAAAAAACCCGTTTATGGCAAAAATGTTTGAAGAAATAGAAGTTTGGAAGCTTTCCAGGTCATTGGTAAAAGAGATTTATCGTATTACCTCTGATGAAAAAACCAGCAGAAACTTTTCACTAAAAGATCAGATTCAGAGGGCTGCTCTTTCCATTATGAACAATATTTCTGAAGGTTTTGAAAGACATTCGGATAAGGAATTTGCATACTTTTTAAATATCGCAAAAGGATCTGCCGGAGAGGTACGAAGTATGCTTTATGTATTGCTTGATATGAATTATATCGATAACAAGGCTTTTCAAAAGGTATTTGACCAGATAATGAGCATTTCTAAATCTCTCTCAGGATTTATATCCTATCTTAAATCCAGCCCCAAAAAATCTTAAAATCATTCTTCGATTTTCGATCTTAGATCTTAGATCTTGGACCTTTGATCTTAGATCTTAGATTTTCGATCTTAGATCTTAGACCTTAGATTTTCGATCTTGAATCTTCCCTCGTTTTGGTAATTATCAAATATTTAATTACATTAGATATAACATATCTCACCCCGGATCTTCAAAAGATTATTTTCAATCCATTTTTAACATATTTCTGAACCTGAGGCTTTGAAGCTGATTCATTCCTATGAACTGCCTAACCATTCCATGATAGATACTAAAACCTATGTAGCATGAAAAACCCTGCCACCTCACCAGAACATTGTTTTCATCGATTCTTCTTAATCCCTTTCTTTTTTCTGATCCTGTTTTCAACCCTGAGTTTTTGCCAGACTACGGTACCGGCCGGTGATGTATCCGGCACATGGACCAAAGCGGGTTCACCCTACCTGGTCACCGGATCCATCAATATTGAATCAGGTAAGAAATTAACGATCATGCCGGGTGTGGAAATCCGGTTTGCGCAATATGCAAATTTGATCGTGCGGAATACCGATACCATCATTGCAGCCGGTAACAAAGAATCAATGATAGTTTTTACCTCCGATAAACCAACACCTTCGCCCGGTGACTGGGACGGAATTATTCTTTACGGAACCGGGGAAAGCAGTTCATTCCGGCATGTGGTGGTGCAATACGCCACCAGCGGACTTACCCTGCGAGCCAGCGCTTCCGGCTGCAGTTCCAACAGAAATTACGCCAAAGTCGACAGCTGCGTTTTCCGCAACAACAGTCAGGACGGACTGTATATCGCAGCCAGCGGAAGTTCGTATAGCGGTTGCACCTTCCCCAAAAGAGGCGTCTCAAGTCCGGATGTCACGAACTGTCTGATTTACAATAACCGAAACGGTATTAGTTTGTGGGCCAACTGGGGATTCATGTCCGGTGGTTATGTGGGGGCTTATATCAACAGGAACCTGATATACAACAACTCAAAAAACGGCATATACTGCAGCGGTGATGATCCGATAGAAGCCGATTTAGTCAACAATACCATCGTCAACAATGCCGAAAACGGAATTTATTACGGTGCCGAATTTGACTCGACCGAATTTGAAATTGTAAACAACATCATATCGGATAACGCTACCGGCATATGGTCCGAAGATACCCTGGGTGCCAATATCAGGTACAACAACGTATGGAGGAATACAAAGAACTATGTGAACCTTGCTCCTGCTGTAACTGATATTTCTGTTGACCCGTTGTTTGCAGATCCCGAAGAAAATGACTTCAACCTGACTTCCACATCCCCCTGCATCGATGCCGGAGATCCTGCCATGGCCGATCCGGACGCTTCCGTTCCGGATATCGGTGCCCTCTATTATGCCGAACCTCCGGCTGCCGATTTTGAAGCAAATACGATTTCAGGCATTTATCCTTATGCGGTTAACTTCTCCGATCTGTCAACCGGAAGCATCCTGCAATGGTCCTGGGACTTTGGTGACGGGACCGGTAGTGCCGAACACAATCCCAATCACACGTATACGGCTGCCGGAATTTATACGGTTTCTCTGACAGTTACCGGGGCAGGCGGCAGTGATACGGAATCTAAAGCGGGCTATATCACAATACTTGCTCCTCCACCGGTGGCAGCGTTCACCAGTGATAAAACCAGTGGCATTATGCCATTGACCGTCAGTTTCACCGATAATTCCACCGGGGAAATCTCCGGCTGGTCATGGGATTTCGGAGACGCAACAACAAGTACGACGCAGAATCCAGGTCATAATTATGCCACCGCCGGAACCTATACGGTTACCCTGACAGTCACCGGACCAGGCGGAACCGATACGGAAACCAAAACAGATTATATCTCTGTCAATTATCCACCGCCGGTGGCAGCGTTTACCTGTGATAAAACCAGCGGTGATGCCCCGCTAACAATTGCCTTTACAGACAATTCCACGGGAGAAATATCAACCTGGGCCTGGGATTTCGGGGATGGAGGCAAAAGCACTGCGCAAAATCCAGGTCACACGTATCCCAACACCGGAACTTTTGCTGTTTCCTTAATTGTCACAGGAAGCGGAGGCGCTGATACCCTGACCAAAACGGATTATATTACCGTAACCGGTGTATCGGGTTTGGAAAGGAATACAGGGAACGGCATCTTAAGCGTATATCCCAACCCCGCAAAAATGTCCTGTGTGATCAGTTTCTCAATGGAAGAACCGGCTCTTGCAAACCTTGTCGTATATGACAGTCAGGGACAATTGGTCAGTGAAATCCACAAGGGATTGCTATCTGCGGATGATCATGAATTTATCATAAATGTCATCGATCTGCCGGCTGGATTGTACTACGTTGCTTTGATTACAAATTCGACCTGTTCCATTCAGAAGTTGGTGATTGTGAAATAGGTTGGAGCTTTACAAAATAATTCAACCTCTACAAGGTTTATTAAACTATTCATCCTTCTCAACCTTGTAGAGGTTGAATTACTATTCCACCGTTACACCGTTCCACCTTTCCACCTTTCCACTATTCTTTCCTCACCGCCTCCCCCACAACCTCAATCCTCCTCTTCTCCTTCTCCAGGAGCGGCCACGACCAGAACACCACCCCTCTGGAAGGCTCATCCAGAGCTGCCTCTATGCACAACCTGAAATCCTCCGCCGTAAAGTCATCCTCAATGTAATACGGATACACCTGGATGCTGGGCAGCACCCTGCCCGGGGCATGCTTGTCCATATCCTTCACTACGCTGCTGATCCAGGCGGCATCGCGTTTCAGCATCTGGGAATAGCACATGGGGGATATGAAATCGGCATACGGCGCGATCTTTTCCAGGTCCTGACCTGCCACCCGGATGTTCGCCCCGCCGAAATCGCCTTCCCGCCAGGGCACTGCATGCACGTTGATCTTTAGTTTTGGTTTTATGTCTTTTGCCGTTTCCGCCAGGTCCTTCACCAGGGTGGTAACCAGGAAGCACCGGAAGCTGTCGTACTCCGCTGCGTAATTCGCAGTGATGAAGCGGGCCTTCTGCGGTGTGGAAACACAGGTATCCGGTATGTCAATGGCCTGTTTATAGGAAAACTCCGCCAAACAATTGTCACAGTAACATGCGCGGTCGATGCTCTCCGGTTCCCGGTCGGGATAGATCATCTCCCAGAATACAAAATGCCGGATAAAATCGATGCTGATGCCATCGGGATCGTATCTTTTGACCAGGCCGGCAAGTTCCGCCGTTTTTGAGTTCCGGTAGCCGGTGCGGGAGGGACAGACGAACTCCACCCAGTCATTCCTGGCTCTTTCACCCTTATCCGTAATGGCATACAGGCTGCTGTCCTCCTTCAAAAATTCGGGGTTCTGAAACACGGGGAAAATGATATATACCAGGATGTGATGTTTCCGCAAAGCCTGCCGGAACGTGTCGTTGGCTGCCAGGCCGGTGCTGACAAAAGCCGTATTGATGCCGGCTTCTTCCCACTGTTGGGCCAAAGCATCATAGTCGCCGGAGTATTCGTAGATCTTGACGCCGATGATTCTTTCCGGTTCACGGGTGCAGCTGAAGAAGACAAGGAGAGCAACAAAGACAAGGAGGCAGGGTGTTTTCATGATTTGTGATTTGGGAAATAAAAATACGGAATTTTCCTGAAGTAACAGGAGTTCCTTAGGACAAACGCATTAGTCCACCCCCTGCCCCCGCCGGCGGGGGACACATCCTCCCCCAATCTGTGTAATCCTAATCTGCGAAAATCTGCGTTCTATTCTGCGATAATCTGCGAGAAATTTTTCAACTCACTTTCATACAAATCAATAATTATTTCGTATATTTGGATCCTTATTTCTTTATATGGTTTTTCACAACCATATCAACGGGAGTTGCCCCTTGTCGCCCTTTTCTTCACCGCAACTGACACATAAGAGTCTATCTGGTATAAACTAAATTCTAAGGCAATGAAAAAAAAGTTCATTTCTCTGATGATGCTGGCCGGGATAATGATCCCCGGTTTCCTTCCTGTATTCCTGCAGGCAGCCGATCCTGCAGCTGAACTCCGGTCGCCCGGAGGGAGCAAAATGTTGACTGAATGGATGAACCTGCACATTAAATCCATTCCCAACAGTACGATCCGTTCACACCATACCCGGCAGCTGGCTTATATGGGCGTGGCCTTGTATGAGTCGGTGGTCGCCGGTGATCCCGATTACCGGTCGTTGTCGGATCAGCTGAACGGTTATAAATTTAGACCGGTCCTGCCGGCTACAAAGGATTTCTGTTGGCAGGCCAGCGCTAATGCCGCCCTGGCAGAAACTTTCCGCTATTTTGAGGCTGATAACCCGGTTACGCTACTGCGTGTTGATTCCCTGGAACAGTCGTGCAACAAAATGCTTTTGGCGCAGGGATTTTCTGAAACTGCAGTGATTGCCGGAGCGAAGTACGGGCTGCAGGTGGCCAAAGCTATAATCGAATGGAGCAAAACCGATGGAGCTGATAAGGCTGCTGCTCCATACATTCTGCCCAGGGGGCCAGGTCTGTATGAAACCACCCCGCCGGCCTTTATTGCGCCCGTTCTTCCTTACCTTGGTAACGTCAGGACCTTTGTCGGGGGAAGCATCGAGAATACAACCCCTCCGCCGCCGGTTGCCTTCTCCGAGGATCCTCAGTCGCCTTTCTACAAAATGGTGGATGAAGTATACAGGACCTCTCTTGAAAATGATGCCCAAAAAGTATCCACAGCCCTTTTCTGGGATGACTTCCCGAACGGGAAAACCGTTACCGGTGGCGGTCACTGGGAATCGATCCTGAAAACAGTGGTGGATCAGATGAATATGTCGCTTATCGAAAGTAGCCGTGTATTCGCTGAATTGTTCATCACCATCAGGGATGCCGAAATAGGGTGTTTTAAAGCCAAGTACACTTATAACGTGCTTCGTCCGGTTACCTACGTTCAGAAAAGCATGCACAAAACGGACTGGCAGTCTCTGATCGTCACGCCTCCCCACCCGGAATACCCGGCAGCACATGCCACAGTATCCATGTCCGCTGCAACAATTCTTACCCATGTACTGGGTGAAAATGTTGCCTTTACCGACAACACCTATGCGTACAGGAATTACCCGGCGCATCATTTCAAAAGTTTTATTGAGGCAGCTCATGAAGCCGGAATGTCGAGGCTATACGGTGGAATACACTACCGGCCTTCCATTGAAGCAGGATTCACACAGGGAGGAATGATTGCGGATAATATTGCCGGCAGGATCGTGTTTAAGAAGAATGAAACATTGAGCACCCGATAGAAAAATCACCTTGTTGGCCCCGAAGGAGCGACCTGCCAACCACAGGTCGCTCATGAGAATCCACCGATGCATTCGTTATTTACCTGAGTTCCTAGGAACGACCTGTTTGTAGAAACCGGGTAGGCTTCAGGTATCCTTTCAAGCTCCGTAGAGCCTGCCCCGTCCGAAAGGCGGGGAGCGGTCTGTAAATTGCCGGAGTAACCCATTCGGACAAGGAGATATGGGATATGAGCCTGTTTTTTCTTATCTTTGGTAAACGACAGCCTTACCGTGCAGAAAAAGAATCACAAACAGCATATTATTGGACAGCTTAAGCCACATTATTTCTGGGATGTTGACCGGTCAACAATGGATGATACGGCAAACAAACGCCTGGTCATTGAACGTGTAATCACCTACGGTACATTGGGCGAAATAAGCCTCATCATTAGTAATTACGGCAGATCGGAAGTTATTGACGTAATTCGGAACCTGGCCTTCATCGATCCAAAGACATTGAATTTTATTGCGAAGCTTTTCAATATATCAAAAACTGACTTCAAATGTTACACCAGGAAGCCATTGATATCCCGACACTAGAACTAATAAAAACCTTGCAGGCTAAAGAATATTTGCAGGGATTTTATCTGGTTGGCGGCACTGCACTGGCAATCTATCTTGGCCATCGAAAATCGATTGACATTGACTTATTTTCCAATTTCTCTTTTGAAGCATCCCGGCTTCTTGAAAACATTCACCAGGATTTTCCATATCAGCTAACATATACAGCTATTGGAACACTTAAAGGCAGTATAAACGACATTAAGGTTGATTTCCTGGCGCATCGTTACCCCTATCTCCTGGACCCTGCGCCCATTTCAGGTATTGTGTTGCTTTCCATGCAGGACATAGCAGCGATGAAACTCAATGCAGTTTCAACCAGCGGTCAACGTTCAAAGGATTTTATAGACATATATTATCTTCTGGAACATTTTAACCTGGAGGCCATGTTGTCATTTTACAAAACCAAATACAACCAGGAAAATGATACTTTTATCCTGAAAAGCCTGATCTATTTTGATGATGTTGATTTGTCGGACTGGCCTGTTCTTGTGAAAGATCCTGGTTTAAAATGGGATAAGGTAAAGCATCATCTTGAAAAAACAGTCCTGCAATACGCCAAAACCCAAAACCTGTGATATCTCCCAAAACCCACAACCTCTCCTTGACCTCCAAATCTGCGTAAATCTGCGTCCTCATCTGCGAAAATCTGCGAGAAATGAATTCAACTTGGAAAATTACATGATTTTGAGTATTTTTACTCAGTATATTGAGTAAAATGTAAATATCCGTGGAACGCAATCATTTACAGCTGCTTATAAAACGTATGCATGAGCCGCGCCGGTTCATTCAGGTGATTATGGGCCCCAGGCAGACCGGCAAAACCACCCTGGTTAACCAGCTTTTAAAAAAAACGCATATCCCGGGCATGTATGCATCGGCAGATGCAGTTCCAGCCAGTAGTAATCTCTGGTTAGAACAAATTTGGGAGGCGGCTCGCATTAAAATGTCCAGGTTATCGTCCCGGGAATTTATCCTGGTTGTGGATGAAATCCAAAAAGTCCAGGGATGGAGCGAAATGGTCAAGAAACTTTGGGATGAGGATACCCGAAATAACCTCATGTTAAAATTGGTGCTTTCGGGTTCTTCCAGGCTGCTGCTTCAGACCGGATTGACTGAATCGCTTGCCGGGCGGTTTGAGACGCTGTATATGGAGCACTGGTCGCTGGCTGAAATGCAGGCTGCCTTTGGTTGGAATGCAGATCAATATGCCTGGTTCGGAGGTTATCCGGGAAGTGCCGGATTAATTGAAGATGAGTACCGGTGGAAACAATATGTGAATACCTCACTTATTGAAACCAGTATTTCAAAAGATATTCTGATGCTCACGCGCATTGACAAACCTGCCTTGATGAAACGCATGTTTGAACTGGGATGCCTTTATTCCGGGCAGATAGTGTCGTTTACAAAAATACAGGGGGAATTGCAGGATGCCGGTAATACAACCACACTTTCTCATTATCTCCAGGTTTTAAACTCAGCCGGTTTGTTGGGAGGACTGGAGAAATATGCTGCTGATGTAATCAGAAAAAGGTCTTCAAGCCCTAAATTTCAGGTTCACAATAATGCCCTTCTATCCGCACAACATGGTGATAATTTTACAATGATTGTAAATAAAACAGCCGACTGGGGTCGGGTGGTTGAATCGGCCATCGGGGCGCATTTGTTGAATGCTTCCATATCAAATGGTTTTTCCGTTTATTACTGGAGAGAACGCGATCAGGAAGTAGATTTTGTATTGGAATGGAAACGTAAATTACTGGCGGTTGAAGTAAAAAGTGCTGATACGGGTTCCTTAAAAGGATTATCCCTTTTCCGGAGTCATTACCCGGTTTCTAAAATCATGCTGGTTGGGAAAAACGGTATCCCCTGGCAGGAATTTTTAACCATTAATCCCATTGAATTATTCTAGATAAAACTATACTTTTTTTTAATTCTACAACCTTTACAACTCTTACAACCCTTACAACCTTTTCCACATGTCCCCCGAAACCCTCCGCGAATTCTGCCTGTCCCTGAAAGCCGTCACGGAAAGCTTTCCGTTTGACGATGATGCTTTGGTATTCAAGGTTATGGGCAGGATGTTTGCCCTCACCAGCCTGGAAGACAGAACCCTCAGCCTCAAATGCGATCCCGAGAAGGCCATTGTCCTGCGGGAACAGTATCCCTCCGTCACCCCGGGCTATCACATGAGCAAAGTACACTGGAACACCCTGCAACTCGATGGCTCCATCCCCGATGCCCTCATCCGGGAATGGATTGTGGATTCGTATGGGCTGGTGGTGGCGGGGTTGACGAGGAAACAGAGGGATCAGTTAACAAACGCATAAATCCACCCCCTGCCCCCGCTGCGCCTTCGCGAAGCTACTGCGAAGCAAGGCCGGCGGGGGACATATCCCCTCCCAAATCCGCTGAAAACCCAATCTGCGTGATCCCAATCTGCGTTAATCCGCGTCCTCATCTGCGTTAATCTGCGAGAAACTTTTGATCTGCGAGAACCCCTTGATAACCTCAAATATATTCCGTAAATTGCGTTACGTAAATTACGTAATATGAAGGACAAAATCACCAATCCCTTTGTGACCGGGGGATACATTTCTCCCCAATACTTCTGCGATCGCGTAAATGAAACGGATCACCTGCTGAAAGCCATTTCATCGAAGAGAAATATTACGCTGATCTCCCTCCGGAGGATGGGCAAAACCGGACTGCTCAAACACGTTAAGCAAACGCTTGAAAATGAAAACAAGTCCCGGGCAGTGATATACGTGGACCTTATGCCGACCATGAACGGCAATGAAATGCTGAACGCCGTTTCATCCGCACTGCTGCGTGTGCGACAGGACGAAAAGAACGTTTTTGAAAAAATACTGACCCTGCTGGCTGCTCTCCGGCCCAGAATTTCCTATGACAGCCTCACAGGTCAGCCCTCCCTGGAGCTTAAGGTGGAATCGCCGGCTGATATACAATTGGGACTGGGACATCTCCTGACCTATATTTCAGGCATTAAGAAAGAGCTGGTATTCATGCTCGATGAGTTTCAGCAGATATGCAGGTATCCCGAAGAAAATATGGAACAGTTGTTACGATCGGTGATCCAGACCTTTCCAGGAATACCTTTTATTTTCTCTGGCAGCAGCAAACATATGCTGGAACCCATGTTCAGCGCCGCAGGGAGACCTTTTTACCAAAGCACTGAACTGATGTATCTCAACAAGATTGAGGCCGGAGAATACCGGAATTTCATAGTGGAAAAAATGGAAGCCGCCGGAAAAAAGATACTCCCGGAAGTGATTGACGAAATCTTCACATGGACACGGCTGCATACCTTCTATGTGCAGTACATCTGCAACCTGTTGTTTGAATCGGGGAATAAGCTGCTGGATAAGGAGGCGATCGTTCAGGTCTTCCAAAAACTGCTTGTATCCTATGAACCCCTTTTCGTCAGCTACAGAAACCTCATTCCTTCTCATCAGTTTAAACTCCTGCAGGCCATAGCCGTTGAGGACGGAATAGTTCAACCTACCGCCAACGCCTTCATTGCCAAACATAACCTCACAAGCGCCAGCTCGGTGGGAACCTCGCTTAAAGCACTTGCGGAAAAGGAAATGATTGTTCATGACGGCAATCAGTGGCTTGTTTATGACGTGTTTTTTTCCCGATGGCTGCAATACCATTATGGCAACCGCTAGAATGAACAGTTCTGCGAGAAACCCAACTTAGCGCCTTTGCGTCTTTGCGAGAAAAAATCTGCGAGAAATTTTCCCTACTTTTACCTCCAAATTTACCCGCCATGAAAAAAATCTTCCGCTACTTCCTCCAGGGACTCCTGCTCGTGGCCCCTGCCGCTTTCACCATACTTGTCGTTTACTGGCTGTTTGACCTGATCGACGGGCCCATCCGCAACCTCATCAAAAACACTTTCAACGTCCAGATCCCGGGCGTCGGCCTGGTATTCACCTTCGTATTCATCGCCCTGATGGGGTGGATTGGCCAATCCTTCCTGTTCAAGCCCATCGGCCAGTTTGTCGACCGGGTGTTTGAAAAAGTGCCTGTCCTGAAAATGATCTACTCCACGATGAACGACTTCATCAAAGCCTTTGTCGGGGAAAAGAAAAAGTTTACCCGTCCAGTCCGGGTGAAGGTAAACATGGTGTCGGAACTCGAAAAGGTGGGATTCATCACCGCTGATGATCTGTCGGACCTGGGCCTCAAGGACAAGGTGGCGGTACTCTTCCCGCACTCTTACAACTGGTCGGGGGAAATGTTCCTCGTCCCCAAGGATCTCATTACCCCGCTTAACCTGCCTCCCGGCGAGGTGATGAAGTTCGCGCTGACAGGTGGAGTTACTCGCGTGTAATGCTTCGACTCCGCTCAGCATGACACACGCCGGTCATCCTGAGCGGAGTCGAAGGATACTTTGTTAAAAATATTATTATCTTCGTGATCTTACGTTGTTCCTATTGCCAAAAAAACAACCCGCATGAAGCTTAAAAATCCGTTACGCCTGCTGCTGTCCCTCCTCATGCTATGGGCGACCTGCAACCCGATGGACGCCCAGGCCATTGAGCCGGATGCCACCGACAGCATTGTTCAGCTGTTGCGACAAACCAGGGATACCGCAAGGATCGATCTTCTTATTCGCATCAGCACAGAGCTCAAATCATCAGATCCCCGGAAGGCTTTCACCTATGCCCGCGAAGCCCTTGCCATGGCCGAAGATCTTAAAAACGAATCCCGTATTGGATCTGCAAACCGGGCAATTGCCGGTGTTTATACGGTTACTGCCATATACGACGAAGCCCTCGAATACCTGTTCTCAGCCCTATCGCAATTTAAAAACCTGGATGACAGCGCCAATATGGCCCGCTGTTATGACGATATCGGCGTTGTTTACCGGCTGTCGGGCGACTTTACCAATGCCCGCAGCAACCTGCAGCAGGCCATTGATGTGAATAAAAAACTCCGCGATAATGAGCAGGTTGCCATCAATTACATGAACATGGGCATGGCCTACCTCAATGCGGACAGCATCGACAAAGGGCTTTCCTATTTCACGGTGTCCTACATGATCGCCGACAGCCTGGATATGGAAGAGGAAAAGGTCATCCTGCTGAACAATATCGGATACGGATTTGCCCGGCTCGGCCAACACGAAGATGCGCTGAAGAATTTTTACAAAGTGCTTGAACTCATGAGCGGAAAGCCCGATGATTTTACCCGGTCCGAAGCCATGGTGAACATCGCCCGCGGATATTACAAACTGAAGAAATACCCGGAAGCACTGAAATATGCCAGGATCAGCTATGACCTTGCCAAAGCCAAAGGTTTTCGATATGTTTACCGGGATGCTTCACAGATCTTATCGGATATATACGCCGCGCAGGGCAACCACAGGCTGGCCTACAACTACCTCTCCGAATTCCGGAATGTCTCCGACACCATCATGAATGCTGAAAAGTCGGATCAGCTGGTAAAGATACAGACCCTTTACAACCTCGATCAGATTGAGCAGGAAAACCTATCGCTCCGGGAGGAGAATAACCGGAACAAAAAAAGGATACAAACCCGCACCCTGGTTACAGGCATTATCGCTTCGCTGGTGCTGGTGCTGGGCATTCTGCTCCTGATGCTCAACAGGATGAACAACAAACAACTCGCGCTGAACAAAAAACTGGCCGCGCAGAGCAATGAGCTGGAAGCCCTGAATGACCTGAAAGATAAGTTCTTTTCCTTTGTCGCGCACAACCTGAAAAATCCCTTCAACACCATCATGGGATTTGCCGAACTGATGCAGCGGTCCTCCGAAACCCGCGAATCCGAAAAATCAAGGCAGTATGCAGGCCTGATCTACGACCTTTCATCCCAGGTGCAGAAGGTACTGTCGAACCTGCTCGACTGGTCGCGCCTGCAGCGCCGCAGCTTTGAAGTAAGGCCCGAAACCGTCGAACTTACAAGTCTGGTCAAGGACGTCCTCGAAATGAACAACAAGGAAGCTGCCCGCAAGGACATCAACCTGAGTATCAACGAGCACGGCAGTGTTTTTGTAACAGCTGACCGGTCCATGGTTACCACGGTGCTTCAGAACCTGGTATCGAATGCCATCCATTTCACATCCTCCGCGGGACAGATCACCATTGATTGTCACGAGAAGGGCCAGATAGCTGAAGTAACAGTAACCGATACCGGAACCGGCATCACCAGGGAAAACCTCGAACGCCTGTTCCATTTTGATTTCTCGCAGGCCAAGATCGGATCATCGGACAGCAGCGGAGCGGGACTTGGACTTATCATCTGCCACGAAATGCTTGTTAAGAACGGCGGTGACATACGCGCTACCAGTGAACACGGCAAAGGAAGCCGGTTTACCTTTACACTTCCTCTTGCCACCCAGCATGACCGGGGAATCCAGCAGGAGGAAAAACCCATGGAGCAGACCTCCGCAGAAGTAGCAGAAAGCCTGCTGTCCTCGGACGTTCCGAAAACAGAAGCTGCCCTCGCGGATTTCAGGACCATCATTGTGCCCCGGTTCGAAGAAGTTTCCAGGGTATTGTCCATTGAAAACCTCGAAGTGTTTTCCAAGTCTCTCATCCTGTCCGGTGAGAAATACGGACTGGTTCAGCTGGCCAATTACGGTAAATCATTGAACTCGCTGACACGGGCACATCAGATCGACCAGATCATCCGGATGCTGCCGCGTTTCAGGGAATATATGAACAGGTTTCTAAAATAACAGCAAGAATGCTTCACTCCGCGAAAAAATATGAAATCCTGATTGTTGACGACATCCCCAGCAATCTGAATTTCCTCAGCGAAGTGCTGCATGTGGAGGGCATTGGCGTAATGCTGGCCACCACCGGTGCCGGAGCCATTGAAATAGCCCGTTATAAACTCCCCGATCTGATACTCCTCGATATCGCCATGCCCGTGATGGATGGCTATGAGGTCTGCGAAAAACTGAAGGCCGATCCGGTGACCCGTGATATCCCGGTGATCTTTCTTACCGCGCGCACCGAACCCGAAGATATCCTGAAAGGATTTAAGACCGGCGCGGTGGACTATATCCTCAAGCCTTTCAATGCCACGGAGCTCATAGCCAGGGCGAAAACACACCTCGAGCTGAGGGATAAAACGGAAGAGCTGAAATCCATCAACTCCCGGCTGGAGGAAGAGGTCCGGCAGCGAACCGCCGAAATTTCCGAAGCCAACCGCAACCTCACCGATGCAAACCTGAAACTGGAAAGAGCATATGATGAGCTTTCCAACCTCGACAAGGCAAAGGATGAGTTTATCCGGCATATCAACCACGAATTGCGCACCCCTTTGCAGGGTATTCACGGCTTCACGCTGATCCTCGAAGATATCGTAGAATCCCCCGAACAAAAGGAATATATACAAAGCATCAACTCCCTGGTGAAACGGCTCGTGAAACTGTCCGAAATATCCCTCCTCTTTACGGAAATCAAGGCCAAGAACTACAAGATCACGCTTAAACCTGTATCCCTGAAGCATTCTATCAATCAGATACTGGAGATCTTCCGGAAAGATCGCGAAAAGATAACGGTCCTTCACAGCCAACCCGAAGAGAACGTGTATGTAAGGGCTGACCAGCGTTTGATGAACACCTGCCTCGAGCTGATCATCGACAATGCGCTCAAGTATACCTCCGATGACGGGAAGGTAATCATCCGCACCTTCCGGAATGAAGACCTGGCAGGCATTGAAGTGACGGACGACGGCCCGGGCTTTACCCCCAAAGCCCTTGAAAGCCTTTATGAACTTTTCTCAGCCGATAATCTCCGGTACCGTTCACATGGTTTCGGAGTGGGACTGGCCACGGCCAAGATCATCCTCGATACGCTGTGCGCCAAGCTCGATGTTTCCAACCTGCCTGAAAAAGGCGCTGTGGTGAGGATGGTGTTTGATATTTGATAAGCCCTTCGACTCCGCTCAGGGTGACACGCATGTCATGCTGAGCGGAGTCGAAGCACTAATTGTGTGATTGACTCATGTCCAGATTTTTCTTGGCTTTTGGTTTCCTGATCCTGCCCCTTACCCTTGCCGCGCAACCCGCTGTGTATGAATCTGCGTATGTCATGCCCGACAGCCTCCTCATCCCCGAGCTGAAACGCCTTTCCGTCCTCTACCGGCTCGACTCCGCAGCGCTGGCTCAATACGACAAGATCATCACTTTCGACCGGGAAGTGTTTGTGGGTAAAATTTACAACATCAGCTTTTCAGAATTGCGCCTGACCTGGCCCCATGATGACAAGCTACACAGTATCAAACGGTCGAGGATCAGCCAGATCCTTTATGGGGACGGCCGCCGGGATTTGTTTATCGCCCTCGACGACAGGACCGTCAAACACAAAGAACTGGTGGACACCTCGCGCATCCTGATCAAGAACCAGAAAGACTGGATGAAGGTGAGGGTGACCGAGGACCCGGCGGATGTAAACGGACTGAAATCCAAAGGAAGTCTGGAAGCAAGCTATGAGGCGGATATGGGCAATGCCAGCAATGAGGACCTCATGCGGCATGCCGGTCTGATCCTCAAAAAAAAGGCCGCCTCGCTGAAAGCCCATTATGTGCTGGTGGAAACCAAATTTTTCAGGAAATCATACGGCGATCTGCCGAGTGTGGAGGTGACAGCACGGGCGTTTGGGTATGAGTAAGAACAAGTAAGGAGTATGGAGTAGGGAGTAAGGAGTAAGGAGCGGGGTTTGGGATGTGGGTGTGGGGAAAGGATATAAAATAAAAAGTCCCGGTGATTAGCCGGGACCTGCCCTGATTACCAGGTATATTTTAAGTGAACTGTCAAATAATAGTATACAAATTTTATGCCAAACTAAGTCATTGCGAGGAGGCTTTTGAATGATTCTTTTGTGCATTCATTAAATGCCGACGAAGCAACCTGTCTGCGCAGGCAGAACGCACCCAATACTCAAAATCCCACTCCCTACTCCCTACTCCTTACTCCCTACTCCCTACTCCCTACTCCCTCCTATTTAATCAATCCCGCCAGCTCCTTCACATCATCCAGCACCTTCGTCGTATAGTCGCGTGCCACGGCCGACAGCTCGTACATGAGTTTTTTCACACGTGTACGGTCACTGTTCATTTCCGTACGCTTTTCGCGAAATGGCCGCAGCGTATCCACCAGCGAATCTGCCGTTATGCCCTTGAGGTCGCTGTACTTTAATGTGCCGTTCAGAAACTGTCTGTTCAGCTCCTCCCAGGCCTGCAGGTTGCCGCAGGCTTTGATGATGGTGAAAAGATTGGCCACGCCCGGGCTCATGGCGCCGCCCGACTGTCCCCCCACATCCGTGACCGCGGTTTTCACCTTTTTGCGGATGGAGTCCTCGCTTTCGAAAAGTCCGATATAATGTTTATCTCCCAGGCTCTTGCTCATTTTTTTGGTGGGATCGGCGAGCGACATCAGTCGCGGTACCTCGGTATACAAAGGCGCAGGCTCGGGAAAGTACTCCCCGAATTGTTTGTTGAAACGCACTGCAATGTTGCGGGACATTTCGAGATGTTGTTCCTGGTCCTTTCCCACGGGCACATAATGGGCCTTGTAAATGAGAATGTCTGCCGCCATCAGTACCGGGTAAGTGAACAGTCCGGCAGAAATAAAGCCCTTTTTTCCGGCGGTCTCATCGAGTTGATCCGACTTGTCCTTGAACTGGGTCATGCGGGATAGCTCGCCGTATGAGGTCACGCAGCTGAAGATCCAGGTAAGCTCGGTGTGCTGGGGAACCAGCGATTGCACGAACAGCACCGAACGCGCCGGATCGATGCCGCAGGCGAGCAGGTCGACAAACATCTGCGTTGTGTTGCCCTGCAACGTTTTCGGATCGTATGGCATGGTCATGGCGTGGAGGTCCACTACCCCGTAAACGCAATCGAATTTGTCCTGGATGTCAACCCAGTTTTTGATGGCGCCGAAATAATTGCCGATATGGATCTCACCCGTGGGTTGAATGCAGGACAGTACCCTTTTCTTGGTCATGGGAAAATGATTAGGATTTTACAAGGGGACAAATCTATAAAATGTTATTTTCTTAATCCAAATTAAGTTTCGAAATTGTCAACAAATCATGTATATCGACATATTCAAAATATAACGAAAAGCACGTAGTGCTTTAATTTGAATAGCGCCGGGTGAAACCCGGTGTGATCAGTTTATGCGAGTTTTTATACAACCACGTAGTGGTTGAATATAATCCAATGTGTGATTATTCATTTATTCAACCACTACGTGGTTGTGTAGCTTCCGGTTCATTCTTCCACCGGGTTTCACCCGGCGCTATTCATATTTGACCGCTCTGCGGTCAATCAATCTAAATAATGAACTACTTTTGTGAATAAGTTTCCAGTAAATACGATACTTTTACCCTGTCAACAATACACCCTGTGATGGACTCCATACGCCAAAACAAAATCGCCCGCCTGCTGCAGAAAGAGCTCGCCACCATTTTCCAGGCAGAGAGCCGGAATCTCTTTCCCGGCAAAATGGTTACCGTCACCGTGGTAAGGGTATCTCCCGATATGGGACTGGCAAAGGTTTACCTGAGCGTGTTCCCGAATAAAAAAGAAGAGGATTTCATCGAACAGGTCTCGGAACACACCAAAACCATACGGACTTCCCTGGGCCGGAGCATCCGTCACCAGGTGAGGATCATCCCCGAACTGGCTTTCTATCTCGATGATTCGATGGATTATTTTGAACGGATCGACAAGCTCCTTAAATCATAACCCCACAGCCGTTTTACCTTGAATTTTCCTTTTTACATAGCCCGCAGGTACCTGGTGGCCAAAAAATCGCACAACGCCATCAACATCATCTCCTTTATATCGGTGATGGGTGTTACGGTGGGTACCATGGCCCTTATCATCATCCTGTCGGTTTTCAACGGCTTTGACGAACTGGTGCGTTCGCTCATCAACTCCTTCAATCCCGATCTGAGGATCACCCTCACGGAAGGCAAGGCTTTCACGCCGGACGAAGGCTTGCTCCAAAAGATCAGCGCTGTGCCCGGCGTGTATGATTTCAGCCGGGCGCTCGAAGACAAGGCGCTGGTACGGTATGATGAACAACAGACCATTGCTGTGGTGAAAGGAGTGAGCGATAATTACTCGAAGATAACGGGACTCGACAGCATGGTCACGGAAGGCGTATACGACCTGGGGGATGATCCTGAACCGCATGCCATGATTGGCAGGGGAATCAGGATCTACCTGAACGTAATGCTGCTGTCACCCCGCCAGATGACCCTATTTGTCCCCCGCAGGCAGAGTGACCCGTCGCTTGACGCCAACAGGGCGCTGAACCGGAAATACATCTCTGTTTCCGGAGTTTTTTCCATTGAACAGGAATATGATATCAAATACATCCTGGTGCCTCTCCCCTTCGCCCGCGAGCTGTTCGACTACACGAACGGAGAGGTGAACATGCTTGAGATAAAGCTTCAAGCGGGAGCCAATGCCGGCAAAGTTCAGAAAGCCGTTGCGGAGATCCTGGGCGACAGGTTCCTCGTGCAGGACCGCTACCAGCAAAATGAGCTTTTCTACAAAACCATGAAGGCTGAAAAATGGGCCATCTTCCTGATTTTGGTTTTTATATTGGTGGTGGCCTCGTTCAACGTGATCGGCACACTTACCATGCTCATGCTTGAAAAGAAAAAAGACATGGTGACGCTGAACAACCTGGGTGCCGATACCGGCCTCCTGAAACGAATTTTCCTGCTGGAAGGCTGGATGATATCCGCATCGGGCGCAGTGCTGGGAACCTTGATGGGATTGCTGGTATGCTGGCTGCAGGTGCGTTTTGAACTCATCAAACTCCAGGGCTCCGGTTCCTTCATTATTGATGCTTATCCGGTGGTGGTGAAACCGGGTGATGTGATCCTCACCCTCGTGGCCGTTGTGATCATCGGCCTCCTCGCCGCCTGGTATCCGATACAGTATTTCACGAGAAAAAAGATCGGGGAGATCAGGGAGGGATAGTATTGCATCAATGAATGCTTCGACTCCGCTCAGCATGACACGCCTGTCACCCTGAGCGGAGTCGAAGGGCACGCAGCATGACACGCCAGGTCACCCTGAGCGGAGTCGAAGGGCACTCAGCATGACACGCCAGGTCACCCTGAGCGGAGTCGAAGGGCTAAATGCGTTATTTTAAATACACGAGATATGAAACTAATGTACGTTTATATACTAAAATGTTCTGATCAGAGCTATTATACCGGCGTTACCAACGATTTAGATAAACGGTTTATTGAACATTCCGAAGGATATAATCCTGATTGCTATACCTATTCACGGCGTCCTTTAGAACTTGTTTATTATGAAAACTTCAGTACTCCAAGAGAGGCCATTGCTTTTGAAAAAAAGATTAAAGGCTGGTCCCGTGCAAAAAAGGAGGCTCTGATTAATGGGAATTGGAATAAAATACAAGAATTAGCAAAATGTAAGAATAGTACTTCATCCGAAAACTATAATAAATAAATTATAATCAAGATATTAAGTAATTTATGCTTCGACTCCGCTCAGCATGACACGCCAGGTCACCCTGAGCGGAGTCGAAGGGCACGCAGCATGACACGCCAGGTCACCCTGAGCGGAGTCGAAGGGCACGCAGCATGACACGCCGGTCACCCTGAGCGGAGTCGAAGGGCGCTCTACATTATACTCAAAGCACATACTTATTAACAACCATTAAGTAAATCATCATTTTAGATACTCCTGATCTTGTGCAACTTATATTTGCTCCAGGCAAATTCACTCCCTCTCTGTTAAAATATTGGCTTTTAATACCTTCAAATTAGAATTACATTTAGTCTAAGTTGTCGGAATTTCAATCGGGTTCAGCCGTGGCACCATTTTCAGGCAACGAAACCAATTGGATTGAATTCTCGTAAAAACACCATTAGCCTCATTTTACAGTACGTGCATTTATTGAAAAAATATAACCCTATGAAAAAAGCAATTGCCCTGCTGGTTGTCTCCTTCCTGTTATCAGCATCCCTGTATTCACAGATTATTCAATATGAAATCACGGTTAAAAACAACGGCGCCGGTGCGACTGCAACTGCCGATATCATGGTGACCGTGAAATCGGGTAATCCCAATTTCACCTATTCCCTGATGACCAATGATCCGGTAAAGGGTGAGGTGCTGGTGAAATCAGAACCCACCCGGAGAAAAAACCATGTTTTCAAAGAGGTGAAACCCGGAAAATATTTCCTGCGGATCGAGGATGGTGCAGGTAACCAGGCGGGAAAAACCGTCAATGTGATTGAAAATTAATTGTGAAAGTAATAAAACCATATCCCATGGCTATGCGAATATATAAATACTGCCTGGTTGCTGTTGCAACGGTCTTCCTGTTTGGCGGGGTGAAGGCACAATCCGTGACTTTCACGCCCACCAATGTCACCTGCAATGGCGCGGCGGATGCCACCATGAAAATGGATCTCACAGGAGGCACATCAACATACTGGTATGTGTGCCTGAATGTTGCCTTCCCCGCCCTCAGTGATTCAATAGGGCCAACCACCGATGCAACCCACACCTTCACAAATCTCTCCCCGGGCCAGTTGTACCTGTTTTATGTACGCGATAATGTATCCGGAGATTATGTGGGTGTCCAGACCATCGTCTTTACGCAGCCTGCTGTTCTCAACGCAACGGTTTCATCCACCAATGTAACCTGTTTCGGGGGCAACAACGGTTCCATTACTTTCAGCGGTGCCACCGGCGGATCGGGAGCCTATGAATACACCATCAACGGTTCCTCGTGGGTGTCAACAACCACCTTCAGCGGACTGACCGCAGGAAATTACAATGTACAGGTACGCGACAAAAATGCCCCCGGGTGCTTGAAAGTTCTGAACCCGACCCTCAATATTTCGCAGCCCATACAGCTCAGTGCAACCGTGGCTTCCACCGATGTGACCTGTTTTGGGAAAGCCAATGGTACCATTGTCATCAGTTCCCCTCTGGGAGGTTCAGGAACTTACCAGTACAGCCGTAACGGAGGCTCATCGTGGCAGGCCAGCGGAACCTTTACCGCGCTGGGACCCGGAACCTATAACCTGGTGATACGCGATGCAGCTGTTCCCACCTGTTTCCGGAGCCTTGGTTCCGTGGTGATCACGCAGCCTGCACAGCTTCGTGTGGATGATATTACGATATTAAAGGGACTCACCTGTAACGAAGGCAGCGACGGACGGCTGCAGGCAATTGTTTCAGGCGGGACCACTCCTTATACTTATAACTGGTTTGTTAACCAGTCGGGCAGCTGGGTCGCCCTCGGACAGAACACTGCCATAGCCAATAACCTGCCCCAGGGATGGTACGAAGTGCGTGTGAATGATGCCAACAATTGCGGCAATCCGATCCCGGTTTCCGGAGGTGAGTATTTCCTGGAAGGTTTTACAGACAGCATACCCCCCGTGTTTATTTTTGATTCGGCTTCGGTGGTGAACACCTGCGCCGGTCAGACCAACGGATCGATCACCATTTATGCCCACGGCGGAAAGATACCCTATACATACTCCATTACCGCCGGCGGCGCCAGCGGATACCTGTCGGCCAACCTCTTCAGCAACCTGGCTGCAGGCACTTATGAAACATGGGCG
The DNA here is from genome assembly GCA_041737175.1 of Bacteroidales bacterium. GTDB lineage: Bacteria > Bacteroidota > Bacteroidia > Bacteroidales > UBA10428 > UBA5072. Next base: position 55,166 of record JBGSSF010000024.1, read on the forward strand.
AGGGACAAAAAAGGCTGCGCCAAATCGGGACCTGCCAAAACCATTGCAACAACTCCCAACGCTCCCGTAAGTGTTTCGATTACAGCTAATCCTGCGGGCAGCATTTGTCCGGGTACTTCCGTGCAGTTCACGGCCACCCCGGTGAACGGCGGAACAACGCCGGCCTACCAGTGGCGGCTGAATGGTTCCAATGTGGGAACCGGCGTAGCCACCTATACCAATTCCACGCTTGCCAGCGGCGACCAGGTGAGTGTGATCCTGACTTCCAGTCTCCGCTGCACCAGCGGCAATCCAGCAACATCCAACGTCATTGCAGCTTCGCTGCTCACCCCTCCTGCCATCAGCGCGCATCCGGCAAGTGCTACCCAGTGCACCGGCACCAATGTGACCTTCAGCGTTACGGCTTCCGGATCAGGCATTACTTACCAGTGGAGAAAGAACGGCGTTAATATACCCGGGGCTACGGGATCAACCTACACCCTGAACAACATCACCACCGCCGATGCAGGGAATTATATTGTTGTGGTTACCGGAACATGCGGTACTGTAAACAGCAATGCTGCTGTGCTTACCGTGAACACGGCGCCGGCAATAACCGCGCAACCTGTGAGCCTCGTGCAATGCACAGGCACCAATGCCACCTTTACAGTGACGGCAACAGGAACAGGCCTTACTTACCAGTGGCAGAAGAATGGTTCAAATATTGCAGGGGCCACCGGGGCCGGTTATACGATCACCAACATTGCCACTACCGATGCCGGCAGTTACCGGGTAGTGGTCACCGGTACCTGTGGTAACATCACATCCAATGCAGCAACACTTACTGTAAATACGCCTCCGGCCATCACCGCTCAGCCGGTCGGTGTCACCCAGTGCACCGGCACCGGTGTCACGTTCAGCGTAACAGCCACCGGGGCAGGTCTTACCTACCAATGGAGAAAGAACGGTACCAATATTGCAGGGGCAACCGGCAGCACTTACACAATAGCCAGCATTGCCACCGGCGATGCCGGCAACTATGATGTTGTAATTACAGGCACCTGCGGTAACGTCACTTCCAATGCCGCCACACTTACCGTGAACACCCCGCCGGTCATCACCGGTCAGCCCGTCAGCATTGTTCAGTGCACAGGCACCGATGCCACCTTCAACGTTACGGCAACGGGAACCGGACTGACTTACCAGTGGAGAAAGGACGGAGTCAATATACCCGGGGCAATCAACGCCGCGTATACCATCAACAACATCAACGCATCGCATGCCGGCAGTTATACGGTAGTCATCACCGGCACCTGCGGCAACATAACTTCCAATGCGGCAACCCTTACGGTAAATACGCCGCCTGCAATCACCGCACAACCTGTCAGTGTTGTGTTATGTGAAGGACTGAATGCGACTTTCAGCGTAACAGCCACCGGGGCAGGACTGACCTACCAGTGGAGAAAAGACGGAGTCAACATTTCAGGGGCAACCGGGAGTTCCTACACCATCACCGGCATCAATTCCGGCCATGCCGGCAGTTATACGGTAGTGATTACGGGAACCTGCGGTTCAGCAACCTCCAATGCCGCCACACTTGCGGTGAATACGGCACCCGTAATTACCGCGCAACCGGTGAATGCTATGCAATGCCCCGGCACCAATGTCACCTTCAGTGTTACAGCCACAGGAACCGGTTTAACCTACCAGTGGAGAAAAGACGGAACCAATATCGCAGGCGCAACCGGAAGTTCCTATACCATTAACAACATCAACGCCGGCCATGCCGGAAGTTATACCGTGGTTATCACCGGCACATGCGGCAACCTGACGTCCAATGCAGCAGTCCTTACCGTGAACGCACCACCGGTCATCACCACACAACCGGTCAGCGTAGCCCAGTGTACAGGCGCCAATGTCACCTTCAGTGTCACGGCAACAGGCACAGGTTTAACTTACCAGTGGAGGAAAGACGGCGTCAATATTGCAGGCGCAACGGCAGGCACCTATGCCATTAACAACATCAACGCCACCCATGCCGGGAATTATGATGTGGTGATCACCGGCACCTGCGGTAACGTGACTTCCAATGCAGCCGCACTTACCGTGAATACACCACCGGCCATTACAACACAACCGGTCAGCGTTGCCCAGTGCGCAGGCACCAATGTCACCTTCAGTGTAACTGCCACCGGAACAGGCCTTGCCTACCAGTGGAGAAAGGACGGAGCCAATATTGCAGGCGCCACCGGAAGTTCTTATATTATCAACAACATCAACGCTACCCATGCAGGGAGCTACACTGTGGTCATCACCGGTACCTGCGGCAACCTGACCTCCTCCGCAGCAGTACTGACCGTGAACACGGCGCCGGCCATTACCGCGCAGCCGGTTAACCTGGTGCTTTGTGAAGGTGCAAGTGGTACCTTCAGTGTAACAGCCACCGGAACGGGCCTTACCTACCAGTGGAGAAAAGACGGAACCAATATTGCCGGCGCTACCGGAAGCACTTACACCATTCCGGTTATTAACGCCACCCATGCAGGCAACTACGATGTTGTCATAACCGGCACTTGCGGCAGCCTGACTTCCAATGCAGCTTCACTTACGGTGAACACGCCACCCTCCATCACTGCGCAACCTGTAAGTATTACCCAGTGCGCAGGCACCAGCGCCACATTCAGCGTTACGGCCCTGGGAACCGGACTCACTTACCAGTGGAGGAAGAATGGCGCTGCCATTTCCGGAGCCACAGGCACCAGTTATACCATCGGCAGCATTGCAGCCGGTGATGCCGGAAATTACGATGTTGTGATCGCGGGCACCTGCGGCAACCTGACTTCCGTTGCAGCCGTCCTCACCGTAAATACGCCTCCTTCTATTACTGCCCAACCCGCCAATGCAACTGCCTGCGAAGGCACTTCCGCAAGTTTCTCGGTGACCGCCGTCGGCACCGGACTCACTTACCAGTGGCGGAGAAATGGTGTGATCATCAGCGGGGAGACCAATCCGGTCCTCACCCTTAACAATATTACAACCGCAAATGCCGGCACTTATGATGTTGTCATCACGGGCACCTGCGGAAACGTCACCAGCAATACCGCAACACTAACCGTGGCATTGAATCCCGTAATCACGGGCCAGCCTGTTGGCGACCAGGTTTGCGAAGGATCCGACGTGAGCTTCAGCGTAGCAGCCACCGGCACGGCTTTAACCTACCAGTGGCGGAAGGACGGCGCAGCCCTTGCTGGTCAGACCGCATCAGTCCTGTCGCTTACGGCAGTTTTACCAGCCCAGTCGGGCAACTACGACGTTGTAGTTACCGGTCAGTGTGGCACGGTCACCAGCAGCGCAGCCGCGCTTATTGTGGATCCTGCTACTGCCGTCATCGAGTCTGACAGCGATACCCTGGTTTGCGAAGGCGGCAATGTTCATTTCCATGTCGAAGCCAACGGCCAGGGAGCCATCTCCTACCAGTGGCAATGGCTGTATGCAGGATCCTGGATCGATCTGCCGGATGGCGGTGACATCACCGGAACCGCAACTGCCGACTTCCGGATCGCCAATGTTGAAATCGCTGATACCGGTTTCTACAGGTGTTTTGTAAGCTCCGCATGTGGCAGCGCCTATTCAGATCCTGTTCGGATTGATGTGAACCATATTGTTGCCACCATTGGCACCCCGGCGCCCTTCCTCATCAATTCTTCCACCACCACCATAGAGGTTGGCGTACATGTTACCGACCGGCTGCTTTTCTGGGATCTCGGCTTTGCCCTGGTTGCCCCCGACGGAACCGAGGTGATACTGAAAGCGCCCAATCCGTCGCTCTGCGGTGGCAATCCTTACAACAAGGAAGTGAATGCGACCTTTACAACAGAAATTGACAAATCCACCGGTGACACCATCAACTGGTGCGTAATACCCAAGCTGATATCGGGCAATTTTGCCGCCACCGGCGACTGGAATGTGCTGAACGGCATGGATCCGGCAAACGGCGCATGGCAGGTACGTGTATATGATTCCTACAATGCCAGTGCCATATTTGACGGATACCTGAAACTTGCCACCCTGTCGTTTACAGATCTAAACAACAATGGCGACACAGTTACCGTACGGTACAACTCAGGAGCCATCAACGAGGAGATCCTGAATCCCATTGCCGGAGAGCTGCGTTCAACATCCTATGTGGTTCCCATCAGGCTGATGACCTCCTGTGCCAATACACAGGATGCTCAGGCCATAGTGACCGTACAGGGTGGTGTTGCTCCTTACACTTACCAGTGGACCGGACCAACATCCGTTCCGGATGTGGCTTCGGTTGAGCTCGGGCCGGGCACCTATACGGTTCTGGTAACCGACCAGCTGGGTTGTTCTTCGACAGCCACCGTGGAAGTATCCTCACCTCCTGCCATCATGTTCGACGACGTGCAGCATACCGACACCCTGCTTTGCTTTGATGCTTCGGATGGAATCATCCGCAGTAAAGCCAGCGGTGGAACCGGAACGCTGACCTATACCCTGTTGCCCGGAAATATACCATCGGCAGTGGCTGACTCGGGTGTTTTCCTGAACCTGGCTGCAGGAGCCTATACCATCAGGGTCACCGACATCAGCGCCTGTTCTTTTGATACGGTAATCAGAATATTCACACGTCCCGAACTTGTTGTACAGGTGGATGTCGTTCCGGTGATCGGTATCAACCTTGGCAGCATAACCCTTACGGCTTCGGGCGGCACGCCTCCTTACCAGTATTCCGTTGATGACGGGGTCACCCTGCAGGCAAGCGGTCAGTTTGACGACCTGCCTGCCGGTGTTTACCCTGTTTACGTGGTGGATGCCAATGGTTGCATTTTCACCCAGGATGTCAATCTTACCGTGAATGAACTGAACGTGACCGTCAATAAGAATGACGTGTCCTGTTACGGACTTGCCGACGGAAGCTTTTACCTGGCCACAACCGACGGAACAGGGCCCTATACCCTCACCGCCAGCTGGCTCAGCGTACCGCAGACAGAACCTTCGGGATTGTTTGCCTATACAGGTCAGACAGCAGGATTGTACGATATCCGGATTGAGGACAGCCAGGGCTGGTTGTTCATAGATACCGTTGAAATACTTGAACCGACCGAAATTGTTGTCACAGGCGTCATCACCCATGCCACCTGTTCAGCCATTACCAAAGACGGGGCCATTGACATCACCGTGACGGGAGGCTCAGGCGATTTTACATATGACTGGTCAAACGGCGCCAGCACGCAAGATCTCACCCTGGTTGAGGCCGGAGAGTATACGGTTGTCGTTGCCGATGAGAACGGATGCAACAGCGCGGACATCGACTTCACGATACTGGGCCTCAATGTGGCAACCGCTTATGCGGGTGAGGACGCCACAGTTTGCCCTGCCTCTGAATATCCGCTGGTTGGTTCTATTGGCGACAGCGTTCGCTGGGAACCTGCAGAGCTGCTGGACAATCCCCGAATCACAGATCCGATGGCCACAATAGACACCAGGACCACGTTCATATATACGGTTTACGATAACGGCTGTATGGATCGGGATACCCTTGTGCTGGATGTTTATGAACGCATAGGCATGGATATTTACGATCCTTCGGGTGAGGTCAACATTGACACGGCCCTCTTCCTCTTGCAGGGACAGGAGTACACCATGGCAGCCACACCCGGATTCGCCGCGTATCAGTGGAAAAAGGATAACGTGGATATAAGCACCGAGGAGTTTATTGTAGTTTCGGTAGAAGGATACTACGATGTAATCGGTACAACCGACAATGGCTGTATTGAGATCGACCGTGTACACGTGGTGATTGCAAGGCCCATTGAGATTTACAGCGGCTTCAGCCCGAACGATGACGGAATCAACGACAAATGGACCATAACCAATGCGGTTCAGTACGGCGACAAGATCCGTGTCAAGGTTTTCAACCGCTGGGGTGAACCGATATTCGAATCCAAAGGATATGGCGCTTCGCAGGAATGGGATGGCACAAGGAACGGAAAACCCATGCCTGTCGGCGCATACTATTATATTGTTGAAGTAAACGACGGTAAATCAGAGCCCTATACCGGAACAGTAACCATATTAAGATAAGATGATGAAGCGACTAACCTGCCTTATAATGCTTTGCCTTGCTGTGGGATATACATCCCTGGCACAGCAGAACCCGTTGTCAACGCTGTTCATGACCAATCCATTCATCCTGAATCCCGCCCTGGCCGGAACGAACAACTATTTCCAGGTGTTGTCGTCCAACCGGTTTCAGTGGGTGGGCTTTGCGGATGCGCCCATCACCAATTCGCTCAGCGTTTACGGTCCCCTGGTTAATCAACCCATGGGCTGGGGAGGTACCATCTGTTACGACGTATCCGGACCGGTAAGTATGGGAACTGTGCATGGCTCCTATGCCTATCATTACAACATCAATGAGGATATGAAAATATCGGGAGGTTTGAATATCGGGATTATGCAATATAAAATTGACTATTCCAAGATCGAGATGCCGGTTGAGGGTGATCCCACCATGAATGCAAAGGAAAACTACTACCTGCCGGATGCCAATGTGGGATTTTATTTCTGGTCCTCGACCTATCATGCCGGCCTGGTTTTTACACACGTGCTGAACAACAGGATCAAGCTCGGCGATGATCCTTCGGGTGAAAGCAGGCTGAAAACCCACTTCTACCTTACAGGAGGTTATAAATACTACATCAATCGTGAATGGGCCGTGGAACCCAGCCTGGTTTTAAAGAAAGTATGGCCTGCTCCTTTCCAGCTCGATTTCAACGTTCGGGCCTGGTACCGGAACATGGTGTGGGGCGGATTGTCATACCGGACCCAGGAGGCCATATCCATCATGCTGGGTTATACCTGGGAAAGAAAAATATACATCGGGTATTCCTATGACCTGGTTTTAAATCCGCTGGGAGCGCATAACTTTGGTTCACACGAAATCATGATTGGATATCGTTTTAATGATATAAAAGACTGATGATTTTGAGGCGGATTCTTTTTATTTTATTCGCACTGCTCATTGCAGCGTTGGTATTTCTGAACTGTTCAGGCTCCTCCAGGAAGCTCATCCCTGAAAATAAATTCGTCAGGTTATTGGCTGATATTCACCTGGCTGACGGAATAGGGGTGGACAACATGAGCAATTCGGGATCGACCTTCGCCCTTGATTCCGCATCTTTATACGGGTCCGTTCTAGGTAAGTACCGCGTTACCTGGACCCAGTTCGACAATACCATGGCCTTTTACAGTTCCCATCCGGATGATTGCTCGCGGATGTACAACAAAGTCATCGCCCGTTTAAAGGTGATGGAGGAGGAATTGAATCAGGAGGAGGAGAAGGAAGGAGTAAGGAGTAGGGAGCAGCAGCAGCAGTAAAAGTCTTGCAGTTTTGCAGTCTTGCAGTCTTGCAGTCTTGCAGTCTTGCAGTCTTGCAGTCTTGCAGTCTTGCAGTCTTGCAGTCGACAGCCAAAAACCTATAGCCTGCAGCCTAATAAACTACAGCCTTACAGCGGTTGGATAATAAATTCACGTGATAATTTTGCCAGTCAAATCATTTTGGGTAAGTTTGCACACCCACACCCACACCCTAGTCACACCCACACCCACACCCACACCCACACACTAGTCACACCCACACCCCAGTCACACCCACACCCACACCCACACCCACACCCTAGTCGGCCCTATAGTTCAATGGATAGAACGGAGGTTTCCTAAACCTTAAATCCAGGTTCGATTCCTGGTGGGGCTACCAAATCAGAGTGAGCGTGAGAGCGAGAGCGGAGCGAGCACCCTCACGCTCACTTTCATGCCTTGCTAGGCGTAGTTTTCCTAACCATTGCCGTCAACTTAAGGATTGAATTGATGTTAAATTACCGTCTAAAAGGATAAGCACGGAGTGCTTAAATATGAATAACGCCGGGTGAAACCCGGTGCAATAGACGGGGCGATTTACCAACCACGGAGTGGTTGAATATTAATTAAAAGCATTTTGACTGCAAATTCAACCACTCCGTGGTTGGAAAGCTGCATACACAGTGTACCCCGGGTTTCACCCGGGATTATTCAAATTCAACCGCTTCGCGGTTAAACCTTAAGTTGACGGCTATAGTCACAGACTTCGCCTGGCGGGGGTCATTACTTCAGCCTTGAGACAATTATTCCGGCGTATGTGGATTTGTTTTTTAACATCTCGAAAAGTGAAACCTCAGAAATCTCAACTATCCTATTCAATGAGGAGGCATGCATTAAATGCAGTCCCGTGCTCAAATGAACAGCTATTCCCACATGGGCAACTTCCATGCCGTCAATGGTTGTAGCAATTGCTACCAGGTCGCCATCCCTGATCTTTTCCTCAACCAGCGGTATCTCCTCTTTCGGAATATAGAATTTATTCATTGAACTGAGTTCTTCTTCGACCTTTTTTACAATTACCAGGGAACTGTCTTCTTTTAAATGCGGATATTTTGTCCTGTTTTTTGTCATGAAATGAATATTCTTGACAAATGGCTTTCCTCCGATATCTTCGGTTATGTTCCCGAGGATACCTTTCTGCTGGTTGTTTTTGATCCAATCGTAGAAATAGTGCATCCGTGATGCATACCCGTTCATTACCCCATTCCGGTAACGGATGAATTTCAATTCATTGCAAAAATCCTCAAATTGTGTTTTATTCTCTTTTATGATAACTGACAGGGCAATTGTGCTCTCTAGGTAAGTTACACAATCTAGTTGAGATAAATCAATCACCAGGTTTTCGGTTTCAGGTTTATCCAGAACACCACCGACATAAGGAATACCCATAAACTGTTTGCCGACAAACAGGACAATTCTGTCAATGGCTGAATCGGACATATTGGCTTTTTTGGCCTCAGACAATACAGCATTAAAAACCTGAATATCTTTTTGAGAATACAATACCTGTGCAATCAGATGACTGGGTAACTGGGTCGATAAAAGCAACAAAAGGAATATTTTCATGGTCGCAGACTTCGCCTGGCGGCAGGCTGACTCAAAAGCAAGGCAGCCCCTTTGTTTATTTATGATTCCATCCGGAAGATGATCAGGCATTTTTAAATGCTTTCTTTCCTGCAAATTTGGAAGCATTACCTAATGCATGTTCGATTCTCATCAATTGGTTGAATTTTTCAACACGTTCACCCCTGCATCCGCTGCCGGTTTTTAAATGACCTGCATTAACTGCTACTGTTAAATCAGCAATAAAACTGTCAACGGTTTCACCACTACGGTGTGAAACGAAGCAATTATAGGAATTTTTATATGCGAGTTCGATGGTTTCTAATGTTTCAGTAACAGTACCAATCTGATTTAATTTTATCAGAACTGCATTAGCAACCCCTTTCTGGATACCTTCCGTCAGGATGGCTTTGTTGGTACAAAAAAGGTCATCACCAACAATCTCAATTTTCTTACCAAGAGTTTTTGTCATATTCTCCCAACCACTCCAGTCATTTTCTGCCAATCCATCCTCTATTAAAACAATTGGATACTTATTCACCCAACTTTCCCACAATTTTACCAACTCATCACTGGTCAAGAATTTGCCTGTACTTTTGAATAATTTATACTTGCCGTCTTCCCACAATTCGCTGGCAGCAGGGTCAAGACATATACTAACCTGTTCACCTGCCTTATATCCGGCCTTTGAAATGGCTTCAAGAATTACCTCAACGGCTTCATCATTTGATTTCAAGTCTGGTGCAAAACCACCTTCATCACCGACGCCTGTGCTATATCCTTTTGCTTTGAGTACAGATTTCAACGTATGAAAGACTTCAGCACCCATACGGATAGCCTCAGTGAAAGAGGATGCACCATGTGGAGCAATCATGAACTCCTGAAAATCTACATTATTATCAGCATGTTTTCCACCATTAATGATATTCATACAAGGAACAGGTAACAAATGTGCATTACTACCACCTAAATACTGATAAAGGGGTATGCCGGAACTTATGGCTTCCGCACGGGCATAAGCCATGGATACGCCAAGAATAGCATTTGCACCAAGTTTTGATTTGTTGGGAGTCCCGTCCAGATTAATCATTCCATAGTCAAGTTCACGCTGGCTAACAAAACACTTCCCAACAATTTCTTTGGCAATGATCTTGTTGACATTTTCAACGGCTTTCAGGACTCCTTTCCCAAGATACCGTTTTTTATCACCGTCACGCAGTTCACATGCTTCCCGTTCACCGGTTGAAGCACCACTGGGTACTGCTGCTCTGGCTTCAGTTCCGTCTTCAAGTGTCAAATTGACTTCAACCGTTGGATTTCCACGGGAGTCAAGTATTTCTATTGCCTGCACATTAATAATTTCCATTATGTTTAATTTATAATGATTAATAATACATCCTGTATGTTACTTCAATTAATTTCCTGCTGTAAGAATCATATATTCTAAATCTCCTGATCATTGTATATAAAGTTAACCAAAATACTTTCTTTACTTTCTCTCTTTGATTATATCTGTCATCTGGTCATCCAGAATGGATAGCGTGAAAAGCGTTTTATTATTTTACACTGATGATTTTTTTCATCGAAATCGCTTCCCCGGCCTGCGTAATCCCCTGAATGTTTATCAAATAATCCGATTTGTTATCCGCACTCCAGCATTCAACGCTGACTTTCCCATCCTGATCGGGTCTCACAGCGGGATTCCAGTAAAGGGTATTCCTGTAATCGGGAATCCTGCTTAATTTCTTTTCCGGTGTTGAATAATCGGGCGAAGTGAATGACCATACCGGATCTGCTATCCGGTATGGAAACCTCACCATTGATGCGGGGAGCGAAACACAGCTGAAATCACCCGACCTGGTTATTACATTGATGATTCCTGGAAATACGTACTCTCCAACGATGTACCTTTCTTTGATGACCTCGATCTTCTCAACAATTCCGGGATCGAGGCCGGCTATTAACGCAGGATCCCTGATGACTACCCCATCGATCATTAAACAGGGTGTAAATTCGTACAGCATGTTATCAACACGGTCGGTTATTGTAATCTCAAAATCCGACTTCTTCTTTTTCAGGGAAACATGCGGCAAAATCTCGAAAAAGACCTCCTCCATCACAGGCAGGCTGATGTAATCGGCCATTTTTACTTCAAAGTCGGGCCTTCCATAGAATCTTACCGGCATTAAAGGCTGAACAACCGGATCCAAAGGATTTCCAAGGCTTGAAATTCCATAAATCCTGCTCACCTGGAAATTCACACTCCATTTGGAAGCACGTGGATTTATCGGTCTGTGGTTGGCAATTCCCGTCTTATCCAATGGACAATTCAGATCGGTGAACGATGATTCGATAATGATCCTGTCATTTTCACGCGTCTCATCCGGCATGAGGATAATATCCTTGCGCTCTGCGTCGATGGGTATCCTGAAGCTGAAACTGCCTTCCTGATCGGTCCTGGCATATTGAAAAAAGGCTTCCCTGCCGGGCATACTCAGTAACAGGACTTCACCGGATCGGGCAGCCTGCGGATCTCCGCCAAGCCATTTACCCGACAGAAAATGTTCCCTGTTTTCAACCGGGTACCTGAAAACAGGCATTTCCGATGAAAGGATGGATTCCCAGTTTATCCAGTTGCTGCTCGCATGCAGCAGGATACTGTCCATTTCCTCAGCAGGAATCGAGCTGATCTTCCTGCCTTTGCACAAATTCCGGCAGGATAGGTCATATTCTGTGCCAAACACCAGGTAATCATTCAGGTTCATGATCTCCCGGTCACTGCTCACAGGAGCAACGGATATGCTGAGGCCGGCCAGGCCGGAAGCAGCTGAAACCGGCACCCCGGAAAGGATTTCGAGTGTAATGGGTTCTCTCGGTTTACAAGTGTCGGTGGCATGCAGGGTAAATGGGCTATCCCGTGCAGGCGTATACACATATCTTTCGCCCACCGGCTTACCCCTGGCATTGAACAGGGTTACCTGGTTAATTCCTTTGCCCAGCAATGTCTTGGGAACAGAAACCCGGGTTGTTCCTTCCGCAATTCTTTCAGTACTTACCAGGTTGATATTCCCATGTGTCTGAATAAAAATGTAGAAAAGATCTTTATTCTCCGTACGATAGGCATGATCAGCGCTGACAAGTATTTCGAGGGTATCGGGTTTTGAATTGTCGATCTGCAGCCTGACTCCGGTATTTTTTGTCGTTCCTTTCCTGTTGTTGCCTGTTCCCTGACCGGAATGACTGTCACTTTCCGTTTTCCCCTTAAATGTTTCAGCACCCTTTGTATTATAAACAACGATGTCCTTTGTAAAACAATTGTCGGGCAGGAAATTTTTCATCCAGTTCGTATATGCCCGGATGATATAGGTTCCGGTACTTAACGTGTCAGGCAAAAGAATCTGACCGGGACCAAAACCATGGTCAATAAGGATCCTTTTTTGCAGTACCGGCCGGTTATTGTCGTTCAATAATTCGAAATAAGCTATTTTACTGTTCAACGAAGGTTTGAAGCTCTGCCTGTCAATCAGATAAATGGTAAACCATACCTCCTCCCCGGCAATGTATTCCTCCCTGTCGGAATGGATAAAAAGTTCTTCCCGGGGTACTTGCCCGACATACTGCAAAAACCGCTGTTTAAGATAATCCGGAACGCTCCGCTGCAATTGTGAAAAGGTCTGCGATGCGATCAGGTTGCAGAGCATCAGTAGTATTGCCGTTGATGTTATTTTTCCCATACCAGTAATTTCTCCGGTTTTACTATTCATCTTGCCAGAATGCCGGTCTATGCGTTGTACCACGAGTAGTGCAATCTGCACATTCCCTGTAGGTTGTGATTTCATAAAAGGTTATACAAGGAAATGAGCAGCCATGGGTTAAAAGAATCCATGTATCGATGTTCAGTCCCGGAAATTCGGCAGTATAAACCGTATCGGTAACACAATCGGCATAAGGATCAATTATTCCCCTAAAATCATCTTTGATAAAAATCCTTTTCGAGGTCTTTCCTGAAACGCTGAAATAGCCAAGTACCTTTTCATCCGGATGCTCAAGACACCTTAAATTGCTTGGGATCGAGGAAGGAATTATATCGTAAAGCCCTCCTGTCTGCACGGTCAGGTTTTGCAAATTCTCCCAGTAGGAGTATTCTTCTTCATTCATGGAATATTGATTCACCTGAATGCTGTATTTTGTTGTTAATCTGTCTGTAGTGTTAGAGATAAATTGGACGGGATGGCGCTCTATTTTAGATTCCGTATAAGCTGCAGTACTTTTAATATCAAGTGAAATGGATTTATCATATAACCAGCATATCTGATTTGAAACGGAAAAGTTCAGCCGGAGCATCCAGGTCTCTGAGAAATCCCACCTGTAAAACTTACAATTGTTTTCAGGATCGTGTGCGTCCAGATAAATCTGGCAGCCGTCAATGCCGAAGAAATCTTCATAATCTTCCTGAATAACCGTCTTTTCATAGTAAACACTGTCGATTTCAGGCACCGGTTTTATTTCCGCAGGGAATGACTCATAATTCAACGCATTGATGCCATAGCCTGTTGTGATATGCAGCGTATAGTACCTGCCGATTTCACCCTTGAAGGTGGCAGAGTCTGAACTATAAATACCGGCTTCCGTCTCTCCAAACTGGTGGGTATTTCCCAGGTCGTCTGAAACGCTCACGGTGCATCCGCCCAGGGGTATGGCATCGCTTTTTTTACCAAGAGGCATCGATTTTGACAGTTTTATGGTATTGACTCCCGGCTGATCCGTAATGATTCCCTCTACGACAAGCAGCTCTTCTTCCTCGTCAATCTGCGGTATAAATTCTGAAACACATGCACCTGAAAGAAGCAGGATCAGTAATAGAAAAACCAGTTTCAATGTGATGCGCATTTCCTGTGTGATTAAAAGTCAAAACTAAAAGTCACGGATGGAATAGCCACGCCGAACACCGACAATTTGTATCCCCGTATGAGTTCGCCTTCCTTCTTAAAATAAACCGAATATACATTTTCTCTTCCCAGCAGATTGTAAATCGAGAATGTAAAACCGGGATGAGCGATTTTTTTTGACCTGAGATTCCCGTTTATTCTGAACGAAACGTCAAACCGGGAATAATCCGGGATTCTGTATCTGTTTCTATCGGAATAATGCACCAGCTCATTGTCATACATGATATAGGTAGCCACCGGGAAGGTAATGGGCCGGCCCGTACTGTAGGTGTAATTTGAGGAAAAACTGAAACGGCGCGAGAGGAGATAATTGAAAGTAACCACCAGGTCATGGGGTTTGTCAAAATTGGCCGGGAACCAGCTCCCCTTATTGATCATTTCCTCACTGAAAGCACCTGTGCTTCGCACAAAGGTCCTGGAATAGGTATATCCTATACTGTAGCGGAGTTTCCCCGATGTCTTTTTAACAGACAATTCTGCACCGTATGCCTTCCCCTTTAGATTGACGATAGCTGACTCAATATTTTCATTCATGATCAGATTTGTACCCCCTTTGAAATCTACCATGTTCCTGATCCATTTATAATACAACTCTGCCGAAATTTCAAGGGAGCTGAACATCAGTTTGTAAAATCCGGCTGCAATCTGATCCCCTACCTGGGGTTCCAGATAGTAATCGCTGAGTTTCCAGGTATCGGTGGGAGATATTGAGGCGGAATTCGAAAGAAGATGCAGATACTGCCTCGTTCTGTTGTAATTGATTTTCAGTGAATTCCTTTCGGTAATTCTGAAATTCAGAGATATCCTGAATTCCGGACCGCCATATTTGCCGGTAATCTCTCCGGGACTGAAACGGAGGGTGTCCGTGATGGTAGATCTGCTTTTTGGGTAGGCCGGATTATATATCCTGACCGTTTGCGGACCCAGAGCATAAAAGGCGGATAACCTCATGCCAAGGCTGATGGATAAATAATCCTTCAGCATGAATTTATCCTCAACATAAAGGGCTCCTTCCCAGGCCTGCTCTTTTTCAATGGATCGTGGCACTACAAGCGATGAATCTCCGTCGGGAAGGTAAATTCCCGGGTTTACGGCATAGCGGGTAAGATCGAGACCAAAATTAAATTCGTTTTTCCCGGGAAACCAGTTAAAATCAGCCTTAATACCTGTACTGTTCATTTTATGCGTATGAACAAATGCTTCGGCATCCGGTTGCCCGCTGGAAACATCGTACCGGTAAAAGCTGTTGTTGACTGAAAGTGAGGAAAATAATTTGCTGCTGAAAAAATGACGCCACTTCAAGGCATAAATGCTGTTGTCATAGCTGTAAGTGGTATCGGAATTAAACCGGAATGAATCGTGGCTGAAGTATGCGGAAAGGTCTATCTTGTTGTTCTTATTCCAGTCATAGGTCATCTTGCCGTTCAAATCATAGAATGATGCCCTGCTGTTGCTGAGCGCGTCGTTCTCAACCAGACTGAGTAACCAGTTTGAATAAGTGGTTCGCGCCGCAAAAAGGTATGTCAGGGAGTCCTTGATAATTGGCCCCTCCACCATCAGATGGGCTGTAACCGGACTAATTCCGGCAGAACCTGCAAACTCCTTCCGGTTGCCCTCTTTTGTGACAATATCCAGCACGGAGGATATCCTGCCGCCATACTTGCCGGGAATACCCCCTTTATACAGTGTAACGTCGCGAATGATATCAGCGTTGACCGCTGAGAAGAAACCGAAAAAGTGAGATGAATTGTAAACCGGTGCGCCATATAACAAAATCAGGTTTTGGTCAGCTGAACCACCCCTTACGTTAAATCCTGCAGAGCCCTCTCCCACCGACTGAACACCGGGAATCAGCAGGATGCTTTTCAGAATATCCGATTCGCCGAGTGAAGTCGGCAGCAATTTCAGGGAAGTCATGTTAATTCTCTCCGCCCCTACTTCGAAGCGTTGCAGCGTAATACTTTTCTCTGCGGTGACCACCACCTCCTTCAAAGGCGTAATCATGCTGCTCATCTCGACATTCAATTCCCCGGCCCCATAAAGGTTCACATCGATCATCCTGTCCTTTGCGCCAATGGAGGAAAACCGGATCTGATGAGCTCCCCTGGGAACTGCAAGTTTAAAATACCCGTATTCATTCGTCATGGTGCCTGTTGATAGCTGGCTGATATAAACGGATACACCGGGCAGGGGTTCTCCGGTATCCTTGTCGGTGATATATCCCGAGACGATAACTTTGCCGTGCCTGTTTTTTTCAGCAGGATTACCAATTTCGACGGAGGCATGACCTGAAGTCTGCTGCTGTGCTCCGTCCAGGGGCCTTTCCGGCAGGATGTCCTGGCTGGCTTCGGTTGGCGAGAATTCAACTTTAACGACATATTCATCAGTGATGATGATGTTTCCGGATTCTTCCATGAAGTAATGCAGCGAAGTTCCGTTGAACAGGCTGTCCAAAATACTCGGTAATGTCCGGCAGGCAGAAGATGGACCTATGCGCAAATCATGTAACCAGTCCTCCCTGTAGAAAAACTTCACAGGCAGCTCGCTTTCTATCTGCTTCACAAATTCAGTAAATGAGAGCTCCTCCGGTTTTCCGGATATCCAATACCTCTCCTGCGCTCCAAGATTTACATGCATGGCGCAGAGCAGGATCAGCATCAGGATCATGGGTCGCATTCAGGAAAATCTAAGGTTTCAGACTATCGAAATAACGAAGGACGGGGATCAGACTTTCAGGTTCCTTTACTGAAAGCTGGATGGAGTTCTTTTTCATAAAATCATGGATAAGCATTCTTTTTTCACCAAATACTTTGAACAGATCCCCCTTACGGGCGATGAGAAGGACCTGGTCATTCCGCACCAGATATATCCGGGTTATCTGATAAAATATATCCGGATGGTTTTCAATCCCGGGACGGTTAATCTTTTTTTTATATTTTACATAAAGGGCAGACTCGCCCGGGTATAAAACCCGGACATATCCTTTCAGCTCTTCCGGGCCATCCTCCGGCATTCTTAAGAATTGGTATGTTTTGCCCTGAAAGGTAATGAAGAAGCCCTCCACCATTTCCCTGTTCAGCTGAAGCGCTCTTCCCGGGCCAAAAGGTATTATGATCTCATCCTGGTAAAGATCATACTTTAACCGGATATTTCCGAATGTTCTGCCCTGAACAGAGAGGGATGCCGGCAGAAATTCACCGGAGAAAAGGAACTGGTCACCCTCCACCCTGTAATATAGATTCTTCCATTCCCGGCCATTGTAAAGAATCTGGTATGCTTGCAGTGTGTCAGGCTGCCGCCTTTCGGTTTCGATTGGTGCATTGCCGAAAGCACAGGTTGCGGAAAAAACAGGAAAATGACAGCAGGGAAGAAGAAATACAAGGGAGAGAATCAATCGTTCCATAAGATAGCATTCACTTCATAAGCATGCCGCAAATCTATCCTTTTTATTCATTACTTCAGGGTCCGCCAATCAAAA
The DNA here is from genome assembly GCA_041737175.1 of Bacteroidales bacterium. Taxonomy (GTDB): domain Bacteria; phylum Bacteroidota; class Bacteroidia; order Bacteroidales; family UBA10428; genus UBA5072. Next base: position 72,578 of record JBGSSF010000024.1, read on the forward strand.
AAAACACCTCTGCAACAATAACCAACTAACACAATTATAAGTGCATAACAGCATGAATCATTCCGGTGATTCTCCCCAACCATAGCACTCAATGCTGCAGGCTACGTCCCCGGCAAGTTCATCACATGAAGAAGAATATTGTTCGGTAATTCCCACCCAGGGAGCCCTTCCCTGATTAGCTGCAATTGCACCGCTGCAATCAGGATCACTACAGGTATGCAAAGGTTCTGAATCATCATAATCTTCAACTACCATCCAATCCCTTAAAGTCTGGCAAAAGCCCAGAATATCCGCTTTATGCTTGCGGCAAAGATTCCGTGTAGTCTCAGGATCGCACGGATCTTCCTCAAACTGCAATGTCCATATCATTTTTGATAATCCTAAATCGCTCTGTTTCTCCTGAATTACCTGTGCGCCGTCAACCAGCTCAAATTCCAGATCATCCTCCACGGATGACAGGCCAACACCAAAACCAAATGAGATTGCTCCCTCCGGAGTCTCAATCGTGGTTTCAGTACTGTGCTGTGTAAAGTCCCACCAATTTGTAAATTGTACACCCTGACCTTCTACCACTATTTTAAGTAATCCGTCTGTGGCGTCGGATTTCCAAGACAATTTCAATCTTCTCCGGAAAAGAGAATCAATTTTAATTTCGCCCTGAATATCTTCCTGAACGTTAAAAAATCCATCTATAATGAATCTCCCTTCACCAGATTCAAATCCAGATCCATCAAACCAAAATCCATTCTTTCCTCCCCCAGAAATATCATCCAAAGAGTCGCTTGAAATAAATACCGGATCGGACAATCCACCTTCCAACCACAAGGGACTTGTCAGATATTCTTTTTTGACAAACCCTTTAAACGGACATTGTTCAGAAAGATCTTCAACCAGTTCACGATAAAGATTTACCAGATCATCGTTAATTGAGATTTGCTCCATTACCCTGCCATATCTCAGAAGGATCCGCAAATAGGATCCACAGGTTTCAGGTGAACGATCATGGGTGATATAATTCTGAACTTCCGTTTCAGTAATTCTTTTTGCATTCTCATGCAACAAACCGGCTGCATCATTCTGGCCCATATTCTGCAAGAGTTCTGACAGTTCCAGCATTTGACCTATTGTCGATTCGAATTCCATAATATTCCCGAAAGAACCGATGAGCTGTAAGCTCTGCATTTGTCCCGTCAGTTCTTCAACATCCGGGGTGCCGGTGATGAAATCATCCAACTCATAAATGCTTCCCTGAATAGCAAACTCAGAATCCTTCTGCCAGGGAACTATTTGAAGTTCTCCCTGCCTGTCAAGCTGAAAAATCCTGGACACTTCAGGATTTGCAATGGATTGCCAGTAAGATACTTTAAGGGTTGCAGGAAGTAAAAGTGGCAATCCCTCCGGTACTATCCGAACTCCCCGGGAGGTCAGATCATTCATTGGTGTTAATGCCGGTTGATCCAATGCAATTGCTGTTATTGTCGTCTTTTGAGAAAGCGCATGCGGGGCTATGAATATTTCAAAAACATCACCCTTACGATTGGATACAGCCAGGTAACCTCCATTAACGGGGGTAATATCAGCAGAAGCGGTATCTGACAACATATACGAATAATGTGGAGACACTTTAACGGATTTAATATTTGCAGATGAATCCTTGTCGTTATCCGTTACCGTCAGTTTAACAGAATAGTTTCCCGGTTCCTGATAACAGTGCGAATCAATGGATTGAGCACTATATGCATTATCATCAAAATCCCATGTATACCGGACAATATTTCCATCCTGATCCCGGGATCCTGTACCGTCAAAAGTAAAACCGGTGCGAGTGGTTCCGCTATCAGGCATAATTTTAATCACGGATATGGGCTTTTTGTTGCAGGAAACACTTATGACCGTGATAGAAATTAGACAGGATAAAAAGCCAATCCTGACATCTTGCATAAAAGGAGCATTCATCTTTGATGATTTTTGGTCAGGCAAACGGATGAATTAAAGTTACAACAATCTGAAGGCAAAGTCAATAAAAAAAACACCCTTCAAGGGTCCCCGAACGCCTGAAGGGTGCTTTTATTATGCTTCGACTTCGCTCAGCCTGACTGCACGACTGCATGACTGCACGACTGCATGACTGCACGACTGCACGACTGCACGACTGCACGACTCTCCTACCCCTGCTGGTAGCACCTGATCCAGTCCACTTCCATTTCTGCCGGAAGGACGGAACCGTCGGCATCCTGATAAAGGGAGGAATTGATATTGATGTACATGGGGGTATGGGGAACGCCTTGGGAGGTTGAGCAAACGGGAATCCCGTTCAGTTTCCAGGTGAGTTTTTCCTTAGTCCATTCCAGCGAGAAGATATAATAATCAAATCCGTACCGCTCGCGGCTCATGGATGACGCTCTTTTGTCGACCCCGCCCTTCACATTGGGATTTCCCCAGTAACTGCCCACGGAGACTTTTTTGCCGGCCCGGGCGATGTCGATATGGGGCAGCATGAGCTCAGAAACCATCCATATTCCGTGGTTTACGGGGAAATTGCGGTTAAACCGCACTTTGACCTCAAACAGACCGTATTGTTGCCGGAATTTATGTCCTGTGTTGATAATGCCTGAAGTATAGTCGAAATCCCTGGTGAAAAATCCGAGGGCGGGATTCCATGCCTTGCCTGTCACTTTTTCACGGCGGGTACGGAGTTTCAGTATGCTTCCGGCCTGTTCAATGTTTTTATCCTCGGTATAAAATTGCTTTTCGGCTGCGTTTACATAACTGTCCTTGAGGAGTGTCTCCCCCCAGTAATAGCGGGTAAGCCATTTGGCTTTATCCAGCTTGTGCGCATCAAATTCATCGGAAAACGTGGGTTGCCATTTTTTAACTTCGGCATATTTGTTCGAATTGTGCACTTTGAAATACCATTTGAATTTGTCCGAGTTTTTCAGACCCAGGTATTGCTGTTCCATCTTGTGTTCTTCCGACATTTCAAGCTTTTTCCTGCCCGGAAGCAACATGTATTCTTTCACCTTTTGAAATGCATCGGACTTGATAAATTGTCCCAGTTGCTCAAATGCCGTAATTTTTTCGGAACCGATGAGCAGTGTAAAATTCACATAATCCCTGGACTCCTTGAAAGCAAAATAATCCTTGAACCTCTTGGATTTCTTAAGGCCCATGAACTCCTGCCATTTTTCATATTCGGGACTTCCTTTGAATTTCTTCCTGAGCTCTTTCTGTTTCCGGATAAATTCTTCCGAGTGGATCAGTTTCTCCAGGGTGTGATAATGCTTGACATCATATGAATTTTCGAATTCAAGGAAGTCTTTCAGCGCAACAGAATCCTTGGTCTGGTAATACCGTTTGATATCCTTGCTCTTTTTGAGGGCCAGATATTCCTTTTCCTTTCTATATTCAGGCGTGTCGGAAAACTTTTGTCCGGCGATGTTCTTCTTTTTCCTGGCAAAGTCGGAAGATAATACCGTTTTTTCCAGTTCAAGGTAATCGGACAGTTCTTTGGATTGAGAAAACGTTTTAAGCTCGAGGTATTCTTGTTTTAAAGAATCCTGTTGTGCCTCATAATCGGCAGTTTTCGGTACCCACCCGAAAAGAATTCTGAAGTTGGTCATTGGTTTGAATAGATTCTGTTACTGAAAACTAAACTGATTTATATTGCTCAAGATTGTGTGCTGGTGCTACATTTTGATAAATATACGAAAAAGAATTTTTTGTGTTTGAACGAAATGATAAAAGTATACGGAAAAAACGGAGAGAGGTTGTGATTGTTGTGATTGTTGTGATTGTTGACTGCGGCTGCCGCTGCTGCTGCTACTCTTCCTACCCCAATTTCTTAAAAAACATCATCAGCGCGAACCAGTATTCACCGCTTCCTGCATTTGAACTGGCAAAGGCTCCTGATCCCCGCATTCCCTTGCTTTTTTCGGGTTTGAAAAGGGTGAGTTTCCCGTCGGGTATGCCCGAAAGCATTTTCTGAATATAGGGATATTCACTTTGTGTGGAGCAGACCAGAACCTGCTGGCTGATTTTTTTAACTTCCTCCCCGACCTGCATCAGGGGTTGAAAATATTCCCCCGGACTCAGCGCGATGACTGCTTTCACAGAAGGATTGCCGGCTGCCGTCAACAGGCAGAGAGATGCAGAATAGGAACTTCCCAGGAGGATTACCGGATATTTGCTGATGCTTTGAATGTACCGGATGGCAGCCCTGATATCGACTACAGCATCCAGGGGTTGCGCAGGCCGCTTCCCCAGGAGGGCATGGTTTGCCGTTTCATTCTGAACATAACCCGCTTTGCCCCCGGCGCGCAGATCTACTGCCAGGCAGTTGTAATTCAGGTTCAACAGACGCGGGGCGATTTCGTAATATTCACTCCGGTTGGAGCCGTCCTGGTGACAAAGAATGATAAAAGGCCTCTGGGTATCTTGCAGGTAGAGATCCCCCCTGATTCTGACGCTGTCTTCAGCGATGAAATACACGGCCTCCTGACCTGTGATGGAAAACACCGCCAATAACAGGAGGATGAGCAGCGCTGGTTTTTTCATACAATGGGCCGCTGTGAATTATTTTCTTCAGCTTGTTACAGCCAGTATGGTAACGAAATTTGCCTTTACCTCAATGATTCCGGAACGGATCTCGAAAAATTCCTCAATGTCGTGCTCCGTGATCACTTTAATCTTACCGTTTGTCAGCGTTGAGATGATCGGCGCATGATTTTTCAGCACTTCAAAGGAACCCATTGCACCGGGTACCTGGACAAGTTTGATATTTCCATCAAAAAGCCGTTTTTCCGGGGTGATGATTTCGAGTTTCACTGTGCTTATTTTGATTTAGCCTTTCTTAGCCTGTTCAATGATCTTCTCTCCCTTGGCGATGGCCTCGTCGATGGTCCCAACCATATGGAAGGATGCTTCAGGATATTCATCCACTTTGCCGTCCATGATCATGTTGAAACCTTTGATGGTATCCTCGATGGAGACCCATACCCCGGGTGTACCCGTAAATGCTTCAGCCACATGGAAAGGCTGCGAAAGGAAGCGTTGAACCCTACGGGCGCGGTGCACCACGAGTTTGTCTTTTTCTGACAGTTCATCCATCCCCAGGATGGCGATAATATCCTGCAGTTCTTTATAGCGCTGCAGCAACTCCTTCACCTTCTTGGCTGTTTCATAATGCTCCTTCCCCATGACCTCCGGAGAAAGAATGCGCGAGGTGGAATCGAGGGGGTCAACCGCCGGGTAGATACCCAGCTCGGAAAGTTTACGGCTCAATACCGTGGTGGCATCCAGGTGGGAGAATGTTGTTGCGGGGGCGGGGTCAGTAAGGTCGTCCGCCGGCACATAAATAGCCTGAACAGAAGTGATGGATCCTCTTTTGGTGGAGGTGATGCGTTCCTGCATAATACCCATCTCGGTGGCCAGGGTAGGCTGGTAACCTACCGCCGAAGGCATACGGCCCAGAAGAGCAGAAACCTCGGAACCTGCCTGTGTAAAACGGAATATATTGTCTACGAAGAAAAGAATATCCCGTCCGCCGGAAGCTTCGTCACCATCGCGAAACGATTCGGCCACGGTAAGTCCCGATAATGCAACCGTGGCACGTGCTCCGGGGGGTTCATTCATCTGTCCGAACACCAGCGTAGCCTGTGATTTTTTAAGGGCTTCGGGGTCCACCAGGGAAAGATCCCAGCCCCCCTCTTCCATGCTCTTCAAAAATGCATCGCCGTATTTGATGACACCCGACTCAATCATTTCCCGAAGCAGGTCGTTCCCCTCACGGGTTCTCTCTCCCACGCCGGCAAATACAGATAGTCCGGAATATTTCTTGGCAATGTTGTTGATAAGTTCCATGATGATGACGGTCTTACCGACACCGGCGCCACCAAAAAGTCCGATCTTACCGCCTTTTGGATAGGGCTCCAGGAGGTCTATGACTTTGATCCCCGTGAACAACACTTCCGTTTCTGTGGAAAGCTGGTCGTATTTGGGAGGATCGCCATGAATCTGATATCCGTCCTTTTTGTCGACCGCACCAAGCCCGTCAATGGCATCGCCTATAACGTTGAGCAATCTGCCGCGTATCTGCTCACCGATGGGCATTCGGATGGCTCCCCCGAGCGTGCGTGCTTTCATGCCTCTTCGCAATCCATCGGTGGAATCCATGGCAATGGCCCGGATTGAGTTTTCACCAATATGCTGCTGGCATTCCACAATGATAACCTGACCGTCATCTTTCGTCACTTCGAGCGCATCATGAATGTTCGGCATTTCGTTACCTGCTCGTTCAAAACTAATATCGAGCACAGGACCAATGATTTGAATCACTTCACCCACCAACTGTGTCATTATTATAGGCTTTTAAAATTTTCTGTCACAAATATAATTCTAAAATGATTACTTTGACAAAATAGGATATCATTTTTGCATTGCCGCAGAGACGCATGGCAATGCGTCTCTACCTCCTGCGCAACACACCCATTCATCTCCACTATTCCCATTTACAACCCAACAATCCGAATAATTGTCAAAAATTATCGTTTATAAGACACTGCCTTGGGATGCTTTTGCTATTTTTGTTTTCTTAAAAACAACTAATCTTAATTCAGACACTTTATGAAAAAGCCATTAAAAATTTTCGCAATTGGTCTTTTGCTGGTGATGTCATTGACCTCACTGCAGGCGCAGCTGTTCGACAAGGGTGACAAGGTATTGAGCTTCGGAGTAGGCCTGGGATCCACCTACTATGCTTTCGGAACCTATTATCATACCACAGTACCACCCATTTTTGTTGCGGGTGATTATTGCATCAGGGAGGATCTGGGTCCCGGGAATCTTGGCGTTGGCGGTTTTCTGGGTTATTCCGCATACAAATACGAATATGATGCTTTCGGGTATGATTACGGCTGGAAATACTCCACCCTGATCATTGCTGCCCGCGGAACTTATCATTTCGTCGACCTGGTTGACAAGCTTGACCTCTATGGCGGTGTATTGATAGGTGCTAAAATTGTTACTGATAAAGAATTCGGGGACGCAACGGGAAGCGATTATTCTGTGAATAACAGCGGCCCTGTGTATGACATTTTTGCAGGCGCCCGGTATTATTTTACCGACAATTTCGCCGTGATGGGTGAACTGGGCTATGGCATTGCCTGGTTGAAAGTTGGAATTTCCCTCCGGTTCTGATGAATTTATCCTATCTGAAAGGGTTATCGCCGGTCTATGAGATACCCGGGATAACCCTTTCCTTGTCAAACAACATGCAACATTCTACCTTTCCTGAAAAAATTGTTGCTAGTTTTTACAACCGTTTTACAATACTCCGTATAATTGCAAAATTTTCCTCTTTTTTAAATCCTCTCACCCCCCGAAATGGAGAATAAACTTATTTTTTTTGTGGATGATGATAAAATGATGCTGAATTTGATGGAGTACACCTTCAAATGCAGGGAAGGTTTCGATGTCAAATCATTTTTTTCAGGAGAAGAGTGCCTGGAGCACCTGCATCTGAATCCCAGCCTGATCGTTCTGGATTACTACCTGGGTGAAGGTGAATCCACTGCCATGACGGGGCTCGACACCCTCAAAAAGATCAACGAAAAAAACTGCAATATCCCTGTGGTGATTCTCAGCAGGGAAAAGGACAAAACCCTGATCAGCCAGTTTATGCAATATGGCGCCATGCAATATGTCATTAAGGATGACTTCTTCATCAACACGCTGATCGAAACGGTGGAGAATTATTTTATGGAAAAACTGGATTAGGAAGAGTGACAAGGGACAAGGGACAAGGGACAAGTGTGCACTGGGCATGAGTTTGGGCATGCACTTATCCCCAAACCCAACTTGTCCCTCGTCCCTCGTCCCTTGTCCCTTTCTAAAATTCTCTTTGTTATTCTCAAATTAATTCCTACTTTTGCACCACTTTTTTTTATTCGGCTGAGTTTTGAAAATTGAGAATCAGTATATTATTCATTTCAAAGGGCTGAAAGAAGGTGTTCATGATTTTTCCTTTGCTGTTGGCAAGCCGTTCTTTGAATCCTATGAACACCTTGAAATTCCCGATGGTCACGTGGATGTTCAGGTAGAGTTGACCCGTAAAGTCAATTTTCTTGAACTGGCCGTGGTTCTGAATGGGGAAATACAGGTCCAGTGCGACCGTTGTCTGGAGTATTTCGGTTTACCGGTTTCCTACAACGGACATCTGGTTGTAAGATTCAGTGAAACCGAAAAGGAACCGGATGATGAGGTCATTTTTCTGCATCCTGAGGATTCCCAGATCAACCTGAAGCACTACCTGTATGAGTGCATCAGTTTAAGCATTCCCATGCGGAAAGTGCATCCCGACCTGCCCGACGGAGCTAAAGGATGCGATCCGGATATGCTGAAACGACTCAATGATTTGCTGATTGAAGATTGAAGATTACAGATTGAAGATTGCAGATTAAAGATTAAAGAATTAAATCATACAACTTACAACATACAATTTACAACCTAATTCATAATTCATAATTCATAATTAAGAAATTATGCCTAATCCGAAACGTAGACATTCGAAGCAACGGAGAGACAAGAGAAGAACGCATGACAAGGCCGTCGTGCCTACACTGAGTACGTGCCAGAACTGCGGAGCTGCCATTCAATATCACCGGGTTTGTCCCGAATGTGGTTATTATAAAGGAAAACCCGCTGTAAAGAAAGAAGTAGCCGCCTGATTGGCCGGCCAATGACCGAATGATCCACATTGATCATGAGAATCGGAGTTGATATTTTAGGTGGTGACTTTGCCCCGGAGGCCACTGTTTGTGGTTCCATACTGGCAGCAAAGATCATTCCTCCCGACGCGCGTTTGGTGTTAATCGGTGATGAAAACAGCATTGTTTCCCTATGCCGGCGTGAACATTTTGATCCGTCGGCCTTTGACATTCTGCATACCACGGAACGCATTGAAATGGGAGAGCACCCTGCAAGGGCATTTACGCAAAAACACAATGCCAGCGTTGTGAAGGGTTTCAGACTCCTCGAGCACGGGGAAATAGACGGGTTTGCCAGCGCCGGCAATACTGGTGCCATGATGGTTGGCGCCATGCAGATCATCAAATCAATTCCCGGCGTCATTCGCCCCTGCATCGCAGCCACCATGCCCAGGCAAGGAGACACGCCCATGCTGCTGCTCGATATTGGCATCAATCCCGACTGCAATGCAGACGAGCTCAATCAGTATGCCATCCTTGGAGATATTTACGCCCGGCAGGTGCTGAATCTGCCATCGCCCCGCATTGGTTTGCTTAACATCGGCGAGGAAGAGGGAAAGGGGAACCTGGTTACCAAGGCCGCTTATCAATTGATGAAAGACTCACCGCTGTTCAATTTTATCGGTAATCTCGAAGGCAGTGACCTGTTCAGTGACAAGGCTGATGTAATGGTTTGTGACGGATTTGTCGGTAATGTTATGCTGAAAGAGGCCGAAGCTTTTTATGCCATGGTCAGAAAGCGTAAAATCACCGATGATTTCTTTGAAAAATTCAATTTTGTGAATTACGGAGGTACCCCCGTCCTGGGCATCAATGCACCGGTGATGATTGCACATGGAATATCCAATGACATCGCCATTAAGAATCTGATCCTGCATACCGTTGAGGTAATTAAAGGAAATTTGTGCGAAAAAATTAAAGAAGCATTTAAAGAATGTCCCGAAGATTAGCAGCAATTACTGGTGTCGGTGGTTACGTGCCGTCTTACGTGCTCGACAATGATGAACTGAGCAGGATGGTAGATACCAGTGACGAATGGATCATGCAGCGCATCGGCATCAAGGAAAGAAGGATCCTGAGAGAAAAAGGGAAAGCCACTTCCTACCTGGGCGCCAAGGCAGTAAAGGAATTGCTGGCAAAGACAGGAACTGATCCCCTCGATATCCAGCTGCTTATTTGTGCCACAGTTACGCCCGATATGCATTTTCCGGCAACGGGCAACCTGATTTCCGATAAGACCGGGCTGACCCGTGCATTCAGTTTTGACGTGAATGCTGCCTGTTCCGGCTTTATCTTCGCGCTGGAAACCGGCAGAAGATATATTGAATCAGGCGCTTATGAAAAGGTGATCGTTGTTGGCGCTGATATGATGTCCTCCATAACAGATTATGAAGACCGGACCACCTGCCCGCTATTCGGTGACGGGGCCGGGGCCGTGTTGCTTGAGCCCTCGCAGGAAGGGCTGGGGATCATCGACTCCATTCTGGAGGTGGATGGTTCCGGGGCAAAACACCTGCACATGTACGCAGGCGGTTCGTTGCACCCGCCTACACACGAAACCATTGATGCAAGGCAGCATTTCGTCTTTCAGGAAGGCCAGCCGGTATTTAAAATGGCGGTTTCCAAAATGGCCGATGTATCGGTGGATATCATGCACCGCAATCAGCTTACCCACGAAGACATCAAATATCTTGTCCCCCATCAGGCCAACATGAGGATCATTGAGGCCACGGCCCGCCGTATGGAGATCAGCAGGGAACAGGTGATGATCAACATTAATAAATTCGGGAATACAACGGCAGCCACCATACCGCTGTGCCTCTGGGATTACGAGAAAAAACTCAACAAAGGTGATAACCTCATCCTGGCTTCCTTTGGAGCCGGATTCACGTGGGGCTCCGTTTACCTCAAATGGGCCTACGATCCGAAATAATTGTTTGATTGATGCGTTATTGTTTATATATTTGTGGAAACGCAATGCATGCGTTTCTGTAAATAGACGCATGCAATGCGTCTCTAAAGGTTCATCATTTTAAAATAGTATAAGAATGGCAAAAATAATGGAGGCTGAAAATAACGTTATCAACCAGATCGGTGTTGGAACCGAAATTACCGGCGATGTTTCAACCAACAACGATATCCGCTTTGACGGGGTTCTTACAGGTAACCTGAAAACCAAGGGCAAGGTAGTTATCGGAGAAACCGGAGCCGTAAAGGGAGAGATCAGCTGTAAAAATTCAGTGGTGGAAGGAAAGGTGGAGGGAAAGATCTCCGTTTCGGAATTGCTTACCCTGAAAGCCACCTCTATCCTTACCGGGGATATTGTTACCCGCAGGCTCGCCATTGAACCCGGGGCTAAATTCAGCGGTAATTGCAACATGTCTGCGGAAACTTCAACTGCCTATGCTGGAAAAGAAACTGAAAAATCCGGAGAAGACAACAAAAAGCCTAAGTGATTACGGCAAGTATTCAAGCCTGGCTTTTCAGATGATCGCCATCATCCTGATTGGTGTTTTTGGCGGCATGAAGCTTGATAAATGGCTTGACACCAGGTTCCCGGTTTTTACGGTTGTGTTGTCTTTTGTTTCCGTCATGTTGGCGCTTTATTATAGTTTAAAGGATTTTATCCGATTGAAAAAATGATGGTATGGATTCCGGATTGAAGAAAACCCTCCTTGGTCTTTTCATCCTGTCAGTGATTCTTTTCACCGCCGGTCTCTACGTGTTCAAATCCCTTATACCGTCGTGGTATTTTGGATTCTTCCCCTTTCTTGTCCTCCTGTTTTTCACTGTAAATGCCTTTTTTCTCATTTTCTTCTATCGCTCATTGCAAAAATCCACCAGTCAGTTTATCCGGACCTACATGCTGGCAACAGTCATTAAACTTGTCATCTACCTGGTGCTGGTGCTGGGGTATGTTCTTGTTTGCCGTGAATCGGCCGTTCACTTTGCCATTACCCTCGGATTGCTGTATATTGCATTTACGGCATATGATCTGTATATTATGACCAGCAAGGTAAAGCGAAAAAAAGAAAATCACGCTGCACCAAATCAATTTTCAAATTAGTTGTTTATATTTATGGCCACATTTATCGGATATGCACAAAACAATTTGTAAGGTTTTACTCGCTGCAGCATTATTGCTTCCGTGGGTAAACAGCAGTTTTGCTGCTGCGGAGGAGCAGGAGGCGCATAGTGTGGAGGGGGTCACGCCCGGACATGAGGCTGAGACTCAGGGTGAGGAGGCAGAAAAGCTGAATCCCGGCGATTTCATTTTTGACCACATCAAGGACGCTCATGAGTGGCACATCATGACCATCGGGCACACACATGTCAGCATACCTCTTCCGGTCATCCTTTACAGCAAATCCAGCGGGCTGCATATTTTCATGTCCTCAAAATTCAAGCACGGACATGCCACCTACAAAGGATTCCGGATGGAAACGACCGGGGAGAACAAGAATAAAATCTTCGAGGAGGACGGATCCAGGCCATTTGATATGTCAATTACCAAGAATATCGCTTCCATGTTCTTTGGCGTTTTTATCCTGTTCTGGATATTCTTATCCATGGGCAGGACCTACCGGAAAAATCCGGTCAGCGCGCCGAGCGGATTGCAGACCTGGTTTGAACCCATTGTCCTTTTCGTACATGACGATATCATTAAACCCTCTGTAGGACCTAAATATGAGCGGTATGCACCCTATCTCCTGACCCTGTTCTTCTTTATATGGATCAACAACTCACTGGGACTGATCCCTATACCCCCCGCCGGGGCCAACCTCACGGGCAACATTGCTGTAACACTGGTTCTGGCTTTATTTACCTTTGTCATAACCACCTTTAGCGGCACAAAGGATTACTGGAAGCATATTTTCAATACCCCCGGCGTACCCTGGTGGCTGAAGCTGCCCATTCCCATTATGCCTGTGGTTGAAGCGCTGGGAATATTCACAAAGCCCATAGTCCTGATGATCCGGCTTTTTGCCAATATCACAGCTGGTCATATCATCGTTATGGCCTTCATTATGCTCATCTATATTTTTGCTGAAATGTCGACGGGCCTGGCCTACGGGATTTCCGTGATTTCGATCCTGTTCAATGTTTTCATGTCGTTCCTGGAATTGCTGGTAGCCTTTATCCAGGCATTCATTTTCACATTTCTGTCCTCCATTTATATTGGCCTTGCCCTGGTTGAACATCACGAGGAACATGAGAAAGAACATGCTTGAGTTTTTTGTTTATTAATTTAATATATACACTATGTTATCAATTATTTTACAAGCTGTAGCAGGAGCTGGCCTGGCCAAGCTTGGCGGCGCTCTGGGCGCTGGCATTGCAGCCATGGGTGCTGGTTTCGGAATTGGCAAGATCGGCAGCAGCGCTATGGAAGCTATTGCCCGCCAGCCGGAGGCAGCAGGGGATATTCGTGCCAATATGATTATTATTGCAGCTCTCCCCGAAGCCGTTGCTCTTTTTGCAGTAATTGTCGGTCTTCTGGCCGTAGTATCTTAGTTTAACCCGGGACCTGCACGGTGGGTGCATGTCCCGGTTTTATCCGAATTTAAAAACACAAGTATATGGATCTGCTCATTCCCGAATTTGGAACGATCATTTGGACGTTGATCGTGTTTTCCATTGTGGTGTTAATCCTGGGCAAATATGCCTGGAAACCCATGTTGAAAGCCCTGAAACAGCGTGATCTTACCATTGCCGAATCTTTACAGGCGGCAGAAAAAGCAAAAAGAGAAGTGGGCCAGCTGCAGTTGGAAAGTGAAAAACTGATGGCACAGGCAAAGGTCGAACGTGATAAAATGCTTCAGGAAGCCCGCGAGCTTAAGGAATCGCTGATGCATGATTCCCGTGAACAGGCCAAAAAGGAAGGGCTTAAAATGATTGAAGATGCCCGGCAGGCCATCAAGACCGAACGCGCTGCGGCCATCCAGGATATTAAAAACCAGGTTTCCGAACTTTCCGTTGCCATTTCGGAAAAAATACTGCTGCATGAATTGTCGGATCCGGCCAAACAAAAGGAGCTTATTGAGAAATCCCTGGTGGATGTAAAATTCAGTTGAACCCTGACTGTCAGTTAATCCATGAACGAAAATAAAATATCCGTACGCTACGCCAAGGCGCTTTTTGCGCTGGCCAAAGAAACCGGTTCCTTCGATGCCCTGAAAAAGGACATTGAACTGCTTTACCAGTGCATCCAGGAGATACCTGAACTGCAGTACGTAATTCAGAGTCCGGTCATCAAATCCCGAGAGAAAACCATGCTTTTTGAGGAAATGTTCCGGACCTCCTTTCATCCGGATACCCTTACCTTCATCAGACTGGTTCTTGAACGGCACCGGGAGGAATACCTTGCCGGCATATCAAGGCACTTTCTGACGCTGATGAAGGCCGAACAGGGTGTGCAGGCAGCTGAAGTGGTTACAGCCATTTCCCTGGATGAAAATCTGCGGCAGTCGATTCTCAGGCTGATCGCCAAAAAATTCAACGCCCGGGTTGAGCTGAATGAGGTGGTGGATGAGAAGCTGATCGGCGGATTTATACTGCGTGTCGGGGATCAGCAGATTGATGCCAGTATCGCCAGCAAGCTGAAACACATTCAAAGTGAATTAATGATTTCACAATCCTGATAATATTCAATAAATACAGATAAAATGTCGGCGCTTAAACCATCAGAAGTATCAAAGGTTTTAAAACAACAATTGCAGGGAATTGATACAAGGGCCCAGCTTGATGAGATCGGAACAGTTTTGCAGGTGGGCGATGGCATTGCCAGGATCTATGGCATGTCCAATGTTTGTTCGAATGAACTGATCGAATTTGACAGCGGTGTTCGCGGAATCGTGCTTAACCTTGAGGAAGACAATGTCGGTGCTGTTCTGCTGGGAGCATCCGACATGATCAAAGAGGGAGATACGGTAAAACGTACCGGCAGGATCGCATCCATCCATGTCACAGAAGGTATGCTCGGCCGTATCATCAATACCCTCGGCGAACCCGTCGACGGCAAGGGACCCATTGTAGGGAAAACCTATGAAATGCCATTCGAACGCAAAGCTCCCGGCGTTATCTACCGCCGCCCGGTTAATGAACCGCTGCAGACCGGTATCAAGGCCATCGATGCCATGATCCCCATCGGCAGAGGACAGCGTGAGCTCATCATTGGTGACCGCCAGACCGGCAAGTCTTCCATTGCCGTTGATACCATTATCAACCAGAAAGAGTTCTATGACAGGGGCGAACCTGTGTATTGCATTTATGTAGCCATCGGACAAAAAGGTTCTACTGTGGCCAACCTGGCCAAGATTCTGGAAGCATACGGCGCCATGCCTTATACGGTGATTCTTATGGCAACTGCTTCCGATCCGGCTGCATTGCAGTTTTATGCGCCTTTTGCAGGTTGCGCCATTGGTGAATACTTCAGGGACAGCGGCCGTTCAGCGCTGATCATTTATGACGACCTTTCCAAACAGGCCGTTTCGTACCGCGAAGTATCCCTGCTTCTGCGCCGCCCTCCGGGACGTGAAGCTTATCCCGGTGATGTGTTCTACCTGCATTCCCGCCTGCTGGAACGTGCTGCCAAAATTATCAACAACGATGACATTGCAGCCAAAATGAATGACCTGCCGGATACCATGAAACCCATCGTAAAAGGCGGCGGATCGCTGACTGCCCTGCCCATTATCGAAACCCAGGCCGGTGACGTTTCTGCCTATATACCGACCAACGTAATTTCGATTACCGACGGACAGATATTTCTGGAGACCAACCTCTTCAACGCAGGGATCAGGCCCGCCATCAACGTGGGCATATCAGTCTCCCGCGTGGGTGGTGCAGCACAGATCAAATCCATGAAACGTGTAGCCGGTACGCTGAAACTGGACCAGGCACAGTTCCGGGAACTGGAGGCATTCTCCAAATTCGGCTCTGACCTCGATGCCGCCACGCTGGCTGTTCTCGATAAGGGAATCAAGAACGTGGAGATCCTGAAACAGCCTTTGCACAGCCCCATGCCCGTTGAGAAACAGATCGCCGTTATCTTTTGCGGTACCCGGGGTCTGCTGACTGACGTGCCGGTAGATAAAGTAAAGACTTTTGAGGAGGAATTCCTGAATCTTCTTGAAATCAAACATAAAGGTATCCTCAACTTGCTGAAGGAAGGCAAGCTGAACGAGGAAACCGAGAAACAGCTCACCGACATAGCCGCTGAGATCGTAGACCGGTTGAAGTAATTGGTTTTTGGATGTTGTATTTTGTGTAATGCTATATGGCTAACCTGAAAGAAATACGGATTCGGCTGAATTCGGTGAAATCGACCCGGCAGATCACCAGTGCCATGAAGATGGTATCTGCCGCCAAGCTTCGTAGAGCCCAGGATTCGATTCTCCAGCTCCGGCCGTTTTATATCAAGCTGCACGACATGGTGAAGCGTGTCAACTCCGGCATGGATGAAAACCATGAAAATGTTTTCAGCCGTTCAACCGATGCCGGGCGGGTGCTGCTCGTCGTTATTACTTCCAACCGCGGCCTTTGCGGAGCATTTAATTCGAACATCGTAAAGCGTGCCATTCAATCTATCCACGATCGTTATTCCGAAGCTTACAGGGCCGGCAAACTGGATATCATAGCCATTGGCAAGAAAGGTGCTGATCAGCTCAGATCCAAGAATTACAAAATTATCGCCACCTATCACCAGCTGTTTGATAAATTGAACTATGAACAGACGGTTCAGCTGGCCAATACACTGATGAACGATTTTAAAGCACAGAAGTACGGTATCATTAAGCTGATCTATAATCAGTTCCGCAATGCTGCCGTACAGGAGGTTTCCGAGGAGTTTTTCCTGCCAGTGCTGTCCACCTATGAAAAGGAAGACAAGTATGAATCCCACATGGAATATATTTATGAACCTTCAGATACTGCCATTCTCGACGAAATGGTACCTTATACCCTGAGGGTGCAATTATTCAGGGCTTTGCTTGAATCGAATGCCTCAGAACATGGCGCTCGCATGACTGCCATGCATAAGGCCACCGACAACGCCACCGAACTCATCAAAGAACTTGAACTCCATTACAACAAGGCCCGCCAGGCTGCAATCACAGGAGAAATTCTGGAGATTGTAGGGGGAGCGGAGGCGTTGAAAGAGTAACGTTATTGTAGGGACATGCCATGGCATGTCCCTACGTGGTTTATCATATAGACATGCCATGGCATGTCCCTACGCATATGAAAAAACAACACCTCCAGATTCTACCCTTTTTCGCTTTCTTCATCCTTCTTTTTACCCTCACCTCCACCCTTCCCTTTTTCTGGGATAAAGATATTCTTTACTCCAAAATAGCGCATTGGCTGCCCGGCAATCATTTCAGCCTGGTATTGCCCAATGAGCTGGATGCAGGCTATCCTCCGGCCCTGGGTTACCTGCTGGCACTTGCCTGGGAAATGACCGGCAAAAGCCTTTTTACGGTGCATCTACTGATGCTTCCCTTTACCCTGGGCATCCTGTGGCAAACCCGCAACCTGCTCAACCATTTCATGGGAGGTCGCTTTCTTGTTCCTGCCATGATCCTCCTTTTTGCAGATACCGTGTTTTTATCACAGACCGTTGTTTTCTCAACTGACCTGGTCATGCTGTTCTTCATGATACTGGCCCTTAATTCCATCCTGCGGAAAAAACGTTATTTACTGGCCTTGGCGGTAACCGGACTTCTGTTTTCCCACATGCGGGGCATTATGGTTGTCGCCACCCTTTGTGTGCTCGATGTGTACCGGGCAACTGACCGGAAAAACTTCCCTGCCCTTTTTCGGCTTTCCCTTCCCTACATTCCCGCACTGGCAATGTTCAGCGCCTGGATGATCCATCATTATTTTCAAACCGGTTGGGTGCTTTACCATCCTGCATCGCCCTGGGCAGGGTGCTATGAGCGTGTCAGCGCAGCCGGAATGCTCCGCAATGCAGCCATTGTTCTCTGGCGTATGGCCGATTACGGCAGGCTCTTTGTATGGATCATTCCGGTATTGGCTTTCTTCTCCATAAACCGGAAAAAACTGCTGGCTGACCCTAACATCCGACTGCTCTTGCTGCTGCTGACTACAACTTTTCTTCTCACTGTCCCCACCATGGTGACCCATAAAATACTGAACGGGCACCGATACCTGATCCCTTTCTTTTTCCTGCTGACTGTGCTGGCATCTTACCTTCTTTTTATCAATCCGGGTTTCCGGCGTGCACGCAAAATACTGTTTGCCTTGGTTCTTGCCGGACTTGTCAGCGGAAGTTTCTGGGTATATCCCGAAAAAACTGCCAATGGCTGGGATGCCACCCTGGCTCACCTGCCGTACCATCAACTCCGGCACAGGATGATCCGCTACATCGATCAGCAAAAAATTCCTTTTGAGAACGTTGGCTCTGAAACCCCCAATCTTGCACCTTTGCGTTACACCGATCTGATAGATGACGACCGATCATTCCCCCGCGCTGATCTGCAGCAACAACCTTATATTTTCTATTCGAATATTTTCAACATGTTTACCGACGATGAAATCGACGAGTTGCATGAAAAATGGATAGTGGAAAAGGAGTATGAGTGTCTGCAGGTGGTTGTCAGATTGTACCGGAAAGAAAAAGAAAGCAGCACTAGCAGTAGCAACGGCAGGCCCTAAAAATTATACTTGATCCTGCCAAATCCCAGTGTAAAATGCTGTCTTTCGCCTCCGCCGGAATCGCTGGAAAACTTCCCGCTGAAATACTGCAGAAAAATCGAAAGATCAAGATTATTCATCAGAGACCATGTCAGCGCCGGTCCGAGATAATACCCATCTACACCAGGGAACCAGATGGCCGCCAGTGATCCGCTCATCAGCGGAGAGAAGGGATAACTTACCTGGGCAAACAGGTTGTATTCGGTGAATGAAAGGTCCTTGACGGATAAAGGCCGTGCGTAATACTCCGTAAATTTTTCTTTTTCCACTCCCCGGGGCAACTGGTTATAAAATGCTTCGACCTGGATCATCAGGGAATTGCTGAATGTGTAATCCAATGCCAGGGAAAGGAAAAACAATCCCGTTGTATCCGCCATGCCATCCAGCGGATGCAGGTAGCTCATTTCGCCCTTAAATCCGATTTGCCGCAATCCACCCGCCCAACCCAATCCAACCGCAAGATCCTCTCCGGCAAGATCACCTGCAAGCAACTGCAGGTCATACCCCCTGAAATTCGTCTTAAACATGCCTGCAACCGTGTACCGGTGAGCGCTGTCGGCTTTCACTACTGCTTCCAGTGCGGACAGTGAACCTGTGTAATACTGTATCCTGAAAGCATCGCTGCCCGGCCGTTCCAAATAATCAACGTCAAAGAATGAATAATTGTTGAACCAGTCGTTGGGATTCCATACATACGTCTGCCCCCAGTTGATCCTCTGTCTTCCTGCTGTGATTTCAAGCCTGTCCCTGGAATATTTCATCCAGAACCTGTCGATGGCCGTATTAAAAACACAGGAATTGCACGTTACCGGGTTCCACGACAGGTCAACCACACCCATATCTTTGGCGAGGGAGCTTGCATAGGTGTCTGCATCATCCTGTCTTAACCTTTCACCCGCTATGAACCGGTTTCTGACCTGAAGGGAAAATGAGAAGGTATTCGAGGGATAGTAGTTCAGATTGATCCGGTTGTGCAGCAAACTTTCCCAGAATAAGCCCTCCCCTGGAATATTCAGATCCATGGCTGACTCCATGAAAGAAACATAACCATCCAGGGTGAGCCTGCCGGCGGTGGAATCCTGGCCATGGGTAAACAGTGGCAGGAACCATAACATAAACACTATGGTGACAAATTTTTTCATTAAACACAGAACAGGGCAGCCACAAGGGGCTGCCCCTTCATGACATATCAATATCCTGCTGCTACTGCTACTGCTACTGCCACTGCTACTCTTCTTCATGTTCCTGCATCACATCCGACATGATCTTCCCGTCTTCCAGGGTTATCACCCGGTGAGCCTTTCTCACCACCCTGGCATCGTGCGTGGAAAAGATGAAGGTCATTTTTTCCTCATGGTTGAGGGCTTCCATGATATCCAAAAGGTTCTGGGTGGAAACCGAATCGAGGTTGGCGGTAGGTTCATCAGCCAGTATAAACCGAGGTTTCGAGGCCAGGGCACGGGCAACGGCAACTCTTTGCTGTTGTCCGCCTGAAAGTTTCGCCGGCCGGCTGTTGATCCTGTCGATCAGTCCCACCGCCTCGAGCAGCTCAACAGATCGCCTGCGTCGTTCTGCCCTGGGCCTGCCCTGCAGTTCCATGATGAACTCAATATTCTCCCGGGCCGTGAGCACAGGGATCAGATTATAGGCCTGAAAAACAAACCCGATGTTGTTCAGCCGGAAATCGATGAGTTTGTTGTCGCTCATGTCATGGATGCAGGTATTGCTGATGTTTATCTCTCCGCCGGTAGGTTTATCGAGACCTCCCATCAGGTTCAGGAGTGTAGTTTTGCCGGAACCCGACGGGCCGACAATGGCGGTGAATTCGCCTTCCTCAATGGTGAGGTCGACACCGTTGATGGCTTTTACCTTAACCTCGGCATCGGCGTATTCCTTGATGAGATTCTTGATTTCAATGACTTTCATAACTCCGTTGTTTACAATTTACACATCCATGTGCAAAGCTTCGGCAGGTTTTAGCTGAATGGCTTTCCATGCCGGATACAGTGCCGCCAGGATACCTGTCATCAGCACCATCAGGGCGACTTTCAGATCAATATCGAGGTCAGGTAAAGGGTATACCCAGGTTTCATAGCCCAGTTTGCCGTATGCTTCGGCAAACATGGAGAGGTTGATCCCCTTGTGATAGAAAAGAAGCGTCACAAAATACCCTGCCAGCATTCCGATGATACCTCCGGAAACAGACAGCAAAACGGTCTCCAGCAGGATCATCAGAAATACACGCAATTTATTCATGCCCACTGCCATGAGCATACCCAGTTCCTTGACACGTTCCAGAATAGCCATCAGCATGGTGTTAATGATCCCGAATATCAGGGCCAGCAGTACAACACCTATAAAGATATACATGGAAATATCCATGGTTTCTTCTACCATACTTACCTCGGGCATAATTTCCCTCCAGGTTTTGATATCCAGTCCGGTGTTTTGCTTTTTGATCATCCCTGCAACAGGATCGAGTTCGTCATTCTCCTCCAGCAACACGCCCACTTCATGGCCGGAAAGGCTGTCGAGGCCGATAAGACCGGCAATATCAGCGTATTTCACGAATACATTCATTTCATCATAGGTTGTGTTGGAAGTACTGTAAATACCCTCCACCCTGAACAAGCCCGATGTTAATGTGCCATCCATAGACTGAAGCGTAAGCACAACTTTGGCGCGCAGGCCAACGGCCAGTTTTTCGGCCAGTTCCGAACCTATGACGATGGGATTTCTTTTGTTGCCCTCAAAATAAGTTCCCTCATTTATCTTGCTGTATATATTGGTTACCTGTTTTTCCCTTTCAGGATCAATACCGATAATCAGAACACCTGAGCCCGTTTCGGTCGACGTGGCCATGGCGTTCACCAGAATACGCTTTGTGACGGCCTTTACTCCATGTATGGTGTCGATACCTGAAACCAGGGTGTTGATCGGGCTGATCACTCTTTTCTGATCGGGATTAACCAGGTAATCAGAATGGTGAACCTGGATGTGGGAAGCCTCCGTAAGAATAACCGTCCGAATGCGCTGGTCCACCATACCCCTGTAAAATGCCCACGTAAAGACACTGGCAAAAATCCCGATGGCGATGGCCATCATAATGACAGCGCTTCTCAATTTATTGCGCCAGATGTTTCTCCAGGCTACTGACCAGATCATTAGGTTTAGCATTAATGACCCCGCAGGGCGTTGACAATTTTTAAATTCCGGATGGTTAATATTGGATAAAGGGCAATGATCAGGGTCAGAATAAACACCGTGATCGCCTGATTGACAAATACCTTGGGTATTGTACTGAAATAAAAAAACGCTTCAATGCCAAATGATTCGTAAACTTTCGCTGATTCACCGGGCAGGGAAACCGGATGGCTTACCAGGGTTGATACAATGGGCAGACTGAGGGCTACGCCAATTAAAACACCGATCAGCCCAATGTAAAGTGATTCCAGGGCCAGTATGCGTTGCAGCCGGTATTTCTGCATGCCGATGGCGATCATGACACCCATTTCTTTTCTGCGTTCGGCCATCATCATGATGATGGTGCCCAGAATTCCGAAACCCACTACAACGTAAAGGATACCCTTCATGATAACCGCCCCTGCCCTGTCTCCCGTAATCATATTCACAAGATCAGGCTGCAGCTCATCCCAGGTTTTTATACTGTAAGCCGGTTCTAATTTTTGATCCAGCGCTTTCACAGCCAAGGCAACCTGTTGGTAATCTTTCACCATCAGGACAAGGGACGTTGATCTGCCCGGAGCCCCAAAGAAATCCCTGGCGTGGCCAAGATCAATGTAGGCTCCAAAATTGTTAAGCTGCGGGGATGAAAATTTCAGTATGCCGCGAAGTGGCATCAGGGCAGAAGCACTGGTGCCATGATAACCCTGACTGAGGAGAATGAGTGTATCGCCCACTGTTACACCCAGGTTCCTGGCCAGGTTAACAGCCAGGATTATCCCGCTGTCGCCGGGGGAAAGGTAATTGCCCTGGTGAATCCACCTGGACAGACCGGTAAGACTGTCTTCCTTCGCCGGATCAATTCCGATAAGCGCACATCCCCGTGTGTTCTCCCCGGATGACACCAGGGTGAATGATTCAAGCCGGGGTGTGGCAAAGGTAATTTCAGGAGTCGACAGTATAGCCTGCTCAAGCAGGGAATCGGACTCAAAGGTGTCGTTGATGGATTTGGATTCCCAGTAGCCGGGAAGATGGATCTGTATGTATCCCGAATAGAATTTGACGATGTTGTCGATCATGCGTGCATAGGTGCCCTCCTGCATCGAACTGGAAAAGGTGGATAACACCACGGCAAGAACTACAGCCGATATGGTGATGATGGTACGCTTGCGGTTGCGCCATAAATTTCTCCAGGCTATTTGCAGATCCTTCCACATAATGAAACCCTTTAACGGACGTTTTTGAGATTTTGTTGTGAAAAAAAGCTCTCAGCCATGGGAATATTGAACCGGATGGCATTCAGGATAAGAACAGTGCGGTTCCCTGTCTTTTCCGCAGGGATCAGCTCATACCGGGTGGGTATGATCCTGCCATCCATGTTTTTAATTTCCGAGGCTGTCTCGGTTTTTACCAGGTAGTCATCCTCATCATAGTATTCTGCTTTGAGTTGGAGGTAATCGATCTTGGAGATCCAGAGAAAAACTTTACCCCAGACTACCGGGGCATCTTCCCTGGGTATAAGGGTAATTTTGTGGCAATCCTTGCCGGAAATCGTTTCATTTCCTGAAAACGCGTGGGCGTAATCTATTACGATGGACGACTGGTTCAGAAGATCGTCATTGGTGAAATCCGATCCCATCCAGCCCTGGGCAAGCATGGATGGCGGGAGTTTGATGATCCGGTTGATGGCCGGATTCCAGCTCCACATCTCATTCTTCCGCTTCAGGAAGGACTGACCTTTTTCTTTGGCAGGGGCGGTGATCAATACCAACGAGTAGTCCATCCCCAGCGACCACGATCTGAAACTGACCGCCCTGCTCCAGGTCGGCCTGATGATCTCCATGGTCATGGAGCTCTCGCTCGACTTTTCGCCGCGTATTTTCTCGTCGGCCCTTTTGACAATTTCGGTGGCTGTAAGTTGAGGATAGGCCTGTGCAGAGCAAAGTACCCATAAGAATAGGAAACCTGTATGAAGCAAATTATTCATGCATAAAGAATTATGACAGGATTAAAATTATGAATAAAAAGTTAAAACTGTATGCCTTGTTTTTGCGAGTTTTTACCGGATTATTACCGGTTTAACTTTTCTATGCCAACCCTTCAAGGGTCTTAGGACCGCTTGAAGGGTTTCTCCCTGTCTCCTCGTCTCCTTGTCTCCTTGTCTCCCCCTCTCCCTGTCTCCTTGTCATTCTTCTAATTTTTCCTGTAACTTTACACTATCTCAATCGTCATACCCACGAATTCTGATTCTTAAATGACCGTTGCAGAATACAACAAAAGCGTAGAGGATTACTCCGACGGGGTTTATCGCTTTATTCTCAAAAATTTGAAGAATGAGGACAAGGCCAGGGATATCGTGCAGGATACTTATGAAAAACTGTGGCTGAAAGTAGAAGAGGTTTCGGCGGAAAAAGTGAAATCTTATTTATTTACAGCCGCCTACCATACGATGATCGACATGATACGGAAGGAAAAAAGAATGACCGGCTTTGAAGCGGAGAAGCACGATAAACCGACGCACACCGAACACTATACGGGTCTTTCGCAAATACTGGAAGATGCTGTAGCCAAACTGCCGGCCGATCAGCGGAGTGTCATCATGCTGAGGGACTATGAAGGTTATTCTTACGAAGAAATTGCGGGTATAACAGGTCTCACAGAGTCTCAGGTCAAGGTTTATATTTTCAGGGGCAGAATGTTCCTGAAAAACTATATTGGAAGTATAGAAGCAGTAATCTAGGGAAAATGACGATCAACAGGAATAATTTTGAAGCCTATTTGCTGGATTACCTCGAAGGTAATCTGGACCCCCTGCTTACAGCCGATCTGATGGCCTTTTTGGCCGAAAATCCTGAATTTGAGAACTACATTCCCGATTACGACACCCGGATTTCCCTGCCCAATACACAATCATACTACCATAAGGATAAGCTGATAAAAGATTTCACGGACCTTCCGGAAGTGACTGCGGGAAATTTCGATGAGTTTTGCATTGCCGAATGCGAAGGATTGCTGGTTGAAAGCGACCTGACCAGGCTGTCAGATTACATAAGGCTGCATCCGGAAAAACAACACGATCTCGATCTTTACCGGAAAACAAAACTGCAGCCCGATTTGACCGTACGGTATGCCGGTAAAAATGAACTAAAGAAAAAGCAGGGTTCGGACAACCTGCGTTACCTTTACTATGCCCTGGGTATTGCTGCCTCAGTTGCCCTGTTGTTTCTGCTGGTACTCAGGAAGCCTGCCGGAACTGTTTACACAGAAACCGCTCCCGTAAATTCAGGTAAGATGGAGAATGCCGTTCAGCTGCCGGATGTATTGCCTCTTCCAAATGAGACCATTCAGCCTGAATCAGAAACTTCTGCAGGGGAGCTGCCACGTAATCCTCATATTTCGCAGAACCCGGAAACTGCGCCGGTTGAAGAAACCCGGGAGTCCCCGGCATTGCCGGCCCTGGCAAAACTAGAACCTGTTTTAAACATGAAGGTGTTCACTTCAGTTCAGCCCCCTCCGGTCATGGATCATCTGGCAAAAACAGCTGTAACCTATAAGAACCCGTTCCAGAACAGGATATATACTGGAAATACATTTGCAGATACCCGGATAGGCAGTCTGTTTAGCCGGATCGATTTCTGGAAAACTGCCGAGACAGCGATTTCCGGATTCAATTACCTGACGGAATCTAATATATCTGTCGACCGGATTACCGATGAAAGCGGAAATCTGACCAGCCTGCTCATCCAAAGCGATAGCTACACAATTACCGGAAAAATTAAATAGCTTCTGTAACATTTCCGGTTCCCGAACGTCAGACCAATAAAATCAAAAGTCTAATCTATAAAATCAAATGATATGAGAAAGCTGTTTGTGATTTTAACGTTGACTGCGTTTTCAGCAGGAATATTTGCACAGGAACTCGATTCGCTGCAGAATATTATGAATAAAAAGGATGTGCCCGAAAGTAATGAAAGCAGGGATGATTCAGTTGTTGAACCCGTTATTGTTGATGACGGCCAGGAAGAAATTAATATCAAAGTACTGGACAAGGAAGTCGTAAGAGTAGTGGAAAAAGGCGATTCCACCTATATTTCAGTCGGGGACAAAGACATCATACAGGTCATCAACCACCCTGATTCCACCAGTATACGGGTAGGCGACAAGGAAATACGCATTGTTGAAAGAGATGACGATACAGATGTAAGCATTGAGGATATTGATGACGATGAGGATTGGGATGAGGAGGGAATCAGTAATCCCAAATTCCGGGGTCACTGGGCAGGCTTTGGATGGGGGATCAACAATTTTCTGGATGAAGACAATACGATATCCCGTGAAGGCGATAATGCATTCATGGACCTCAATACCGGCCGTTCCTGGGCTATAAATCTGAATGTCGCACAGTACAGCCTGGGATTCGGCACATCTCATTTTGGAGCTGTAACCGGCATTGGTCTTGAATTCAACAACTACTTTTTTGACGGTGACAATACCATTGCTGAAGTGGATGATTACGTAGTGGGAATTGATACGGCCAATGTCTCCAAAAGTAAACTGACCAGTACCTACCTGAGAGTTCCCCTTATTCTGGAAGTGCAGTTTCCGAGCACAATCAGGGCAAAAAGGGTTTATATCTCAGCAGGCCTTGTTGCCGGACTGAAATTGGGATCCCATACCAAAGTGATTTACAAAGATGATGGTGGCAGAAGCAAGGACAAGAACAACGACGATTTTAACATCAGCCCCTTCCGCTATGGCGTTACCGCCCGTGTAGGCTTTGGTGGACTCAGTGTTTTCGGCGATTATTATTTTTCACCGATGTTTGTTGAAGATAAAGGTCCCAGCCTGAATCCGTTCACGGTGGGACTGGCTTTGGAATTTTAATTTTTACCGTAGAGACGCAAGATCTTGCGTCTCTACATCCTTCCCATCTTCTTTCTGCAATCTTTAATCTGTAATCTGTTATCTTCTTAATAACTCACCCCCCGTTTCTTCCGAATGTCAATAACTTTTTTGATTTCGTGAAATCGCATTCATGAATATTGAGTACTTTGGGTAGATTATGAAACCCAACCAGTTGCATGCTTAATTCTCTAAGATACAGGCTATTGGCCTGGTTCATAGCGTTTATCCTTCTTATTGCTGGTTTAATGATCCCTGCCAACCTGGTTTATCATTCACGTGAAAAAGGAATTGCCAGGGTTTCTCAGAATATTAATTCCCTCTATGTTGATTTCCTCAAAGACGCCAAGTCAGTTAATAATTTTCTTACCTCGCAACCTGACAATATCGATTTTTTCTTTAAAGGACAGAGTCCTTATCTGAGTTATCATCTCCGGATCAGTGAGAAAATACAATCTGACCTGAAGGCCATACGGGAATCCAAACAATTCCCGTCATTTGAAATTACCGGGCAGCTCGACCGGCTGACTGTTCAGTTACAACAATACAACTACCTGATCGACAGCCTGACCTACCTGGTGTATAAACGGGGATACCGGAATTTCGGGCTTGAAGGCGAATTATCGGATTACAGGGAATTGCTGGAAAGCGCTCCCGGATTGACAAGTCGGGATATCTACCGGCTCAGGAAAATCGAAAATGATTACTTTTATAGCAGCGATACCTCCTCGGTGAGTTCATTCAGCCGGCTTTTAACCCAGCTTTATGTGACTCTTGGCGGCAATGAACATCTGTCAGACAATGCCAGAGAGAAAACCAGTGATCTTATCAACAGTTACGCAGGGGCATTTATGCGGCTTGTGGAACTCGACGAACAGGCCGGCATCCGGAAAAACCTTGCGCTCAAGGCATCCCTCAATCAGGCTGGCGAGGAGATCGAATCGTTATTCACTGATATTTCCGCCGCTTCGGTCGTCAGGCAAAAAGCGCTGATGAGCAGGCTTAACACCTATTATATTCTGGCTCTCCTGCTGATATTTTCCATGGCCCTGTTTTTCAGCTATATATCTTCCAAACATGTAGTATGGCACCTGGAAGCCCTTACCAATTACATTTCTGTCCTGGCTAAAAACCATCTCGACGCCGGTCAATCCATTGATCTGCGCAATTCGGCCCGGGAAATCAAACAAATATACCGTGAGTTCCGCAATCTTCTTTCCCAGTTAAAAATTTGGGAAAGGCAACGTGACAAGGCGCTTCAGAATGCCGAGGATAATCAGCAAAGATACAGGGAACTGGCTGACATGTTACCGCAGAGTGTATTTGAAACCGACTCCTTTGGCAATTACACCTATGTAAACAAAGCCTGGTTCAGTGCTTTCGGTTACAGCGCCGGTGAGCTCGGAGATGGGCTGAATCTGATTGAAACCCTGATATCTGAAACCAATCAGGATGATATTCTGGGACAGCGAAAGATCGAGAATTCCAATTATATTGCCATCCGTAAGAACGGATCGAAGTTCCCGGCCTCTGTTTATACCGACAACATCATCCGTGACGGGCAAATTGCCGGAAGACGGGGTATCATAGTTGACATCACCGACAGGATCGACTACATTAAGACGCTTCAGCAGGAAACCAGCAAAGCCAGAACTTCTGATGAGCTGAAATCCTCATTTCTGGCCAACATGTCGCATGAGATCCGGACACCCATGAATTCCATCATCGGGTTTTCCAATCTGCTGGCATCTGAACAAATTCCGGATAACCAGAAAAAGGACTTCACGCAGTACATACGCACCAGCAGTGAATTGCTGCTTAACCTGGTGGATGACATCATAGATATTGCCAAGATCGAAGCCGGCGAGCTGAAAATCGTTAAGAAAGACAGTGATTTACTGGCCCTGGGTGAGGAATTGCTGAATACATCCAGAGAGACTCGCAAACGGTTCAATAAAAAGCATCTCGAACTGGTCTTCACGCCCGATCCAAATTGCCATGAGGTGTTCCTCCGCACTGATCCTTTCAGGCTGAGGCAAATACTGGTGAACCTGATCAACAACGCCATCAAATTCACTGAAAAGGGATCCGTGGAATTTGGCTTTTCAGTGAAAGATGACTCCATCCTTGAGTTTTTTGTGAAGGACACAGGGGTTGGATTAAAACGTGAGGAGCTGGATCTTATCTTTGAAAGATTCAAACGCGCGCGACAATCGGAAGAAAAGAACATTGTTGGTACAGGTTTGGGCCTGGCCATTTCCAAGAACCTGGTTCAGCTGCTCGGCGGGGAAATGTGGGTTGATTCAGTCGTAGGCAGGGGTACCACGTTCCTTTTTACGCTTCCTTACCTGAAACCTACCGTATTGCCGGCCGGCCGGGAGGAAAATTACCAGTATGAGACTTCCTATAACTGGTTCGGGAAAACGATTCTGATTGCCGAGGATGATCTGAACAGTTTTAAATTCCTGCGTGAACTTTTGGGTAAAACCCGCATTGAAATAATCCATGCTCCCAACGGAAAGAAAGCGGTGGAGACCGTGGGTTCAAATATACACGTCGATCTGGTGATCATGGATGTCCAGATGCCGGTTATGGATGGTCTGGAAGCCACACGACTGATCAAGGAAATGAATTTCAGGATCCCGGTAATAGCGCAGACTGCATTTGCCATGGCCGGTGACAAAGAAAAAATGCAGCAGGCCGGATTTGATGAATATATCCCAAAACCAATAAATAGCAATCAGTTACTTGCCATCATCAATCATTTCCTCACCCAGGAAAGGATTAAGGGACAGTATAAAATTTCTTCCGCGATTCAGAGCGGGCCTCAGCAATAATCATCCCGGGAATGAGTTATCTTTGCAGGGTCACCTGACAAAACGTGCATGAAATGTATGAAAGTCCGATTTGTTTGATAAGAAACCATGCGATTCAGTAAACCATTCCGGATTTTTGCCTGGTCTTTGCTTGCAGCCTTTTTGCTGGTTGTGGTTACCTCCTCATTTCTTTCCCTTTTCTATGAAAAGGCGATCGTCCGCTATATGCAAAGGTACCTGGATGAACACCTTCTGACGGAACTTTCCATGAAGGATATCAGGTTCAGGGTTTTGAAAAGATTCCCAAATGCCACGGTTGAGATCTCCAATCCCGTTCTTCTGTCAGGGGAAGAATTCAATGTACGTGATTTCCGGGGAACTTTTGCCGATACGCTGCTGCAGGCAAAATCCGTATCCTTCCAGTTTGATTTGCTCAAGTTGCTTGTCAAAAAGTACGAACTCAAAAAAGTTGAGGTTTCACAGGGCCGTCTGAATATTTTGCTGGATAAAGACAAACAACACAACCTGAAGATCTGGAAAACCAGTGAAAAACAATCCGGTGAATCCTATACCGTCAACCTTAAAAGTATCGTGCTGAATAATACGGAGATCCGTGTAATCTCGCTCAGGGAGCAGCTGGACCTTGCTGCTTACTCGCGCAGATCGACTTTTAAAGGCACTTACTCGGGACATATCCTGTCGGGAGAAACCCGGGGGACGCTTTCGCTGGATAGCCTGACTGTAAAGGGCAACCGGCTGATCAAAAATGCTTCCCTCCATCTGGTTCTTAAAATGGCATACGGCGGCAACCGATTTAGGATCAGCCAGGGCAAGGTACACCTGAATAAGGCTGTTGCCAGCATATCCGGTGAGTTTAAATACGGCAGGGAAAATACCATTGATCTTACCCTGGATATGCCCAAATTTGGCCTTGAAGAACTCATGTCCCTTTTCCCTGCCGCAGAGAATGCCATACCGGCCAGCCTCAGTTTTACAGGGAACGGTAAACTCTCGGCAGTTGTGAAAGGCTCACTCACCCATACCAGCAATCTCATGATCCGGTCAGCTTTTGAACTGGAAAATTGCACGGCACGGAATACGGACAACAATACCCAGATCAGCCATATCAACCTGAAGGGATCGGTAACCGGCACAAGGGCTGAAAATTTTGAGCTTTATGTGGATGAGTTTACCTCTGATCTGGGCAAAGGAACCGTAGGAGGAAATTTCACGCTCCGCAATCTGAACACCCTTCTTTTTCGTACCGAAATTCATTCTATACTTGATCTCGAAGCTGTAGATGACTTTGCCGGTATTGACACCATTGTAAACATGCAGGGATTGATCAGCTCGGATCTTATACTCTCGGGTAGTTTGAAACATGGACCGGACTCCGCTGCTTCACCGCTCCGATTCCTTGAAAAGGGAACCTTCGTCTTTGATAAGGTCTCTCTAAAACTCAAAAACAACCCCCTCGATATTCAGAGGGTCACCGGGAAGGCATCCTGGGATGACATCCTGGTCCTCGACAGCCTGAAATTTTATGTAAATGAAACCAATTTTCTGGTGAATGGCTCCATAGAGCAGTTGAAAGGGTATCTGCTGAAACAGGCACAGCTTAAATCTAATCTTGAGATCATTACCGATAACTTCAACATAGATAAGCTTTTTATCAGTATTCCAAAAAAGAAAACGCACGGCACTGCCAAAACTCTGGCCGTGTTTCCATCGAATATGCAAATGAAAGCCCATGTGAAAGCTGAAAATTTTACAGCCGGGAAATTCAATGCATCCGATGTTGTACTTCATCTTTCCGCGATAAGGGATTCCGTTTATATCCATGATTTCAACCTGAAGTTCCCCGACGGATCCATAACCGGCAATGCTTTGATAACTGCCGGTGCCAATAAAATGTTAACCATCACTTGCAATTCTACCCCCTATAAAATTAATATACAGCAACTTTTCACCGCCTTTAATAATTTCACTCAGCATTTTATTGTAGATAAAAATATACGTGGTTTGCTGAGTGGTTCCGTTAGTTTTGTTGCGCAATGGGATTCTTCGCTCCGGTTCATGCCCGGAAATTTGAAGGCGCAAGCCGATGTGACCATTGCAAACGGAGAACTGGTTCAGTTTGAACCCATGCTCAGGCTTTCAAAGTATATTGATGTAGAGGAACTCCGGCATATCCGGTTTAAAACCCTGAAAAATGTGATATTCATCACCGATCGGATGGTCACTATGCCTGAAATGGCAATACACTCGACTGCCTTTAACATATCTGTGGCCGGACAACATTCCTTTAACAATGAATTTGATTACAGGATGCGGGTTTTGCTGTCGGAAGTACTGTTAAACAAAGCCCGGAAAAAGAAGAAGGAAATTGATGAGTTCCTGGTAGAAGATACTTCTGAAAAGGCTACTATTCCATTGATCATTGCCGGTACCCCCAACGATTTTGATGTGCGCCTTGACCGGAGACGCGCTTTCGACCTCACCCGGAAAAACACGCATGAGGAGGTTGTCACCCCTGAAAACAAACTCGCACCCAGCAACTTTAAAATCGAGTGGGAAGAAGAGAAAAAGGAGGTGGAAACAGGCAAACCGACCATTAACAGCAATGATTCAGATTTTGTCATTGAATGGGAGGACAACGAAGATAATGAATGACCGGATGAACGCATTTTAAACAATCAGGCTGATTTGAATATATACAAACACAAACAACGCTGGCAGTTTTTTCTTTTCATCACTGCTGTGATCATTGGCATTGCTTCCCTGATGTATACCAATCAACTGGTTGAAAAAATGTCGCTTGAGGAGCAAAAGAAGGCTGAAATGCTGGCTGAAGCATGGACCCAGATTGTCAACTCAGGTGAAAACACCAACCTGGATTTTTATGCCGGCATCATTGAGAACAATGTGAATATCCCTGTGATTGTAACGGATACCCTGAATATTATTCTGTTCACCCGAAATCTCGATTCTGTGCGGATGGAAAAACCCCGCTATGTGACCCGCATGCTGAATAAAATGAAAGAGCATGCCAATCCCATTATCATCCCCTTGTCTCCTTCCGAAAAACAATACCTGTATTACAGCAAATCAAAGCTTTTAATGCAGCTGATTTACTATCCCTACGTACAGCTGGGCGTTGTATTGCTCTTCATCCTGGTGGCCTATTTTGCCTTCCGGACCTCCAGGAAGTTTGAACAAAACCAGGTTTGGGTTGGCATGTCGAAGGAAACCGCACATCAGCTGGGTACACCTATCTCCTCGCTGATGGCCTGGCTTGAAATGATGAAAATCCGCAATGGGGATAAGGAAATGCTGGTTGAGTTGGAAAAAGACATCAAGAGACTGGAAAAGATCACTGAACGGTTCTCCAAAATAGGATCAAAGCCGGTTCTCCTGAAGGAAAATATCATTGCTGTAATTGATACCGCGGTCAACTATATCAAGGCAAGAACCTCCAATAAGATAAAATTTTCCCTGCGAATGCCATCGGGCGATATAACAGTGCCGCTTAATACAGCCCTCTTCGAATGGGTCATTGAGAACCTCTGCAAAAATGCCATTGATGCGCTGCACGGTGAAGGAGAGATCGAAATTGCCGTTTCCGACTTCACCCAGGTTATTTATGTCGATATCCGCGATACGGGCAAGGGGATCCCCAAATCGATGTTCCTGGCAATATTCAGGCCGGGATTCACCACCAAGAAGAAAGGCTGGGGATTGGGACTATCACTTGCCAAACGGATCGTTGAAGAATACCACGACGGCAAGATTTTTGTCCACCAGTCTGAAATGAACAAGGGGTCCGTGATCCGGATCGTCCTTAAAAAATGAACCGTTTGTTCACATTCCGCAAAGCCGAACGGTTGTCACACAGAAAGCAAATTGACAACCTGTTTAATGAAGGCCTGTCCTTCAACCTTCCTTCTTTTAAGGTATTCTATCTCACACAGGCGTCCCATACCGATGTACCGGTGAAAGTGCTGATGACCGTTTCAAAAAAGAAATTTAAACGTGCTGTTGACCGAAACAGGATTCGCCGGCTCATGCGGGAGGCTTACCGCCTGCATAAACACATGCTGACCGATAGGCTTGTGATACTTCCCGGGTGCATCCACATGGCTTTGATATATGTGAGCGACAGGAAAGATATTGGCTTTGAAGAAATCGAGCGGCAAATGATCAGGTGCCTGGAGAGACTGGGGGGGATAATTGGCAGTAGCAGTAGCAGCGGCAGTAGCACCTAGGAAGCGAAGCGACGAAGGCTCCGCCACCGGCGGGGGTGGCAGTTAGAATTAAAACACGCCGGTATCCATGCTGAACATCAGCTCGGAAAAGAATTTATCCCGTCCGGGCAGATAACCCAACCGCACACCTGCGCTAATGGGGAATATAATTCGCATAATGTGCATATCTACCTGTATTTCTGCACCATATGATCTGTAATCTCCAGTGTAACTTACAACTTCACCGCCATGAATTTCCCGGATGTCCTTGCCATAACTCCAGTCATGGAAAAGATTAACCCTTAAACGCTTCAGGTACAACAAGGGCCCTGCTGAAAAATCAGGATAAGCCACCGGGAATGCATAATTCAGGAATAAACTGTTCATTTGTCTTGAGACATAAGATTCATAACCTCTGGGAAATGATATCCGGTTCACCGGAAGGTAATACATTTCCGGCTGTTGTCTTTGCATTCCTGCCTGCACATAAAAGTGATGGTGAAGCGCAATGCCGGGAAGGAAGATTCCGGCCTGCCAATAACCGAGACTGCCAAATACTTCATCATCGGCCGGTGTTTGCGTATAACCGGCTGCCAAATACTGCCCGAACCTCGGATACAGATCACGTTGTGAAAGCCGCAGGTAATGACTCAGATATAGTTTATAATGTAAATATTGTATGCCGGTTTTTCGTTCATCCCCGTCCATATAACCGATCCCTGCGTATTCATATTCTACAAGCGGTTGTATTCCGGAGATATATTTTCCCCGGTTGAATACCAAAGGAACATAACTTTTGAGCTTGATTTTATCGACAGGGCCGTTGAACTGACCTGACAACTCAAATACAGGGTACCAGCCACGCCAGGTCAGCCGTGGTGTGAATTCGTGATAGCCATCATAGTACCGGTAACCAATACTTGAAATGGAAGTACTTAATAAATTCTGGGAGAATACCATAACACCTAAATTAACAGGAATCGACCGGATGGCCTCGGTATAATCTTCCAGGTTGGCAAAAAAAGGCAACCATGAATGAAAATTGAACAACCGGCCGAATTTACGATACGGTTCGATTGGATAGGTAGCCTGTTCCGATTTTTCAGCAAATCCGGAAATGACGGACTTTTCCTGCTGTGTAGCATGATCCGCTCTGTTGAAATAATCCGGTACAACCTGCCAGGTTGATGTGTCAAGGGGAATGGACGTAACCCTGAAACCCTGTTTATTGTAATCGGAAAACAAAAGCATGGAGGAATCTGCGCTCACCGAAGGGTGATAGGCCCCAAAACGGGAGAAGGTAACCTGGTAAAGCATCGGATCGGTGCTCCGGTGGATCGCATAAATGTTTTCAATTCCGTTAAATGAGCCGCGGAATAATATGTATTTCTTGTAGTTAACTGGCTCTGAAATGTCCACAAAGGTATGATGCAGGAGGACTTTCCACGTATAGCCATGCAAATCAAGATATTCCAGCTGTTTCCCTTCGTCAGAAACCGTAATTGCAACCAGGACCGAATCGCCGATCCATTCCGGGAACTGGATCACTTTATTGTCTGGTGTGGGTACTTGCATTAACTTTTCCCCTGTGGACGCATCCAGAAGGGTGATGAAGTTCCGGTTTTTCAGATCGGTTTCCGCCACGGCGATTCTATCGCCCTTCGGGGAGAAATCCGGACTGAAATACCTGGTCCGGGATGTCAGTTTATTCAGCTTTCCGGTTCCCAGGTCAAAAGTGGAAAGAACAGAATAATCCCTTCTCTCCCAACGGATATCTGAATTTATCTCATCCCATACAAGCAGGCTTCCATGTACGTCAAAATCCAGATCCATGGTATAACCAGTCCTGAGAATTCTGTTTTCCCTGCCTGCCGCATCCAATACAACAAAGCTGCCGGAATCGTCCTTACCGGTTCTGATCACCACTGTTTTTCCGTTACCCAGATCCTTCGGAAGGATGTAATTCGTAAACACCCGCGGCTCGTGACTATTTTTGCTTACATAATTAATATAATTAACTGAATCTTCTTGTTTGTTATATTGTATTTTAAGAGAATCCAATGTCTTATTGTAAAGCCCGCTTTTATAGAATCCGTAATTCTTTTTCAGGTAAAATGCCAGTGGCCAGACATAAAAAGGATTTCTTGCCGTGTAATTGATTGCTTTTTCCCATATTTCCGGTCCGTAACAGGAACGGGCATAATTCACAATCTGGTAACCAATCCGGTAATGGTCCGGAACATAGTCCTTGTAAGATCCGAAAACTGCCTTATCATAGGAGTACGGCCTGGGATTCTCAAGAAGTATGGTTCTGAGCGGCATTTCAAATCCCGCGATCCTGCCTCTTCCGGTGGGTGAAAGCCTGGTTTCATTGTATACGGCGTCGCCTTCGTAAAACCAGGATGGTATCTGGGAAGAGATTCCGCCAGCAGCAATTTCTCCCGTCAACCAGGAAAGGGCATGGGTAAATCCCTGGTTCATTTTGCTGAGTTGAACAACATGGCGGTATTCGTGAAGGGCAAGCTGGGTGATCCAATCCTGTGCATAGGCATCCTGTGGCGGAACCGACACAAGCTCCATCCTTTTCGGAGCCAGGGTAACATATCCATTGGAAAGGATCGAGGTATTGTGCAGCAGGACAGGAAATTTTTTTACGGTATGGAGAAGATCTTCTTCTGTCAGTTTTTTGTATTGTTCCAGTTTTTGTGCCAGTTTACCTGCTTCTCCGGCAATCTCTGAAGGAAAGACAATGGTGAAGTGAGGCGTGCTGATTTTGTTCCAACGAACGGATGCAGGGGCTTCTCCTGTTGAATAGAACTGCCCCCACAGGCAACCTGTATGAAGGACAGCGATAAATAAACCGGCAAGGAAATACGACCCCCTCATCCTTTTGCGTTATTAATATCCAAAAATAAAGATTTGATGCATCCGGACAGATATTCTGACCTTTATAATATGCATTTTATTATTTTTGTCACGAATAGATCAGAAGGAATTTGAGAAACTTCTTTAACAATAATGTAAATGCCATACTGGGTGCGATCAGTCTTCACCTGATGGTCATCATTGCCTTTCTGTGGTTCAAACTCGGGGAAGTCAACAAGATGCAAAAAGAAGAGGTGCTGATCGAATTCAACGAAGAAATCAAGCTCCTGGAAGAGGAGAAGACTACGGAGGCCAAGTTATCGGATCTGGGTTACGGCGACGCCATGCCTACACTTGACAGGCAGACCTTGCATTCCATTGCTTCCAATGTGGCCCAAAAAATGGAAGATGAGATCAGCACCGAGAAATATGAACAGCAGGTTCTGCAGGAACTTGGCATATCCACGCTGAAATCCGGAGGGGCATCTCTCGAACAGCAGGCTGCCGAAGCAGATGAAAACGCTATTGCTGAAGAAACCCGCCAAAACGATGCATCGGAGATGGATCATGAAGTTCCGAACATCCTGCGGAAGGATAATACTACGGTTTCCTACTTCCTGGAAGGCCGCTGGCACAGTTATGTGTATATTCCGACTTACAAGTGCCAGGGTGGTGGGACAGTGATCCTCGATATTGTAATCAACCAGACCGGTCAGGTTATTTCCGCCCTTATTGCCGAGAACAAATCGACCCCGGATGAATGTCTTCGGGAAGAAGCCTTCCGGTCAGCCACCACAGCCCGATTCAATTCCGATACCAAAGCACCTTCAAAGCAATTGGGGACAATGACTTATGTCTTTTTACCTCAATAATTACTTCAATTTTTCGTGAATGGCTGAACATACCGGGCATTATTATTCGGAAAACACTGCATTAAAGGATATTGCGTTATTGGATCCTGCTCTGTTCAACAAAGGGATATCGCTTTATGAGGTATTGCGGGTTCAGGACAGCTGCTGCCTTTTCCTGGAGGATCATTTGCAGAGACTTCAGGAATCGGTACATTTATCAGGTTTCAGTTATACTGTCGATCTTTCCCGGTTTCGCGGCCTGCTGTGGAACCTGATTTACACAAACAGCCTCCACCAGGGCAATATTAAACTTGTTTTGCATTTTACGGCGCCTGATTCACCAGCGCTATATGCATATTTCATCCCACATGCTTATCCCGTTCCCACCATGTATGCTGACGGTGTTGACACGACCCTTTTCAGGGCATCACGGTCAAATCCAAACGTGAAAAGGCTGGTTCCGGAAATCCGGGAAAAGATAAATCATATCCTCCTTACGAAAAATCTGTATGAAGTTTTGCTTGTAAAGAACAACAGTATTACTGAAGGCAGCAGGTCCAATGTGTTTTTTATTCAGGGGGAAAAGGTAATAACGCCTCCCGGTGACCAGGTGCTGAAGGGAATCACCCGCGATAAAGTGATTGCACTATGCAATAAGCTAGATTACAAATTATTTGAAAAATCTGTCTCCACCACCCAGCTCCGTGAAATGGATGCGGTCTTTTTAACCGGTACTTCCCCGAAAATCCTTGGAATCCGAAAGATTGGTTCTTTAGCCTTTTCTGTTGCTAATTCTATAATGAATTCATTAGCTGAAGCTTATGACGCTTTAATTGCAGCTTACATTCAAATTCATTCCACTGGCTCTTAGTTGCTTCTGCTCATGCCCGTTTTTACATTGGCTGAACCGAATGATTTCTGCAGTACTGAAGCATACAGTTGGGGATTATTCAATACCTCAATGGCTTTGCTCAGTTCCGGATCGTCCTGAAGTGATGCCTGGATACGCCCTTTCTGATAGAAATACCGGCTGGCGATTTCTTCATACAGCAAGCTTTTAATTTCCTTGCTGAAATTCTGCAGGTCTTTCTCTTTATCATGGGCAAGCTTTTTCCGGAGTGCTTCAAATTCACCCTGTGCTTCCGTAAAGTATTTCTCGCGTTTGGCCACCTTGATCAGTTCATTGAGTTGATCATCGCTTTCGGTGGAATAGTCATAACTCTTGCCTTTCAGGAAGTTAAGGAAATTGTTGTATTCCTGCGCGGAAATTTGCAACCCTTCTACGCCGGGAGAAGTTTCATGCCTGGAAGCATATAAAGTGGCATAATCAAAGATCAGATTTTTTGTAAAAAGGCTCACCGTGATGTTGCTCAGTAAAACGGGATCCAATGCAATATCGGGGGCCACACCGCCGCCGTCAAAAACTTTGCGGCCATTTAGGGTGGAAAATTCCCGGATGAGGGAATCCGGTATAAATCCTACGCTACCGTCTTCGTTGCGGTTAGAGTAGTCTACAGCCTGTATGCAGCGTCCGCTGGGGATATAGTACTTGGCGGTAGTAACTTTCAGCTGGGAATTATAACTCAAAGGCCTGGTAGTCTGCACAAGTCCCTTTCCATAAGTACGCTGACCGATGACAACGGCTCTGTCAATATCCTGCAGAGCGCCCGCGACAATCTCAGAGGCAGATGCCGATCCCCTGTTCACGAGCACCACAAGGGGAATGTTGATGTCAATGGGTTCATTTGTTGTTTTGTATACGTTGTCCCATTGTTTTACCTTGCCCCGGGTACTGACAATTTCCTGGTTTCTGGCTACAAAGAGGTTGGAAACATTTACGGATTCCATCAAAAGTCCGCCCGGATTTCCCCTCAGGTCAAGGATAACCGATTTGGCCCCTGATTCCTTGAGTTTAACAAGCGCTTCCCGTGCCTCCAGGCCTGCATCTTTCGTAAAATTCTGTAACCGTATATAACCGATCCTATCAGCAACAAATCCATAATAAGGCACATTGGCGATTGAAATTTTCTTTCGTGTAAGGGACCTTTCCACGATCCCTTGTGTGCCTATCCTTTTAATCTGAAGGGTGAGCGTCGTGTTGGGAGTTCCCTTCAGAAGTTCGCTGACTGCGCTGATTTCTTTGCCCTTGGTGGAAATGCCGTTGATTGTAACCAGGGTATCCCCAGCCTTTAAACCGGCCAGATGAGCCGGGAAATTCTCATAGGGTTCCTGTACCATGGCATATTGACCTCCTTTGCGGATGAGGGCTCCGATTCCGCCATATTCATTGGTAGTCATGAAGGTAAGATCGGCAATATCTTCTTCCGGAAAAAAGGTCGTATACGGATCCAGGGAATTCAGCATTCCGTCAATGGCCGTTTCAATAAGATCGTCCGGTTTGGTTTCATCTACGTAAAACCGGTTGAGCTCATTGAACAGGGAATAGAAAATTTCCAAATTCTTAATGATGTCAAATTCCCTGTCCTTCAGCGCCACAAATCCGAAAGACACGGTAAACACCGCAGTCAGAACAAGTATAAGCCTGACCTTCTTCAATTTCAGCCTTGCCTTCATTTTTAATTGTTGAATTATTTTGGAAGGGTAAAATTAATCCAATTCTGTCACATTACTTGACGCGCAAAAGGGAAAAGCGTTAAAATAACTTAATACAATTCTTCCTCCGCTTCATCGCGGGTATAACGCATGGCACTTTTGCTTGCCTTTTCCACCTCATAGGCGGTTCTCCAGGTGAGCTTATTGTCGTAGAGGCCTATCAGCTCATTCTTGCAAGCCGGACATATACTGTCAACCGCCTGGTTCTTATAACAACGCTTGCATAATTTACCTAACTTGTCCGTGACCGACGAATTCATGAAATTGAGATTTGCCTGTATTGTACGTAAGTTCAGGGCCTGTTGTTACAGGCGGGGAGGCAAATTTCAGGATGATTTAAATCAATGCGGCCAGCAGTCTATTTCCGGCAGTTTTTGTTCTGCTCCCGGATGAACATGTCGAGGGCCATGATCATGGATGGCGCTTCAGGCCGCGGAGCCTGCAAATCAAGTCTGAGGCCTGCATCAATAACTGCTTTGGCGGTGGCTGTGCCGAAGGATCCGATTTTGATTTCGTTTTGCTGGAATTCCGGGAAGTTTTTGATGAGCGACTTGATGCCGGAAGGACTGAAGAAAACAAGCAGATCGTAGTTGATCACCGAAAAATCCGACAGGTCACAGCTGACATTGTGGTAAAGAATGGCCCTTTCATAACGGATTTCGTGCTTATCGAGCAGCTC
Source organism: Bacteroidales bacterium (assembly GCA_041737175.1). Classification (GTDB taxonomy): domain Bacteria; phylum Bacteroidota; class Bacteroidia; order Bacteroidales; family UBA10428; genus UBA5072. Next base: position 113,210 of record JBGSSF010000024.1, read on the forward strand.
GGTCAGCTCCTCATGCGGAAGATCGGAGAAAGGAAGGAGGTATTTTTCTTCACCATGGCGATTCACGATCTCAACAAGATCATTGATAGTCCCCGCACCGAAGAATATCTTGCGCTTCCTGTATATAATGTACTTCTGAAGATAAAAGGCAACCGATTCCGAAATGCAGAAGTACTTCATGATATCAGGAACTATGATCCTGAGTTCGCCGCACATCCGGAAAAAGTGATCAATGGCCGTCTTGCTGTTGAATATTACTGCCGAATGAGCGAGCAAGTCTATCCGCTGCTTTCTGAAATCCTTGCATGTGACTCCCTCAACATGACTGAACGGCCTGAAGTCGATCTTTACGTTATTTTTTTCAGCTAATTCGAAATAAGGAGATTTTTCAGAATCCGGCCGGGGCTGAGAAACGAGTATTCTCTTAATCTTCATACGGGCATCTCGTCTTTGTTAATTACTCTAAATCAATGATGTAACAAATTTATACCCAAGAAGAAGGGGTAAAATTTCAAGCGTACAAAGGTACAAAATCAAATAGAATAATAATATATCTTTCCGTATTATTATTTGATATCCCCTGAAACTCTTGTATATAAATGAAGCCAGGTAAATGATCATCCCGAGAATTAAAATAAAGGAAATCAATGGGTAGGGAAAATACTGTGCCATGATGACAACCGGAAACAAGGCAATCCCCAATCCTTTGTTTATTACAAAAGTATTGTGCAGATATTCCGAAAATACCTGCTGGTTTAAAAACAGAAAACCTGTCATTTTCAGGATAACCCGTCGTAAAAGGGAATAAAAGATGATGGCATTCAGGAAAATCAGAAACAGGTTGAATGCACTTATCTCTGCTTTGGCAATTTTGAAATGCACGGTAAATTCAAAAAGAAACAGAGACATTACCAGAATATATACCGCGTCAAGCACGATGGAAACCCGGTGCACGAGGACGTTCCTTTCCCTGAAAAGTTTGGCTGAGCCCTGAAAGCTGACTAGCGCATTGGCCAGGGTAGCAAAGAACTTGCTGTAAAAGATCCTGATCCAGATAAAAAAAACAGCAACCAAAAGAAAGATCCCGAGAAACCAGTCGTGGGTATACATGAATCTCGATTGCGGCGTGATGTTTTCCGGTTTCACAGAACCTGCACGGACAGTAGCCAGTTCTGCCCCATTTGCCGGCCTGCTTTTGGTAACAATACCGGTCAATCCGTTTTCTGTAAAAAAATTGCGGTTTGAATTCCAACCCTTAATATCCACAACCGGTGCCACGAAACGAACCGGTGTGCCTGTCTCCAACTTCGGGGTTACGGGTATGGCAGCTACCTGCTGCCGGAGTTCCTGCAATGCGCTTTCGAGAAGAAGATCCGGTGAAGCATATTCTACGGCAGCAGGCTCATATTCCCGTTCAATTCCCTGTGAGCGAACTGTATCCTGCCGGGAGACATTCACGGAGTCCTGTATCTGGGGATGGTAATAGAATGTGGACATCACTCACAATCTGAAATTGAGTGCAAAGATAATTAAAGATTGAAGATTTCAGATTGCAGATTTCAGATTGCAGATTATCAATCACGGCAACTGCTGCTTTGATTCCAGTTTTGGATTTTCCAAATGCCGTTTATGATCCCGGTTGGTCTTTTTCAATAGATTCTTCTCAAAAGCTGCTTCTAAATCTACACCGGTCTGATTCGCGAGACATATCAGAACAAAAAGAACATCAGCCATTTCATCCCCAAGATTTATTTCTTCCTCTGCAGGTTTGGCAGTTTGCTCGCCATATTTCCTGGCGATGATCCGGGCAAGTTCCCCGGTTTCCTCCATCAGCAAAGCCAGGTTGGTGAGTTCACTGAAATACCTGACGCCGTATTTCCTGATCCACAGATCAACTTTTTCTTGTGTTTCTTTCAGAGACATTATTCCTTGTTTTTACTATCCATAATAATGGTTACAGGGCCGTCATTGATAAGACGTACCTCCATGTATGCTCCAAACTCACCTGACCGAACAGCTTTTCCGGTCTCCTTGGATAAATGCACGAGGAAAGCTTTGTAAAGGGGTATGGCGATTTCCGGTCTTGCGGCTTTGATAAATGAAGGCCGGTTGCCTTTTTTTGTGCTGGCATGCAGGGTAAACTGGCTTACAACCATAATCTCCCCGTTGACTTCCTGCAGGGAGAGGTTCATCAGTCCGTTTTCATCACCAAAAATACGCATTTTGGTAATTTTTCCCGATAACCAGAGTACATCATCCAACCCGTCGGAGTCTTCGATTCCTATTAAAACCAGCAGACCTGATCCGATGGAGGATTTTTCGACTGCATTGATAATGACCGATGCTTCAGTTACACGTTGTATGACGGCACGCATATTTTTTCTCCTTTAACAAGCCTTAAAAGTAGTGAATTTAAAAATTACCATTTGTCTGTTCCTTTTAACCGTTTACTTTTTACTGTTTACTTTTTACTGTTTACTTTTTACTGTTTACTTTTTACCGTTCACTTTTTACTTTTTACCGTCGCTAACACCCTGTTTATCTATTTTTTTTATTTTTTACTACTATGTATTGCATATATCTATTTTTTTTATATATCTTTGTATAGGATTTATGCTTTTATAACCTAGTAATGAAAATAAAAAAGTTCTGTATGAAATGGTTTTTGTTGATAACGGTGCCTTTGATGATAGCAGGATTGTTACTCTTCGGAGTGGCAGATAGCTCATCGGAGAAAGATGATTCTCTGCTGAAAGAGAATACGGTGTCTGCCATGCCGGTTTCCTATGGAATCAGCGCCGGTGGTTCTGTTTATCTGGAAACGACGGATATCCAGGCCAGTCCCAATATGGATAACTGTTTATTATTTAAGAATATATTAGTTTATATACCCTAAACACTCGTAAAAATGAAAAAAACGTTTTCCGTAAACCTTGGCAATAAGGTTTACATAATTGATGAAGATGCTTACAGCAGGTTGAAAGAATACCTCGATCGCATTGAAGGCTACTTTTCCGATCAGAAAGAAAGGGAAGATATCATTAATGATATTGAAATGCGACTCTCTGAATTGTTTGCCGAACGTCTGGTTGCCGGCAAGCAAGTACTTACCCTGAATGACGTGGAAGAAGTTACCCGGATCATGGGAGATCCTCAGGAAATCGGCGGTGAAAAGGAAAAAACAGAACAGGGACCTTCTTATGCCAACTATGAGAGAAGGACAGGCCCCCGCAGGTTTTACCGTGATCCCGACAACCGGATCATAGGTGGTGTCTGCGGCGGAATCGGCGCTTATCTTAACATCGATCCCGTGATTATTAGGGTTTTGCTGGTTGTGCTTTTAATAGCCTTTGGCATCGGATTTCTGATTTACATCATTCTGTGGATCGTTGTACCCGAAGCCAAAACTACTGCCCAGAAGCTTGAAATGCGTGGCGATACCGTGAATGCTTCCAACATCGGCAAATTTGTGCAGGATGAATTCGAAAGCGTGAAAAAAAGTTTCCGCCGGGATAAGAAATAAGGAAAAATTTGATAAACGAAAAAAACAAATATCATGGACCTCGAAAATGCTAAAGCCCAAATGAGAAAGGGTGTACTGGAGTTCTGCATTCTGTCTGTCCTCTCGAAAGGTGACGCTTATGCCACCGATCTTCTGAACAAACTTAAGGAATCGGAACTGATTGTCGTGGAAGGTACCCTGTACCCATTGCTGACCCGGCAGAAAAACGCCGGGTTGCTGAGTTACCGCTGGGAGGAGTCTACACAGGGTCCGCCCAGAAAATACTATGCGCTGACCGACAAGGGAAGGGAAGTTCTGAAGGAACTGGAAACCTCATGGAAAAAGCTTATTGAAGCAGTTGATTCCGTAACGACCAAAATCTGACAAAACCAAAAACAATGAAAAAAACTTTACAAATTCAAATAGGCGGCCGTCATTTTTATATGGATGAAGACGGATACCGCAAGCTCAGCCATTATCTTGAATCCCTCAAGTCCCACTTTGCGAAAGAAGGAGAATCCGGCAAAGAAATCATCGAGGATATTGAACAAAGGATTGCCGAATTGCTCGAAAAGAAGATCACACCCAGCAAAGAGGCAGTATCACTCGATGATGTGAACGAGATCATCGCCACATTGGGGAAGGTGGAAGATTTTATTTATGATGAGCCTTCTTCCGGCCGGCATGATGAGGGTTACAGCGACCGAAGGGATTATCGCCGGTTTTACCGCGACAATGAAAACGGGTACATCGGTGGTGTCTGCTCGGGACTGGGAGAATTTTTTGATATTGATCCCCTCTGGATCCGGCTTGCTTTCATAGCGCTGGTGTTCCTCAAGGGACTGGGTGCCATCATTTACATCATTCTTTGGATTGTTGTGCCCAGGGCGCGTTCGACCGCTGAAAAGCTGCAGATGAAAGGAATGCCCGTAAATCTTACCACCATCAAGGAATCGGTAAATGCCGAATATGACAAGGTCAAATCAAGCCTTGACGGATTGCAGAATTCCTCGGCAGCCGAAAGAACCCGGACAGCCTTTGAAAACATCATGCGTGCCGTTGGCCTGGTGATGGTGGCCATTATCAAATTCATCATCGGAACCATCGGGGTGGTATTCCTGATCATTGGTTCAGTATTTCTGGCCGCTTTGATCATGGTTCTGCTCGGCGTATCCAATGTTTTCGGCCACATGCCTTTCTGGAACGGGATTGATCTTCCCGGTCTCTCCCATATGTTCGGCACACCAGGACATTATGAGATCGCCATGATATGCCTGGTCATCCTGGTGCTGGTTCCCATCGTTGTGCTGATATACTGGGGCATTAAAATACTTTTCAACATCAAAACAAAACACCCCGTGCTGAGGGCGTTTACGCTTACCGGCTGGATACTTGCGCTGATTCTCTTTATTACACTGATCTTTGCCAACAGTGCCAATTACGCCGTGGGAGCCTCCGGCACAAAAACCTCCACCGTCGGAACCGGCAAATACCCACTTTACATTGACGTGCAGGACAATATTGAGGACAAGCGGATCACGGAATACCGGGTGTTCGATTACCGATTCAAATACAGCAAATGGGACGAATCGCTGTATGACAAGGTGGCGCTTACCATCGAGCCTTCGGATGACAAGGAGATGCACCTGACCGTCAACAAACAGGTTAAAAATGTGGGCATCAAGGATTCCGACCGGTATATCGACAGGATCGAATACTCTTGGAACCAGGAAGATTCCGTGGTATACCTCAACAAATATTTCAGCACGGACGGGGATGATTTCTGGATGTTCTCGGAGGTTGATATCCGGCTCAGGGTACCCGAAGGGCAGGAAATCATAATTTCCCAAAGGATCTGTGACATACTGGAATCTTACCAGTATGATCGGTATTGTTATGACAGTTCCCTGGTGGATCAAAAAGTCGTCATGTCACCCGAGGGCACCCTGGTGCCGGTGAAATAAAGCACGTTCATCCGAACAAAAAATTGGCAAAGACGGTTTTTTGTATAACTTTGCAACCTCTTTAATGCGCTGTCCGATGGTGTAACGGTAGCACTGCAGATTTTGGTTCTGCCTGTTCAGGTTCGAATCCTGATCGGACAACCAAACAGAACAGTTAAATATTCAAAACCGCCCGAAATCAATGAATTTCGGGCGGTTTTGTTTTTAGAGTGCTTTGCGATCCGCGTGTTAACTGGTAAGGCATTAAAAACTACATCGATAGCATATATCGCCAGTACAGGATCTCTTTTTTGTGAAATGCATTATACATGTAGGATCCTTTGGATGCAGCAAATTCCCGGAAGTATTTCTGAATGTATTTCGGAAAGTAATTTCCGATTCTGTTGGTTGTGAAGGTATCACCTTTCTTTAGTGCTTTGTGTACATTTTCGGTAATATCCTCTTCGCTGACTATGGTTAATCCCGCATCACCAAACTGTTTTAGGAGTTTAAGCCGGTTGACCGGCGAACGCATATCCACCAGGAGTAAAACACCCTCCTTTTTCAATACCCTTTTAACCTCAGCCAGGAATTTATCAACAGAACCATAGGTATGGCTGGATTCCACATTTATTATAACATCAAAGCTGTGATCCGGAAATGGTAATTTCTCTGCATTGCCGACAACAAAACTCAGGTTTTCACCGCTGTAGTTCCCATTGCAAAATTCTATCGCTTTATCAGCAATATCAATAGCTTTGTAACTTCCGGGCTTGTGATAATTATAGAGAAAATTAGCCCCGCCACCACGACCGCAACCTACCTCCAGTATATGTTTGCCGTCAATACCGGCAAGCCTGGCAAGATAATGATACATCTGCACCGGATAGCGGTGGTGCTCATCTTTCTGTTCGAGATGAAGATGGGTTTCCCCCGTTCCCGGGAAATAACCGTAGTTCATCATCTGCCAGTCGGGATCAGGGAACCGGTCAGCCATAAAATTATAAACCGGTTTCCAGAAAATGGTCCGGAAAAACGGAATATCTATCAGCGACATAAAAACTCTGGTAAACATGGTTCAGGTATAAATTCCTGCGAAGGTACAAATAATGGAATTAACCCGACACATATGTAATGAGTTGAAATTCTTAAACCAAAATCTCGTCAATTTCATTCAGATGCAGCTTAAAATGCCGTAAATAATCGACAATTCCGGCTCTTAGCGATATAAGCCTCTCTTCACTGTAATACCATTCATTATCCAGTTTCGATGGATCAACATTCCTGATTACATGAACAACATGCCGGTTACTGTATTTCCACAATGCAACCATGTTCATCCAGTCTTCCTCCTGGTAATTCTGAATGGCGATCCACCGGTCATTGTTGCCATTGGAAGCATAGTTCGGAAACCTCAGGGGCGATGCCTGGTATTGCAAATGAACCATCCTGTGCGTATTATTCGAAGCCGAGTCGATCATGTGACCCAGTATTTGCTTGATCGACCGGTTTTGCGTGTTACGCCTTTCCGTGATTACATCAGGGGATAATCCCAATAACCTGGTCTCCCATACATCGATCAGGCTTAACAACTCCCGGGTAACGGGTTCAAATTCTTCAATCATGGCGTTTGAATGTTTGAGAAAAGAAAATAATCAGCAAAATAATGAAAAAGAATATTGCCAAGATACGACATTTTCTATATGGTCCTTTGGGACGTTTGGAAGTGTCCGTCATTGCGAGTCCCGCTTGTGGGACGAAGCAATCTGCCCGCACAGGCAGAACTATGCCTAGCCTCACAATTTTTCTTTCATAGCAACTAATTATATATTGTATTTTTGCAGAAGCATTTCTATATTAGCTACTTAATCCCTGTGGAATGATTGATAAACCATTAAGTACATGCTCGAAAGATACCTGCAAGGATTGCGAAGTTTCTTCCAAATTAACCTGTCATTTCAGTTTTGGTAAGCTTCTGCGGTTCTATTCCATTGTTTCGCCGGCATTTATCCTTGGGGGGATCGGTGTTTATGGGTACAGTGTAAATTGCTTCATAACCTGGGTGATAATCACTGGACTGTTTTTTCTGTTTTTTGGTATCAGGGTTCTTTGTACCCATTGCCCGCATTACAATGAATCAACGTGGATTCTAAAATGTTGGGTGAATTACGGAGTTCCTAAACTTTGGAAATACAGGCCAGTCCCGATGAATATTTTCGAGAAAGCCATATATATCTCAGGACATGTGATCATTTGGTGTTATCCCATTGCATTCATAATACTAACTAGAAACTGGATTTTGTTGGGCGGGTATATTTTCTCCGTGATGCTGTTTTTCATATTGCTCAACCGGTTTTACTGCAGAAAATGCCTTAATTTTTCCTGTCCGCTGAACAGCGTGAGTGATAAGGTCAAAGAAGAGTTTCTTAGAAACAAATATTAGCCTGATTTCAGCCTTTCATGCTTTCCCTGTTGAAGGCAGTTCATCAGATATAAAGCATGGGGATACATTTTTCCTCCAAGCGTCAGCCAAAGATTACTTGCCTCATCTAATGAAATATTTTCCCACACGAGTTTTAAAGTAAATGGTTCCTGTTTTTGAGATTTAGCGGGATAAAAATCCTTTAAAAATGGAATTTGATCCGCTGTGTTCACTTTAAATATCGGATTCTCCTGAAAATAATCAATGGTTTCTGATAAAAACAATATTGCTTGATTATAATCATAATGTGTTGCTGTGACCAACAGGTGAAAATTCAAATTAAAGGGAACCTTTGTAAGTTCATTATTATGAATATCAGCATCTTTTGCAAATGGTGATAAGTTTTTCCAATGAGAATCCACATTTATCCTGATCAGTGTAAGGCAAAGCTGATCACCGGGTACCATTCCCTTTTCTTTTCCAATTCCTCCGGCAATATTACCTATACAAACCTGTGGAGGCCAGACTGATAAACCGGAACTATCAGCGAAATGCTTTTCCAATTCATTTTTTAATGTATATAACGCATGCAGGATCATCTCTTTGCATATTGATAATAAAAAATCCAAAAGGATTAATATATTTAGTTCTTCTTCTGTTTGTCTATATTATCAATGGTTTCCCGAAGAAATTTTTCAAAATCCTCTGCAAATTCTTTTCTTTTCAGGGCAAAATCGACCGTGGTCTTTAAAAAATCCATTTTGTTGCCGATATCATACCGCTTGCCTTCAATGATGGTGGCAATAATACCTTCCTTTCTTAATAAAAGCCTTAATGCATCGGTAAGCTGAATTTCATTCCCCTTTCCCCGGGGTGTTTTTTCCAAAACTGAAAATATTTCGGGAGTCAGAATATAACGACCGGCTATTGCCAGATTGGAAGGGGCATGCTTGCGATCGGGTTTTTCAATCAGTTCATTTAACTGCAAAACCCTGTCGCTCAAATTGATACCGCCGGCAATACCGTATCTTGACACTTTTTCCCAGGGAACTGTCTCTACTGCTATGACGGTTTGCTGGTATTGTTCATAGGAATCGATCAATTGCTGTGTTACAGGTATGACAGAATCTATAATGGTATCGCCCAATAAAACGGCAAAAGGTTCATGTTCACAATGAAACCTGGCATGATAAATGGCATCGCCCAATCCGTTTAATTCCTTCTGGCGGATAAAATGGATGTTGGCCATGCTTTCAATATGTCGCAATTGCGTATATAAAGCTTCATCCTGCTTCTCCTGAATTCTCGATTCCAGTTCATAATTCTTGTCAAAATGATCTTCGATGGACCGTTTCCCCTTGCCCGAAATAATTAGAATATCCTCAATTCCGGAATCCACGCATTCCTGCACTACATACTGGATGGTAGGGGTATCAATGATCGGTAACATTTCCTTGGGCTGCGCTTTGGTAACAGGAAGGAACCGGGTTCCCAACCCGGCTGCCGGAATAACTGCCTTTTTTATCATAATGAATTACCTTATAATGGGTTTAATAACTCTGGCATTGATCCTTTTCAGACCAATGATGAGCCGTTGCAACATTTCATCGTCTTTATACATGCCGATAATAGCGCCTCCCGAGCCTGAAAATTTAGCTGAAGCGCCGCAGCTTCTGGCCGTCATTACCAGTTCCAAATTGCTTTCGGATATCTTCATGATTTTACAGCGCAAATCAAAATTCCTGTCAATGAGTTTATGGAGAGTATCATAATCTTTTTTGAGAAGAACATCCCTCCCCTGTTCCGCCAATCCGGCCAGTTCCGCCAATGTATCGATTACCAGGGGATCTCCCTTCTCATATTTCTCGCGGATGTTGTTTAAAACCGTACCCGATACTTTACCAAGATCCACTTTATAAGCCAGGTAAAGTTTTGGCAATAATGTCGAATCAATGGCCTCATATTTCCCGAATCCGTTCTTTTGCAAATGCTCTTTATCGAAATCCATAAAAACACATCCCTCGTATACCTGGATGACCCGGTCCTGCAATCCTGCGTTGATTCCCAGTTCTTCGGTTTCCGCTTTCAGGATCAGGGTTGGGAGTATATGTTTCGGAATATCCACTTCATAAAACTGCATCAACGCCTTCATGGTTGAAGTTACAATAGCGCTTGATCCGGCCAGGCCCACCTGACGGGGTATGGACGAGCGGTAACGAATGGTAAAATTCCGGTTGCTGAGCCGGACGTTGTTGGATTCGCAGTATTCGACGAATTTTTTAACAGTGGCTTTAATTAGCCTGGTACCGCCGTAATACCCTGTCAGTTTAATGGAATCGACCATATGGTGAACATTGCGGAAAGTGTTTTGGTCGACATCCATTTCTTCAATTCTCAGCTCGGGTGTTTCATATAGAGAGATGGAAGCACCGAAATTCTTCACGATGATGGATATTGTCTTTCCGAAATATCCGTCGGACGGATTGCCTAATAATCCGGCACGGGCATATGCCCTGGTTTCAATAATCATGAAATACTCTTAACTTTTAACCTTATAAAATTAGTAGATTTTTGGTTTGGTAATCCCTATTCCGCAACTGTTATTCCTTCACAACTTTTCCTGTATAAACCTTTTCTTCTGTTATGATCTTAATGATATAAGTACCCTGAACAAACCGGCTCATATCCAGTTCATAATGGTCACTGTTGACAGGCAGAAGAACAATCATCCTGCCCTGAAGGTCAAACAACCGGATGGATTGCATTTCCATTCCGGCCTGAATGCTGAGCATGTCCTTTACCGGGTTGGGATATACGCGAAGATTCATATCTGCTGTCAGGTTGTGATCTGAAACAATGACTTCATCGGATATGGTCCAGTTTTCAGCGAGGCTGTTGTCCAGATCCGGACTTGTCAGTTTCAGGTATTTCCCGTTGCCGTCGGCCTCAGGCCAGGGGATGGTATCCTGGTAAAACACATCATCAATCAGGTTGCCAAAACCATCCACCAAAACCAGGTTCTCACCCTCGTTCGAAAGGTGCCTGGTAAAATTGTAGTTCGGATCGCAACCGTATTTTGCCTTAAAAACCGAAGGATTGCTTGCCAGAACCACAGAAAAGTGCCCGCCCAGGATGGTATTCGCAGGAAACTGGAATACAATTCCTGTTCCGCTGAAATATACGCCTGTCAGATCCACAGCCTGATCCCCGTTATTCGTGATCTCAATGAATTCCAGGTCATCTCCGTCCGGGAATTCCGCCGAATTTTCGGGATGATACATGATCTTTGTGATTACCAATGGCGGGACAGGGACATTAATGCACTGTGAATAGGAACTCAGGTTCGTGCTCATCCAGTCGGTTCTTGCGTTGAGAAAACCCTTTATTTCAGATATAAGCTGGGAATAGTTACCGGGTGATCCCCACAAGGCATATTCTCTTGTCAATGCTTCGCTGATCGTGTCGACAGTCTGGTCAATAAAGGTCGCCATACCGGAAATATTCAAAGGCCGGCCGGGCTGGATGAGTTCAAACCACCTTTTCGACAGGTAACACCTGAACTTCGTGTTGTTGAAAAGGTCCAACCAAAACCTCGATCCTTCATTATCCCCGTTGGAGAACTGCCAGACATTGGTTTTGCTCCTGTCTAATCCCCAAAAAAACAGATCATTGCCATACGTAAGATCGAGATCCCAGATCGGTCCGGCCCGCAATTTCCCGTTTCTGTCCTTATGGAAATAGGAACTGTACATATATGCATCTGAGTTTGAGCCAAGTTCATTGATAATCATGTAATCGATGAATGAAGGAATATCGATAATGGAAGGGAAACCGTTGGAAACAGTGGAGTTGTTGTTAAGTGCAGCTGCTTCCAGTGCCTGGAACTGCTTGCGGATGTATTCATTTTGGAGTGATGTGACATCTTCGGGTTCAGGAATATGATGTATGTATCCCACCGAAGCCCCGGAGGGAGAACCCATCCACCAGGAAACCGGATCGCCCCCCGTGTTTTTATCTGCTTTGGTAATATACCCTCCGGTAATGTCGGGGAATAAATTGTCAGTCTTATCGATCCTGATGATATCCACCCGGTTGTCATCGACCTTGATCTTTTCCTGCATGACATAAAGACCTCTGTAGGAATTATTAATGATCACTTCGCAGTAGGCAGTTCTTGAGGCGTACTGTCCGATTCGCCTGGACATGTTGTAACTGAAATATTCCCGAATCCGTGCCGGATCAAAGGCCATGGCATTTAATATCCAGTCGTGTTCCCTGGGCATACCCAATAACCTTACATTGTCATTTGAATCATTGGCCGCTTTCAGGGTGGAAAAACCGTATTGCTTTTTATCCGGGACCTGGGTGGATGATCCGCGGGTTTCGATTTCAATCCTGCCGTTATAATCGAGATAGGCAGGATTATCCTTGTCTGTCACATAATTTCTTTCTCCGGGACCCCTGTAAATGATCTGCATCGTTGCCTTCACCCGCGGATCGTCGGGGATCGGAACTCCCCCTCCGGTGCTGATGATAATGATAGGCAGATTGCTGTCAGTGAGGGTTTGACAATGCAATTTACCAACAAGAAAAACGCATCCGCATGCAAGCAGAATAACTTGTTTCATATGAAATGCAATTGTATCGAAGCGTAAAAGTAAACATTTAATGCGTTGAACCATGCGTTGGAAACGTTTTCAATGGTTCTGCACGGGTTATTTCCTGATTCTGAAGAAAAAATAATGCATGCTATTGTATAATTCAGGTTTTCCTATTATGTTTGCAGCCTGAAAAATTCCTCAGTAGCTCAGTTGGTTAGAGCATCTGGCTGTTAACCAGAGGGTCCTAAGTTCGAGTCTTAGCTGAGGAGCAAAAGGGTATCTTTAAAAAACAAGATGCCCTTTTTTAATTCAATATCCCGTCATGAAGAAAATACTTGGAATTGGCAATGCCCTTGTTGATGTTATCCTGTTCCTGGAGAATGATGATCTGCTGACTTTTTTCAGTTTGCCCAGGGGCAGCATGCAGCTTGTGGATGCCGAAAAGGCTCTCAGGGTGGAAGAAGCTGCCCGGTCATGCAGGAAGCACATGGCTTCGGGCGGATCTGCGGCAAATACCATTCATGGCCTCGCCAAACTCGGCATGGAAACAACTTTTATCGGAACGGTAGGCAGGGATCCTTTTGGTGAGTTTTTCGGGAATGATCTTAGGGATTGCCATATCAAGCCTGCCTTATCACTTAGCTCCACCACTACGGGAAGGGCCATTTCCCTGGTTTCTCCCGGGGGAGAGCGAACCTTTGCCACATACCTGGGTGCAGCAGTGGAATTATCTGCCAACCAGGTTGATGCCAATATATTTAGTGAAAATGACCATCTTCATCTCGAAGGGTACCTGGTTCCCAATCAGGTCCTGGTTGAAAAATCCCTGGAACAGGCAACCCGTTTGGGCATGACGGTTTCTCTCGACCTGGCCAGTTACAACGTGGTTGAAGCAAACCTCGGTTTCCTGAAACACATCATCAGGAAGTATAAGCCCATAGTTTTTGCCAATGAAGAAGAAGCCAGGGTGTTCACAGGATTGGCAGATCCCTTAAAATCCCTGGAGGTTTTTGCCGCATTGTGCAATACGGCAATCGTAAAGACCGGTGCCAAAGGCTCATTGGTCTGCCATGAGGGTGAAAAGCACACCGTGGATGCAATTCCGGTAAATTGTATGGATACCACGGGCGCAGGCGATTTATATGCGTCAGGATATCTATATGGCTATCTCAATGGACTGAAGCCTGCCATTTGCGGCAGGATCGGTTCCCTGCTCGCCGGGAAGGTCATTGAAGAGCCAGGAGCCAAGATCAGGAATGAGGTGTGGGAGAATATTCGGGAAATGATAAAAAAAGGCGCCTAAAACAACCCATGCACCGAAGCGTTCACCTTATCAATCACAACACTCAGGTCTTCGGCCTTATCGATGAAATTATAGCTGTCCACATCCACAATCAGCATCTTCCCCAGCTTATAGGATTCAATCCATGCTTCGTAGCGTTCATTCAGCCTCTTCAGGTAATCCAGCCGGATGTTATCTTCGTATTTCCTGCCTCTTTTTTGAATTTGCCTGACAAGCGTCGGAACGGAGGCGCGCAGATAGATGACCAGGTCGGGAGGTTGTATCAGGGAGCCCAGCATATTGAACAAGGTGAAATAATTCTCAAAGTCACGGGTTCCCATAAGTCCCATCGAATGCAGATTGGGTGCGAAGATATAGGCATCCTCATAAATGGTGCGATCCTGAACCAGGGTTTTCCCTGACCTACGGAAAGACAGGATCTGGTTGAAGCGGGTATTCAAAAAGTAAATCTGAAGATTAAATGACCAGCGCTGCATGTCATTGTAAAAATCATTCAGGTAGGGATTATCATCCACATCCTCATAATGGGCGTCCCAGCCAAAATGTTTGGATAAAAGGCTGGTCAGTGTGGTTTTACCCGAGCCGATATTCCCGGCAACAGCAATGTGCATACTCATATCAATTATTTGGCTTTTTCCGTGCATTTATTTCAAGCAATTCCTCAAGGTATTTTCTTTCATTGGATAACCGGGGCACTTTGTTCTGTCCTCCAAGCTTATCTTTTTCCTCCAGCCAACGGTAAAATGTGCCCGGTGCAGCGACATGAACTACCGGCTTATCCAACGTCAGGTTCCGGTATCGTTTGGCTTCATAATCAGAATTGAGCGCCATCAGGGCATGATCTAGCAGGGTTGCAAAATATTCCGGATCGGCCGGCGGACTAACAAATTCTATAAGCCATTCATGCGCTCCCTGGTGTTCATCAGACATGAATACAGGGGCGGCAGTATAATCGGTGATTTCAACCCCGGTTTTATCGCAGGCTGTTCTAAGTGCCTTATCGGCGTTGTCAACAATCACTTCTTCACCGAATACATTGATAAAATGCCTGGTTCGGCCTGATATCAGAATTTTATGAGGATAGAGCGAGGTGAATTTTATTGTATCTCCAATCATATAGCGCCAAAGTCCGGTGTTCGTTGAAATCACCAGGGCATAATTCACATCCTTTTCGACTTCACCGATGGTCAGGACATCCGGATTGGCATTTTCAAGCTGATCCATGGGAATGAATTCATAGAAAATGCCATAATCAAGCATCAGCAGGAGATCAGGCGCAAGTGGATCGTCCTGGATGGCAAAAAAACCTTCGGAAGCATTGTAGGCCTCGAGATAATGCATTTTTTCCGAGGGTATAATTTTTTTAAACTGTTCCCGGTAGGGGGAGAAACTGACTCCTCCGTGCATGAAAAGTTCCAGTCCGGGCCAGACTTCAAGTATATTTTTTTTGCCTGTCCGCTCAACGATATATTTCAGCATCACTAAATTCCAGGAGGGAACGCCGGCTATGCTGGTGACATTTTCCTGGATGGTTTCGTCGGCAATGCGATCAAGTTTCTCTTCAAATTTAGGCAGTAACGCGACTTCCTGGCTCGGTGTGCGAATGAATTCAGTCCAGAAAGGCTGGTTCTCGATCAGAATGGCGGAGAGATCACCGTAATACGACTGGTTGCTGTAATTATCAATTTTGTGACTGCCGCCAAGAGTAAGTCCCTTGCCTGAAAATACGCGGGTTTCCGGATTATTCTGAAAATAAACGGTAAGAACATCCCGCGCTCCCTTGAAATGACAATCTTTGAGTGATTCCTGCGATACCGGGATGAATTTGCTTTTCTCGCTGGTAGTACCTGATGATTTGGCAAACCATTTGATTTCTCCGGGCCAGAGGAGGTTGTTCTCTCCCTGCCGGAGCCGGTCAATGTAGGGTTTAACTTCTTCATAGGTCTGTATGGGTGTGCACCTCTGAAAATCCTTCATGGTTTTCACCGATATGAAATCATGCATTTTCCCCCACTCCGTATCAACAGCCCTGGCGATCAGCTTTTGGAAAACATCCTGCTGCACCTCCGCAGGATATTTTCGGAACAGGTCCATTTGATGGATCCTTTTTACATTCAGCCAGTTGATTATGGAGGCCAGGATGGGCATCGGATACAGTTAGAAGGCAAATATAGGTTAAAGTTAACATTAGTTTAGCTAACCCGCGGTTTTCCCCGGACTGTTTTTTTGAAAATGGTAAGTACAGCCCCTGCCAGTACAATGATTGCCCCGGCCAGGGTAATGAAGGAATAGTGCTCGTGCTGTATCCAGGTGGCTCCCGAATAAGTAATGATGGCCATCAGCATAAAGGTAAGAATCGGATTCAGGATCAGAATGACACTTATTTTATTGGCTTCGGCGTAATGAATGGCCATGGAAAGCAGACCGTAGGCGAACAATGTATTGAGTCCCATGAAAATCAGGATCAACCAGCCGATGAAGTCAAGTCCTGCAAAGTGGCCGAAATTGACAAAAGGCAAATACAACAGCGCCGGCAGTCCGAAAATCACCAGGTTGAGCTGCATGGGAGGATATTTTGTGACCATGATCTTCAGCAATACCGAATAAACAGCCCAGGTTACTGCTGCCATCATTATCCACAGGATGCCGATCTGAAAATTCCCTCTCCCCGAAAGGATCAGATTGAACTGTTCCCTGTAAAAAAAAAGCAATCCTGCCATTACCAGGACCAAACCGGCAATTTGTCTCCATACTACTCTTTCATGGAAAAAAACGAATCCGGCCACGGCAAGCAGCACAGGACCAAGCTGAATAAATACCTGGGCGATGCTGGGCGTGGTAAGGTTAACGCCCTCGATGAATCCGTAATAGTTTGCTGCAAGGCATAGCGTGGCCAGGACCAGGATGAGGGGAGGCCGTCGTAAGATCCTAAGATACTGGGGCTTTCTAAAGTAATAATAGAGGGTGAGGATGACAAATGCCAGCAAAAACCTGAACCAGGTAATATCTGCGGGGGTAAGGTCCGTGAGGGACACCTTCATGACAATGGCCAGCACGCTCCACAAAACAGCGGTGATTACCGCGTAGAGGATACCTTTGTAGGAGTTGGGCATAGGTGGGTATTAGGCTGTAGGCTGTAGGCTGTAGGTTAAAGTTAAATTATTTCCTGGCTTTCAGGAATTTGTCCACAGACCGCGCCAGACTGCGACCCTGGAAAATGGCCCTAACAACCAGACTGGCTCCTGTAGCGGCGTCACCGGCTGCAAAAACCCCGGGTGCGCTGGTCTGAAAATTCCTGTCGACCTTGATATTGCCCCTGGCATCGAATTCCAGTCCGAGCTCTCCGGCCAGTCCTTCGTGCACACAATGCACAAATCCCATGGCCAGTAACACCAGGTCGGCATCCATTTTCCGGGTTGTCCCCGGTTTTTCAACCATATTCATCCTTCCATTTTCCTTCAACCAGTCCACTTCAACCACTTCAATCTGTCTGACGGATCCGTCGCCGAGGCATCTTTTGGTGGACAGGCTCCAGCTCCGCTCGCAACCTTCCTCGTGCGAACTGGAATTGCGGAGAACATTAGCCCAGTATGGCCAGGGATTATCAGGCTGACGTGATTCCGAGGGTTTTGGAAGAATCTCGATCTGTCTGACGCTCAGCGCTCCCTGTCGGATTGATGTTCCCACACAATCTGATCCGGTATCACCACCGCCAATGACAACAACGTTCTTTCCGGTAGCAAGTATTCTTTGATCCTCCGGTATCCGTTGACCCTGGTTGATCCTGTTTTGCTGGGTAAGAAAATCCATGGCGAAATGAATGCCCGAAAGTTCCGAACCCTCCACCGTCAACTCCCTGGGTTTCATGGCGCCGATGGTGAGGCAAACCGCATCATAATCCTTAAGCAGTTCTGCTCCTTTGATATGAGTTCCCACATGGGTGCCGGTTTTGAAAATAAGTCCCTCTTCCTGCAAAATCTCGAGACGCCGGTCGATCACCCATTTATTCAGTTTAAAATCGGGGATACCATAACGAAGAAGTCCGCCGATGGCATCGTCCTTTTCAAATACGGTGACTGTATGTCCCCATTTGTTAAGCAGATCGGCGCAGGCCAGTCCGGAGGGACCTGAACCTATTACCGCGACTTTCATACCGCTCCGCACTGAGGGTGGTTGCGGAATGACAAATCCGAGTTCAAAGCCTTTTTCAGCGGCAGCAGCTTCATTTTCCCTGATGGTAACCGGTTCGCCTTGAATATTAAGTGTGCAGGCATTTTCACAGGGAGCGGGACATATTCTGCCTGTAAATTCCGGAAAGTTATTGGTTACATGCAGAAGATCGATGGCATTTTTCCAGTCGCCGCGATAAATGGCATCCTGCCATTCAGGCATGTTGTTCATCACGGGACATCCCCACTGGCAAAAGGGCACTCCGCAGTCCATGCAACGTGATGCCTGATCTTTCCGGTCCTGTTCATTCAGGGTCTGCTCAACTTCGCCAAAATCTGAGGTCCTCTCGTTCAGTGGCCTGTATCCCGCAACTTTGCGGGTTATCTGAATAAATCCTTTCGGGTTTCCCATAGATGCAATGTGTAAAAGCTAATTGAAACTGTTAATAATGAAAATGCGGCTCATCCTCGGTACGTTCAATTTTCTGGATCAATTGGGAGATCTTTTGCTCTTCCAGCACTTTCTTGTATTCAAGCGGAATTACCTTGACAAACCGGGGCAGGTATTCATCCCAGTTCACCAGGATCTTTTCAGCCAGCTCGCTTCGTGTATAGAGGTAGTGATTGTTGATCAGCATCTGTAATTCGATCAGGTCGTCATGATCACCCACCGGGCTCAATTCCACCATGCCCTTGTTGCAGAAATATTCGAAATTACCGTTTTTATCAAGCACATAAGCAATGCCACCGCTCATGCCGGCAGCAAAATTGCGGCCTGAATTTCCCAGTACGACTACCCTTCCCCCTGTCATGTATTCACAGCAATGATCTCCGGCGCCTTCCACCACAGCATAAGCTCCGCTGTTGCGAACCGCAAATCTTCCTCCCACTTCGCCCCTGATGTATGCTTCACCGCTGGTCGCCCCGTAAAGAAGGGTATTGCCGGCAATGATGTTCTCCTCGGGCCTGAAAGTAGATCCCTTGGGTGGCACAACAATGATTCTTCCGCCTGACAGGCCTTTCCCAAGGTAATCATTGGAATCACCTTCCAGCTCAAACTGGATGCCCTTAACCAGGAATGCCCCGAAGGACTGTCCTGCAGAACCTTTGAACTTGCATATCAGCATTCCGTCGGGTAAACCCTCCTCTCCGTAAATGCGGGTGATATCACCGGAAAGCATGGCGCCTACCGTCCGGTCGGTGTTGGTAATGCTTCTGGACAGCCATACTTTTTCATTGTTCTTAATGGCTTTGTTGGCCAGCTTGATGAGTTCATGGTCCATGACCTTGTCGATCTTGTGCGTCTGCAGACAGGTGCAGTGTGAAGCATTTTTCGACACTTCATCAGGACGATGGAGGATCTGGGAAAGATCAAGTTTCGAGGCCTTCCAGTGGCTGATATCCTTTCGCTGCTCAATAAGGTCTGTTCTGCCTACCAGGTCCTCGAATTTCCGGAAGCCCATTTCGGCCATAATCTCCCGAACTTCCGTGGCAATAAAATGGAAGTAGTTGATCAGGGATTGTGATTTGCCGATAAACCGTTTCCTGAGTTCCGGATCTTGCGTGGCGACACCAACGGGACAGGTGTTCAGGTGGCATTTGCGCATCATGATGCATCCCAGCACGATAAGCGAACCGGTGGCAAATCCGAATTCCTCGGCACCCAAAAGGCCAGCGTACACCACATCCCTTCCGGTCTTGAGCTGACCGTCGGTTTGAAGCACCACACGGTCACGCAGGTTATTGATGACCAGGGTTTGCTGAACTTCGGCTATACCCAGCTCCATGGGTAGTCCGGCATATTTGATTGAACTGGCGGGACTGGCGCCGGTACCCCCTTCGCAACCGCTGATGGTAATGCCATCGGCATGGGCCTTGGCAACTCCGGCGGCAATGGTCCCCACTCCCTTTTCCGAAACGAGCTTGACAGTGATCCTGGCCTTGGGATTGGTGCATTTCAGATCGAAGATCAGCTGTGCAAGATCTTCAATGGAATAGATATCATGATGCGGCGGAGGTGATATCAGGGTAATGCCCGGCGTGGAATGGCGGAGTTTGGCAATGATCGTGTCGATCTTATGGCCCGGAAGCTGCCCGCCTTCTCCCGGCTTGGCACCCTGCGCCACCTTGATCTGGATCTCATCGGCATTGATCAGGTAATGGGTCGTCACGCCAAAACGTCCCGAAGCAACCTGTTTAATGGCACTCCGTACACTGGTTCCGTCAGGCCGTTCGGTAAACCTTTCGGCATCTTCACCTCCCTCACCGGTGTTGCTTCTGCCGCCGATGGTGTTCATTGCAAGGGCAAGGGCCTCATGGGCTTCCTTGCTGATTGATCCGTATGACATGGCTCCCGTGACAAACCGTTTCATAATGGATTCAATCGGCTCAACTTCATTGAGTGGAACAGGATTTCCCATTTTCAGGTTGACACATCCCCTGATAAACTGGGGTTTACGGTTTTGCTGATCCACCAGGGCGCTGAATTCCTTATATTTGTTGTAGTCGTTTGTCCTGGTAGCCCATTGGATCAGGCCAATGGTCTCGGGATTCCAGGCGTGCAGTTCCCCGTTTTTCCGGTAATGGTAAATGCCCTGGGTTTCCGGTTCGGGATTATCCTGGACATTGGGATAGTAGGCAAAACCATGGGGGATCAGGGCTTCATTGGCTATTTCATCAAGTCCGATGCCTCCGATTCGTGAATCCGTGCCTGTGAAGTATTTAGCTGTGATTTCCCGCGACAATCCGATCGCTTCAAAGATCTGTGATCCATGGTAACTGCGGAGGGTTGAAATTCCCATCTTGGACATCACCTTCAGCAAACCCTTATCAATTGATTTAATAAAATGTTCCCGGGCAGTGACATAATCATATTTGATTTCTCCGTCCTCACAAAGCTTTTCAATGATGGCAAATACACCGTATGGGTTCACAACGCTGGCTCCAAAAGAGAACAGAAGCGCGAAATGATTGACCTCGCGGGGCTCGGCTGTCTCAACAATAAGTCCAGCCTGCATTCTTTTCTGTACGTTGATCAGATGATGGTGAACGGTGGAAACAGCAAGAAGCGAAGGGATCGGGGCCATGACCGGACTGATGCCCCGGTCAGAAAGCACGATAAAATTGCAGCCTTTGTCGACTGCCTCTTCTGCATTCCGGCACATCTCGGCAAGGGCTTTTTCAAGCGCCGTGCCGGGATCTTTGCTGTCAGCCCGGAAGAGCATGGGAATGACGAGGTGTGAGAACTGACCCTGATCGAGATTTTTAATTTTTCCCAAATCGGTGTTGGTAATGAGTGGACTGCGGAATTTGATCAGCTTGCAGTGGGATGAGGATTCAATGAGCAGATTCCGCGAAAGTGATCCGATGTAATTGGTAAGAGACATCACCAGGCCCTCCCGGATCGGATCGATGGGTGGATTGGTCACCTGGGCAAAATGCTGCCTGAAATAGTTGAACAGACGCTGGGGCTTATCCGACATGACGGCCAGCGGTGTATCATTGCCCATTGAACTCACGGGTTCCTGACCTTCATGAGCCATGGGCTTGATCAGCACATCAAAATCTTCCTTTGTATAACCGAAAACCTTCAGATAATGTTTGTAATCATCTCCCAGTGTGGTAGGTACCCGTTGCTTCACAACAATATCGCCCAGTTCGATGCGGTTTTCCTTAAGCCAGTTGGCATAAGGATTCCTTTCTGTAAGCTGGCGTTTCAATTCCTCATCGGGGACGATGATGCCAAATTTTGTATCCACAAGTAAAATTTTTCCGGGCATCAGCCGGCCCTTCTCTTTGATCTGTTCCGGTGCAAAATTCTGAACACCAACTTCGGAACCCATTACAATCATGTCATCCTTGGTGATGATATAGCGCGAAGGACGCAATCCATTCCGGTCAAGCGTGCCGCCGATGAAGCGTCCATCGCTGAAAACGATGGAAGCCGGGCCATCCCAGGGTTCCATGATGGTGGAATGGTATTCATAAAACGCTTTCAAACTTTCCGGAATGGGATTCTTGTCATTCCATGATTCGGGGATCAGCATACTGAGGGCATGCGTCAGTGATTTGCCGGTCATGACCAGGAATTCCAGTACATTGTCAAGTGAGGCTGAATCGCTCTTGTCTGGTTCGATCACCGGGAAGATCTTTTTCAGGTCTTCCCCGATAACACCGGTTTCCATGAGAGCTTCCCGGGCACTCATCCACATGCGGTTACCTTTGATCGTGTTGATCTCACCGTTGTGTCCGAGGTACCTGAAGGGTTGAGCCAGGTCCCAGGTTGGAAAAGTGTTGGTCGAGAACCGGGAATGAATGAGGGCAATCGCGCTTTCAAGCTTGGTATCCCGCAGATCCGTATAGTACTGCCTCAACTGGTGTGATGTAAACATACCCTTGTATATCATCACCTTGGTGGACAAACTGGGGAGGTAAAATGCCTCCCGGTTGTTGAAGCCTGCTTCTCTGACCTTTTTCTCCGCCTGTTTTCTGGCGATAAAAAGCTTCCGCTCCAGTTCATCCTGTTCCTGGTTGCCGGTAACGAATATCTGCCGGATGCAGGGTTCCGAGCTTCTGGAGATCTCACCAAGAATGGTATTGTCCACCGGGACTTCCCGGAAACCAATTACTTCAAGTCCCTCGGTTACGAGTGAACTAACCAGGATCTCCTCGCATTGTTTTCGCTCCTTCTCCTGCTGTGGAAGAAATACCAATCCTGTCGCATATTTCCCCTCGGCAGGAACCTTGATCCCTTTGGCCAGAAAAAAACTGTGCGGAATCTGTATCAATATGCCCGCTCCGTCACCGGTGACGTTATCAGCACTTTCTGCCCCGCGGTGCGACATGTTTTCCAGAACTTCGAGACCCCGGTGGATGATATCGTGAGATCTGACTCCCTTGATCTGGGCCACAAAGCCAATACCGCAGCTGTCATGTTCCATGGAAGGATCATACAATCCCTTCTTTTTTGGCATTCCCTTACTGATCATATTCCTGTTTCCTTAATTTCAGACTATAAAAAAGGCCATTCCTGAAAAAGAGAATGGCCTGCTTGAATTGTATATTTTCCACTCTCATTACTACTGAGATTTTTTTAGACCATCATATAATTTGATGTTTATTGACATGTATCCCCATTTACAAGAGGCAAAGATAACATAAAAATAGCATTTTCTATATATGATCCCAATAATGTTGGGGTATCTGATCGTTTTACTTTCTTTCTTCCAGTGATTTATAATCCACTTTCCCAAATACGTTCTTATAGGCAGGCCGGATAATCCTGCGGGAAGCAAAAGTTACTTCCTCGAGACGGTGGGCGCACCATCCAGCCATACGGGCAATGGCAAAGATGGGCGTGAAAAGTTCCTTGGGTATATCAATGCATTTGTACACGAAACCCGAATAAAAGTCGACATTTGCACTTACCACTTTGGAATTGTCGCCTTTGAACCGGCCAAATGCTTCCGGGGCAAGCTCCTCGATCGCCTCATATAAATTGTACTCTTCAGCCTTCCCCTTGGATTCAGCCAATTCCCGTGCTTTGTCTTTCAAAAGGATGGCCCGTGGATCAGACAGGGTATAAATGGCATGCCCTATCCCGTATAACTTCCCGGATCCATCACCGGCTTCGCCTTTCAGTATTTTCTGAAGATATTCCAACACCTCCTTTTTATCAGACCAGTCTTTCACATTTTTCTTGATATCCCTGATCATCTCCTCCACCTGAAGATTTGCTCCGCCGTGCAGGAATCCTTTCAGCGATCCCAGGCCGGCCGAGATGGCAGAGTAAGTATCTGTTCCAGCTGAGCTGATAACCCGCGTGGCAAAGGTGGAGTTGTTACCGCCTCCGTGTTCTGCATGCAGAACCAATGCAAGGTCGAGAATATCCGCCTCCAATTTTGAATAGTCCTCCCCCTTCAGCATGTAAAGGAAATTCTCGGCAGTGCTCATGGCGGGATCAGGATGACGGAATATAAGGGATTTCCGCTGGTAGGTATGCCTGAAACCGAAATATACATAGGCCGCAATCACCGGAAACTTGGCGATAAGATTCAAGGATTGCTTCAGCAGGTTGATGTGTGAGTAATTCTCAGCTTCATCATCCTGGGTATACATAACCAAAACCGAGCGTGCCAGCATATTCATGATGTTCTTTCCCCGGAATGAAAGGATCAGGTTCACAAAACTGTTGGGCAGATCACGATGGCCTGCCATGTAAGATGAAAACAGTTCCAGGTCTTCTTTGCCGGGCAGTTTTCCTGTCATCAGCAAGTACACAGTCTCGTCAAAACCATGCCTTTTGTCCTGCTGAAACCCATGCACCAGTTCCTCGACGTTGATTCCCCTGTAATACAGCCTCCCTTCGCAGGGTGTTATTACATTGTCCTTTTTCTGATAACCTATGACATCTCCAATATTGGTAAGCCCAACCAGTACCCCTGAGCCGTCCTGGTTTCTTAAGCCCCTTTTGACATTGTAAGTATCAAATAATTCCTTGTCAATTTGTGAAGCCTTGACAGTGATCTCTTCCAATTTCTGCATGAATTCATTCAGTGGTTGCATGGCGAATTATGTTAAGGGTTATTGTTTCACTTTCCGGTCAGGTTCTTACCTGTCCGTTTCCAAAAATGATGTATTTGGGGGCCATGAGATCCTTTAATCCCATAGGCCCTCTAACATGGAGTTTCTGATTGCTGATCCCCATTTCAGCTCCCAGTCCGAATTCATTACCATCGCTGAAACGGGTGGATGCATTGATGAAGCAGGCAGCCGAATCCACTTCACTGATGAAGCGCATCCCCCTGGTATAGCTATCGGTTACAATGGCGTCCGAATGGTGTGAGCTGTAATGGTTAATGTGTTCAATGGCTTCGTCAAGATCCTCCACGATTTTAACCGATAATACAAGATCGAGGTACTCGGTGCTCCAGTCCTCATCAGTTGCAGCCTCAACGGAATGCAGGATCTCCAGGGTTTCGGGGCACCCTTTCAGTCTGACACCTGCTTTATCATAGGCGGCTTTCATGCGGGGCAGGAACTGAGATGCTATTTTACTGTGGACCAACAAGGTTTCCATGGCGTTGCAAACTCCGGGACGTTGTACTTTGGCATTGTAACATATGTCCAGTGCCATTTCCGTGTTGGCAAATTCATCTACATACGTATGGCATATGCCCAGGTCATGCCGGATAACCGGGATTACCGAATTTTCCTCAACAAACCGGATCAGTTCAAGTCCGCCGCGTGGTATGATGACATCAATAAAATCCTTCAATCTGACAAGCTGAAGCACGGATTCCCGATTTGTATTTTCCACCATGGCCACACAATCTTCAGGGAGACCGGATTTTTTGAGTCCGCTGCGGATAAGTCCGGTCAGTATGAGATTGGAATACAGTGCATCGGTTCCTCCTCTGAGGATAACCCCGTTTCCGGATTTGATGGTAAGTGCCGCCACCTCGATACAAACATTCGGTCGCGATTCAAAAATAATCCCGATCACACCAATAGGGACCCTCATCTGTCCAACCTTCAAACCGCTGGGCAATGTATTCATATTAAATATCTCACCAACTGGGTCCTTCAGGATCGCCACTTCATTCAAAACATCAATCAATTCCTGTATTCGTTTATCATTCAGAGTTAAACGATCAATAAAAGCAGCAGATAATCCTTTTTCTTTTCCGGCAGCAATGTCCCTGCTGTTTTCAGCTTTCAGGACATCCCGGTTCCTGTCGATTTCGGCCCCAATGGCCAGCAATGCCTGGTTCTTCAGACTGGTACTTGCAGTGGCAATTACCCGGGACGCTTTCCGGACCTGCTGGGCTTTTAAACTGATATTTTCTTCTGTTTCATGCATGTTTGACTGTTTTTCTTTTTTGGGCTACAAAATGGGTACCTACTTCCTTACCGGCCAGCACATCAAACAGGATGCCCGGGTCGGATCCACTGGTTATGATACAGTCAATGCCATCTTTCAGGCAGATTTTGGCCGCCGATATTTTTGTGATCATACCGCCTGTGCTGAAAGATGATCCTGCTCCGGTAGCCAGGTTTTCCAGTTCCGGTGTGATTTCCAGAACCGAATGAATGATCTCAGCCCTGATCTCGGTCCTGGGATCTGCCGAATACAGACCGTCAATGTCTGATAACATGATCAGCAAATCGGCTTCGGTGAGAGAGGCTACAATGGCTGAAAGGGTATCATTGTCTCCGAATTCGATCTCATTGGTGGCAATGGTATCATTTTCATTGATGATGGGAATGATATCCATTTCAAGCAGTTTATGCAGGGTTCTTTTGGCATTCAGATTCCGGGAAGGAATGCTTACAACGTCTTTTGTCAGCAGCACCTGTGCCACCATCTGATTATATTCCTCAAAGAACTTCTGGTAAATCTTGATCAGGTCTGCCTGGCCCACTGCTGCCAGAGCCTGCTTTTTGGCAAGCTCCGAGGGCCGTTCAGTAAGGCCCAGTCGTCCGGCACCCACCCCAATGGCTCCCGATGTGACCAGGACAACCTGCACTCCCCTCCGGCGAATCGCGCTCAATACATACGCCAGTTTGGATATGCTGTGAAAATTCATCCTGCCGTTCGGATAAGAAAGTGAAGAAGTTCCAATTTTCACTACAATCCGGTGCTTATTCCTCAAAACCTCCCTGTAATCCATAATTTCTCCACTTAAATATCATGCATGCAGCTACTAAAATAAGATCTCACCGATGGATGGCGGAAAATGAACCGCTTCCTGATCTTCACCGGGTATCATTACCTGGCAAATGGATTCGAGTTTTTCCTGCAATTCGGTTTCCCCGTCCACCACAATGGAAGAAACACTGCTCCCCGGCACGATCAGGTACTTTCCGTTCATTTCCATCTTGATGACAATGAAATCGGCCCTGGCAATTTTGGCTACAATCAGGGCCAGCGGATAATTGTCATCAAATTCAATGTCGGTGGTAGAGACCGGATCATTCTCATTGATGATGGGGATTATGCTCATATCCAGCAAAGTATTGAAAGTATTCCGTGTATTCTCAACCCGCTGGGGATAATCAATAATGTCACTGGTCAGCAATACCTGCGCAACAATCTGGTTGTACTCATCAAATGAACGCTGGTACAGGCGTATCAGTTCGGCCTGGCCGACTGCTGCCGTTGCCTGCATATCAAGCTGTGAATCGGGCAGATTATGCAATTTGAGTTTTTCCGCGCCCAGTATAATGGCCCCGGAGGTAACAACAAGCACCTGCTTGCCGCTGTTGTGCAGATTGGTGATCACCATGGCCAGCCTGTCCATTTTCCGTCTGCTGATTTTGCCATTCAAACCCAGCATGGCAGAAATTTCCACCCGAATAACAATCGTCTCCTTTCCCATCTCAACCTGGTATCTTTAATAAATTCTCATACGCCTTTTTCTTTTTTTCAAATTGAAAACGGATGAACACCGATTCCATTTTATGCATGATCTCGTCGTTGCAGAGATTTCCCATGCTTCCTTCGTGACTGTGCTTCACCTGTCGGCCAGGCCGGTAGGTCCCGTCCTTAATACTCCGCGCGATCTGCTTATAGGCCTCCCGGAAGGGCAAACCTTCAAGTACAAGTTTATTTACTTCTTCTACTGAAAAGATATACTGATACTTGTCGTCATTTAAAATATTCTGTGCCGGAATGATTTTCCCTGCGGCATAACTGAGCATACGGATGCAGTTTTTAAGCTCGCCGAATACGGGCAGAAATGATTCCTTGATGATTTGCATATCCCTGAAATATCCCGAAACCAGGTTCCCGGCAATGTGATCGATTTCCCCGGGGAGAGCCTGTATTTTATTGCATTTTGCGCGGATGAGCTCAAACACATCCGGATTTTTTTTATGTGGCATGATACTCGATCCTGTTGTAAATTCCTCAGGCAAGGTCAGGAACCCGAAATTCTGACTTGCGAACATACAGATATCCCCGGCCATTTTGGACAATGTTCCTGCCAGCGAAGACAGGGCAAAGGAAGTGAGCCGTTCAGATTTGCCCCGGCTCATCTGCGCATTGATCACATTGTAATGCATGCTTCCGAAACCCAGCAGATCAGTCGTCATTTGCCGGTTTATAGGAAATGAAGAGCCGTATCCGGCTGCAGAGCCCAGCGGATTCTGGTCCGCATAACGATAGGCCGCCAGCATCATTTGCATATCATCGGCCAGGCTTTCGGCATAGGCGCCAAACCAGAGCCCGAACGACGAAGGCATGGCGATCTGGAGGTGTGTATATCCCGGCAAAAAAAGGCTCTTGTACTGTTCACTTTTGGAAATCAATTCCCGGAACAGGTCATTTGACAGTTCCACAACCTGGTGCAGTTCCTCCCGTATGAAGAGTTTGATATCCAGGAGAACCTGGTCATTGCGTGAACGGGCGGCATGAATTTTTTTCCCTGTTTCCCCGAGTTTACGGGTCAGGAGGAGTTCTACCTGGGAATGAACATCCTCAATACCTTCTTCAATGAGAAAAGCGCCATGGACAACGACGTCATAAATGGCAATCAGTTCCCTGTGCAGATCCGCCTTTTCAACGGGTGTCAGTAATCCAATGTGCTCAAGCATAATAATATGAGCTATGGATCCGAGCACATCATACCGTGCCAGCAACAGGTCAAGTTCCCGGTCTTTTCCCACCGTGAACTGTTCAATCAGTTTATCCGTCTGAATATCCTTATCCCAAAGTTTCATGACAATATGAATTAACCTTCCGGCAGCAATGTCCCGAAGCGTTTACGCTCTTGATCAGTCATCGGGCAGGATCAGGCCTTATTCCCCTTTCTTTTTGTTATGGCATGGTGCGCCATCAGCCTAATAGCGTTGATTTTAATGAATCCCGCACTGTCTTTCTGGTCAAATCCTCCCTCGATATCCATACTGGAGAGTTCTTTATTGTAGAGGGAACTTGGGGATTCGCGGCCGTTGATAATGACGTTGCCCTTGTAAAGCGACAGGTAAACAATGCCATCGATCAGTTCCTGGCTCTTATCAATAGCAGCACGGAGAAATTCCATTTCCGGGCTGAACCAGAAACCATTGTATACGATTTCAGCAAATACGGGAGAAAGCATGTTGCGCAGCCGCATGACCTCACGGTCCATGGCAATTCCTTCAATATCCATGTGGGCGTGCAGAAGGATCGTGCCGGCAGGAGTTTCATAAACTCCGCGGGATTTTATGCCGACAAAACGGTTTTCAACCATATCCAGCAATCCGATCCCGTTTTCACCTCCCACCTTGTTCAGATAGGTATACAGGTCGAGAGGGTCAGAGACGCTGACTTTGGCCTTTTTATTCCCGACTTTTACCGGTATTCCATCCCTGAAGTGGATTTCCAACAGGGTTTCCTGATCCGGGGCAAGTTGAGGAGGAACAATCTTGGTAAGCATGTCCATCTCCGGTCTGAATTTCGGGTCTTCCAGTATTCCTGCTTCATGACTGATATGCATCAGATTGTCGTCCTCACTGTAAGGTTTCTTAACGGTCGCTTTGACCGGAATATTTTTGGTTTTGGCATAGTTCAGCATATCGGTTCTTCCCTTGAACTGATCGAGAAACTCCTGTGTTTTCCAGGGTGCAAGCACTTTGATTTTTGGATTCAAAGCATAATAGGATAACTCAAAACGTACCTGGTCATTCCCCTTGCCTGTAGCTCCATGTGAAACATATTCCGCTTTTTCCTCTCCGGCAATCTGAATCTGGTACTTGGCAATGAGCGGACGCGCCAGTGAAGTTCCCAGAAGATACCTGTTTTCATATACGGCATTGGCTTTCAGTGCCGGGAAAATATAATCGGTGACAAATTCCCGCTTGAGATCCCTGATATACACCTTCGAGGCGCCGATCTTCAAAGCTTTCTTCTCCACTTCCTTAAAATCATCTTCCTGACCCACATCTGCAACATATGCGATTACTTCATATCCCTTATCGATCAGCCACTTCAGTATCACTGAAGTATCCAATCCACCACTGTAAGCCAGTACAACTTTCTCCTTCTTCATATGTATTACTTAATTTTATCCTTTAACTCAGGTATGATAATTATCAATGTATTAATAACATCTTTTTCAGTTACATTATCATGCGGAATGATCAGAATGGTATCGTCCCCGGCCAGGGTTCCTACGATCTCAAACGGATTGACCTTGTCAATCAGAACAGCAATACTCGGCGCATATCCGGGAAGTGTCTTTATGACACCGAGCTTGTTGGCAAACTGAATGGAGACAAATCCCTGCGCAGCATAGCTTTCTGCAAGCTCCTGTCCCGGCATATGATGCTGATCAGGAAGTTCATAAATATAACCCTTCTCAGTATCAGATATTTTGTTTACTTTTAGGAACTTCAAATCCCTTGAAAGAGTTGCCTGTGTGTAGTTTAGTCCCTTTTTCTCCAGAAGCTCCAGCAATTCTTCCTGGCTGGATACTTTCTGTGAGGAAATAATGTTTCTAATGGCTAAAAGCCTTTCTGTCCTGTTTCCCATGATGAATAGTTATTCATATTTGATGCAAATATATGCACTTTTTAATAATTATACAAGGTGAATTTAAAAATATTTGTACTTTTGGGACAAATTTAGGGTAAATTTTGTCAGACATCGGAAAAAATGGATAAATCAATCGCGAAAGTCATCGTACTGGGTTCAGGGGCGCTTAAAATCGGCGAAGCAGGAGAGTTTGACTATTCGGGTTCGCAGGCATTGAAAGCCCTGCGTGAAGAAGGCATTCAAACGGTCTTAATCAATCCCAACATTGCCACCGTTCAAACTTCTGAAGGCATTGCCGACATCATTTATTTTCTTCCTGTCACCCCCTACTTTGTTGAAAAAGTCATCGAGAAAGAAAAGCCCGACGGCATACTGCTTGCCTTTGGGGGACAAACTGCCCTGAATTGCGGACTCGAATTGCATAAAAACGGGGCTCTTGAAAGAAACCATGTAAGGGTTTTGGGAACTCCCGTGCAGGCGATCATGGATACGGAGGACCGGGATCTTTTTATTAAAAAGCTCAATGAAATTCAGATCAAGACGATACGTAGTTTTGCTGTCATAAATATTGAGGATGCGGTTAAAGCAGCTGAGGACCTTGGCTATCCCGTTATCATCAGGGCGGCCTATACGCTGGGTGGCCAGGGCAGCGGTTTTTGCAACAACGAAGGTGAAATGAGAAAAATGGCCGAAAAGGCCTTTTCTTATGCCCCGCAAATTCTGGTGGAGAAATCCCTTAAAGGGTGGAAAGAAGTTGAATATGAAGTTGTAAGGGATTGTTATGACAACTGTATTACCGTGTGCAACATGGAGAATTTTGATCCCCTCGGCATTCATACCGGGGAAAGCATAGTGGTTGCGCCATCCCAGACACTTACGAATTCGGAATACCATGTCCTGAGGCAGCTCGCCATTAAAATAATCCGGCATATCGGGATAATCGGCGAATGTAACATTCAGTACGCTCTCGATCCCCTTTCCGAAGATTACCGGGTAATTGAGGTGAATGCGCGGTTATCCCGGTCCAGCGCATTGGCTTCAAAAGCAACGGGGTATCCGCTGGCCTTTGTCGCTGCTAAACTGGCTGTCGGTTATGGCCTCCATGAGATTAAAAACTCCATCACCAAAACCACATCAGCTTTTTTTGAGCCTGCCCTGGACTATATCGTATGCAAAATACCCCGGTGGGACCTGAATAAATTTATTGGTGTTTCCAAGCTGATCGGAAGCAGCATGAAGAGCGTGGGTGAGGTAATGGCCATCGGCCGTACCTTTGAAGAAAGCATCCAGAAGGGTTTGAGAATGATCGGCCAGGGAATGCATGGTTTTGTGGGGAACCGGGATCTCCTGTTCGAAGATGTTGAAAAAGAATTGTCCGAGCCTACGGACATGCGGATCTTCGTGATCGCAGATGCCTTCTCGAAAGGCTGGACCATTGAAAAGATCCATGAATTCACACGCATTGATCCTTGGTTTCTGCATAAGCTAAAGAACATTTTCAACCTTAAAAACGATCTCGAACAGTATAACGCGCTCCATGATCTGCCCGTAAACCTGCTGCGTTCAGCCAAGATCCTCGGATTTTCCGATTTCCAGATCGCCAGGTGCGTTCTGAAAGATATTCAGGAACATATGCAGGAAGGCCTGATGGAAGTCAGAAACCTCCGCAAGCAATCCGGTATCCTCCCTGTTGTCAAGCAAATAGATACCCTGGCAGCGGAGTATCCGGCCATGACCAATTACCTCTATCTTACTTATAGTGGTACTTCCAATGATGTAAAATATACTGGTGATCATAAGT
Organism: Bacteroidales bacterium; assembly: GCA_041737175.1. Taxonomy (GTDB): domain Bacteria; phylum Bacteroidota; class Bacteroidia; order Bacteroidales; family UBA10428; genus UBA5072. Next base: position 145,468 of record JBGSSF010000024.1, read on the forward strand.
CTGTTATAGTTCTGGGATCAGGTGCTTACCGGATTGGTAGCAGCGTGGAATTCGACTGGTGCAGTGTAAATGCCCTGTATGCCATCAACAAGGAGGGCTATCGCTCCGTGATGATCAATTACAATCCCGAAACGGTGAGTACGGATTATGATATCTGTGACAGACTTTATTTCGATGAACTTTCCTTTGAACGGGTTATGGATATCATTGAGCTGGAAAATCCGCATGGAGTTATACTCTCAATGGGAGGCCAGATTCCCAATAACCTGGCCATGCGTTTGTATGAAGAGCATGTAAACATCCTGGGAACTTCTCCAGTGTCGATTGATATGGCAGAAAACCGTCACAAGTTCTCCACCCTTTGCGATGACCTGAAGATTGACCAGCCCAGGTGGAAAGAGCTTACCAGCATACAGGAAACGTATGATTTTGTGGATGAAGTCGGTTTCCCTGTCCTCATCAGGCCTTCTTATGTGCTTTCCGGCGCGGCCATGAACGTTGTATCGAACAAGGAAGAAATGGAACACTATCTCAGTCTGGCCGCCAAAGTATCCAGACAATATCCGGTTGTTGTATCTGAATTCATTGAGCAGGCCAAGGAAATCGAGCTTGATGCAGTTGCCAGTGAAGGAGAGCTCATCGCTTACGCCATCAGCGAGCATGTTGAATTCGCCGGTGTTCATTCAGGAGACGCCACCATCGTCTTCCCCGCCCAGAAGATCTACTTTGAAACCATGCGCAGAATTAAGCGTATATCCCGCATGATTGCCAAAGAATTGAAAATAACCGGGCCCTTCAACATCCAGTTCCTGGCAAAGGACAACGATATCAAAGTGATCGAATGCAATCTCAGGGCATCCCGGAGTTTTCCCTTTGTCTCCAAGGTACTTAAAGTGAATTTCATAGAGCTGGCCACCCAGGTCATCCTGGGCAAAACCGTGGAAAAGCCGCGGAAATCGGCTTTTGATCTCGACTGTATTGGTGTGAAAGCGCCGCAGTTTTCTTTTTCACGCCTGCAAAAGGCCGATCCTATTCTTGGCGTGGACATGGCGTCAACCGGTGAAGTGGGTTGTATCGGGGAGAATTTTTACGAGGCCATACTTAAATCAATGCTTTCGGTAGGATATTCTTTTCCAAAGAAAAACATACTGTTATCAACTGGTCCTTTGCGCTCCAAGGTAGAACTGGTAAACAGTTGTAAACTGTTGTCCGAAAAAGGATATAACCTGTTTGCCACCCGCGGTACGGCCCAGTTCCTCGAAATGAACGGTGTTCCCAGCACCATGCTGCACTGGCCCGATGAGGATAAAAAGCCAAATACGCTGGATTATCTCAGGAACAAGATGATCGACCTCGTGATCAACATACCCAAAGATTTATCCAAGAGTGAGTTAAGCAATGACTACCACATTCGCAGAAGTGCCGTGGATTTCAATATTCCGCTGATCACCGACAGCCGGCTGGCAAGTGCCTTTCTTACGGCCGTTTGCAAACTCACCATTGAGGATGTGACGATCAGAAGCTGGGATGAATACTAAACGCGGAATCGAAGGGCTTTTTAGTCACATACCGCTTGTTTCAGCGGGTTGTTCTTAAACTCAAACATCAGCCTGATCTGCTCCACGGTTATGCGCGGCGTGGAAAGGGATGGCAATTCATCCTGCGAAAAGAAACCCGTATCACTGGTTTCCATGCCGTTTTGTAAAACGCCCCCCTTTTCTTCACACAGAACAAAGATTTTATAGATGTGATACAGGTCCGGCGGATGATTGTGCCGGTTTTTATCGAGCACGGCAAGCAACCTTACGGGTAATACGTCCAGACCTGCTTCTTCAAAAACCTCTTTCCTGGCAACCTCAAAGGGAGTAAGTCCCACGTCAGCCCACCCACCCGGGACCGACCAGCAATCATCAATGGTTTCTCTCACCATCAGGATCTTATTTTCCCTGAAAACCACTCCCCTTACATCTACCTTGGGAGTCTGATATCCCTTTTCAGAAGCAAAGACATCTACCAGCATGTTGATGGGGAGCCGTGTAAAATCATGCATGATTTCAAGGCTTATCTGCCTGACCTGGTTGTACCGGTCAATATCGTATTTGTTCCCGGAATATTCAAGTCCGGCCTGGGCAACTGCCTGTAGTCTTTTTGCAACTTCCAGCCAGGGATAAGTAAGGTTGTCCATTTTTAATGCTATTTTCAATAATTACTGCCTGTTATTCAAAAACTTCCTTTAGTACAGCATAGGATTTCAGCCGTGAAAAGCCATCGACATGCAAGGCATAGTGACGGATTAATCTTTCAAGCAAGAGATTCCGGTTGGGATTGGAAAGCTTTATGTCATCAGGTGGTCCCTGCGGATTTGTCAAAAATCGGGTTAAGGCCAGCATGGCTTCTTCAGGCATCTGGTAAAAAACCTGGTGGTCAGCAGATACTTCATGGCCGGAGAAAAATACCGGATCGGCAGTGAGAATTCCCAGAAACCTGGCAAAATGAAGCATAAACCAGACATGAAAGTTGGCAATGCCCTTTTCTTTTGTGTCCAGTAACTGAAAAGCATGTGACAAAAATGAGAAAAGGGATGGATTTCCTTCTTCCTCGCGCAGGGTAAGGTAAAGTACCTCCGCCAGGAACAGGGCAATGGCGCTTTTGTCTGCATGAAATGGTATCGTGGTATAAAGAAAAGGGCAGGATGCTTCCTTCAGTCGCTGCAATTCTCGGTTTTCACGATAATAAAAATCTGTATCCAGGATGGTAAGCGGCTGGAAGAGGGTCACAGGAAATCTTGCCTTTTTGGATCTGACACCGTTTACCATACAAGCCAGCCTGCCATGCTTTTCAGTATAAAGTGTCACGATCAGGCTCGATTCACCATACCTGATATGATGCAGGCTGATGGCTTTTGTTTTATGAAGCATAACCGGCCAACATTAGAGAGTGGTTTTCAATGAATAAACAGCAATTTGGTGACATGGGTTTTAGAGCCATCCTCATTCGTGCAGAACACAAGGTAAACACCACTCTGTACACGGTCTCCCCTGAAGTTAAAGCCATTCCATATCGCCTGGCCTCCCAGTGAAGTAGTTTCAAAAACAAGGTTGCCGCTGATATCCGTAATTTTAACATTTACATTTTCCACCAGGCCCGTAATGGTAATATCCCCGTAGTAGTTCTCCCGAACGGGATTTGGAAATACATACACCTTCCCGAATTCATCTCCGCCTTCGGTAGCCTGGCCCCTGTAAGAAATGATGCCCTTTTCAGTGCCGAAGAATACCTCACCGGTTCGGTCATTCACTGCAACAGTTTGCACATTATTGGAAAAAAGCGGGCTGTTTTCCTCATTGAAATGTTCGATTTCCTTTCTGCCATCCGGTGAAACCAGGAAAACGCCGGATTTTTCAGTTGCAAGCCACTTCTGGTTGGCACCATCAACCGCAATGGCATTGATCTTTTCAGTTGACAGCAGGAGGTCAACAAAGGATGTTCCGTCATTCCTGGGGATCTCAGGCTGATTTCCCGAGATAGTTTCATCCTCGAAGATATCGTCAGGATTGTAATACACCACCGGACCTTTGTTTGTCCCCACCCATATGTCACCTTCTTTGTCTTCCGCAACAGCGTATACCCGGTCGAGCACATTCCCTGCCTGGTTACGGACAGAAAAAAACCTCTCCTGCAGGGAATTTTCACCATTTTCCCGAAGCACCAGAACACCTCCGTTTTCGACGGCAAGCCATACCTGCCCTATGGAACTGGCCATAATCTCACTGGTGTATGTGGTAAATCCGAAACCGCCATAATTCACATGAACAGCCTCCAGTTCACCCCCTTTTTTTCTCCGGTACAAAGCCTGTTCACTGTTTGAGGTGGTTACCCAAAGGTTTCCGTCACTGTCAAAATCGGTTCCTGAAATCCTCACATACCCATGGCCGTATCCGGCAACCGGCAGAAGAACGCCATCGCTTTCATCGATAATGTCTATCAGCTGGCCATTACTGAATTCTGCAAGGCCATAGCCATAGGATCCGCCGATTATGTGGCTGTTGTCCAAAGGATCGATGGATATCTCCGATATGTTTAAAAAATCCTTTAGTTCCGGGATTGTATTTCCGTTATAACTCATCCAATCCTCGTTAATAAATGAATACGCACCATAACCTGACCATTTTGAGGCATCTGTCCCGCCGCCTGCCCACAGCTCACCATTCAGGATCTCAATATCTCCGGCATCCCGATATGCAGGCCCCTCCGGCAGAAATACCTCTCCGTTCCCAGCTTCATCGAGCTTTACCAAACCGCTCCCGGGATCAGCGTACCACAACTGCTGCTTTGAATCGAACAAGGCATGCCGGGCATAATAGGTGAGAACATCCCTGACGGGCTGTTCCTGGTTATTGTAGATCTTTGTTCTGAGCAGGGAAGCTATGACCAGGTACCCCTGCTGCTCACCAAGAAACTGAAAGTTATCATCATAGCTGTGCGTCCATTCCTGCCAGTCCGAATCGGTAAAAGTGATAATCTGATCCGGTCCGGAGACAGGATTGTGATAAACAGTGAATAATTTATTATTGAACCAGGCCAGAAAGCGATATTCCGAATCAGGATCCGGAAGGAATTCCATTTGCTGCCAGACGCTGAAATCCACCAGGTTGGCATTGAAATAGTCCGCCCTGTAAACACCCTGCACGGTTGCCGCATACAAGTACTGTCCGTCAAAGGTGATATCATTCACCTGAATCTGCGATCCTCCGGGGCCGAAAATATAGGAATCCTTGATTTCTTTCCTGGCCAGGTCGCACAATACGATCCCGAATCCACAGGCCAGGTAGGCATACTGATCTTTGAAGAAGATATTGTTGATGGATTTTTCACCGGAGATCATCTTCCTTTTGATATCAGGGATGTTTATTATACTGTCGCCGGATACCAGGTCAATGTTACCATTGGTGTATCCGATCAGGAAAGTTTCCGTGCTGGCTGAAAAACCAATGGTAGCAATATCGGCATCTGAAAGGCCGGTTACCTTGGAGTACTTTTTGATGCTGTTATCGATCGTGTTGTAGGAAAACAAACCACCTCCCAGGGTGGCACAGAAAATCCGATTGTCAAAGGATGCAAGTCGGTTGCCCTGATTGTAGGGAAGATGATCACGCCAGGTTCTGCTCGGGATCTGGGAATGGGTGTGAGAACCGGTGAGTCCGCACAGGAATATCCAGATAATTGCCGGACCGACTTTCATGATTTTTCCGGAGTTGGTTTAAAATACCTTAGCAGTTCATGGATTGCCAATGCCCTGTGGGAAATCCTGTTTTTTTGGGCAAGCGACATTTCAGCGAATGTCACCTCAAATCCATCCGGCATGAAGATAGGGTCATATCCGAATCCCGCCAGACCCTGTTTTTCAGTTGTAATCACGCCCCTTATCTCACCCTGGAAAAGCGTAAGGCTTCCCTTTTCAACCAGAGCGATTACGGTTCGGAAACGTGCCTTCCGGTCAGTCACACCTTTCATTTTCTGCAATACCTTATTCATATTATCCTCAAAGTTACAGTTTTCCCCGGCATAACGTGCAGAATAGGTCCCCGGTTCACCCTGCAGGGCTTCTATTTCCAGTCCCGTATCATCTGCAAAGCAGTCAATCCCGTAAAGATTATAAATGAAAAAGGCTTTTTGGGTTGCATTGCCGTCAAGGGTCTCCTGCTCCTCGGGAATCTCCCCGTTAAATCCGATGTCCGCCAGGCGCATCAGTTCAACGCGCTCTCCGATCACATGACTGATCTCTTCGAATTTATGTTTGTTGTTGGTGGCAAATATTAACCTGGGTTTCTCGATCATTTTCATCGGACAGTTGTGGTACTTTAAATCCTAAAAAACAAAAACAAGGAAAGTTCCTTGTTTTTGTTATATTGCTTTTTGAACCTCCCATTCCGCTATCAGCCTCCGCTGGCACTGAATCCTCCGCCTATTTTTGCCGGGCGGGGATTAATGCAGATAACCGGTATTCTTTCAATGTTGGCGATAATGGATTGCTCCTGTGCACCCAAAACATAATCAGCGAAGCCGATATCGCGTGTGGTCATCAGAAGAATGGCATCAGCGTCAACTGTTTTGGCATACTGAATGGTTTCTTTGCCAAAATCATTTTCTCCAACAGCTGTCTGTGCTTCAAACCGGATGCCTTTGCTTCCAAAATATTTGGTAAGGAAAAACATGTTTGAATCCAATCCCTTGCGGAAATTACTGTCAGCATATTTTGCCCGGAACAAGTGAAACTTGGTTCCGAATTTTTTCGAAAAGTAGTGGGTCCAGGCCACACATTCTTTTGTTTCGCGTTTATAATTGACCGGGAGAATAATATTCTTCATCACCTCACTCTTGGGTGACTCCTGAACCACAATGAACGGGGCCTTTGAACTGGCGATCACCTTAAGCGCCCAGCTGCCAAGAAATTTTTGCATGCCAACGACACCATGGGTTCCCATGATGACGATTAAAGCATTCAGTTCAGCGGCAACTTCGCCAATGGTGTGGAAAATATTACCCACTCTGACAACAAAGGAAAATTTCAGGGTAGGATCATTGAATTTCCGCTTGACCTCTTCAGACATTCTTTTTTCTGCATCCTGGATTTCCTGTTCCTTTTTGACGATATGAACCACCGCAATTTCACCATTTAACATAGACGACATCTGAACAGCGTGTTCAATAGCATACACGTTCTTTTCAGTGAAGTCCCATGTAACCATTATAATGTTTTTTTCATGTTCCATGCTTATTGCATATTTATCATAAAACTATAAAATTATACGTTTATTTTCAATTGCAGGTTATAAAACATGAAAAATAATTGATTTTATGACTTTTGCCAATTGGCAGAACGTTTCGAAATGCCTATTTTTGGAACCGAATCTCATATTGGACTACCATGGAAAATTTCGACTGGAAAAACATGCCCTTTGGTTATGTAAAAACGGATCACAATGTACGGTGTTATTGTAAAAACGGGAAATGGGGTGAATTGGAAATCTCCTCTTCCGAATATATCAATATGCACATGGCCGCCACCTGTCTCCATTACGGACAGGAGGCATTCGAAGGGCTGAAGGCATTCAGGGGCAAAGACGGAAAGATCCGCGTGTTCAGATGGAACGAAAATGCTAAACGGATGCATGTTACAGCCAACGGAATTCAAATGGTCCCTGTCCCCGTGGATATCTTCAGAAAAGCCGTATTTACTGCTGTTAAAATGAATGAACGGTTCATTCCTCCTTATGGTTTCGGAGCATCCCTGTATATCAGGCCTCTGCTCATTGGCACCGGTGCCGAGGTTGGCGTCAAACCCGCCAATGAATTTATGTTTATGGTATTCGTCACCCCGGTTGGCCCTTATTTCAAGGAAGGTTTCAAACCGGTCGACATCATGGTATGCCGGGGATTTGACCGGGCAGCCCCTTTGGGAACAGGTTGTTTTAAAGTTGGGGGAAATTATGCCGCCAGTCTGACTTCATTGGAGCTGGCACATCATCAGGGCTATTCAACAACATTGTATCTCGATCCCAAGGAAAAGAAATACATTGATGAAGCTGGACCTGCCAATTTCTTTGCAATCCGCAACAACACTTATATCACACCTGAATCAAAGTCAATTCTCCCGTCCATTACAAACATGAGCCTGCAGCAATTATGCCTGGACCTGGGGATAAAAGTGGAGCGCAGACCGGTTCCTTTCGAAGAATTGAGTACTTTCGAGGAAGTCGGGGCCTGCGGCACCGCCGCTGTAATTACACCCATCCGTAAGATTGTGGACCCCGATGACAACAGGATTTATGAATACTGCCGTGACGGCAAACCCGGACCTGTCTCCACCCTGCTGTACAATAAGCTTGTTGCCATTCAGAACGGTGAAGAACCCGATGTGCATGGCTGGGCTGAATTGGTGGACTGAAAACACCGTTTTATCAATATTTTTATCCACTCCATCCGTTAAATTAGACCAACTGGTAACCTAATCGGGGGATTTCTCGTTACAAACGTTATCACGCTTTGTGATGAGTACATTATTGGCTTTTCATTTCAATTAACCTTTTAATTTTTCAGTCAGTATGAATAAAAGATTCAGATTTTTGAGTGCGCTTGCTTTGGCGAGTTTGATGGTGCTTGGATTGGTCTCCTGTAATAAGGATGAGGATGAATCAAGCGTGAAAGATTATCTCTCTGTGGATGGAGCAGCATTTGTTTCAAGCTCATTTCCTGCTGCTTCCGCAGGTGATAATATGCCTGTAGTTACCAGTGTAACAGGTAACAGTTCAGTTATCGAAGGAGGTTCAAATCCAATTGCAGTTTATGCATCCGTACCGGCTGCAAAAATTCTAATCGGTGTTGAAGGAACCAAAGGTTATTATGAATATTCCGATGCAAAAAAAAGCACGGATGTTATATACACCCTTGCCCTGGTGCTTTCAACCAGCCTGCCCGGTGAAGAATTTGTCATCATAGTAGCTATTGTTGATGACTTTGGCAATATCAGTGAAATATATCAGCTGCCTGTAAGCATCGTGGAAGCAGGGACCGGTCAGCTCCAGGTCAGTCTGTCTTGGGACCAGCCCAACGATCTTGACCTCCACCTGGTTGAACCCAATGGTGAAGAAATTTACTATTCCAATGATTATTCAGTCAACGGTGGTATTCTTGATCTTGACTCGAATCCTGACTGCTATATTGACGGCGTTCAGAATGAAAATATTACCTATTCGGATGAAAGTGCCGTTGAAACGGGCACTTACACTGTGAGGGTTGACCTTTACTCCGCCTGCTCGGTTACAGCACAGACCAATTTTATTGTTACCGCTCGCCTTAATGGAGATTTGATCGCACAGCAATCGATTACAAATCCTTACAACGGAAGTTTCCCTGCCAACTCGGTCGGTGATGAAGGCGGCTCTGGCTCAGGCGTTCAGGTAATGCAATTTACCGTCGGCGGCGCAGAGATGAAAAGCACCGGAACATCCACTTTTAAGACCATCCGCTTCCCGGAGGCGAGAGAATCTGCATCCATCAGTGCCAAGGCATCACGGGGGAAATAGTCCCCTGAAAACTTATGATTTTGAACCACCCTTCAAGGGTCTTAGGACCGCAGGAAGGGTGGTTTTTTATACAAACCCGTTTCTGAGAAATTGTTTTATCTTTGACCGGTGAATGTTTCATAATGCAGGGAAAGGATAATACAATACAGCGCCGGCTGACCGCTTCATATATTACTTCCGTGGTAAGTATTACTCTGGTTTTATTTTTACTGGGACTGGCCGGTATTCTCATCCTGAATGCCAAAAAACTTTCAGATTATGTCAGGGAAAATATGGGCATTTCAGTGTATATCCAGAATGACGCCCGAGAGGTGGATATTTTCAGCCTGCAAAAAACACTTGACGCCAAAGCCTATGTAAAGGAAACCCGATATATCACCAAGGAACAGGCAGCTGAAGAATTCCAGGAAGAACTGGGCGAGGACTTTGTGGAATTTCTTGGATACAATCCCCTCCCTTCCTCCATTGATGTAAAATTGCATGCCGCTTATGCAAATCCAGACAGCTTTGCGGTTCTTGAAAAAGAATTCCTTTCGTATCCTCAGGTTGCAGATGTGGCGTATCAGAAGGATCTCGTGTACGCCATGAATATGAATATCCGGAAAATCAGCCTGGCCATTCTGGTATTCAGTGTTCTTTTATTTCTGATTGCCATTACGCTTATCAATAATACCATACGGCTTACGGTATATTCCAAGCGCTTCATAATTCGTACGATGCAACTGGTGGGTGCACACAACAACCTGATCAGACGTCCTTTCCTTATCAAAGGTGTCACTCAGGGTATCATAGCTGCTCTTTTTGCCATACTTCTGCTGCTGGCCTCCGTTCTTATCGTTGAAAAACAGATGGAAGGATTATTCAGTTTCCAGGATTTTCGTATTCTTGGAATTATATTTGCCGGAATTCTGTTCATCGGAATGCTGATAGCCTGGGTCTCCACATTGCTGTCAGTGAACAAATACCTTAAAATAAAAACGGATAATTTGTATACTTAAACAATCAATTCCTATGGTTAAACAATCCGAAAAAGAATCCAATACCGGGTTTGCGCTGGGACGGGAGAATTACATTTACCTGATCATCGGTTTTGTGATAATCATTGTTGGTTTCTTGCTGATGGTGGGGGGAAAATCTCCTGATCCCAACATTTTTAATGAAAAGGAAATTTTCAGCCCGAGGCGGATAACCCTCGCCCCCATTATTGTTTTGCTGGGTTTCGGTTTTGAGATCTGGGCCATCATGAAAAAACCCAAGAGATCTGAAAAAGCTTAACCAGTCACCCGCAATTCCCTGTTTGCCGGTATGAATATTTCTGCATTGACGGAAGAACTTTCAGCGGGCAAAGTATTGCTGTTCAATAAACCCATGTATTGGACCTCTTTCGACCTCGTGAACAAAGTCAGGCATGTCATTCGTCATCATCTGCAACTTAAAAAACTGAAAATCGGACATGCCGGGACGCTTGATCCCCTGGCAACCGGACTCATGGTGTTGTGCACAGGAAAAGAAACCCGAAACATAGAAAAATACCAGGAACAACCCAAAGAATATGTTGCCCGGATCAGGCTGGGTGCAACAACGCCATCATTCGACCTTGAAACCGACATCGATGCTGACTATCCTGTTGATCATATCGGGAAACAGGATGTGGAAGAAGTTTTAAAAGATTTTGCCGGCGTCCAGTTGCAGGCGCCTCCTTTTTTTTCAGCCCGGCTTGTCAATGGAACGAGAGCTTATAAACTTGCACGGAAAGGAGAACAACCTGAACTTCCACTGAAAGAAATAACAATATACTCAATTTCACTTACAGATTGCAATCTGCCAAACCTAGAAATCTGCGTGCTCTGCAGCAAAGGAACTTATGTCAGGTCGCTGGCGAGGGATATCGGAATAAAACTGCGTTCCGGAGCGCATCTTACCGGGCTGGTCAGAACGGGCATCGGAAATTTTTCTCTTCAGGATGCGTTAAGTATTGAAGATTTTGAAAGAAATTTAGTTTTTTTGTAACCTTTTTTTATGGTTTGCGTTTATATTTGGTTTATTTGATACTATCATCATTCCTAACAATATGAAACTTTCACAATATAAATACAATCTCCCGGAAGATCTTATTGCCAAGTACCCGGCTGATAAGCGTGATGAATCGAAGCTCATGGTGGTGGACCGGAGTACGGGGAAAATTGAACATAAGGTGTTCCGGGATATCATTGATTACTTTGTGGAGGGAGATGTGCTGGTGGTGAATAACACCAAGGTATTTCCGGCCCGGTTATATGGAAACAAGGAAAAAACCGGTGCAGAAATCGAAGTTTTCCTGCTTCGGGAGCTTAACCGCGAGCAGCGGTTGTGGGATGTGCTGGTTGATCCTGCAAGAAAGATACGGATTGGCAACAAGCTCTATTTCGGGGATGATGACGAAACTCTTGTTGCGGAAGTGATTGATAATACGACTTCACGGGGACGCACGCTTCGTTTTTTATTTGACGGGGATTATGATAATTTCAAAAAAACGCTTTTCAAACTCGGTGAAACCCCGCTGCCCAAATTCATCAAAAGAGCTGTTCAGCCGGAAGATCGTGACAGATACCAGACCATTTTTGCCAAACATGAGGGTGCTGTTGCTGCCCCTACGGCTGGTCTTCATTTTAGCCGTGAATTGCTCAAGCGGCTTGAAATCAAGGGTTCCCGATTTGCAGAAATCACCCTGCACGTGGGCCTGGGTAATTTCAGAACCGTGGATGTTGAAGATCTGACCAAACACAAAATGGATTCTGAGCGGATCATCATTTCCGAGGATGCAGCAAATATTGTAAATGTAGCCAAGGATGCTCACAAACAGGTTTGTGCTGTCGGAACTACCGTGCTCCGGACACTCGAAAGCTCTGTTTCAACGGCAGGGCATTTGAAACCCTATGATGGCTGGACCAACAAGTTTATCTTCCCTCCTTATGAATTCAGTGTTCCGACCCGGATGATTTCTAATTTCCATTTGCCTTTGTCAACCCTGCTTATGATGGTTTCAGCATTTGCCGGTTTTGAACTTCTTTTTGAATCCTATAAAGTTGCCATCAAAGAGAAGTATCATTTTGGCACGTATGGTGATGCCATGCTTCTTTTATAGGACATATCTTTCATGAGGCTCACCCGGAGTTTCTTTGACCGTGATGTGCTTTTGGCCGCACCGGAACTTATCGGCAAAATGCTTGTAAGGAAGCGTAAGGACGTTATCACTTATCATACCATTACAGAGGTTGAGGCTTACAGGGGAATTGAAGATAAAGCCTCCCATGCCCGTTTTGGTAAGACATCCCGCAATAGTATCATGTTTGAACGCGGTGGCCTGGTTTATGTATACCTCATCTATGGAATGCACTGGATGCTGAATTTTGTGACGGGTCCTGAAGGTCAGCCCCAGGCGGTTCTCCTGAGAGGTCTTGAAGGCTTTGACGGTCCGGGAAAGATCACCAGGGCGCTGGAAGTCGACAAGTCCTTTTACGGAGAGGATTTGATGAAATCTGAAAGAATCTGGATCGAGAGCAGCGCAGAAAAGACATCCTTTGTTCAAAAACCCCGTTTTGGTATTTCTTATGCCGGTGAGCCCTGGGAAAGTATGCCTTGGAGATATATCAAGGTTCAATCGCCTGAAAATTCCTGATCAGCTCTTCCCCCGTTTCATCCACAAGAATCAGGACATGGTAGCCGGGTTCCGGCAGCAATTCAATCTGATGTATATGACGTGTGCTGGCCAGGTACTGGTTATCCAGATGCCAGTAAATAACGGCTTCCGGATTGTTATGTACAGCCTCGAAAATAACCCTGCCCTTTCTTCCGTTCAGCTCTACCGGAATAAATACCCTGACTTCCTCCCTGGGATAAACCAGGTCCATGGACTTTTGATGAACAGGTTCACAGTCCTTTTTAAAAGGAGGCAGGCTGTTGTAATCGGCATGACGCTTTTTATAGTACCATTCCTGAATGGGAGGCAGTACAAACCACGACAGGTGTACCATGCTGTCCAGCGGGTAACAGTCACTGCTGACCCTGAATTGATGATCCGCGGACAGGTGCACCAGACGGTGAAAAGGACATGCTGGCGATTTCAACCCGTTTAGCGGAATCTTCAGGGTATCCGCGTCAGGACAATCAGGTCCCGCAAGATATCCGCTTGTTTTACATACGGCTGCAGGTATCATTTCATCTGTTGGAGGCAGAAACCACCGGGAAGCCGGGAGAATTCCAAAAATATCAAAAAGAAGGGGAGCGGCGACAGCAACCCCCGTTAAACCAGGTCTTCCTTCCCCGTCTGCGTTGCCAACCCATACGCCCACGACATAATCAGCAGAGGTGCCAATTGCCCATCCATCCCGGTATCCAAAGCTTGTTCCTGTTTTCCAGGCAATTTTTCGGGAAGAACTGAATTGCTTCCAACCGGTTTCTTCTTCCGGCCGGTTAACCTCCTGCATGGCCATGTAGGTATACCATATTGAGGACGCGTTGAAAAGACCGGGTTCCCGACTGCCGGTCTCCTGCCTGCGCGGCCCTGAAAGGAAATAATTGGGTGGCTGGTAATCGCCTGCATAATACAATCCCGAACTGCCGTAATGGTTCAAAATCCTGGAGAATACCGCATAGATATTCGTCATTTCTTCAAGGCTTCCCTCAGCCCCGCCAAGAATCAGGGATAATCCATAGTGGCCAGAGGTCTTGTCAATGGTATGCATGCCCAGTGACCTTATCAGGTGGTGAAAGCGCTCCACCCCATAGGATCTCAGCATTTGTACAGCAGGTACATTGAGGGACCTGGATAGCGCTTTGCCAGCCGGTACAGCTCCTTCAAAATGGCCGTCAAAATTTAAAGGAGAGAATCCGTTCAGGTTCATGGGAATATCCGGAACAAGACTTGCCGGGAGAATTTTGCCATCGTCCAACATGGCGGCATATAACAGAGGTTTCAGCAGGCTGCCGGTACTGCGCGGAGAAGTGATGATGTCCACGTCATTCCCGTGGGAACGCTCATTCGGAAAACCGCAATTCCCAACATAGGCCAATACATTGCCGGTCTCCACTTCTATAACAATGGCGGCTGCGTTATGAATTTCATTGTATTGCAGTCGGAGGTGATGTCTTTCCACTTTCTCGGCAACCTGTGTCTGCAGTGAACCATCCAGGCTGGAAAAAATGATATTGCCGGGTCGTTCCCGGTAAAACCGGTCGAGCAAATGCGGTGCATGCCTGGGCATGGGAACCGGTTTTTCAGGTATTGTTTCGGTCAGGGATACATGAAGTGTTGTGCTATCAATCAAGCCAAGTCCGGCCATTCGATTCAGAAGTGAATTTCTCTTCCGGAGCAGTTTTTCCCTGTTTTTCCCCGGATGTATCAGTGCGGGAGAATTCGGTAAAACAGCCAGGGTAGCTGCCTCTGCCCAGGAGAGATCGGCGCTTCCTGTTCCAAAATACCGCCATGAAGCAGTTTCGATACCAACAACATTACCCCCATAAGGGGCATGAGAAACATAGAGGGAGAGTATCTCCTCCTTGGACAGTTTCAGTTCCAGCCGGGTGGCCAAAACAATTTCAGATATTTTTTCCAATACCGTTCGCCGCTTATTTTTCCGGGATAGCCGGATGGTTTGCATGGTAATGGTACTGCCCCCGCTTACAATCTCACCTGCTCCAATATTGAGTTTTATTGCCCTGATCAAGGATACAGGATTGAACCCGGGATGATGGTAAAAATACCGGTCTTCAAAGGCCAGCGTTGCTTTGCTGACTTTTTCGGGTACGCTTTTAACAGATGGAAAACGCCATTGACCATCATGTGCCACTCTCGCTCCCAGCAGCATTCCATTCCGGTCGAAAATTACAGTCGAGACCGGATCCTCAAAAAGATCACCCCGAAGCAATAGCAAATACAATGCAAAGATCAACAGCACCGCTGCAAGTCCATACCTTCTCCGTTTTATCCGGTCCAGCATGCTTTTACAATACCTTTGTACAGGTTTTTTCAACAGGCGGATCATCCTCCGGCCTTTTTTACCTTATAGCCTTTGCCTGCCAGCCAGGTGAGCGTCTTTTCCCTGAAGTTGCCCTGGATGATGACTTCGCCGTCTTTCACCGATCCTCCGGTTCCACAGTATTTCTTCAAATCGGTGGCCAGCTTCTCCAGATCACCGGGGCTCCCCCGGAATCCCTTGATCAGTGTGACGGTTTTCCCCTTCCGGGCTTTTGAATCAAGCCACACATACAGCAATTGGTGCCCCGGGGGCAGGGCTACATCCTGCCCTGAATCCGTTTCAAAAGTGAAATCAGGATTGGTTGAATACACAATACCTTCGCGGTTCTTCCTGCTCATAATGGTTAAAATTGTGCCAAAAAAAATGCATTTTCGGGTGAACTTACAATGGATAATGCGATATTCGTACTTTAATCCACTAAAATAATTCAAAAGAATGAATTTCAGGCTTGTCAACAATCTTCTCGGGTGGATCATGTTTTTGATTTCCGCCGCGGCATACCTGCTCACGCTTGAACCAACCGTAAGTCTGTGGGATTGCGGTGAATTTATTTCCAGCGCTTACAAACTGCAGGTCGGGCACCCACCCGGTGCGCCTCTTTTTATGATTGTTGCACGATTTTTTTCACTTTTTGCTGGTGGTAATTTAGAAAAAGTAGCCATGATGGTGAACGCTTTTTCAGCAATCGCCAGTGCCTTTACCATCATGTTCCTTTTCTGGACCATTACACATCTGGCCATCCGGCTGATGAACTACCGGATATCTCTGAACGGCCCGGAGAAAAATGTAGAAACCTGGAGCCTCCGCGATAAGATAGTAATATTGGGTTGTGGCGCCGTTGGTGCGCTGGCTTTCGCCTTTACCGACAGTTTCTGGTTTTCGGCAGTTGAGGGCGAAGTATACGCCAGCTCTTCCCTGTTTACCGCCGTAGTATTCTGGGCTGTGCTGAAGTGGGAAAATGAAGCCGGCACCGGCAGCCATGCCAACCGTTGGCTGATATTGATCGCTTACCTGATGGGCCTTTCGATAGGTGTGCACCTGTTAAACTTACTCGCTATTCCGGCCATCGTCCTGGTATATTATTTTAAAAAATACCCGGTTACCACAGCAGGGATCATTAAAGCTCTGCTGATCTCCTTTTTATTGCTGGGATCCGTAATGTATGTGATCATACCCGGTTTGATCTGGCTGGCCTCACGATTTGAACTGATATTTGTCAACGGGTTCGGCTTGCCTTATAATTCCGGTGTTTTGATTTATATCCTGCTACTCCTGGGAGCTCTTATTTATGGAATCTGGAAAACATGGCGGAAAGGCAAAACCATTCTGAATACCGTATTGCTGATGATTGCAGTCATCATTATCGGATACTCTTCATTCTCAATGATCATTATCCGTTCACTGGCCAATCCGCCCATGGACGAGAATAATCCGGAAACCGTTTTTGCCCTGCAGTATTACCTGAACAGGGAACAATATGGTGACCGTCCCCTGGTGAAAGGACAGTATTTCAATGCACAGCCCATTGGCATCAGGGAAGGAAAACCCACCTATTCTCCCGTGGACGGGAAGTACAAAATTACAAACCGAAAGCTTTCCTATAAGTATGATCCTGAATTCACCACCTTGTTTCCGCGTATGTGGAGTTCTGACAATGAACACGTTAATGTTTATGTCGAGTGGGCGGGACTGAAAGAAAGCCAGCTGTACGAACCCAGGAAAGATGCCGAAAACAATATTATGCGGAATGAGCAGGGAAATATCCTTTACGACAGGGATAAACCCAGGAATCCACCTGGATTTCTGAGTAACCTGCGGTTTTTCTTCACCTACCAGGTAGGACATATGTACTTCCGTTATTTCATGTGGAACTTTGCCGGTCGGCAAAATGATATCCAGGGTCACGGGGATCCGCTCAACGGAAACTGGATCAGTGGAATAAGTCCTGTAGACCAGATTCTGATCGGCGCAGAGGATAAAATGCCTGAAAGCATGCGGAAAATCCCTTCGAGGAATACTTACTTTTTTCTTCCTTTGCTGTTGGGTTTGTTCGGGTTGATCTTTCATCTCCAGCGCGATGTCAAGAACTTCTGGGTGGTGATGCTGTTATTTGTCATGACCGGTTTGGCAGTTGTGGTATACCTGAACCAGACTCCCGTTCAGCCGCGTGAAAGGGACTATGCCTATGCAGGATCCTTTTACGCTTTCGCCGTTTGGATCGGACTCGGAGTCATGGCCATTTACGACTCCTTCGGGGCCAAATTCAGGAAAGAAATTACCGCCCTGGTTATCTCACTGGTCTGCCTATTGCTGGTGCCCGGGATCCTGGCCGTTCAAAACAAGGATGATCACGATCGCTCAGGCAGGTATACCGCGCGTGATATCGCTTACAACTACCTGAACTCCTGTGCTCCGAATGCGATACTTTTCACCAACGGAGACAATGATACCTTCCCTTTGTGGTATGCACAGGAGGTGGAAGGAATACGCACCGATGTCAGGGTTGTGAATCTTATGCTGCTCAATATGGACTGGCATATTGATCAGATGAAAAGAAAAGCCTATTTATCTGATATCTTACCTATTTCATTGACTCCGGAACAATACATCAACGGCATAAGAGATATCGTCTTCGTGCAGGAACGCACCTCGCAGTTTGCCGATCTGAAGGATATCATCGAATTTGTTTCCAGTGATCTGCCCCAGGCGAAAGTTGAAGCTAGTTCCGGTGAAAAGTTTAACTTCGTTCCGACCCGGAATTTCAGACTCCCTGTGGATACAGCCGTTGTTATGAGAAACGGAACGGTTTCAGCCGGTGACCGGAATAAGATTGTTCCCGCCATTGAATGGAGATATAATCGGAACAGCCTTAATAAAAGCGCTTTAATAGTTCTGGATATCCTTGCCAACAATAACTGGGAAAGACCGATCTACTTTGCCTCCCTTGGACACGAAGGCACCCTGGGCCTCGAAGACTACATGCAGCTGGAAGGTTTTGCCTACCGGCTGGTTCCCATCCGGTCAAAAAGCATTGGACGATATGAAGCAGGTCGTGTTGAAAGTGATCTCCTGTACGAAAATTTAATGCATAAATTTCGTTGGGGTGGTATCAATGATCCCGATGTGTATCTCGATGATTTTCATGTCCGCACCACTTCCATCGTCAGGTTGAGAACCCGCTTCCTTCAGCTGGCCACTGAACTCATCAGCAAGGGTGATACATCCAGGGCCATTGAAGTGCTGGATCGCTGCATGACATTGACACCTGATGAAAAAATCCCTTATGATCACACGATAATACAGATTGCAGAAGCCTATTACAAGTGCAACAGGTTCGAAAAAGGCAATGCTCTGGTAAATCAGCTGGGAGAAATATGTAACTTGAAATTGTCCTATTACCTCGATCAGAAGAAAGGATTTGTCAACAGTATCCAGGATGAGATCCTCTACAATTTCCAGGTTCTTCAGAATCTGGCAGTGATCAGCAAGAATTCAAACCAGACTGAAATCAGCAACAGGCTTGATTCACTTGCTACGGCGCAATATGCGGTATTTTCGTCTATGAGGTAGAATCTCACTTCTTCCTGTTCATCAGGTAATCCGAAAAGGCCAGCAATTCTGACTTTCTGGAAGCTTCTGCGTTCAGGTAATTCAGACTGTCTACAGCCAGTTTGTGGTAGTATCTGACTTTGCCAGTGACCGATTCTTCCAATTGCAGCTCCCTGTATATGGATTTGATCACCCTGATTTTCTCATTTCTGTTAAATTGTTTCCTGCTTAGCCAATCCAGCAGCACCTCACGATTCTTTCCTGCAGCCAGGTTAAGGGCTTCAATCAGCAGGATGGTCTTCTTGTTGGATACAATGTCATTTCCGATTACCTTGCCAAAGACGGCAGGATCAGCAAAGACATCCAGGAGGTCATCCTGCAGCTGGAAAGCAATTCCAATGTTTTTGCCGAACTCATAGAGGCAGTCCGATTGGCTGTCATCCGCACCTCCCAGCAGGGCGCCGATTTTGAGGGAAGCCGCCAGCAGTACAGCTGTTTTATACTGCACCATCCGGATATAATCGTCCCTGGAAACAGTCAGACTTTGCTCATAGTCCATATCGTATTGCTGACCCTGGCAAACCTGCAAGGCAGTTTGATTAAACACATCCAGGATCTGCGACATGTGCGATCCGGAAGCATGCGACAGCAAATCATAGGCTTTGATGACCATGGCATCGCCAGATAGAATGGCTACATTCTGGTTCCATTTGGTATGCACCGACGGATGTTTTCTGCGCAAGGATGACTGATCCATGATATCATCGTGCATCAGGGTGAAATTATGAAACACTTCAATGGCCAGCGCCGGATAAACCGCCAGCTGAACATCGTCGGAAAATACATTGCAGCCCATAAGAACCAGGGAAGGTCGCAGTCTTTTTGCTTCCAGGTCAAGCATGTAGCGGATGGGGTCATAGAGATTGGCCGGATGTGCCGGTAAATCCAATTCCAATAACTTCTTGTTGATAATGGCTTGACAATCATGTAAACTGAGCATTCCCTGGGCGTTTATGAAATTTATTCAAATATAGGAAATCTGACTGACAGGCTTAAGGCTATTTTTATATTCACCAATTAATAATTAATTTTGCCCGGTTCAGATCAAGGGCAATTTAAAAATATTCCACCATATGCTGATTTTGCGTAATTTTTTCCTGGTCCTAATTTTCGCTGCCTGTTCGCTTTTTATTTCAGGTCAGGGATACGAGATTAAAATCAAAATTAACGGGCTTTCCGAAAAGCAGGTAATACTTGGCCATTATCTCAGTAAATCGATGTATCCGGATGATACTGTAAAACTCGACAACAAAGGCAGCGGGGTTTTTAAAGGGAGCAAATCACTGCCCGTAGGGATGTACCTGATCTATCTTCCCAATACAAGCTTCTTTGAAGTGATTCTGGGAGAGGATCAGACTTTTAGCATTGAAACGGATACCACTGATTTTATTAAAACCTTGTCCATTAAAGGCTCGGATGAAAATCAGCTCTTTCTTGACTTTCAAAAATACATGATCATACTTCGAAAACAGGCCGACAGCCTCACACAGTTGATCAAAACCCAGGAAGATCCAAAAGTCAGGGAACAATTATCTGAAAAGCTCGAAACGATCAATGAGGATCGTATTGCACGGATTGAGAAAATCAAAAAGGCGCATCCCGGCTTGTTTGTTTCCGCTTTTCTGAATGCCACCATTGATATCAACGTTCCTGATCCTCCCAGGGATGATAAGGGCAGGGTAAAGGATTCGACCTGGCAGTATTACTATTACCGTAATCATTACTTCGACAATTTTGATTTTACCGATGCCAGGTTACTCAGAACCCCGCTTTATGAGGATAAGATCATGACATACCTGACTAAAGTTATTCCCCAGGTGCCCGATTCCCTGATCCCGCAAGTTGATTATTTTATAGAAAAGGCGCGTGCTGATTCCAATATTTTCAGATACATGCTGATCACCCTGTTCAACCATTACGGCAAAAGTAACATCATGGGTATGGATGCCGTGCAGGTTCATATTGCTGATAAGTATTATATCCGTGATTCCTGGTGGAGCGATGCCAAGTTCATCAGTGATCTGCGGGACCGTACGGAAAAGGCGAAACCTTTGCTCATTGGACGTGTTGCTCCGGATATCGAACTGATGGTGATTCCTGCGGAACATTTCAGAAGCGCTGCATCAGATACGGCGCTGAGAAAATATCCTCATGTGGGAGTTAAGATCAACCTTTCCCAGGTCAAGGCTAAATACATGGTCCTCATTTTCTGGGAGGCAGAATGCGGTCACTGCAAAACCATTGTGCCTGAACTGTATAAAATTTACCAGAAGAGTTTACGGCAGCTTGACGTGAAAATTCTCGCCGTCAGCACCCTGTTCGGTGAGGACGGGAAGGTAAAATGGGTTGATTTTGTAAATCAGCATGGGTTGTATGACTGGATGAATGCCTGGAATCCTTATTCCTATGAGTATAAACTTACCTACGATATTCTCACCACGCCCCAGATCTATATCCTCGATGAGAATAAGACGATCATTGCCAAAAAAGTCGGCCCGGAACAGGTAGAGGAAATTTTACTGTCCCTTTATAAAAAGTAACTTATTTGATTATTTATCAATGATTAAGGATACAGACATTAAACTTGTACTTGAGGATGGTAGTACCTTTAGCGGTTATTCCTTCGGCTATAAAAAATCGGTTTCCGGAGAAGTAGTATTTAATACCGCCATGACCGGTTATCCGGAAAGTCTTACCGATCCATCCTACAAAGGTCAGATTCTGGCACTCACCTATCCGATCATTGGCAATTACGGTGTACCGGGAAATCTCACGGAAGATTCAATGTACAAGTTTTTTGAGTCGTATGCCCTGCACATTTCCGGTTTGATCATTTCAGATTACACCGATGATTACAGTCACTGGAATGCCAACAAGAGTCTCGGCACCTGGCTCCAGGAATGCAATGTACCGGGGATGTACGGGATTGATACACGCGAACTCACCAAGATCTTAAGAGAAGAAGGCACGATGCTGGGCAAGATCATCTACGCGGATCAGGATGTTGATCTGTTCGATCCCAACCTGGTAAATCTCGTGGAACAGGTTAGCATTCGCGAGAAAAAGATCTTTGGGAGCGGAAAATACCGTATACTGCTTGTTGATTGCGGAGTAAAATACAATATCATCCGCAATCTTCTGCAGCGCGATACAACAGTGGTTCTGGTTCCCTGGGATTACGATTTTGGAGTGGAAGAATACGACGGCCTTTTCATTTCCAACGGTCCCGGTGATCCCAAACAGTGCACAGCTACCATTAGCAATTTGCGCAAAGCCCTGCAGAAGGAAACTCCCATTTACGGCATCTGTCTTGGCAATCAGTTACTGGCGTTAGCAGCTGGTGCTGATACCTACAAACTCAAATACGGGCACAGGAGTCACAATCAACCTGTTTTGCTCAAAGATTCCAACAAGGCTTATATCACTTCGCAGAATCATGGTTTTGCCATTGATAATGCTACTCTGCCCGCGGAATGGGAGCCACTTTTTCTCAATCTGAATGATCAGACGAACGAAGGAATGCAGCACAAAACCAAACCCTTCTTTTCAACCCAGTTCCATCCCGAAGCATCAAGCGGACCCAAGGATACGGAATTTTTGTTTGACCAGTTCATCGAACTGGTAGCCCGTCATAAAGCCTAGTTCAGTTTCCTGCCCTTGTAATTTCTATCCATGCTCCTTTTTTCATGGCAGCGATGCTGTTGTCATACATTGCCTCACAATAGGCTCCCGGCATATAGTAATGACCTGCGTAAGAAGCATTGAGTTGAACGATGAAGGTCTTCCTTTCCCCCCGCATGAGGTTAAAATAAGTATAAATCCGGTCATCCCGTATATCCTGGTAATCAGGATATGCCTGGTTTTCGGGAATTTCGACATCAGAAAGCCTGCCATTCTGAATTTCCCATCCCGAAGGGAAGATCTGCGTAAGCGCCAGATCACGGTAATCCGACAACCCAGGATTAAAGACTGTAACGGCAGCCACAAAGTCAGTACCCTGAACAAGGTTGGCAACATTAACTGGCTTACCATCGCGGGTTTTAAAGCTGGCATCCAGGATGATACTGTTGCCAAACTCCTTTTCACCACCGGCTTCCGGAATGCCGGTCATAATGATGCGCGTGAACACTATTCCTTTTCCCTTGTTGGAGAGGGCAATATGACCCGTTTTCATTGACCTGTCCACAGGTAAAACAATCTGGGTGACTGTTTTTGCAGAAGACACCGTGGCGGTTTTACCATTGTTATACCGGTAGGTAAACTCCATTTTATCCGAGGATCTTCCCCCGGCAAATTTTGACATGGCAAGCAGACAATAGGCAGTAGACTGCGTGCTCATCCAGTTTCCCGAAGAAAGCGCCCCGGAGATTTTACGGGCAAGATCAGCAGATCTCGACGGATCATTGAGCAATGTCAGCGTTTCCAGCATCATAGCCCAGTCTCTTTCTCTTGAACCATAACTTGAATACATCCCATTATATTCTTGTACATCTGTGCTTTCACGATTAATTAATTCTTTGGCCAGCGCAGATTGTCCCGTTAGGGCATAAGCAGCTGCCAGTCGCCATTTCGCCTGCAGGCTCAGTGCTTTGTTTTCCCTGAGCCTGTTCATGGCTCCGGTTTCGGGCTCTCCGGCAAGGGCAAGCGTAAACAACCGGTAAGCCTGTTCAAGGTCATCCTGTCGCCACGGATCTTTATTCTGGACGGGTGCCCATTGACGGGCCAGCTGTTTCTGGGTTTTCAGCCATCCCGATTTCAATCCGGCAGGAAGGGCATAGCCTTTTTTCTCTGCTTCCAGCAGGAAGTGACCAGCATAGGAATTGCCCCAATAGTTAATCTGCTGATATCCAGGCCAGTATGCAAATCCGCCTCCCGAAAGCTGAAACGATTGCAGTTTACTGATACCTGCCTTTACATTGGCCTCAGTGGCAGCTTTTGTTTTTTCATCCAGATCCATCACATCCGAAAGGAATAACTGTGGAAATGCGGCTGAGGTGATTTGTTCAATGCATCCGTGCGGATAGGCGATGAGGTACCTGAGTCTTCTTCCTGCGTCAATGGGAGGGATTCCCGAAACCTCAAGTATAGCTGTGTTGCTGCCTTCCATGCCGGGAAGTTCGAAGTCTGTCTCCCATGATTTTCCTGCTTCGGCCGTTCCCCCGGCATATGTGGTAACCGGAGGATTCGGGTTGCGGATGTACAATTCAATTTCAGAGGTTGAAGTGTACTTCCCGCTGGTAGCAACGACCTGCACTTTTCCAACCCCGGTTCTTGCTAAGGTTTTGAGTTGGAAGTCCACGATTTTGTCTCCGGCTTGACTGAAAGTCACAGCCTGTGTTCCGGAACCATCCGCCGTAAGCATATCATTGGTTTTAACCGAAACCGAAACCTGTTTTACCTGACTATCCATGGCAAAGACCGTGACCGGAAGGCTCACAGATTCACCTGGCCCAAGTACCCTGGGCAGTGTGGCAAGCACCATCAGCGGTTTTCTGACCGGAACTGCCTTTTCAGCGAATCCGTAGGCTCCGTCCTTGCCGGCAACGACCATGGTTCTAACCGATCCGATATAATTCGGAATAAGGACCTGATGACTGTTTGTTTTACCCGGTGAAAGAGTAAAAGGACCCAGGTACTTAACAACCGGCTTGAACCGGTTGGCCTTTTCAGCTGATTCACCCGGTACAATATTTTCATCACCGCCGATACCGAGTATACTGGCAAGCTTACCTCCGTATGCACCGATGACTGCATCATAAAGATCCCAGGTTTTCACGCCGAGTGCCTCACGGGCATAAAACTCATTCCACGGATCCGGTGTTTTAAAGCGGGTAAGATCCAGCAGGCCTTCTTCAACAACCGCGAGGGTATAGGTCATTTCTTTCCTGTTCTTCTCGCTTACCT
The DNA here is from genome assembly GCA_041737175.1 of Bacteroidales bacterium. Classification (GTDB taxonomy): domain Bacteria; phylum Bacteroidota; class Bacteroidia; order Bacteroidales; family UBA10428; genus UBA5072. The sequence continues at coordinate 170,084 of JBGSSF010000024.1, forward strand.
GAATAGTAAACTTCTGCAAAGGTTCCATCGCATCAGGCATATGAATCACAGGTGCCAGTTTGGTATTCGCGTCCTCTGCAAAAATCGGTATCACCCCATACAACCGCATGGGCATATCATTTTCAGTATTTGCATGAGGCTGAATAAGCGTTACATAGGCATATACGTTGGGAGCCATTTCAGGTGTGATCGTAAATTTGTGCCGGATCTCCTTCCCTGAACTGTTCAGCCACTGTTTCAGCAGGATATGCGATCCGGATTCGATGGTAAACAGGGCCAAACCCTTATCGCTGGTGGGAATGGTTATTTCGGCAGTTTCGCCGACCAAATATTTGGGTTTATCGGAATTAAAGGTCAGCATGCTCGCGGCCTCCGGATTATCACGCATGGGCCGGCCCGCCCAGCCTGGCCAATCAATATAAATAATTTTACCCGCCGAATGTCCGCTGACCGGATCAAGGACACGGATATAAAATCTTCCCCAGTCAGGGCGGTCAATCCTGAAACTGAATTTTCCCCTGCCATTTACCGCCTGGATGTTTTTCGAAATAATGGGTCGGTTATAGGTATTACCAACAAAATCTGACAGTTCGTCGCCTGCTGATTCCCACCAGTTTCGCCAGTCGAGTTTATATACATAAATTTCCAGGCCAGTTCTGGAAATAGGTATCCCGTTTTCGTTCAGCACCGCCACATCAACCCAGTGAGTTGTATCTGTAAGCAGCATCCCCCGTTTGTCGCCTTCAGGGGTTTTTAGTCCTACGTATGCCGGATAAGGCGAATAGGGCATTGTAACCCTGTCGATGCTGAAATCTCCGCCCTTCTCGAAGACACGGGTGGTGAAATTAACATTGAGCATACCGGGAGATGTTCCTTCCACCTTGATTCGTCCGGGTATTTCAACCCTGCCGTTCATGTCGGTAAACCCTTCATAAAGGGTCAGCTCTTCCATATCAAAGCTCCGGGCCGGGTCAGTGAACTGATAGGCGCTGTACTTGTCAAAAGTGGTTGCGGCCTTTGTAAGTGATATGTTCACTGAGGCTTTCAGATTGGAAGCTGCAGCTCCGTGGAGCCAGGTGACGGTCATGGTGCCGGAAAGATTGGGATTGGATACTGAAAGTCTTTTGGCATCGAACTTCAGATCAATTTTTAACCGGTTGGGCTTTACGGTTTCAATCCTGATATTCTTTGTGAACTGTGTGCCACCAACCCTCACCCTGAGGTTCCAGCTACCGGTAGGAGCATCCTGTGGCGTTGGCAGAGCCCACGCGTAAAATCCATTCATACCGGACGACTTTGTGCTTCTTCCGAACAACTGTCCCTTGGGATTGTAAAGTTCAAATATTACAGGATGCGATTCCGGTAAAAGCTTTTGCTTGTCTTCAAGCATAAAGGTAAGAAACAACGTATCCCCCGGTCTCCATACGCCACGTTCACCATACAGGTAACCCTTGATTCCTTTGGGCACGGCATTTCCTGAAACGTCAAAAGCACCCAGGGATAGAGAAGATCCGTCATCAAGCCGCAAATAACCCCTTTGCTTTTGAAATTTGGCGATGACCAGGAAAGGCTTCTCAAGTGTAGCAACCGATACAAATCCTTCCTTGTCGGTTACTCCGGAAACTACAGGTTGCTGTTGAAAATTGTAAAGTGTTACTTCAACCCCTTCCATGGGTTGAGCATTTACCAGGTTGGTCACAGCGCAAAGAATATTTTGGTCGGTTCCGGCTTTTACCAAAATCCCCAGATCAGACGCCAGTATATTCCTGGCTACCCACTTATTTTGTGTGTAATAGGAAGAGGTGCAGGGATTATCCCTGTCCTCCCAGTTGTAATCATAACCGTATTCATAATAATCCTCATAGTATTCCTCATAGGAATCCCAGTAAGATACTTCGTCCATTTCTTCTGAATAATCCTCAGCTTCCTGTTCTGCTTCCTCCTCGGGTGACGAACCGCTGCAGGGAAACAGGGAATACTTTCTGCGAAAGGAAATTTCAACACGATAGATGGCCCCCGGATCCGGCTCGATCAGTTTGGCCAGATCGAGATAAAAACGGTTCCACCTGCCCAGATCTGCCGGTGTGTAATTCAAAGATACGGTTTGTTTATGCACCAGCCGTCCTGCCCTTTTAAGCTGATTGCTCCCGTCAATTCGGTTGACCTGTAAAAAGTGTCCGATATTGTTTTCAAAGATTTTTATAATTTTTACGTCGACCGCATTCAGGTTGACGGCCTCAAAAGGGAAAACCATACCTTTGGTTGATGGAAGTATCACCCCCTTGCCTGCCAAACGTACTGCTGGCTTGGGCACTTCAAAGGTGATATCCGCAACATAGTCCTGCTTGAGACCAAAACCCAGAATATTGGTCAAACCCTCCTTAACCGTAATCCTGCTTTCCCCATTCAGCCGGGTAACCGGAAACGCCTTGATCAGATTTCCCGAAACTGTGAATTCGAGGGATGTACCGTTGTCGAGAAAAATGAGACCTTCGAAATTCTGATTCCTTTTTACCGGATCACTGAAAAGAAGCTGGACATATTGCTCGGGCTGCTGTATGACTCTTGTATCCATTATCTTGTAATCGCTCAGGGAGGGTATATCCACCTCATGCCTGCCCTTTACTTTATTGTAATCCGGCGTGGCATCCCACAGAATCTCAACCTTACCCGGTTGTTCAGTCCTTTTGACACTGTCAATGGTAAAGTTAAATGTCCTTCTGTCACCGGCAGGCTCCCAGGCGATCCCAAGCTTTTTGTTGTCCTGTCGGGAAGTAAAGTAATTTTTAAGCAATTCAATATCTATGACATCCGAGGTATTTACCGAACCTTTAATTCGGTTCCACACCAGATCATTCTCATTGTGTGTTTGATATCCCTCAACATTTATAGCCATAGCCTGTTCAACTACGCTGAAATTGAAATCAAATACAGCCAAATCTTTGGGGACACGAAGAATTTTAGAAAGCAAGAATTTCACAGAGTAGTTTTCTCCGGATTTAAGCCTTTCTTTGGGCCTGAACTCGACGGTCCGTTTGTCTATCCATATGGCCTGCCCGTCAATAGCCGGCTTGAAGCGGAATAATCCCTCAGCAGAGGGGGCATCGGAAATACCGGCAATCGGAAGTTCATCGGCAAGAACAATTTGTATTACAGATTCTGAAGATATAACACCGGAAGTGAAAGCCGTAATTATTTCTGTAAATGCAGGATTAATTTCAAGTGCTGTTTTATCGGCTCTTTTGCATTGCAAAGTCATTAAAAGCAGAAATACAGGAATGATAACTTTCCCCGGACGGATGGCAGGTTTTTGGATTTTCATGAAAACAGATATTTGGTTTTAAAACAAACATGGTATATACCGGACAATTATTCGGTCAAGGTTTCAGATGTTCCTGAAGAGATTTTATACAGTTTATCAGCTCTCCGTATTTTTCTTGGCACACGAATGGAAAAGCGCTCTCCTGATAAGGTTTCCTTCACCGGGATAAGATCCACGCGGATTTCATCCAGAATATGCTCAACGACACCGGTTGTAGGGCCCATAATTAAAACCCTGTCCCCTTTCTTCAGAGAACCTGCTTCACATAAAAAATCAGCGACACCGATACGGGTAAAATAGTTTACGGCTTTGGCCACATATTCTTTCTTCTGCGTTGACCTGGAACCATATACATCACTCCAGGCACCCAATTTCTGACCCAGGTAATAACCATCCCAGAATCCACGGTTGAATACCCCGGATAATCGTTCACGCCAGGCTGCAATTTTTTCCTTTGTATAGTTGCCCTCAACATAGCTTTGTATAGCTTCGTGATAACATTCCGTAACTGTTTTGACATATTCCGGTGAACGGGCTCTTCCTTCGATCTTAAATACCTTCACTCCTGCATCCATGATCTTGTTCATAAAATGAATCGTACACAGGTCTTTTGGCGACATAATGTATTCATTCTCAAGATCCAGTTCAAATCCGCTGTCCTTTTCCCTGACCGTATAACTTCTCCGGCAATCCTGCAAACATTCTCCCCGGTTGGCGGAATGATTATGATGGTGAAGACTGAGGTAGCATTTACCGGATACTGCCATGCACAAGGCACCATGTGCAAACAATTCAGTTCGGATAAGGTTCCCAGAAGGTCCTTTGATCTGATCCTGTTGAATCGTCCGGGTAATTGCGGCAACCTGTTCCAGGTTAAGTTCCCTGGCCAACACCACTACATCTGCGAATTTTGAAAAGAATTTCAGGGATTCAGTATTGCTGATATTGACCTGCGTAGACAGATGTACCTCCATTCCCCGTTCCCAGGCATAATGAATTGCGGCCTGATCAGATGCAATGATGGCATGCACTCCTGATTGAAGGGCGAGGTCAATCATTTTTTTCATTTCGTCAATTTCCCCGTCATAGAAAACGACATTCATTGTCAGGTAGGCCTTTATTTTGAAATAGCGGCAAATCCGCATAATCCTTTCCAGATCATTGGGAGTGAAATTGATTGCGGAACGCGCACGCATATTCAATCTGCCCATTCCAAAATAAACCGAATCAGCTCCCGCACGAATGGCGGCAATAAGTGATTCGAAAGAACCAACCGGGGCCATCAGTTCAAAATCGCTCCGTTTGAGCATAACTTAAGGTTTCAAGTAAAATATTAATCAAGCTCTGTATTGAACTTACTTTCTTTTATTTAAAGAATTCCTTTATTGCACCCCAATACGTAACGTTCCAGCCTTCTTCGAATTCTTCGGCTTCTTCATCCGGTACATTGGTATGTTCCAGTGAGACTTTGGTCCCCGACTGATGCTGTTTGAGACTGATGGTCACGATGGATTGCTCCTGCCTGTCGCCGAAATACCACTCCTGCACCAATTCTTTGTTTTCGGATATTTTAATGTTTCTTCCGGCAATATCTCCTTCGAAAATGGAAAATTCAGTTCCTTCCCTGGCCTCCATTTGCGCCGGGTAACCGCTCCACAATTCAATGGTAAAAGGATTGGTGATAGCAGTGAACACTTCTTCAGGAGTGGCTTTGATAAAATGATGTTGTCTGATTGTTTTCATGTGCCTTTCTTCCCTGTATTATATGACTACGAATTACTAAAATTACAAATCTCTTGAGTATTTTCGCTACTTCAAAAAATATAATTTTCATTATAACGATTGGATAAAGGAATAGTTATAAAGACGACCGGAAGCTGGCATATGGTCCGATCAGGGGATCGATCCATCCGTTGCCGGCTCAAAGGAACTTTCAGGAAGCTCGGTATGAAAAACACCAACCCGGTTTCTGTGGGTGATCATGTTTTTTTTGAGCTGACTGACAAGGAATTTGGGCTAATCACCAAAATCAGCGAGCGTAAGAATTACATCATACGGAAAGCCATTAACCTCTCGCGTGAAACGCAGATCATGGCCTCCAATGTGGATCAGGTTCTGCTCATGATCACCCTGGATTTCCCCGAAACACCCCTTGAATTTGTGGATAGGTTTCTGATTTCTGCTGAAGCCTATCATATTCCCAGCATATTGCTTATCAATAAAACTGACCTTTATGATTCCTTTAAAATGGCCCGGCTTGATGAGGTCAGGGAGATATATGAATATGCTGGTTATCAGGTGCTGGCCCTTTCGGTTCTCCGGAATACAGATCTGGTACCTGTAAAGCAGCTCATACAGGGTAAATTAAGTTTGATAGCCGGTAACTCGGGAGTCGGCAAAAGTAGCCTGATCAACGCCTTGTGCCCGGAACTTCATTTAAAAACCAATGCCATTTCAGAATACCATCAGAGTGGAAAACACACAACAACATATCCCGAGATGATAGAAATCAATCCCGGCACTTATATTATTGATTCACCAGGCATACGGGGATTTGGTGTGATTGATCTGAAAAGCAACGAAATGGGCCTGTATTTTACAGATATTTTTAAATTATCCAAAGATTGCCAGTTTTACAATTGCACTCACATTCACGAACCCGGTTGTGCCGTGATCGAAGCCTGTAATAAGGGGATTCTTCACGAATCGAGGTACAGGAGCTATTACAAGCTGTTCACGGACAATCCGCAAAAATACCGGTCTGGTTGAACGCCTTTTTCCAGAATTCTGTCACTACTTTTTGTACCTTTTAAAAATATTTCCTACTTTGATTAAATTATTCATAAATGCTTTCTGATGAAGAAATACGCCATCTATTTTGTTATCGTTGCCCTGGTAATTATATTGTTTAATATTTTCTGCAACATTTCCATTTTCAGAAGTCAGGTTGCCTTTCAGCGAAATATATTATCCGGTCAGGCAGAGGCCAGTGCAGGTGAGATTGAAAGTGCCCTTATGAAATTTGAAAATGAGGTAAACGCACTGCTTTATTCCAATGCTTTGCCGAAGGTTGATATCAGCAGCGATGAAATCCCTCAGGATGGCCTGAGAAGCCTTGAAATGCTTCTGACCAATAATAGCGATCTAATAAAAAACGTTCACATATACGACAATAATAAAAATGTTCTGAATCTTTCCTTCAATAAGAGAAAAAGACTTCTGATCGATCCTTTTGTCACCCAGCATCAAAATGAGCTGCAGGACAGGGAAATAGTGATCAAGTCCGACGAGGATTACACGTGTACATTTCCCGTTTTCAAAGATAGTCAGCTGATGGCCAACATGGCTTTCACGCTGGATCTCCAGGGTTATTTTCAGTCGGTTTTCAACCATTATCATCATAACGGTGATTTCTGGCAATGGATGGCGGATAACGAAGGCAAGGTGGTATTCAGCAATGCATTATCACCTGTTGTCCTTAAACAATCTGACTTTCTGAAGACCACTATAGAACGTGAATTATCAGGTTTTAGCAAGCATCCTGTTCTGTATAACAAAAAGTCCGAACAGTTGTATTCGGCCTTTGCCCCGCTGAATATTCTGAATGAAAAATTCGGTATTGTTTTCTCCATGCGAAAAAGCTTTGTTTTTGACCTGATTTTAAATCGCGTGATCATCTCGGGCATCTTAAATATCATTCTTTTGCTTTTATTCCTGTTTCTGTTGTACGGTAAATTGCGCAAAAACCTTTCCGTCAAGGAAAAGGAAAGTGTTGAACTGACAACGCTTCAATCCATTTTTGACAATTTGCCGGTTGGCATCATGGTTGTGGATCAAAACCAGGATATCAAAATTTTAAACCAGACTGCTCGTGAGATGTTTTTGTTGCGACAGGATGAACAGGTCTCAGGAAAAGGTCTGACAGATCGTTTCATGTTATCGAAAGACTATTACGACTCGAATGAGGAATCAGCTTTTGATTCAAACCAGTTTGTTCTCTACCGCCATGAAGGAGAGGAAGTTGCAGTTTATAAAAAGGACCTTCCGTTTATCCTCACCGATGAAGAGTATCTGCTAAGTGCTTTCGTTGACGTAACCCCGCTTGAAAAGGCAAGAAAATATGAAGCTGCCGCCAATACAGCCAAATCAGAATTTCTTGCCAAAATGAGTCATGAAATCAGAACTCCCATGAATGGGATCATTGGTATGACCGAGGCTTTGGGCCAGGAGAATCTTACCCCCAACCAAAAAGATTATGTACAGATCGTCAAGCGTTCAGCAGATGTTCTGCTGACTCTGATTGATGATATTCTGGATTTTTCGAAAATTGAAGCCGGCAAGATGCAGCTTGAAGAAATCCCTTTTAAACTCCGGGAGGAAGTGAAATTTGCTGTAGACATTTTCAGGCCGATCATTGAAGAGAAAAAGCTCGAATTAAATCTGAGGATTCATCCCCGGGTTCCTGAAAACATTATCGGAGATCCCTTCAGGCTGAGGCAGGTACTGACAAACCTGATCAGCAACGCGGTCAAGTTTACCCATGAAGGAGAAATTGCCGTGGGCGTTGAACTTGAAGAGGAATACAATCATAATCTCACATTACTGTTTTATGTGGAGGATACGGGTGTAGGAATTCCCCGGAACAAGATTGAGAGTATTTTTAATTCATTTACCCAGGCTGAGGAATCCACTTCGCGGAAATACGGTGGATCTGGTTTGGGAACTACCATTGCAAAACAGCTGGTTACGCTTATGCATGGCGAAATTTCTGTTCAAAGTCCCTCCCCTATATCCAGAACACCGAATTATCCGGGTTCCAGATTCAGCTTTACCATTGAAGTTTATTCCAATGAGAGATTACTGAAATCGGTGCATACGGAAAAGATACGTAACCTTTCCCAGGTACGGGCCTTGATCATAACAAGTACTCCCGATAACAAACAGCGATTGATCCGCTTGTTTGAGCATGAAAAAATAAATACGGAATTCTTCACCTACGATGCGAATAAGACAGGTGAGCTGCTGCAAAAGCTGAACGAGAGTCTCGGGATTTTCCCGGTACTTTTTATCCTGGATGATGGCATTCTGAGCGGATTTCAGCTTGCGAAAAAACTGAAGGAGGATAAACTTTCGGATTCCTATCTTATCTTTTTAATAAGTTCTAACCATAAAACTGAGAATTATGTTCTGGCCAAGCGGCACGGGATCGATTATTATTTTATCGAACCCTTTGAACACCCGGACCTTGTCAACAGTATTTACGAATCTTTTCCTCATGTGGAAAAAGTTTCCGGAGAGATTGTCCGTAAACTAAAATCGGATCTCCGGATTCTTGTTGCCGAAGACAATGAAATCAATATCAGGGTAGCCCAGACGATCTTTTCAAATCTCGGGTATAAGATCGATATTGCCCGAAACGGAAATGAAGCCGTTGAAAAAGTCGGACTCACTCTATACGACATTGTGTTTATGGACCTGGTGATGCCCGGCAGGGATGGCATTCAGGCAACCGTGGAAATCCGCGGATTGGGTCATGTGATGCCGATTGTTGCCATGACAGCAACGGCAAGCGCCAAAAGCAAAACCAAAGCAATTGCTTCCGGTATGAATGATTATATCGTTAAACCGGTCAAGATAGATTCCATACGGAGTTTGTTGATCAAATGGTTTGCATGATATACTCCTTTAAATTGATCTATAATTAGTTACGTATTATTTAAATTGTATTGCCATGAGACAATCAGATTTCATCGAATCCATGGGTTATCTTTTAAAAGAAGAAACCTTGCAGACGGTTGAACATCATATTCAGCAAAACACACTCGTTCTCGAGAATCTGGAGCCTTTTCCGGGTTACCACGGTGAAAATTTGCCTCTTGACATGAAGCCCGATTCCATTTTTCTTATTACTGACAGACAGCATAGTGCAGAGAGTATTTTCAGACTTTCGGCCCAAATGTGCAGTTATGCCAATATTCATTTTGATGCCTGCCCGGCAGAAATATTCGTGCTGAATACCCAATTGTATGGTATAAGAATTAAAGAATTAAAGAATTATGATTTGATATCTGATATTCAGAGATGTTATCTTGATCATGAAATTGGGTTTATGAAGAAACGCAAGATCAATGATCCGGGATTGATCCGCATCAACAAGGTTTTTAGCTTTGAAAGGCTTGCCCCGGATATATTCAAAGATCTTGAGGATGAACACACCTTTTATGTCTCGATCCCCTCTCACCTGAACTGGTCGCTTTTTAGGAAAGTGACTGAGAATGTCAAGAATAATATCGCCAATAGTAATTTTGACTGTGCATCAGGATTTGTTTACCTGAAAACCATTCTTGAGCTGGTCCGTATCTATACGCATAGCACTGATGTAAACCGACTTCAGATAATCCGCAGCAAATATCTCGAAGAGATCGAAAGGATCCGGGAAACCTGACCAATTAAGCTGGAATATCCGGCTTAATGCGCGTCCAGCCAATTTTTACCAACACCTATGTCCACAGTTAGGGGTACGCTTAATTGCATGGCATGTTCCATTTCATATTTCACCAATTCCCTGATGTGATCAAGTTCCTCAAATGTCACATCAAATATCAGCTCATCGTGTACCTGTAAAATCATCCTGGTTGTGCCTGCTTTTCTAAGTCTCTTCTGAATGTTCACCATGGCCAGTTTGATTACATCAGCAGCACTTCCCTGAATGGGCGCATTAATAGCATTTCGCTCCGCAAAACCTCTGACGACAGCGTTGGCCGAGTTAATATCCGGCAAATATCTCCTTCTTCCCATTATGGTCTCAACATATCCCTTTTCTTTGGCCAACCGGATTGCATTGTCCATATATGCTTTCACTTGAGGGAAGCTTTCAAAGTACTCTTTGATAAGTGCCGAGGCATCGGTTCTTGATATATTCAGACGCTGCGAAAGACCGAAAGACGATATACCGTAAATAATTCCAAAATTAGCCGTCTTGGCACTGCTTCGCATGCCTGGTGTAACCTCACTTTCCGGAACTTTAAATATTTTTGCGGCTGTAGAGACATGAATGTCCTCGTTGTTTGTGAATGCTTTGATCATATCCTGGTCCTGGCTCAGGTGTGCCATCAGCCGTAATTCTATCTGGGAATAGTCGGCTGACAATAAAACATGTGTATCGTCGGCTGCAATAAATGCTTTCCGGATTTCTTTACCCCGTTCGTCGCGAATAGGTATGTTCTGCAAATTGGGGTTTCGTGAACTCAACCGCCCGGTGCTAACATACGCTTGGTCAAAAGAAGTGTGTATCCTTCCCGTTTTGTTGTCAATTAATTCCGGTAACGCATTTACATAAGTGCTCAGCAGTTTCTGATCTGCCCGGTATGTCAGAATAAAATTTACAATGGGGTGTTTATCAGCCAGCTTCACTAAAACCTCTTCCCCTGTTGAATATTGTTTTGTTTTTGTCTTCTGAGCTCCATCCGAAATCTTAAGCCTTTCGAAAAGAACTTCCCCAAGCTGTTTCGGTGAGTTAATGTTAAACTTGAAGTCAGCAATATTAAATATCTTTGATTCTATACTTTGTAAATTTTCTTTCAGGATTTCTGAAAAGGCATTCAGACTTTCCCGACTGATCCTGAAACCTGCATATTCCATTTCTGCAAGCACCTTGACAAGAGGCATTTCGATCGTGTCGGCTAAACCTCTCAATCCCTTATTCTGAAGTTCCACGTTTAGCACATGATACAATTGCCACGAAATGTCAGCATCCTCACCAGCATACTCCTTGATAACCGAAATATCCACATCCCGCATATTCTTTTGCTGGCTTCCCTTCTTGCCGATCAATGCCTCAATCGGCACCATTTTGTAATTTAAGTAAACCTCCGCAAGATAATCGAGGCTATGCCGGAAATCCGGTTGAATCAAATAATGCGCTATCATGGTATCAAATAGCTCTCCTTCCACCGATATTTGATAATTCATCAACATCTGCAGATCGAATTTCAAATTCTGCCCGATTTTTTTAATGCCGGGATTTTCAAAAACCGGCCGGAACATATCCAATAAAGTCATGGCTTCGTCATAATCCTCAGGTACAGGCACATAATATGCCTCCCGTGGACTAAATGAAAAAGAAAGGCCTACCAGGCTAGCTTCTCGTGTTTGTAAACCGGTAGTTTCTGTGTCAAAACAGAATTCCTTTTGCTCCAGCAATTTCGTAACCAGTTCCCTTATCTGGTGATCATCCTGAACAACATGATATTGATGCTGAACATCCTGAATAGACGACAGTGAGGAAATCATAGATGCCACCGGTTCAGGACTGACATCGAATAGGGATTTCTGCAAAGGTTCCTGGCTTTCCTTTAATAATCGGTTTGTCAGTGTTCTGAATTCAAGATCATGGAAAAGCTCTGTCAGCTGTGCTTTATCCCACGGTTGTGGTTTTAATTCCGTGAAAGTGACAGGAATGGGAACTTCAGTGTTTATGCGGGCTAAATCACGGGATAACAGCACCTGCTGAAGATGGTTCGTCAGGCTCTCTTTCTGCCTTGTATTAAGCTCCTGTATGTGGTTCAATAGATTATCCACCGAATTATACTTGGATATCATTTCTTTGGCCGTTTTTTCACCAATGCCCGGAGCTCCCGGAATATTATCTGTGGAATCTCCCCAAAGCGCTAAAATATCGATTACCTTACAGGGATCATCCACGCCAAAGAACTTCTGCACTTCAGGTATGCCTATTAATTCATATTCATTGCCTGATCTTGAGGGTTTAAACATGAATATGTTCTCCGAAACAAGTTGCATATAATCCTTGTCCTGCGTTACCATGCAAACCATATAACCTTCGGATTCAGCACGTTTAGCCATAGTACCTATTACGTCATCCGCCTCATATCCGTTAACTTCCAGGACTCTGATCCGAAAGGCCTCAATGATCTTTTTAATGACCGGAACGGCCCTTTTTATTTCTTCCGGTGTGGTCAGCCTGTTGGCTTTGTATTCTCGATAAAGTTCATGCCTGAAAGTCGGTCCGGGAGGATCAAAAGCAACGGCGACATATTCCGGAGCTTCCTTCTTCAGGATTTCGGTCAGCATGGTAGTAAAACCATAGATAGCTGATGTGTTAAATCCTTTAGAATTGATCATAGGCCGGTTGATGAATGCGTAATATGCCCTGTAAATAAGAGCATAGGCATCAAAAAGAAAGACTCGTGGTTTATTATTCATCTTCAGGATTGTTTACCATAAAAAAGCCGGCTGAAAGTCTTCATCCGGCCTGAATATTTAAAAAAATCGCCAGTCAGCAGGCGCATTTATTCACACACTCGATGATGCTGCTTAGATTCTCATTTTTTATATAATAATACGTGTTTTTACCTTCGCGCTTTGAACCAAGGATACCTTTGTCTTTTAAGATGCCCAAATGGTGCGATGTGGTCGATTGTTCAATTTTAAGATATTCATGTATTTCAGTAACATTGAGTTGCTTACCGCCATCCAGGTATTCCAGGATAGCGATCCTCATAGGATGGGCAATGGCTTTTAAAAGGTTGGCAGCTTTTTCCAGTTGTTCCGCCGTTAATCCTTCCAATTTCATGTTAATAGTATTTACGTGTTAAGAAAAAGAAAGGTACAAGTTACAATTTATCCTGAAAAGCCCGGTAAAAAAACTGAATAAAATTCAATTATATACAAATATATATAAATATTATCGTTAAACCGATGATCCGTTTTTAAAGGGATTCGCAATCAAGACAAACCGTTCCGAATCATCACCGGTGAAGATCAGTTTTATCCGGTTTCAACAATTAAACAGAGATAATTGTTAAATTTGATACATAAACCCGTATGCATGTCAGTCCTTGATCGTATCAAACAACCTATAGCCGATGAGTTGGATCAGTTTGAGCATTATTTCAAAGGTATAATGAAAACGAATGTTCCATTACTCAATCTGGTGATACAATATCTTTTGAAAAGAAAAGGCAAGCAAATGCGTCCGATCCTGGTTTTCTTGACTGCACGGCTTTTAGGGAAACCCAATGCTTCCACTTATACGGCAGCCGCACTTATAGAAATAATGCATACTGCTTCTCTGATTCACGATGATGTAGTAGATGATTCCCATGAACGCAGAGGTTTTTTCTCCATTAATGCGATATGGAAATCAAAGGTTTCGGTTCTGCTTGGAGATTATTTACTTTCAAGAGGCCTTTTACTGGCAGTAAATAACAAAGAATATGAAATCTTGGGATTGGTTTCCGAAGCGGTTAAGGAGATGACGGAGGGAGAATTGCTGCAAATCAAGAACTCACGAAAATTGAGCATTTCCCAGGATGAATATCACGAAATCATCCGCAAGAAGACAGCTGCGCTTCTCGCCTGTTGCAGCGCCAGTGGTGCAAAGTCTGTCGGTACATCAGATGAAGTTGTAAAACAGATGCATCATTTTGGTGAATTGCTGGGTATTGCTTTTCAAATTAAAGACGATCTTCTTGATTATCAAATGAATAGCATGTCCGGCAAACCTTCTGGCAATGATCTCAAGGACCGAAAACTTACCCTGCCATTGATTCATGCTCTGGAAATAGCAGAGTCTTCAGAAAAAAGAAAGATCTTACGTTTATTGAATAAATCCATTGGTAATAGTCAGGAATTTAATGAGGTGCTTGGCTTTGTGGAAAAAAATAAAGGGCTTACCTATGCCGAAAAAAAAATGAAGGAATATGCTGCCTCTGCTCTAGCTATCCTTGATCCTTTTCCAGATATTGAAATTAAGGATTCCATGCGCACTTTTGTTGAATTTACGATTCTCCGGAACAAGTAATCTATATTTCAACCTGATGAGATCTTTCTCATCAAGTATTCGAAAAGTAATTGTACAAGATTTTCGCAGCTCTTTTACCTGCGATTTCAGACAATTCCTCTCGGTTCATTTTTTGAAGAATTTCAATATCTGGTTGCGCCTTCAGTATCTTGTTCCTGGTTGCTTCCCCTATTCCGGGTATTGCTGAAAACGACGATTGTAACTGGGCTTTGGAACGTTTTCTTCTGTGAAATGAAATTCCAAAACGATGTGCTTCATCACGTACTTTTTGAATAAGCCTGAGACTTGAGGAATTTTTATCCAAATATAGTGGAATCGGATCATCCGGCGTATAAATTTCTTCCAATCTCTTTGCAATACCAATAATGGCAACCTGATCATACAGGTTCAATCTTTTAAGGCTCCGTACAGCTGAATTCAGTTGTCCCTTCCCGCCATCAATGATGATCAGATCCGGCAATTCCGCCTGCTCCTCCAGAATACGCCGGTATCTTCGCGCAATGACCTCCTCCATGGATGCAAAGTCATTGGGTCCTTTAACGGTTTTGATATTGTAGTGACGGTAATCCGATTTAGCTGGACGGGATGATTTGAAAACAACACAGGAAGCAACAGGATCGGAACCCTGAATATTTGAATTATCAAAACATTCGATATGCTTTGGAAGCTTTTTTAGCCTTAAATCATTCTGCAGCCGGGTTAGAACTGACAGTTCCTGCTGTGTCCATTTATCTTCCTGCCTGAGCTCGGCCTTATCATTTCTGAATGAAGTGGCATTTCTTAAAGAAAGATCGAGCAGCTTTCTTTTATCACCACGTACAGGAATGGTGTATATCACATCTACCATGGGGATATCCGGTGCAAAGGGTAAAATGATTTCACGGGCTGTGCTACTGAATCGATTCCGGATATCAAAAATTACATATCCCAATATTTCACTTTTATCCTCCTGAAGTTTCTTTTGAATTTCTATGTTATGCGCCTGCACAATAGCACCATTCACCACTTTAAGAAAATTAATGTAGGCGCTGTCTTCTTCATCAATAACACTGAAAACATCTACATGACTGATTTTAGGATTTACAATGGTAGATTTTCCTTTGAATTTTTCAAGTATGACAATTTTTTTTCTGATTGTCTCTGCTTCTTCGAACTTAAGAACACTGGAAAAGTGCTGCATCAATTGCTTAAGATGGTTAATTACCTGATGATAATTCCCCTTTAAGATTTCCCTGATTTGAAAAACGGACTGATTGTAATCCTCCGCCTCTTGAAGACCTTCACATGGTGCCTTGCAATTTCCCAGGTGAAACTCTAGACAACGTTTGAATCTGCCCTTTTTTATTCCGGCTTCGCTAAGTGATAATTTACAGGATCTGAGTTTATAAAGTTGTTTGATCAGGCCAAGCAATGTCTTTACCATTATACCTGAAGTATAGGGCCCAAAATATTCAGAACCATCCGTCACATAGTGTCTTGTTTGCAGGACCCTGGGAAATCTTTCATTTTTAATGCAGATCCAAGGGTAAGTCTTATCATCCTTAAGTAAAATGTTATATTTTGGTTTGTTTTCCTTGATCAGATTATTCTCAAGCAATAATGCCTCTGATTCATTTTCAACAAGAATGTATTTGATCTGGTCAATTTTTTTGACCATGGTCTCTTGCTTAAAATTGCCCGAATCAGAATTCTTGAAATAGCTTGCAACTCTCTTACGCAGATTTTTTGCCTTACCAATATAAATGATTTCTTCGTTCGAATTTAGGAATTGATATACTCCTGGTTTGGGTGGTAAATTTTTTATTACATCCTGTTTTGGCAATTTTTCAGGCATGGTTTTGGTTTCTTACACACGTAAAGTTCCACGTGGAACAATGGCTAAATTATCTTACTGTCAATTATCTACCCATATAAAGCAACAATACATTTATATCACTCGGAGAAATTCCAGAGATTCTTGCTGCTTGTCCAATGGTCTCCGGCAGATACTTTTTTAACTTAAATCTTCCTTCCGTTGAAATAGATAACAGGGAATCAACTTCAATTCCTTTATCGATTTTTATCTCGTCCAATCTTCCGATTTTATCTGCGAGCAGTTTTTCTCGCTCAATGTATCCTTTGTATTTGCATTCTATCTCAATGGACTCTAATATCTCATTAAAATAATATGTACTTTGCATATCTGCGTCTAAACTTTCTTTTATCGCAAAAAATAAATCTGACAATGTTACTTCTGGCCTCAGCAGAATATCAATGAGTTTTACTTTCTGACGGATTTCAGTTGTTCCCCTATTCCTTAAAAATGTGTTGATTTGATCTGGAAGTAGGCTAGTATTTTTTATGAGACCATTTAATACTTCCCTGGCCTTTTCTTTATCAAAATATATTCTTTTTCTTTCATCTGATGCCATACCTATCTCAATGGCCTTTTTTGTTAACCTTGAATCTGCATTATCCTGTCTTAAAAGAATCCTGTACTCAGCCCTGGAAGTAAACATTCTGTAAGGTTCATCCACGCCCTTTGTAACCAAATCATCAATGAGTACACCAATATAGGCCTCTTCCCTCTTTAAAATGAAAGGTTCCTTTCCTTCCAGCTTCCTCCATGCGTTTATGCCTGCCATTAGGCCTTGCGCTGCCGCCTCTTCATAACCTGTTGTTCCATTGACCTGACCTGCAAAAAATAAAAATTCGATTTTTTTACTTTCCAGATTGTGCTTCAATTGCGTAGGCATGAAAAAATCGTATTCAATGGCATAACCAGGTCGGTACATTTTTACATTTTCCAGTCCCTTTATTTTTTTAAGTGCTTCATATTGAATATTCAGAGGTAGCGATGAAGAAAATCCATTTAAATAGTACTCATTAGTTTTCCATCCCTCCGGTTCCAAAAACAACTGATGCTTATCCTTTTCTTTGAACGTAACAATTTTTGTTTCAATGCTTGGACAATACCTTGGTCCTGTTCCTTTTATAACTCCAGTATATAAAGGCGAATCACCAAAACCTTTTTGAAGAATTTCATGCACCTCCTCATTGGTATAGGTTATATAACAACTTAATTGTTGATCTGGTAAAACCGTATTTAAAAAGGAAAAACGTCGAATATCCCGATCTCCATATTGCTCCTCTAATAACTTAAAATTAATGGTGCGCCCATCCAATCGAGCCGGTGTTCCTGTTTTTAACCTGCCTGATTCAATACCCAATTCAGCGAGTTGTTCAGTGATCCCGGTTGAAACGGTTTCCGAAATCCTGCCCCCTTCCAATTGGGTTCTTCCAACATGCATTAACCCATTTCCGAATGTTCCAACTGTAATTATAACGGCCCTTGCATAAAATAAAGCGTTAAGCTTTGTTCTGACTCCAGTGACCTGACCATCCTTAACGATAAGTTCATTTACATTATCCTGCCAAAGGTCAATATTTCTGTTTTCTTCAATAATCCTTCTCCATTCACGTACAAACAAACCACGGTCACATTGCGCGCGTGGACTCCATACTGCTGGTCCTTTGGATCGATTCAGCATTCTAAACTGAATCATGCTTCTGTCAGTTACAATACCGGAATATCCTCCTAATGCATCTATTTCTCTGATTATCTGTCCTTTAGCTATGCCGCCCATGGCTGGATTGCACGACATTTCTGCCATCTTGGTCATGTCAATGGTAATAAGCAGAACCTTCGCACCAAGATAAGCAGCGGCATGCGCTGCTTCACATCCGGCATGTCCACCTCCAATAACAATAATATCATATTCAAGCTTCATCCGAATTCTGTTCTAAAATCTTTCTCACGGGTAGCAAATATTCTTCTTCCTTTTCTTTCATCAATGCTCTATCTTGCTGATTAATATCATTATATCCGATCAAATGCAGGACTCCGTGTAAAATTACACGCATCAGTTCTTCATCATAGTTTGTTCCGTATTTCTTTGCGTTGGCCTCTACCTGTTCAATACTGATAATTATATCTCCCTTTAATTTACTCTTCCTGGTGTTATTGAAAGTAATAACATCAGTATAATAACTATGTTGCAAAAAACTTTTGTTAATAGTAAGAATGTGTTGGTTATCTGTAAAGATGATTGAAATTTCCCCTAACTGTTTTCGCTCTCGCTGAAAAACATCTCTGATAAATCTTCTGGCTAATTCTGAATATTGAAAATTTCTTTTTATACCTAAGTAGTCAAACGCAATTTTCAATCTTTATTTAATATTAAATTCTAATTCCACGGTGGCTCCGTTCCTGGTAAATTCAATTTTGTCAGACAATTTCTCCATGAGAAAAATACCTCTACCATTAACATTTTCAATATTCTCAGGCGCAGTAGGATCCG
The DNA here is from genome assembly GCA_041737175.1 of Bacteroidales bacterium. Taxonomy (GTDB): domain Bacteria; phylum Bacteroidota; class Bacteroidia; order Bacteroidales; family UBA10428; genus UBA5072. The sequence goes on from JBGSSF010000024.1 coordinate 188,571, forward strand.
GAACATTTTTGTAATCAAAACCATTGCCCTCGTCGTCAATTATAATTTTCAACTTACTATCCTCAATCCTTACCAGAATATTTACATTTTTAGTTTCATCAAGCTTATTTCCGTGTAAAATCGCATTATTTGCAGCTTCGAGTGCAGCAATTAAAATATTGCCATAAATATCAGCACTTATATTGTATTCTGTGGATAAGTCATCAACCAACTTTTCCACTTTTCTCAGATTTTCTATTTTTGAGACAATTTTAAGTGACTTTTCCATTATACTGCTTGTTACGATTACAATCTATATACTGAAATAATCGCCTTTTGTTACCCTTTTGAACAAGATTCTGCTAAATTACTAAAAAAAATCATTGCATTTCATATCAATTTGCCAGCCATAACTCCGGATCCTTTCTTTCCGTTTCCTTCCAAACCTGGAAATGCAATATGGTTTCCTTTGTATTTTCGTCAGTGAAAACTGTTCCGATAATTTGCTTTGTATTTACACTCTGTCCTGGCTTTACCATTACGTTGATTAAATTGTGATAAAGGGTATAGTAATCGCCATGCTTGATAATAACAGTGTAATTCTGTCCAGGGATGGTAAAAACCCTTGAAATAACGCCTTTAAAAATAGATCTTACGTTTTCACCCTTGCTTGTCGAAATGAACACTCCATCATTTCTGATAATTACAGATTTGTAATCCGGGTGCTGGTGTTCACCGTATTGCCCGGTAATTATGCCTCTTTCTGTCGGCCAGGGTAAACTTCCTTCATTCTTTGCAAAATCACTTGAAATAATATTCTCAGCTGGTGTTAATATTTCCTTTTTTCCTGTCGCTTTTACCTTTCGTCTTTCCTCATCGATCATCTTTTTAAGTTCATTCTCTAATTTTTTTGCCGTACGTTCCTTTTCCCTGATTTCATTTTCAATATCCTTTTGCTTCTTTTTCAACTGTGTAACAATCTGTTGCTTTTCACTCATCTCCCGTTCAATGGTAATACTTTCACGTTTTGCCCCTCGCACAAGTAAATCCTTTTCGCCTTTCATTCTTTCCAGCTCTTTGTTTTTTTGTAAAAGTTCGCTTTTCAATTCTTCCAGCTTTTCCTTACGTCCTTTTAAAAAATTATTGTAAATCTTCACAACACTGACTCTTTTATACAACTGGTTCATGTTATCTGATGCCAGAAAATACATGATTCTCAAACTCAAACTTTTGTTTTTGTAAAGATTATAGATCAATTTTCCATATACCTCCCTAATTTTATCTATCTCTTTCTGCATCGAAGATGCTGAATTTAAATTCTCCTCCATTACCTGGGAAATTACATTCACTTCAAGCTCCATCCCCAAAACAAATTCCTTTCTCTTTTTTAACCTGTGATTGATAACATTGATTTCATTTAACGATTCCTTTGTCTTTCCTTGCGTTTCAAGCAATAATTTATTCGCATACTCAATTTCTTTCAAAGCCTTTTCACGATTCTTTCGGAGCTTATCGGCAGAATCCTGCGCGTAAAGCTCGGCAAACAGTAATGCGAGAATAAAACAACAACAAAAAAATATTTTCGAAAACCCAAAATTCATCGTTTCCTCTTAATTTCAATATCCTTGATTTTCGATTCCAATTCAGCTTTCTGTCTAATATTGGCAAAATTCAATGCTGATTTCCAAATAGTAATTGCTTCCTTTTTCTCATTCATTTCCAATAGAATTTGGCCATAATGCTTCAAAATTTCAAAATTCTTATCTCCCCCCTTTGAAATTGCAGAACCAATAAACTTTTTAGCCCCTTTTAACTTTCCCATTTTGAATAAAACCCAGCCATAGGTATCCAAATAGGTTGAATTGTTAGGTTCTGCTTCAATCGTTTTCTTACTAAGCATTTTTGCATATTTAAGATTCTTATTTCGCAAGGCCAGATAATAGGCGTAATTATTACTAATCCCCAAATTTTCGTTATCAATGGCCAGTGCTTTTTTAAAATTCTCTTCTGACTTCTCAAACTGCCCCTTTCTTTCATAGCATTCCGCCAGCAAGGAATAGAATTCAAGTTTTAAATTCTCTGGCTCACTCAGAATCAGACCCTTCTCTAATAGAATAATCGATTGGTCGTACATTTCTTTTTGATAAAGAACTGATCCTGCAAATAAATATGGAACTGGTTTATCCGGAAAGTACTGAATAGCGGTATTTGAATATTTTAAAACACTATCTTCATGACCAAGCGCATTTTCACTGAATATGAGCTGCTCATACGCTGGATAATTAGAATTATCTTCATTAACAATGCGTTTCAGCGCTTCAGATGATTTCAAGTAATTTCCCAATCTGAATTCAATATCTGTAAACACAGAAACAGATCGCAGATCGTCGTAATACTTTGCATAATATTGAGAAACAACTGTATCCAGTATTGGTCTGCTTAAATTAAAAAGCTTATCATCCTGAATAATTTTATACATATAACCTGCCTTCGATAAATCATCAATAGCATCATTTGTCATTGCCCTTGTTAAAATTTCAGCGGCATTATTATATTGTTTGAGCTCAAGAAGAAATTCAGTATAGGAAAAAGATACAGCCGGATCATCCTGGTAGGCCGGAAAAATCATTTTATAATAAAACAGGGCAGAATCAGGAGCATTATGATTTCTGAAAAATTCAGCCAACATTCCTGTTAAAGAATATTCATTATCACTTAATTGCACAGCCGTTTTAAGTTGTTCCAGCGCTTTCTGATCCTGGTTTGTTGCATCATAAATTCTGAATCTCGTAATAGCAGTCTCCTTAGAAATACCAATCTTCTCATCTATCCGGTTCAGGAAAGATATGGATTCGTCGTATTTAGCCATTCGTTCATACAACGAAGCAATCATAAAAAGAATATTCAGGTTTTCAGGATCCTTATTCAATTGCTTTTCATACATGACGACTGCACTATCCAAATCCTTTCCGATCTGATACAATTCAGCGAGTTCCTGCAAATACCAGGGATTATCCGGATCCAGATTTACGGCATTTTTTGCATGCTCCCGCGCCAGCTTGAGCTCACCGGCCTGCATATAGATCTTTGCCAGTTGATAATAACTGGCACTGCTGGATGGGTTAATTTTAATACATTCATTATACAGATTTACTGCCTGGGGATAATTTCCAAACAAATACAATTTTGTCGCTTCACCCAATGCATAATAATACTCATTGCTGTTAACCCCACTCAGCATACCTCTTGATAAAATCTTGTCTTGCCCTTGCAAATTAAAGCGTAAACAGACTATTAAGCAGAGATATAAAATTCCTTTTCCAATTCTTCCAATATCATTCATTCATTTCAAATTTAAATTCCTGTATGACCAAATCCCCCCTCTCCACGTTTGGTGGAGTTCAATTCAACGCTAAGCTCCCAATCGATCCGTTCATGTTTTGAGATGATCATCTGACAAATTCTATCACCATCGTTTATTGTAAAAGGCTCTGCTGAAAGATTGATCAGGATTATTCCTATCTCTCCCCTGTAGTCGGCATCAATTGTCCCTGGACTGTTCAGCACGGTAATTCCTTTTTTTACGGCCAATCCGCTTCGAGGTCTAATCTGAGCCTCAACACCTTCAGGTAACTCGATGAATAGACCGGTCCCGACAAGTTTTCGTTCCATTGGCATCAAGGTAACCGGCGAATCAATATTTGCACAAAGGTCCATTCCTGCTGATAAAGTTGTACTGTAGTCAGGAAGCTTATGCCTGGAATGATTTACAATCTTAACTTTCATCCTTTCTTATAAATATTTGAATGAGATTTTCCTTTCTATTACAATAAACCAGATATAACAGTAATAGAAAAAGACCTGTAGCAATATTGACAATTTCCTTTTCGGTCCGTAAAACTAAACCTAAAAAGAATAATCCCAAAGCCAAACTTATATAAATAGAAATTTTCTTAATATCATATTCAATCCTTAAAAATCTTTGTCCGAAATAGTAAGTTAAAATGACCATAATTAAATTGCTTCCCAGGTGGATCCAGGCACAGGAATAATAGCTATACAATGGTATGAAAATAATGTTCAGTACAATGGTTAAAAAAGCTCCTAACCCAGTAATATAAACTCCATACATCGTTTTTCCCGTCAGTTTATACCACATATTTACGTTAAAGAGTATTCCAACCAAAACATTGGCCAAAAGCACTACCGGAACAATACCAAGTCCCTCGTAATAACTTTTGTCGATAAAATATTTGAAAAAATCAATGCACAAAGCAACACATAAAAAAACACTCATGAGAAAAATGACAAAATACTTAAGTACATTGGCATAAATAACCTTCGCGTCCTTAGACTTATACAAATTGAAAAAGAAAGGCTCTGCAGCGTACCTGAACATTTGAACAAAGATGGTCATTAACACAGCAATCCGGTAATTCGCTCCATATATTCCGAGCTCATACAATGGATTTAAATCAACAGGTAAAAGCCTTCGCATTAAGATCCGGTCAATAGTCTCGTTAAAAATGCCTGCCAATCCCGAAATCAATAAAGGTATGGAATACAGCAGCAGAGATTTGAGAACTGCAATATTTACTTCAAATTTGCCTCCTTTTATATCCCATAATAACAATATCAGAATAATAAAACTGGCAAGCACATTCGCAATAAAAACATAACCAACTTCAATATCTTTAAGATAAGTTACATACCAAACCTGTTCTGTTAAAGCGGAAATTTTTGGCATTATTTCCAGAAATAGAAAAACAAAAAATACAGTAACCAAAACATTAATTATTTTGAGTATGGCAAATTTTTTCACCTTGTTTTCAATTCTCAGCTTCGCGAAAACAATAGCACTAATCGCATCGAGTGCGACGGTCAGGCCCAGATAGAAAATATATTCCGGGTTACCTCCATATCCAATCCAATTGGCAATGCCATTTTTAAATACCTGAATTACAATAACGAAAATAAATGACGTCACTATCACTGCAATTAAAGAAGTGGTATAAACCAGATTTTTGCGTGACTCACCGGCTGAGAATTTAAAGAGCCCAGTTTCCATTCCATAGGTCAGTAAAACCATTAAAACGGCAACATAAGCGTACAACTCAGTGATAATACCATATTCCTCAACCGAGAATCTTCGAGTATAGTAGAATGTTAAAACAGCATAATTCAGGACCCTGGGCACAATATTCCCCAATCCATAAATTATTGCTTGTCCACCTAATTTTCTGTATTGATTCAAAACGGTATACGCTTTAAAAGAATTTTATTTTATAATTTCACACCCGATAAATACGTAAATATATCCGAAAAACGAATCCTTATGAATAAAATCAGATTACTTTTAATAGCATTGATCGTTCTTCCTTTCACTTTCCTAAATGCACACCGAATGAATTCACAAACTATAGTAATACTGCAAACCACCCAGGGTGATATTAAGATTAAGTTATACGATGAAACGCCGAAACACAAGGAAAATTTTATCAAACTTGTTCAACAAGGATACTACAATGGTTTGCTATTTCACCGTGTAATACCTTCTTTCATGGTCCAGGCCGGCGATCCGAATTCAAGGAATGCTCGTCCCGGACAACCTCTTGGTGATGGAGGACCTAATTATACTATTCCCGCCGAGTTTAAAGCTCAGTATTTTCATAAAAAAGGAGCTGTTGCCGCTGCAAGAAAAGGCGATGACATCAATCCAGATAAAGAATCTTCCGGCTCTCAGTTCTACATTGTTCAGGGCCGAACATTAAATGCCGCCCAGCTTGCTGCTCTTGAAAAATCCGGTAAACATATGCCGTTCACTCCGGAACAACTTGATGTTTATTCCACCCAGGGTGGTACACCTCATTTAGATAATGCGTATACTGTTTTTGGAGAAGTAGTTGAAGGTATGGAAGTAATTGATCTAATTTCAGCTGTTAAGACGAACGAACGAAACAGGCCCTTTACGGATGTAAAAATTCTTAAAGCTTATATTTCTGATTAATAGAAAAATTTCATATGCTAGATCTTATTGAAAAATATCAGTCTGAAATAGATACTTATGCTATAGCTAATTCCGAAGAATTAGAAAATTTTCGTCTTAAATTTCTGAGTAAGAAAGGAGTTATTTCGATTCTTTTTCAGCAGTTTAAAGAAATTTCACCGGAAAATAAAAAAGAAACCGGATTACGATTGAATCGTTTAAAAGAATCTGCAAATCATAAATACGAACATTATAAAGGTATCTTATTCTTAACAGAAAAATTGGTAGCAAGGGATCTGACACTTCCGGCAGAGCCGATTCCGCTCGGTTCAAGGCACCCGGTTTCACTCATCAGAAAAGAAATTGTTACCGCTTTTTCAAAAATAGGTTTCACTGTTGCCGAGGGTCCTGAAATTGAAGACGACTGGCATGTTTTCACCGGTTTGAATTTTCCGCTTGAGCATCCAGCCCGGGATATGCAGGATACATTTTTCATTGAAAAGAATCCGGACATTGTATTGCGAACGCACACCTCTTCGGTCCAAGTGAGAGTTATGGAAACCTTGTCTCCGCCCATTCGTAAGATTTTTCCGGGCCGTGTCTTCCGCAATGAAGCCATTTCTGCCCGTGCACATTGCATATTTCACCAGATCGAAGGTTTGTATATTGACAGGAATGTCTCGTTTGCTGATCTTAAACAAACCCTCATGTTTTTTGCCCGTGAAATGTTCGGTGAGAAAACGCAGATCCGGCTAAGACCCTCCTTTTTCCCTTTCACCGAACCTTCTGCTGAAATGGATGTCTCCTGCACGATCTGTGGCGGATCTGGCTGTAATGTATGCAAGTATACCGGTTATCTTGAGATTCTGGGGTGTGGTATGGTGGATCCCAATGTTCTTGAAGCTTCATCCATCAATAGCAAAGAATACACCGGTTTTGCATTTGGTATGGGACTTGAACGAATAGCCATGCTCAAATATCAAGTCAACGACCTTCGTTTGTATTTTGAGAATGATATTCGCTTTTTAAAGCAGTTTACAAGCGCTTACTGATCCATTATTCCTTGATCTTTCCTGCCTGACTTTGCTCAGAACCGCAGGATCAATTCTCCCTGCTTGTCTTTTCCCAGATGCTTATAGGTTAGAGCAGTTGCTTCCCTGCCGCGTGGTGTTCTCTTGATATACCCTTCCTTGATAAGAAAGGGTTCATAAACCTCCTCAATCGTACCGGGATCTTCACTGACAGCAGTAGCAATAGTGCTCAGTCCCACCGGTCCTCCATTAAATTTATCAACGATTGAAAGAAGAATCTTATTGTCCATTTCATCTAAACCATTCTTGTCGATATTCAGCGCCTCCAAAGCATATTCCGTAATTTCGATATTGATCTTTTTAAGTTTTTTCACCTGGGCAAAATCTCTGATACGTCTTAAAAGTGAATTGGAAATACGGGGCGTGCCTCTAGACCTGCAGGCTATTTCAATGGCAGCATCATCCGTAATGGGTATATCAAGCAAATGCGCAGATCTCTTTACAATCTTTTCGAGAACACTGGCATCATAGTATTCCAAATGCATATTGATGCCAAAACGAGCCCTCAAAGGACTTGAAAGCAATCCAGCCCTGGTTGTTGCTCCGATTAATGTAAAAGGGTTTAAATTGAGCTGAACGGACCTTGCTCCGGGTCCTTTATCAATAATCAGATCGATCTTATAATCTTCCATGGCGGCATAAAGGAACTCTTCCACAGATGGATTCAGACGATGTATTTCATCAATAAAGAGAACATCGTGATTTTCGAGATTTGTCAAAATCCCTGCAAGGTCACCCGCTTTTTCAAGTACCGGTCCGGAGGTTACTTTTATTTTGCTGTTGAGCTCATTCGATATGATATTGGCCAATGTGGTTTTTCCAAGTCCGGGAGGTCCGGATAAAATCACATGATCAAGTGCTTCTTCACGTATTTTTGCCGCCTCTACAAATACTTTCAAATTATCAACCAGCTTTTCCTGTCCATTAAAATCACTGAAAAACTTGGGGCGAATACTTTTATCAACTTCCCTATCCTCTTCAGTAACAATGTCTTTCCGAATTTCAAAATCTTTTTCCATGTTACCTATACTTATTGGATAAGCCTTATGTCATTTTCCGCGAATTCAACTTTCTGCCCGTTAATGCGATACTCTCGGTTATCTTTGTAGGTGATGGTTATCAATAAAAGTCCGTTTTCATCAAATTTCTTCCAATTTTTTTCACTGATTCCCATAACATAATAGTTTAATTCCTTGATTTGGCCGTTGGGATAATAAAAAACATGCTCTCCATCGGGATTGCCCTGCACAAAATTACCCTCATATTTAAGTTTTCCGTCCCGATAAAACGCCTGCCATTTACCATCTTTAAGATCTCCGATGTATTTACCTTTCTCCGAGTAATCTCCTGCCTGGTAAATCCATTCACCCTCCTTCTGACCATCGAAGTAGCTGCCGCTGGTAATAATGTTTCCAAGTGTATCGTATTCGATGCTCATTCCTTCCTCCTTTCCTTCAAAATACTCCTCCTCACGCTTAATACCTCCATTCCAGTAATACCATTTCCAAAGCCCGTCAGCCCTGCCGTTTTTAAATACTCCGGTTTGCTCGGTTTTGCCATTCCCAAAATAATACTTCCAGGTTCCCTGTTCCAGATTATTCGCATAATTTCCAGATGATCTAATAGTTCCGTCGTTGTTAAAGTACTTCCATTCCCCTTCTTTTTTCCCTTCGGTTGTAATAATACCTTCTCCCTTTTTGATACCATAATCGTTGTATAGAAAAGCATTTATGACTTTTCCACTCCGGTCAAATATCCTGTGTATTCCAACAGGTATATCCTTCCGGTATGATCCTGAATAAACAATATTACCTTCGCTGTCCAGCTCATTTCTGATTTCAATGTCCAGACCGGCAGTATCCTGTTCTTCAATCAAAACTCCCTTGGTATATTGCAGCAATACACTTACATTGCCGTTTTCATCATATTCTTTATAAGGTCCGTTCAATAAATCATCCCTGTAATTAACTTCACTCCTGATTCTTCCGTTTGAGAAATAGGTTTTCCAGACACCTTGTCTTAATCCCTGCTCATCGGATCGGTTAATTCTTTCGCGTTCAACGAGAGAACCGTTGTTAAATCGCTGCAAAGTGATTAATTTACCTTCCTTATCGAATTCTCTGGTAATGCCCTGTCGTTTATTGTTTGCATACTGCACTTCCTCTTTGATAAAACCTTCGGGATAATAATAGAGCGAAAGTCCTTCCCGTTTATCGTTGACGAATAATTCCCTTGAAATAACTTTTCCACGTAATAAAGGATCCTGTGTATTTACAACCTGGTAACCCGTTGTATAGCCATTTCTTTTGCCCATGACGTAACTGACTTTCTGAAGGGTATCACCAGCCTCATTGTAAAATATCCAGATACTGTCCAGTAAATGGTTTTTCCTGTTTCCTTCTGATTTAATTACTCCAGTTGGAAAATAGGTTTTCCAGTATCCATCTGGCTGGCCGTTACGCATTAATCCTTCACTGGCCATTTTACCATTGGGGTGGTAAAGTTTGGTATAGCCGTTTTTATTTTCCTGTCCATGAACAGATAAAATTGTGGCCAGGAAAATAAAAATGGGTAAAAAACGAAGTGCTTTCATAATTTATAATCCCAATTTTTCAGAAATTTCCAACATTCTGCGTATCGAAGATTCCGCTTTTTTTCTAAGATTCTCTTCAATGGTTACCTCAGGCAGCTCGTATTTCATACAATTATACAATTTCCGGATTGTATTTAATTTCATAAAACTGCAATCACTGCATCCGCAGCTTGAATCCTTGGGTGGAGCAGCTATAAAATTTTTGAAAGGATTTGCCTTTTTCATTTGGTGAAGTATACCGTATTCCGTGGCAACAATATATGTATTTGCATTGTCATGCTTCGTGAAATTAAGTAAGGCCGATGTCGAGCCAACATAATCAGCTACAATCAGCACTGGTTTTACACATTCCGGATGAGCAATAATTTTAGCTTCCGGATTATTTTTCTTCAGCTCGAGAATTCTTTCCAGGGAGAAAGCTTCATGCACATGACAAGCTCCATTCCATATAACCATTTCTCTTCCCGTAATGGACTGAATATAGTTTCCTAGATTCTTATCCGGCGCAAAAATAATTTTTTCGGTTTCTGGCAAATTATCAATAATCTGAACCGCATTGGAAGAGGTGCAGATAATATCAGACATGGCCTTAATTTCAGCTGTGGTATTTACATAACTTATTACTGTATGTCCCGGATAGTTTTTTAAGAATTCCTTGAAATCACTTGCTTTGCATGAATCCGCCAAAGAACATCCCGCATTCAGATCCGGCAATAGAACCTTCTTTCCAGGTGATAGAATTTTCGCCGTTTCAGCCATAAAATGAACCCCACAGAAAACAATTATTTCAGCCTTTGTTTTTGCTGCCTGCTGTGATAAATAAAGACTGTCGCCAATAATATCAGCTACATCCTGAATTTTTCCTTCCTGGTAATAATGGGCAAGTATTACAGCGTTCTTTTCTTTCTTTAACCTTTGGATTTCAGCAATAGGGTCAATACCCTGATCCATGTCAAAATCCAGGAATCCCTTTTTCAACAATTCATTATTATATATATTCTTATTCATTTTCTAAAATTAAATGATATTGATAATAGTCTGTTAATTGTGTTAGAAAAAAAGATATGTAAAATTTGACATTTTGGTTTTTATAACTTTATGAACAACAATTAACAGAACATCTTACTATTTTCTGGTTGAATATTAGAATTTTCGCAATTTATCAACCATTGGTTAATAACAATCACTGTACAAAATTAAGGAGAATTTAAATCATCACAACCTGTTTGACACTTGTTAAAATTTATTAAAAAAACCAGGCATTAAACAGAAACGTGAAGCTTTCGGTAAAAATTCCGTCAAAAATCCTGCCAGCTGAAAAGTACTTACAAATTATGAGACATCTTCTAACATAATTTTAACAATACTGAAATAAAGATATTGAAACCTTTTATGGAAAAACTATATTTTCAGGGTTGATAATTTCATATATTTGTTGTATGAAAACCCTGAAAATACTATGAAAATTGCGATTGCCTGCGATCACGCCGGTTATGAAATGAAGATTGCTTTGGTCGGATATCTTCGGGGAAAGGGTTATGAGGTTAATGATTTAGGTAGTTTTACTCCCGAGCCGGTAGATTATCCTGAGTTTGGGCATGATATTGCGCGGCATGTGGCAGCGAGAAAGTCGGATTACGGAATATCGCTTTGCGGAAGTGGAAATGGAATCAACATGACTGCCAACAAGCATCCTTTAATTCGCTCAGCATTGTGCTGGAATGAAGAAATAGCGGAACTGGCCCGAAAGCATAATGATGCTAATATTTGTGCACTACCGGCCAGGTTCATCACCTTTGAGAAGGCAGTGAAAATTGTAGACAGATTTTTAAGTTCCGATTTTGAAGGCGGAAGACATCAACGAAGAATTAAAAAAATACCAGTTTAATATTCACCTATGTTGTCGAATACAAGCAAATACGCAATTCGTGCGATGATTTATCTGGCGTTAAACGCCGATAAAGAAAACAAAATCGGAATAAAAAAAATCTCTGGGGATTTGAAAATTCCTTCGCCTTTTCTTGCCAAGATTTTACAAATACTGGCAAAACATAAACTTCTGTCCTCCACCAAGGGTCCAAATGGTGGTTTCGGATTGGGCAGGGATCCGAAAAAGATAACACTGTATGAGATTGTTACAGTAATTGATGGTAGTGACATCTTTGATAAGTGCCTCATTTCATTGCGCTCCTGCAACGAAGAAAATATTCCCTGTCCCCTCCACCACATGTATGAACCCTTAAGGCTTGAAATCAAAAAAATGTTCCAGCAGCAGGATATTGGTAATCTGGCAAATGACATCAAGAGTCAGAATCATATCTTTGCATTATAAATTTTGCCAGTAATATTCCGGCCACCGATCCTAAGGTGTCAAAAATTAAATCGATCAGATTGGCATTCCTGTTTAATGAAGCCAGGAGGAACTGGAGCATTTCGGTTGTCAGGGCAAGGGTCAGACTTATACCCAACGCCAGTGACAGGGGTGATTTCAGCGCATGGGTTTTTCCGGCAGATTTTTTCAGATCATGAGAGAGAACTGCTGAAAAGACAAGGAACATCAACAGATGAACCACAAGATCGGTAAAACGTATTTCGAGAACGTCAAGCTTTTGTAATTCCGATGAAGGTATCAGGCACAAAACATAAATAAATACGCCAATGGCTATGGATTTCCAATATCGAAGTATCATGGTGTGAAAATTCATGCTATCAGGAATCAGGATGGCGTTACGATGATTCTGTCACCTAATCCTTTTGATAAATTAATTTTTAAGTTATTTAAAACGATATATTTTACCTGCAACGCCTGAATCCTTTCTTCACTTTTTTGTTCCTGCGCATGACGGAGATCTGCTTCTGTTTCTTTGAGAAGCTTCATGACCTTTTCGTTTTTAAACGCAAGTATGGCTTCAGGTACAATTTCCTTCAGGCGCATTTCTTCGGTTTCGAAGTAATTTTCACGTCTTTTCCATATTTTACTAAGGTCATACGCAGAAGTGATGAGATCTACCACTGCTTGTGCCAGCGTCTCATCAGGGTGTTTGATAAAGAGCTGATCGGATATCAATCCGTTCTGATTCCGGCAGGTAATAATTTCCTGGAAAAGGCGGTTATATACCGGATGATGAAATTCAAGTTCATCCTGTTTGATTTCGTTCAGCATATATTCCAAAACCGTCGTTTCGGTTTCTGATCCTTCACCTGCATCAATCATAAAGCGCTTTTCAGGATATAGGATCAGCAATCTGATGACTTCTTTTTCGGCCGAATATTTATCCGGAACATGTTCAATTCGCGGAGTTGGAGAAGTGTCAGTATGAGTCGAAAAGTCACGGACATCAGCCTGTTTAACCCTTTGCTCGTAACTGTTCCTGCGAAAGCGGGCAGTTTCGGAATACAACAATTTTTCATCCACATCCAGCAATTTGCTGCATTCGCGGATATATACCGACCGCATGATACTTTCAGGAATAACAGATATCGAACGTACAATTTCTGTTATCAGGGAAGCTTTTTTCAGTGGATCCTTTTCGGCATCGCTCCGAAGAAGGTTTGTTTTGAATGTAATAAAATCGGTTTCGTTGGCCAGGATGAAATTGGCAAATGCCTGGGCATTGTTCTTGCGGGCAAAAGAATCAGGATCTTCCTGCATAGGAAGCAGAACAACCCTTACATTAAGTCCTTCTTCCAAAAGGAGATCAATTCCACGGACGGATGCTTTAATGCCAGCTTCGTCCCCGTCGTACAGAATCGTGACATTGTGTGTAAAACGCTTGATAAGCCTGATTTGATTGAGCGTGAGTGATGTTCCTGAGGAAGCTACAACGTTTTCAATTCCCGCCTGGTGCATGGATATTACATCGGTATACCCTTCCACCAGGAAGCATTTGTCATTTTTCAGCACTGCCTGCCTGGCAAAGAACAAACCGTAAAGGACATCGCTTTTATGATAGATTTCCGATTCCGGGGAATTGATATATTTTGCCACCTTATCATCTGTTCGCATCACACGACCTGCAAAACCCAAAATCTGTCCGCTCAGGCCATGAATCGGGAAAATAACCCTGCCGTGAAAGCGATCATACGATTGATTGTCACGTTGAATGCTAAGACCCGTTTTAACGAGATAGTCGGATTTATAACCCTTATCAAGGGCAGTTCGCGTAAAGGCGTTTTTATCTTCCCGTGCATACCCGAGCTGAAACTTGTGGATGGTATCTTCCCGGAATCCTCTTTCGTTGAAATAACTCAATCCGATGGCCTTTCCCTCCTGACTGTGTAAAACTTCCGTAAAATACTGACATGCGAATTGATTCACTGCAAGAAGGCTTTCCCGCTCGTTCTTTAATTCTTTCTCCTCAGCCGTCTCTTCTTTTTCAACAATCTCAATATTATATTTCCTGGCAAGATAATGCAGGGCATCGGGGTAGGACAATTTTTCATTTTCCATCAGGAAGGTAACCACATTACCCCCTTTCCCGGTACTGAAGCACTTAAAAATTCCTTTGGAAGGACTTACAAAAAAAGAAGGGGTTTTTTCATTTTTAAACGGACTTAAACCCCGGAAGTTTTGCCCGGTTTTTTTTAAACTGACAAATTCTCCGATAACCTCCACAATATCAGCTGCGGTAAAAATCCTGTCGATGGTGGCTTTATCAATCATGATACGGGCAATACGGAAAATTTCTATCCAAAGGTGCTAAATTAAAATGAAATGAGTTTGTGAATAATGGCATATACGGTAAGTCCGGCTATAGTTTTAATACCCAGCTTGGAGGTGATGTTTTTCCGGTGAGTTATCACCGTATGGGAACTTATGTAAAGCTTTTCGGCAATTTCCTTGTTGGTCATGCCAATTGCCACAAGCTTCAAAACATCTTTCTCACGTTCACTGATCTCTTCAGGTTGATTTGCAGCAGGATCAGATTTTATAAGGTCCCTGACCTGTTTTTCCAGTTTCCTGAGAATTGCTTTTTCATTGTCTTCAGGTCCAAGGATTTCATGGAAGTCATTGTAAAACCTGGAATTCATACCAGTATCTTGAATTAATACCCGTAGGATTTGCGTACTATTTGAAAAGATCTTCCCTGTCACTTCCGGGGAACAGGAATTAAGAAAAGAATTGCTGATAATAAGCAGGCTTTTAGTATCATTTTGCAGGAGCCGGATCAGTTTTTCTACCTGAAAAACTTCACGAAAAACGAAAGAAAAGCCAGTCTGTTTCATGAGGGCCATTATACCTGACCGGGTCAGTTGAGATATATCAGCAATAATGACGTGGGTGTTTTTCATGGCAATCTGACAGTTGCATGTTCAATAAGCCATTTTTCCATGTATTTTACTTTGGGTACCAACACTTTATCCTCAATTCTGGCGTGATCCTTCAAGTCGGTTTCGAGCCGGAAAAGTTCAACCAGCACAGCGTGACAAAGCTGCGTATCCACAGGCAAAGGCAGGTATTTGATCAGAATGTTCTTTAAATCAAATAACTTATCCTCAACATTATCATGTTCTTTTTCAAAATCTTCCATGGAATAGGCATGGATTAACCGGACAATTTCCTTTGAAGGTTTTTGCAATGTGAAAGCTGCTTCAACCAAATAAACATAAGGGTATACTTTCTCTTCCTCGCGGTAAATATGGCCGGTCAGTTCATTCTTGTATTCAACGAAAAACCCCTTTATCAGTTTAAGCGTTTCTGAACCAATGCCCTGAAAGGAATCAATCATCTGATGCAACAAATGCTCGATAAGGGGAATTTTGGTGTGCAAATAATAATCATGTGATTTGCGGAGATATTCAATGATCACTTCCAGTGAAAATTCCTGCAGGTGTTTTTGAGGAAAATAATCCTTATTGTAAAAAGAATTCAGTATTTCGAGAAAGAAATTGGTATCCACATCCTGCTCCCTGCAAATCTGTTCAATGGTTTTATCCCCAAAACCGAGGTTTATTCCAAAACGTGATACAATGGGTAGCAAATGATAATCCAGATGGATCACCTCTGCCATTTTCATATTGCGTTGGATCAACATATACCTTCAGATAAAATTCAGGGTTAGAAATGTACAATGGATGTAACATCAAAAGGAGGCGAAAGTTTCTGCCGGCCTTGCAAAAAGTCGAGTTCAATGATGAAACTGCAATAAACCTGCCGGATGTTAAAGCGCCCGATCAGATCGAGAGCAGCCATTGCGGTTCCACCTGTTGCCAGGAGATCATCGTGAAGTAAAACAACATCATCCGGCTGGAGAGCATCCTGGTGTATTTCAAGGGCATCCTGTCCGTATTCAAGGTCATATGTTTTAGAATAGGTTTGAGAAGGAAGCTTTCCCGGCTTTCGGACAGGGACAAAGCCAGCGTCAAGCCTGTATGCCAAAGCGCCACCAGTTATAAAGCCCCGGGATTCAATGGCTACAACCTTAGTAATCCTTTTCTTCCGGTAATGGTCAGCCATCTGATCCACGATCATTTGCAGGAGCAAGGGTTGTTTGATTGCAGTAGTGATGTCTTTAAACTGGATGCCTTTCACCGGAAAGTCTGGAATATTCCGGATGGATGCTTTTATGGTTTTAATGGCGGATTCGGAAATCATGAATAAGTATTTATTTGTAAAAATAAATGAATTTAATATACCGCAAACCGAAGGCATGAGTTTAAAATTTCTGGCTTTGAAATCTAAAAAATTGCGTATATTTATATAATAGATGATAATTATCACCTTTACCATGAACATTGACTTGCTAAAATATACATCGGATCGGATCCAGGAGGAAGATGGCCGGTTTAAAGAACCGGGGCCGGTGATCACGATTTCAAGGGAGTATGGATGTCCTTCAAAAATCATCGCAGCAAGACTTTCCGAAGAACTTACCCGAAAAATGTTTGTTAAAGGAAAGGAAGTCAAATGGAAATATGTTACCAAGGAAATCATGGCCGAAGCTGCCAGGGCTCTTGAAGTGGATCCTGAAAAAATCAAGTATGTGTTCAACTATGAGCAGAAAAGCATGGTTGATGACATTATTTCAGCTCAGTTCAACAAGTATTACAAGAGCGAAAGAAAAATACGGAATACCATTGCCAAAGTAATACGCAATATGGCCTATGAAGGGCATGTAATCATTGTCGGACGGGGTGGGGTTGCCCTTACGCACGATATCCCCAAATCGTTACATATTATGCTGGAAGCTCCGCTGGAATGGAGAACCCTACGGGTTGCCGAAAACTATCACATGACCCAGGAGGAAGCCAAAAAATCATCCTTAGAAATAGACAAAAAAAGAAAGGAATTTCGTGAATACTTTCAGGGCAAAGAATCAGATTACACCCGCTTTGATCTGACTTTTAACTGTATGGCCTTCACAATCGAGGAAATAGTACACGTTATTTTAAAAGCTGCAGAGATTAAAAGACTTTTTTGATTAGGTTTCTGCGGATGCAGTATTATCTTTCCATCTCTTCAACAGCGCGATTCAGAAATGCGTTGAAAGGTTTCATGGCTTTGAATACCTCGCGGACTTCCTGAATAAAAGTTGGTTTCCAGTAAATGGCATCCGGTTCGTATTTTGCAACTGTGTAATGCTTGTATTTCAGGTATTCTATATCCGGAAAATCTTTCGGGAACCCTTTAGGAGCTGTTTTCAGCTTTTCTTCCCACAGGTTGCCTCCAAAATGCTTTTGAAAAGAAGGTTCAGCAAGGATGGCCCTGAACTCTTCTATATTTTCATAAATTTCCTCCCGTATCGATTTCAGCATGGGCCCGGAAGGCATATAAATTCCACCGGCCAGAAAACATTCCCCGGGTTCAACATGAATATAATATCCTGCATGGATGCCCTTGCGGCCCCCTTTGGCGATAAACGCGCCAAAATTGGTTTTATAGGGCATTTTATCATTCGAAAACCGGATATCCCGGTTTATTCTGAAAATAGATGCTTTGGCGGTGGTCTGCGCGGATTCGCGGTCGAACAGACTTATCTCCCCAATTACAGCATGAATAAACTGCTCAAAATCATTCCTCAGTGCTGTATAGCGAGGTCGATTTTCATCGAACCATTCCTTGTGATTATTCACTTTTAATTCCTTTAGAAACAGGAAGGTCTCCTTGCTGATCATGACTCATGTATTAATTAAACAAGCTGTGGTGAAAAGCGCTGAGGTTTTTGTAAATTTAGGACAATAATTACAGAAGTGACAAGACCTGTGGAAAAAATCGCCTTAATTGTTGCAGGAGGAGCCGGAAACCGCATGAAAACCGGTATTCCAAAGCAGTTTCTGCTTTTAAAGGGATATCCGGTGCTGATGCATACACTGGATGTTTTTTACCGTTATGACCAGGGTATGCGTATTATCCTGGTATTGCCGGAAACCGGGATACCTGCCTGGAAAAGGCTCTGCGAAGATTACGGATTCCATATCGGACATGAAATTGTTGCCGGAGGAGAAACGCGGTTTCACTCAGTGAAACACAACCTGGCTGAAATTCCGGACCAATGCCTTGTTGCTGTGCATGATGGCGTCAGGCCACTTGTAAGTGTTTCTACCATTGACAGATGTTTTGAGGCGGCCTTGAAATTCGGCAATGCCATACCCTGTATTGAGATTCCCGAAACAATGAGAAAATTAAGCAGAAATGGGAGTGAACAGGTTGATCGTTATCGGTACAGGCTAATTCAAACTCCGCAGGTATTTGACAGCGAAATATTGAAAAAAGCCTACTCGCAGGAATACCGAGAACAATTCACCGATGATGCCGGAGTGGTTGAAAGTCTGGGGTATACTATAAATCTGGTTGAAGGAAATCCTGAAAATATAAAAATCACTTACCCCCATGACCTGAAAGTGGCCACCGCCTTTTTACAATAAACCGTTTAAATGATTTTGTTGAATCATCAGGGTTCATACACTGAAATAATTCCGCCGGAAGTAGCATTGCGATTTATTTTTGTCGGCGTGCCCTTATAGGATATAAATCCCTTTGAACTGGCTTGGGCATCAAGCTCTTCTTCAACATAGATTTTAGCCTTCCCCCCGGAAGAAGCTTTGATTTTCACTTTATCGCTCTCCAAATCATAGGCCGATAAAGTACCTGAAGTTGCCACAACGATATCCTGTTCAGTGGCATAACCTTCGGCAGTAAGTAGGGCTCCCTCAATTATTTTCCCGGTCAGGTAACCAACATCTGAATCAAGAAAAAGCATGCCACCGCTTTTCAAATCAACTTTCAGGGTATCTGTCTTGAAAAGTGAACCTGTACTCACATCGGCGCCTCCGGTGACAGTTATTGCATTGATTTTAACATAATTAAGTGTAACCGTTACCTTTTTTTTAGTGAACGCTTCCCCATATATGCTGATGGTGAGAGTATTACCAACCACATCGGTTTTGACAGCGGTGGCGTCAATTCCCTGGACCCTGATATTGGCAGATTCCTGGGTTCCTTTTACCAACCTGACAATCACCCTGTCGCCCACTTCAAGCCGGGTAAAAGAAGTTAAACTGCGATCAACGGATTCCTGTGCCTGAAGGCTGCTGAAAAACAAGGATAACAGCGTGAATAAATAGAACTTTCTGTACATAAGACTGCGAGGTTTTAATTACATCATCCTACAATAATAACCCGAAATTCATTGAAAAAGTATGTGCTTAAGCGATAAGCCGGTAAGGAACAGGTTGTACTGAAATTTCAATCAACGATCTGATTCAAGCAAATTGAACGGCAAACTCAGCAGGGACTGGAAAACTTCACCGGCTTCGAGCATACTGTCATCGTCCTCATCATAATACCAGTTTATGGTGATAATTTTTTTCCCCTGAAATTTAACCTGAATTCCTTTGAGGATGTGAAACAACCACTTTGAAGAACTTGAATTCAGATAATTCAAAAGAAAATCAATCGAAGCGTGTGTTTTAAATTCATTGACATTCTCGTCAAGAACTAGGATCAACTTTTCATAAAAAGGAGCCGGATCCTCCAGTTTAGATTGTCCTGAAATCACGATCCGGTGTTCATCAGCCAATATTTTCACCGACGGTGTAAAAAGGGTTTCTTTTATTCCGGCACCCATATCTGCCTGCATTTTTATATAAAAATACAGTTTTTTAAGATACAATTTTATGACTCTCGTAATTAATTATAAACCGTTTCAGCGGTTTCACAACAAAAGGGAGCATGTTAGCGCAACCGGGAAGCTGTTTCAGGAGTCAAGCCGGAACCGGAGCTAATCAGAAATTAAAAGGTATATTCAATGGCAAGTGCTTTTTCGAGAGACTCCCGGCTGATTTCATCCTTAATAATATAACTGCGGGCACCTGCTTCAATCATTTGCACAACAAACTTCATTTCGGAGTGAAAAGAAACGGCGATCACGATGAGGTTTCTGTAAAGGATGGTTGCCTGACGGGTGGTTTCTATGCCATTCATGGTCGGCATATTAATATCCATGAAAATAAAATCACACACCTTGCTTTTTAATTGATTTAAACAATCCTGCCCGTCACTGGCAGTATATATGGAATCAATTCTGTCTTCGAAATAATCAAGCAACATGAACCGAAGGGCATTGACAAAATGGGGGTTATCGTCTACAATCAGTATTTTCAGTTTTTTCATCCGGGACTGGTTTATCAAAATATTCAAGTCAGACAGGAAGATCAATTTGAACAATACATCCCTTAATCTATGAATTTAAATATATTAATAATATACTTAATTGTTGATATCGCCTGGCATAAAATTCCTGTTTCTCCCTGCCCCTTAAAAATTCAGCGGGAAGCTAGTAAAACCAACTCCCCGCTTTCCTACCTAAATCCAACCAAACCCTATCTTATATATTTTGCATGAATATAATATTCCCGTAGAATAAATGTATAACAAAAATAACTGGTATTCATATACAAGATACGGTAGAATCTACTTAAAATTTTCATGTTTCTACTTAATATATTGTACGTGAATACCGACAATCAATATGAGTATTTACCGACGTTTTTCCTCGGTTAAAGAGATCAGGTTATTTTTTAAGGCATAGATGATCAGCCGGACAGAATTTTTAGAGCCGGTTTTTTCCAGTAAGTTTGTCCGGTGTCTTTCAACAGTTCTCTGACTGATGGCCAGTTTAGCAGAAATCTCCAGGTTGGAAAATCCGCGGCTTATCAATTCAAGGATTTCCATTTCACGCCGGGACAACTTAATTGAACTGGTTGTCGTCTTTTTACGGATTATGTTAAGCAACAATTCCTGCGAATAGTAGCTGCCTCCGGATAAGATCTTGTGAATGGCCAGAAAGAATTCTTCATTTTCGGCATCTTTCAGCATGAAGCCTTTAATCCCTAAATCCAATAGCGTATTGTAATATTCACTTTCACCGTACATCGACAAAATAAGTATTTTCAATGCCGGGTATTTTTCAAGAACCTGCCGGGTAGCTTCAATGCCATCCATAACAGGCATGTTGATATCCATGATCACGAGTTGCGGTGTGACATTGGCCAGCAGATCCAGCAATTCAGCTCCGTTGGATGCTTCACCGATAACTCGGTATTTCCGCGTTTCATCAATAATGTATTTCAGTCCGCTTCTGAAAAGCCGGTGATCATCAGCGATTATTATACCGGGTTTCTCCATGGATTAAAGATATATAAAAGAGTTTAAACGGGAGAGTTCACGGTTCAACCGGTATCTCCATTTCAAAAGACATACCATGCGGAGCATTGTTAAAGAATTTGCTGGTGGCATTGATGAGTCTGGATCTACTGATTATATTCGACATACCCATTCCCATGGAAACAATATTGTCATTCCAGTTTTCCTTGAATCCGATGCCATCATCCGAATAGATCAGATGAACCTTTTTAAGAATCCTGTGCAGCTTAATGTGGATCTGTGATGCCCGCCCGTGTTTAAGCGTATTATTGATCAACTCTTTAATTATGCGGTACATCGAAAGTTCCACACTGCTCGGGTATCGTTCTTCCTTGAGATTTGAATCAAGGGTGATGGAAACAGGGAGCTTTAGCTGGTTAATAAACCATTCCACGGCAGCCAGGAGGCCATAATTGATCAGAACATGCGGACTCAGGTCATTCGAAAGCTCTTTGGTGCTTTGAATTACCTCTGTGATGATTTTCTTGAGCTGAGCAATGACAAAATCATGCTTATTCTTATCTGTAGAAGAGTCAAGAGAATTCACATACATTTTTATGCTTGAAAGCAAGGGACCCAAATCATCGTGCAGATTCCGGGCGAATTTTTCCCTTTCCTGCTCCTCAGTTGAAATGATGGTGTCCAGGATCCTGTTTTCCATAAACCTTCTCTCGGTAATATTCCTGATAACGGAAATCAGAACATGGTCTCCCTCGAATTCAATGAGTTTACTGTTAATCTCTGCAGGGAAAACCACCTTTGATTTGCCAACTATTTCACATTCGACGGCCGGTTGGTACTCATTCTGAAAAATCCTCATCATTTTATCCGCTACAAGAGGAAGATATGAATCGGTAATGATTTCTGTCAGTTTCATTTTGCTGGATTCCTCCGGGGTATAGCCTGTAAGGTTCATGAACTCTTCATTGACTTCAAGCAGGGAATATTTGGCCCCCACAATGGCGATGGCATCCGTACTGTTGTTAAATATATTCCTGAACTTGGATTCGCTTATTCTCAAAGCTTTTTCAACGCGATTACGTTCCGTGACATCCCTTCCGGTAATGACAATTCCTTCTAATGCCGGATGTTCGAGCATATTGTTGGCAATGACTTCCAGGGAAATCCAGCTTCCGTTTGCGTGCCTTACCCTGAATTCAGTGGGCTGATGGTCGTTTACTTTATCAAATACCTCTTTCAGCTCTTTCATCACCACCGGCATGTCATCGGGATGAATAATACCCAGACCGTTCTGGCCGATGAGATAGCCCGGAGGATATCCCAGTACCTGCCAGCTGGAAGGAGATTCATAGGATATGGTTAATTTTTTGTCAATGATCCAGATAATGTCTGTGAGGTACTGAATGATGGAACGAAACCGTTCCTCGCTTTGTGCAATCAGTGTCTGACTTTTTTTTCGCTCGGAAATATCACGCATAACGGCAATAATCCTCCAATCACCTGCAATTTCGGTGCTTTTGAGAGAAATTTCGACCCACCGGGTTTCTTCGGGTTTGGTGTAAATCAGCCATTCGAATTCAGCAGTTCCTGTCTGAATCGCCTGTTGAATTTTTTCTTTGGCTCCTTCGTAATTAAAACCCGGAATGTTTTCACTGTAACTGAACAGGGATTTATTGACTGCTTCTTCATGGGTAATACCATATAATCTAAGGGCAGCGGGATTCACATCAATTATTTTGGCCTGTTTGGTGTCATAAATGAAAATGGCCTCATTGGTGGCGTTAAAAATTTCCCGGTAATTCCGCTCACTTTCAATCAGGATCTTTTCTGCAGCTTTCCTTTTAAGGGCATTGACAAATATTTCACCGGTAATGCGTATCAGTGAAATTTCATCGGGATTCCATACATGGTTACTTTTGATAGAAGAAAACCCGACAAATCCGATCAGTTGCTCCTGGAATAGAATCGGAACAATAATCATTGACTTGTTGCCCGAATGAGAAAAGTCGGCCCTGATGAACGAATTTTCCGGCAGATCATCCTTGGAATGGATTATATAGTGGTCTTTATCCTTCTTGCTCGAATACCATTGCGCAATATCATGAAAGGGAGCATTGTCGAAGTATTCCTTGTTCCAGGAAACAGTTTTTTTATTCCAGGAATTGACCAAGCTGTATTGATTATCCGCCTGATTCATTTCGAGCAGAAAAGCAGCATCCGCATTGATAAAACCACAGATCTCGCGCAGGGCAATATCGATATTTTCGCTTACCCGCTCAGGAGCAAGATCAAAAAAACGTGTTGAAATTCCGGCGATCAGTTTTTCGAGTGTATTTTTATACTTCAGTGATTCCTCTTTCTTTTGAAGTTCGTGTGTGCGCATGGATACAAGTTCCTCAAGCTGCTTTTTATACTCATTCAGCTCTTCATTGGTGATTTTGAGCTCCTCATTCGCCAGGGTCAGCTGTTCATTCAGTGCCTTTATCTCGTAAGTTCTGTCCTTCATTCCCCGGGAAATACGCTTGATCCTGGAAATACCATTGTGATCTTTTTTCATGGATTTACCCTCCTTTTTCTGCATGGCAGTTTATTCCTGCACGGACATTTTACGGGTAAATTTACTGTTTTTTAAGTGAGAAGATGGGTTAAATGCAAGTGTTCTATAATTGGCAAAATTAATTTGCAATTTTACAGGAGAATCTCTGAATAACAGATCATGGCAGGAATATATATCCACGTTCCGTTTTGCAAAAGAATCTGCAGCTATTGTGATTTTTATAAATCGGCAGTTATGACCCTGATTCCTGAATATTTAGCTGCTATTCAAAAAGAGCTTGACATCAGAAGGGAATACCTGCAAAATGAATGGATAGAATCTATTTACCTGGGAGGAGGAACACCCTCCCTGCTGAACACCAACCAGGTAAACCAGGTAATTGAGAAAATCAGTCGGTTGCACCGCATTGCTCCCGGATGTGAAATAACGCTGGAAGCAAATCCCGATGATCTGTCGGAACAATATCTCAGGGCTATACGTGAAACCACACCCGTGAACCGTATCAGTATCGGGATTCAATCATTCAGTAACAGGGACCTGCAGTTGCTGAACCGACGGCATACCGCAGCTCAGGCTCTTGCCAGTATTAAACAGGCCGGGAATTCCGGTTTCAGGAATATCAGCATCGATCTGATCTATGGTTTACCGGGCATGGATACGCAGGAATGGCAAAAAAACCTGGATCTTGCTTTTTCTTTGGATATCCAGCATCTTTCCGCCTATCACCTTAGTATCGAACCCGGAACTGCCTTATCGCGCAGCGTGGCAAAAGGCCTTTTACAGATCATGGAGGAGGAGGAGAGTGCCCGTCAATTTGTTGTTTTAAATGAGACCGGAGAAAAAAACGGGTTTATTCATTATGAAATATCCAACCTGGCCCGGGAAGGATATTTTTCCAGGCACAATTCCGGGTACTGGCAACAGAAGAAATACCTGGGCATCGGACCTTCGGCGCATTCCTACAATATCCTGTCAAGACAATGGAATATTCCCCATGTGAGAAAATACATCCAGGCCATTGACACCGGAAGTGAATTCTCCGAATCGGAAAATCTCAATGCCGTTAAACGCTACAATGAGTATCTGATGGTATCTCTGAGGACGATTCGCGGGGCAGATCTGGAAGTAATTTATCACGAATTCGGTGAAACTGTGTACCATGATTTTATCAAGGCCGCAGAATCGGTAAAATCATCCGGGCACATGATACAGCAGGGCCAAATCTTCAAGTTAACCCGACAGGGATGGCTGATATCGGATTATATAATTTCGGGATTGATGCAAGATGAAGAAAAAACCTCCGGGTTGTTGAGATCCCGGAGGTTAAATCATTAAGAAAATTCAATATTTTATTTCAGGGTGAAGGTTGCAGAGCCAATCTCATAATTCTCGGCATATAGAATTGCAGTATAGTTGCCAGCAATCAGATCTGCATTTTTATCCCAGAAAATGCACATGTCGATGTCTTTATTTTCATATTCAAGCTGACGCTTGGCTGAGAAGATAACCTGTTCACCGTTAAACTCGAATGTTTCTCCGTTACCCGAGGGGAGTACAACTTCATCCGGCCGGATCACCCTCAGGTAAACATCCTTTGTTCCACTTTCGGCAACGGAATTCTCCCTGACGGTGAAACATACTTTAATCTTGGCGACTTTATTGACTTTGGTATTGGACTTATCAGATTTATTCAGGGGCTGAACAACGATATTTTTGGCAGAAAGCACCTTGGCAAGCTGTACCTGTGTATTCAGGATTTCTTTTTCCTTGGTAAGTTCAACATTTTGGGTCTCAGCAGTTGTCAGCTTTTCCTTAACCTGAATATTTTCAGCAGTAAGCTCCTGGTTGCGTGTATTGAGCGAGTCGATCTGAACTATATAGCTTCTCATCACTTTCCGCAAAGTCTCAAGTTCTCCCTGGTATTTTCTGATCTTTTCTGCATCGGTGGCCTGCATTCTCAACAGATTCTTTATTTTGTCCTGTTCATTGACCAGCAGTCCGTTTACACTATCATTGGTCGTTTTCAACGAGTCATATTCAACGATCATATCACGCAACTGCTTTTCCAGATCGCTTTTCACATCTTCAAGTATGGCTTTTTCCTCTGTGGTTTGACCCAGTTGATTGGATTTTGTAAAGTATTTATAACCCAATATAATAACTGCAAGGGCCAGCAGTATAACAAGCACTATTAATGCTGTTGATGGTTTCTTTTCAGGTTGTCTCTGGTAAGTGTTGGTTGATGTTTCCATGGTGATTATGTTGGTTCTTTAAAATTTTAACAAATATAAAACAACTGCAGGGAATAAATATTGCAATGTTTAATTTTTTATTTAAGGAGACAGGTAAATCCAAAAGACAGGGATCAGCGTTTTTCCAGCAGCATTTTCAGGTAATTCATGCCCTCAGTGACAACGGAATCCTTAACATGTCTGAGGGGAAAATCAATAACCTCTATCTGTTCCCCCTGTGAATTCCCCGTTTTAACCGGAGCTTTTTCAAAGATTCCCTGGTTCATGAAAAATAAGTAATCGCCTTCAGGATCATGCATAACGGCTCCTCTTTGCGCATAAAAGGAAATGCCGGTATTTGTCCTGATCTTCGCTTTTACTGACACTCCCGGGAGGAAATGTTCATTCTTCATGGTTACTTTCCCGTAGATATCGGAGGTATGGCGGATTGGATCTACAGGATTTGCCAGGTCATACAAAACAGCCTGCCAGGTAACCAGGCTGTCATGCACCAAAGAGAAATCAATGACCTGACCTTTCTTCAGATGGGGGAGTAACTGCTCCGGAACGGCCAGTTTCAGGAGCAGCCGGTTCTTCTTACCCAAAACCATTAATTCTTCACCCAGATTTGCATATGCTCCCAAAGTTGAATTTACTTTGGCAACATAACCGGATTGGGGAGCTCTTATGAAAAAAAGGGAAGACAGCTGATCGGGTTGAAGGCTATCCGGATTAATTCCGTAAGCTTTCAGCTGCAGCCGAAGTGCATTTTGTTTTATTTCAAAGGATTGATAATCGCGTTGTGCCATTTGCATTTTCTTTACCGATGTGGCATTTTCAACTGTAAGTTCCCCCTGTCGCTTGTATTCTTCACGAAAATACGCAACCTGGTTCTCGGCATCCAGGAATTCCTGCTGAAGCCTTATAAATTCAATACTTTCAAGGCCTGCCAGCACAGATCCTTCTTCAACATAATCACCTGCTGAACAGTTCACCATTCTTACAATTCCCGGAGCAGGTGTCGAGACAACCATAAGACCTTCCCGGATCAGCACCAGGGAGCCCTTGCAGTAAGACCATTGGTCAACTTTTTTTTCCGAGAGAATGCCCAGTTTTACTCCTGACAGTTCGGCATCCTGGCGGGATAAGCGAACAGCCACAGCATGATTCGCAGAATCAGTAATTATCTGATGGTCGGGGCTGGTTTTATTACAACAGGTCAATCCTGAAATAGCAGTAACCAGAAGAATCACAACAGCTGTTTTAGTAGGCATGGTACTCAAGTTCAATGGCAGTTTGGTTATAGTTGTTCAAAGTCTCAAGATATTCCGTTTTTATGTTAAAAGCTTCAGTCAGGGAACGGGTGAATTCGAGATAATCAATTTCTTCAGCCTCGTATTTTGCACGGTTTATTTTGAATACCAGCCGGGCATGATCGAGGCCGACAGATTCATAATACTGAAGCCTGATAAAAAAATTTTCAAGTTCAAGGTGCATGTTTTCCAGGAGAAAAGGGTTGACTGAAGCAGGCGGATCAGGTTCCTTCCCGGGTCCTTTGATAACCTGGTAAAGTGATAAGCCTGAGTTGACAGGGATTATGCTATCCCTGGTATTAGCAAGCTGCTGTAGAATATTTCTACTGATAGCAATATCATTGTTCAACAGGGCCTTTTTTGTACGTATTTCGGCCAGCTGATTCAAAAACCACGATTTTTCCAGTAGTTCAATATCCCCTTCAGTATAGCGCAAAGCTGCTATCCGATCGAG
Organism: Bacteroidales bacterium; assembly: GCA_041737175.1. GTDB lineage: Bacteria > Bacteroidota > Bacteroidia > Bacteroidales > UBA10428 > UBA5072. Next base: position 216,380 of record JBGSSF010000024.1, read on the forward strand.
ATCATCAAGCTCTGCCATATATTCCTGAAGAACCTGCAACTCATTGAGCTGGAAAAGCCACCGGTACCAGGCTGATTTGATATCTCTCACAAGCGCTTTCCTGTCCGGTTCAGTTTGAATGGCTGGATTTTTCTCAATGGCAACAGCAACTGCTTCCTCAACGGTCGCTATGAACATCGAATCGTTTTGAGCAGATGCTTTAAAAACCAGCAGAAACAACAATATGGCAGAAATCAAACGCATGCTGTAAGTATAAGGAATTACTAATTTACCTGAAATGGATTGTAATTTACCCCATAATCATATACATCTGTCTTTTCTTTCCTTTTGAGAGTCCTTACAATCAGATAAGTGAGCGGTGTAAAAATAATTTCCACAGTGCACTTGAAAATGTAATTTGAAATCAGCACAGCCTTGAAAACAGAAGCAGGAAGAATACCATAAAAGGCGACCATGCAGAATATAATCGTATCCAAACCTTCTCCGATAAGTGTGGAGCCAATGGTGCGCGTCCAGAGGTATCGGCCTTTCGTAAGGATCTTCAACCGGGAAAGGATCATTGAATTGGTAAACTCACCTGCAAAATAAGCCAGCAGACTGGCTGCAACAATGCGAGGAACAAAGCCCAGGACTGCTTCATAAGCCTTCTGGTTTGTCCAGTCCCCGGCTGGAGGTAATATTTGCACCACAAATAAAACCAGGGACATGATCAGGGCTGAAAAAAAGCCAAGCCAGATGACCCTGCGTGAACGCCGGAATCCGTAAACTTCAGTAAGAATATCACCAAATACATAACTCAGGGGAAAGAGCAATGTTCCGCCATCAAAGGTAAACTTCCAGATAGTCAGTATCTTGGTGGATGCTATGTTTGAGATAAGCAATACAGCTACAAACAATGCGACCAATACGTCGAAATAACGATATTCTGTTTTGTTCATCAGGGACAGATCAAGGGACTCGTCCGCAAAATTAAACTAATTATCCTATTTTCAGGCTGTTCAATTATTTATCTGCATACAGGCGGGATCCTGAATCAGGAAGGCAGGTATCAAAGAAGGAATTCACAAAACGCGGAACACATTCCGAAGCAACAGGAGTGTTTGAATTAAACAACACGGCTATTCCCATTCTGGTTTCGGGATCAAAGGCTATCTCGGCACGGAAACCTTCAACATAGCCACCGTGGTAAACGATATCGTGTCCGTTAACATTAAATACTCTCCAGCCCAGCCCGTAATATGTTTTTTCGAGTGACCGCCAGTTTTTGCGGTAAGCGGCTTTTTTGGGTGTCTCAATGGTATGATCCGCAATTTCGTGGATGGTTTGGCTGTCGATTATTTCAGGATAGTATCCCGTAAGGGCCAAAAGCCATTTGGCCATATCCGATGCGCTGGCATTTATTCCGGAAGCCGGAGACGCTGAATAATAGCGGTTGTTTTTGGGCTTGGGTCTCCAGGTGGTTCCTGCTCTAAGGTGAGGAACAGCTGTGTTCGGGTTATAATAAAAAGAAACAAAATCGGTGGAAGCATCGCGCATGTTCAACGGCACGAAGATTTTATCCTGGAGAAGATTGTTATAATCCCTGCCGGAAGCATTGTAAAGTACATCCCCAATTAAACTGTAGGCAACATTTTGATAACCGTATATCTGTCCTGGCTTTGCTATGGTAGAAACACCGGCCAGGGCTCCTTTGATTTTATCATAATCATAGCCATGATCAAGCATATCCGTATAGGTATGTTCCGGAAATCCGGTGGTATGGCTTAAAATATTCCTGACTGTCATATGGGAAGCGGCAGAGGTATCCTTCATCCTGAAGTCGTTCAAATAGCTTTGAATCCGGTCATCCCATCCAATGGAGCCTTCTTCAACCATTATCCCCGTGAGTACAGAAGCAAAACCTTTGGATACTGAACCAAGTCTGAAAGCGGTATGTGTATTCACAGTATCCTGCTCCCCGTATTTCCTGACGCCATAGCCTTTCAGCAACATGATTTCTCCTTTATACACCAGTGCAACTGCTGCACCCGGACTTTTCATGCTGTCTACGGCGTTCTGCAGGTAATTGTCATAAGCTAAAACCAGGCTGTCTAAGCCAAAAGGTTTAGGCCGTTTAACAAACGAAGATGTCGTAGATTCAAAAGGACCATCGGTTACCGAGCCCAAATCGAGGGTTGTAAAAACGAAGATTGTAAAAATGAAAACCCCGACTAAAATTCTTTTCAACATACTTGATTCCCTGAAAAAATTAAAACATTACCTTGAAAAACCCTATTAATCTAACACAAAAATAGAACTTTTGCCATATTTACGAAATGCGCCTGCAAAAAGTTATAAAGATATAACAGAAACTGATAAAAGCACCCCATTCGTATGTCATGTTTAAAATGAATTTAAATATCTGTGTGAACCTGTATGGATGTTAATTATAAACAAATTATGTAATAACTTGCAGTTCGAAAATAGAAAATATCATGGGAAAGATACAAAATTTAAACAGACGCGGATTTTTAAGATCCTCTCTGCTTGGAACAGCAGGGGCCCTAATCGGGACAAAAGCCATCGGCAACAGTATACGGAATAATAAAAAGGAGCCTGTGATTATTCGCCGTAAGCTTGGTAAGACGGGCATTGAACTTCCGATTGTAAGTTTCGGCGTAATGCGGTCAGATAATACCGCCCTTGTTAAATCAGCTATGGAAATGGGATTTGTGCATTTCGATACGGCGCATGGTTACCAGGAAGGCCGGAATGAAACCATGTTGGGAGAGCTTTTCTCAACCCTCCCGCGCAGTTCATTTGTACTGGCAACCAAGGTCTATGCGGATGATATTGATCGCAGAACGGGTGAAATGGGTCCTGGCGCGACCAAAGAAAGTATTCTTACGAAGTTCGATTTGAGTATGCAACGTTTGCAGCTGGAATATGTTGATATTCTTTATCTGCACGGTGTTTCAACCAGGAAAGTCGCCCTGGCACCCCAGTTTCTCGAAGCTTTTTCTGAACTTAAAAATCAGGGCAAGGTAAAATTCGTGGGCATGTCAACCCATCAAAATGAACCTGATGTGATTCAGGCGGCCATTGACAGTGATTTTTATGATGTCGTACTTACTGCCATTAACTTCAAACATTCCCAGGCAGAGTTGCTGAAGGAAAAAATCGCTTTGGCGGCTGAAAAAGGCATTGGAATTGTAGCCATGAAGACTATGGCCGGGGCATTCATGGACAAGGAAAGGCAACGCCCGATCAATTGCAGTGCAGCATTAAAATGGGTGCTGCAGGATACAAACATCACTACCGCCATTCCAGCAATTCTTACTTACGATCAAATGATCCAGAACTTTTCGGTCATGGAAAACCTGGAGTTAAACGAACAGGAAAAGGCGGATCTGGAAGAAGCCAAAGTCGTTGCTGGTTTATATTGTGATGGCTGCAACCTTTGCGTGAAGGAATGTAAAAAACATCTGCCAGTGAATGAATACATGCGCGCTTACATGTACACATACGGATACAGGAATTATGAAAGCGCCTACGCCGTGCTTGATACTATTGCGGGAACTTCTGATCCTTGCAGGGACTGTGATACGTGTACCGTGAAATGTCCCAAGGGATTTCTTGTGGCCGATAGGATTGGTGATGTTTCAAGGCTTTCAGGCATTCCCAGAGATCTGATAGTATGAGTAATTTTTACAAATACGATAAAACATTAAAAACCAGAATTATATGATAAAAAGACTGCTTCTCGGAGCACTTTTGTTCGCTGCAACACTTCCCATGTTTGCGGCTGACACCGGATTATTTCCGGAGATAACCGGATGGAAGGTTCATGAGGATGAAAAGGTTTATACATCCGGAGATTTGTGGGAACTGATCAATGGCGCTGCGGATATTTTCCTCAGTTATTATTTTCAGGACCTTCATATTGCCGAATATACCAAAAAGGACCTGATTATCAGGGTGGAATTATACAGGCACAACTCACTTGCGAACACCTACGGTATTTATACAGCTGAAAGGATGCCGGATTATCCCCAGGTACCCGTTGGTTCCCAGGGCTATAAAAGCCAGGGAGTGGTCAACTTCATGACCGGCAATTATTATGTTAAGATTATGTCGGCCGGAGCCAAGGAGGTGGATGAGAATACACTTGCACTGGTTGCAGAAAAGGTAGACGCCCAGCTTGCACAACCGAAAGGTTTACCGGATGAGATCAAATTATTGCCCGTTGAAGGCAGGGTTTCTTTGTCGGATGGTTATATAGCCCAGAACTTTTTGGGATATAGTTTTTTCCGGTCGGCATTTTCAGCCAGATATGGCAGTCAGGGAGAAATTCAGCTTTTTATTATCCGCCTGACACCGGAGGAGATTCAGAAAATGCTGGATCAGTACAAAGCCCTGGTGAAAGAGGACAAGATTCAGCAAAAAGAGGGTTACTATGTCATCCAGGACCCTTATAACGGAACGGTTTTCCTGATGCAGAAAGCTGGTACTCTGGTGGGTGTTCTCAATACAAACGATGAAGAGACAGCATTGGGATATTTAAAAGAAGTATCTGAAAGCATACGGTAAATGAGAAAACGGTTTAATCATTATCTTTTGATTTTCATGGTTTTACTGCTTACGGTAATGCTACCGGCCTGCAAGTACCGCAAGGGCAGCAGGTATAATTCAGTAATTCCGGGGGATAGTCTGCAATATCTCGTTCTGGACAAAGGAAGTGGGGAAAAGATCTCCAGAAAGGCGGCCATGTTGAAATTTCAGCATGAATTTAAAGGGAATATTTGTGAAATTAAATACGTCAGTGATTCTGTGAAGCTTGATACCCAGAAGGGTATTCTGTTATTCAATACTTCAATGCCGGAAGTGGAAAACGATATTCTCACCAAAGGATTCTTTGGATCATTCACTTCTAAACAGGTTGTGGTATATCTTCTCGTGTCTTACCCGGATTTTGAGAAATATTTCCGGGAGACGGAACTTGTAAAAGAGTAGGCAGCGGCAGCGGCAGTAGCAGTTCGGTAATTATTACCTGACTGCCGCTGCCAACTGCCACTGCCAACTGCTACTTCCTCTCTTCTTACAGCTTGGCTGCTTCGGTTTTCTGTTTTACACCGCAACCGATCGCTTTGGTAAAGTTCGGGTCAGGTTCCCTGTTGCTCAGAAGAGCATTAATGGCGTTTTTCAGGTAAGTCTGTTTCACGGCGGATGCATCCTGGTAATTGTCATCCACGGCACCAATGTATTTAACGATCAGTTCTTCCTTTTCATTTTTTTCAAGTAGAAAAGTATGTGGGGTTTTCGTCGCACCATAGATCCTGAAAACCTCCTGTTTTTGATCAAAAAGGTAAGGGAAGGAATACTTTTTTTCATTGTAACGCGTAACCATGGCCTCATAAGAATCCCCGGGCTCAACAGCAGGATCATTGGCGTTAATGGCAATTACTGGGAATCCTTTGGCCTTGTATTCCTTATCGAGCGCAATAAACCGATCCTGGTAAGCTATCGCGTACGGACAGGTGTTGCAGGTAAAAACTATGACGAATCCTTTGGCCTTTGGAAAATCAGCAAGACTGACATACTTGCCATCCACATTTTTCAGTTTAAAATCTGCAGCCTTATCTCCTACTTTAAATCCTTCACCGGCCAGCAGGTGAGCAGTCGCAAAGAGATATACAATTGACAGAATTGTTTTCATGATAAAAATATTAAAGGTTAATTAATGATTGTATTGATCCGACAATATCCTGGTAGTGTAATTCGCGTTCATAAAAAAGCCTGTTGGATCCTTTATATATCAGCGTTGCCGGTAAAGATCCTGTCCATCCCGGATCAACCTTATCGATCCAGGCGTTGGCATCCGGTTCATTCAGCAGTACCACAGGAGCAGTGATCCGGTTGCTTTTTAAAAAGGGATTTAATCCGCTATCCAGCCGGGACGGGAAGTCAAGACTTACCAGAAGCACTTTCACTTTTTCCCGGGCATAATCCTGATGTATTTTTTCAAATTCAGGAAGTTCTCTACGGCAAGGTCCGCACCAGGTAGCCCAGAAATTGATCACGAACACGCTGTCTGTTTTTCGATGCAGGAGTTTCTCAAGATCAGAAAACTTAAGTATGGGAATACCCTTATCCTGTGAGGATATTCTCCCAGTGATCAGCAGAAAAAGGGCAATAATGATAAAACGCGGTATTTTCATGATTCTAAATCCTAAGCAGAAGTAAAAACATTCGCCGATATCTTTTGTTATGGCATTTCACTGTTAAATAAAAGTTAAAGCAATGCATATCTTTACAGCTTAAATCCTGTATGATGAGAACCCTGTTGCTTCCGTTGGTGATATTTACCGTATTATCCTGTTCCCCGCTCCTTATTTACCAGCAGGATCCGGACGTACTGGCATGGGAAGTTGATATCCAAAAATTAGAACACCTTGACAGCACGGAAATATACCCCGATGACGCAATTCTTTTTGCAGGAAGTTCAAGTATAAGGTTATGGGAAACTCTGGCGCGGGACATGTCGCCTTACCCTGTTATTCAAAGAGGTTATGGCGGAGCCAAATTGAGTGATCTTGCCATATATGCACAGCGTATTTTTTATCCCCACGGATGCAGGGCAATTGTACTGTTTATTGCCAATGATATTGCAGGGACCGAGGATGATAAAAGTCCCAGGGAGGTCGACAGGCTTTTCCGGACTGTTCTGAAAACAATCAGGGAAAAATACCCTGTAACACCTGTATTCTGGATAGCTGTCACGCCAACCGCCTTAAGGTGGGAAGTATGGCCGCAGATTGAAGAAGCCAACAGGCTTATTGAGGGAACCTGTCTGAAGAATACCAACACCTATTTCATCCGTACGGATTTTGCTTTTTTGAATGCCTCATCCCAACCCAAAGAGGAGCTTTTTTTACCGGACCGGCTGCATTTGAATGCAAAAGGATATGAAGTCTGGGCGAAGATTATAAAAAAGGAACTGTATAATGTATTGGGAGAGGAGTAGGCAGCGGCAGTGGCAGTAAGCAGTGGCAGCAGCAGCGTCAGCGGCAGTAGGCAGATAAGTTGGCATTGAACTGCTGCTGCTACTGCATACTCTCAAAAAAGTCCTTCAACTGAAAGATACCGTTCCCCGGTGTCATAGTTGAATGCCAGGATCCTCGAACCTGCCGGTATGTCGGGAAGTTTCTTGGCAATGGCTGCCAGAGAAGCCCCTGAAGATACACCTACAAATATGCCTTCTTCTTTTGCTACCCTGCGGGTATAATCATAAGACTCTTCTTTGGAGACGGTAATCACTTCGTCAATGAACTGTACATGCAGGTTTTTTGGTATGAATCCTGCCCCGATTCCCTGGATGGGATGAGGGCCGGGTTTTCCTCCGCTGATCACCGGAGACAGTTCCGGCTCAACAGCAAACACCTTCAAATGCGGCATTTTTTTCTTTAATTCGGAAGCTACCCCGGAGAGATGTCCGCCTGTACCAACTCCTGCAATCAAATAATCGATACCTTCCGGAAAATCACTTAAGATTTCCCGGGCCGTTGTCAGGCGATGCATTTCTACATTGGCTTCATTCTCAAACTGCATGGGCATCCAGGCATTTGGATCGGATGCAACGATTTCCCTCGCTTTTTCGATCGCCCCTTTCATTCCCAATTCACGGGGAGTAAGCACAAATTCAGCGCCATAGGAAGCCATAATTTTGCGGCGTTCGATGGAAAACGATTCAGGCATTACCAGAAGGAGCCGGTATCTCTTCACGGATGCCACCATGGCCAAACCAATTCCGGTATTGCCCGATGTGGGTTCAACAATGACTGAACCGGTCTTTAACAGTCGTTTTTTCTCGGCATCTTCAACCATGGCCAGGGCAATTCTGTCTTTTATGCTTCCGCCCGGATTAAAACGTTCAAGTTTATACCACACCTCATACGTACTGCTGAACAGGTGGTTGATTCTGACATGAGGGGTATTGCCTATAGTCTCAAGAATGGTATTTGCTTTCATGGCGTGTGAATTAAATTACAAAATTTACAGTATCGGAATGATCTCTGCTTTCCCTGATCACCACCTTACTCTCGTGAAAAACAACCGAAAAAGGAGGAACACTTTTTGTTAGCCACACGTTCCCACCGATGACCGTATCGTGACCGATGATGGTATCCCCGCCCAATATGGTGCTTCCTGAATAGACAATAACATTATCCTCGAGAGTGGGGTGGCGTTTCTTTCCCTTCATGCTTTTATCAACCGATGCAGCGCCCAGCGTTACACCCTGGTATATTTTGACATTGTTGCCGATGATGGTGGTCTCACCAACAACGATGCCGGTGCCGTGATCAATAAAGAAATGCTCCCCGATGATTGCTCCGGGGTGTATGTCAATTCCGGTTTTGCTGTGGGCAAACTCGGAAATCATTCGCGGAAGATAAGGGATCCGGAGGGTAAACAATACATGAGACAGCCTGTACACCGCTATGGCATAGAACCCGGGATAATACAGGATAACGCTTTCACGGGAGCGGGCGGCAGGATCAAAATCAACAAAGAGTTGTGCATCCTTGATCAGGCTTTCGTAAATTTCAGGAATTACCGAGAAGAACTTTTTGTTAAGGTCATTGACAGGCTCTTCGAGAATCGGTTCCAAAGGGGTCAGAAGGTCCTTGAAATCGAGCTGCAGCTGGGCCAGGTTAAGGTCAATCAGAGGAAGTGAGCATTTTTTATCGATTTTAAAGGGGAAGAGAAAGTAGATGAGGTTATCGATAAATCGGTGCGATTTGGTCATGGAAGGCACTTCTTTCCTGAAACTGTTGTACTGATCAAACAGATACTGCGGGAAATTCTCAATTTGGATCATGATAAAAAATTTTCAGTTAACAAATTACGTCAATCTGATTTCCGGGCGGAGAGTCATTTACCGGCTTTATGAGTTCCTGTATCCAGGTTCTCCAGTTTGTTGTATGAGGTGATCAGACCCCTGATCACGGCAGAACTCAGTCCCTGGTGCTCCATTTCATTCAACCCGGAAATGGTTATACCTTGTGGGGTGGTCACCTTATCAATTTCTCTTTCAGGATGATTGCTGGTTTCAACAATAAGCTGGGCTGCCCCTTTGACGGTCTGGGCTACGATCAGTTGCGACATTTCAGAATTAAAGCCAATTTCGATACCTCCCTGCGACATGGCCCGCATGAAACGCAGCGCAAAAGCAATACCGCAGGCCCCTACCACAGTGGCCGCTCCCATTAGTTCTTCGGGTATTATCAGCGTTTTACCCATTTTTTCAAACAAGTTCAATACCAGTTTTTCATGCTCGGCCGTGGTATTATGAAAGGAAATACATGTCATTGATTCACAGATTTCAAGGGCAGTGTTGGGCATAATCCTGAAAGTGGGCAGTTTACCCAGCGATGATTCGATTTCCTTGTGTGTAACGCCAGTGACTGTTGAAATCAGTAAATGTCCGTGATGAAGCGATTGATTTATCTCCTGGGTGAGACTGCCAAACTGCTGCGGCTTCACCGACATAATGATTATATTGGATTTGCTGACGGCATCACGGTTATCGCTGGTTGCCTGAAAGCCGATGCTTTTAAGCTGATCAATTCGGGATTCCCGTTTATCGGTAATGATAATATCCCGGAAACTGAATTGTTTGGAGGCAATCAATCCTTTTGCCAGGGAGGTTCCGAGGTTACCTCCCCCCAGGACGGCGAGTTTAAGGTTTTTCATGATAACAGGGTTATAAACTGTTGCTTATGGGGTGATTCAATTATTTAACAATGAAAATGCCCGAAGTGGCTCATTTCGGGGCCAGAACGGGCACTTTATAAGCTCGGGTGTGGGGAAAGAAGTCCTTACTTGCGTATGGCTTTTATTCCCGGGAGTTCCTTACCCTCGATATATTCAAGCATGGCTCCGCCACCTGTTGAAACATAGCTGACCTTATCTGCCAGTTTGTTTTTGTTAATGGCGGCTACGGAATCTCCTCCACCGATAAGGCTGAAAGCGCCCTTTGCTGTGGCCTCCGCAATGGACTTGGCAATTGCCGTGGTTCCTGCAGCGAATTTCGGCATTTCAAAAACGCCCATGGGTCCGTTCCAGAGAATGGTTTGCGAATTTTTAATTACTTCAGAAAAGATCTTAATGCTTTCTTCTCCAATATCCAAACCCATCCAGCCGTCGGGGGTCTGATCTGTCCTTGATTTACCGGTCGCTGCTTCTGCATCGAATTTATCGGCGTTCACTGCATCTACCGGAAGATAAACCTTCACATTGTTCTTTTTTGCTTTTTCAAGAATATCAAGCGCTATATCAAGTTTATCAGCTTCACACAAAGAATTCCCGATCTTTCCTCCCTGCGCTTTAATGAATGTATAGGTCATTCCGCCACCGATAATAAGGTTATCGATCCGCGGAAGAAGGTTCTCAATGACCAGAATCTTATCGGAAACCTTGGCTCCGCCCATGATAGCCGTAAAGGGTTTTTTGGCAGCTTTCAGGACTTTATCCATGGCATCCAGTTCAGCAACAATAAGGTAGCCGAACATTGTTTTCTCATCGGGAAACAGGTCAGCAACAAGAGCCGTGGAAGCGTGTGCACGATGAGCAGTTCCGAAAGCGTCGTTTACATAACAGTCGGCGTAAGCCGCCAGTTTAGCAGTAAACTCCTTTTGTTTCTTCTTCATGGCGTCTTTGGCCGCTTTCTTTTCTTCATCTGTAACGTTTTCGGCCAATTTGGGTTTGCCTTCCTCTTCAAGGTAAAACCTCAGGTTTTCGAGCAACAGTACTTCACCTGCTTTTAATCCGGCTGCAAGAGTTATTGCAGATTCACCAATACAGTCATCGGCAAATATCACAGGTTTCCCAACCAATTTTTGCAACGCGGGCACAACATGCTTTAAAGAATATTTATCCTGGGGAACTCCATCGGGACGGCCCAGATGTGACATCAGTATCGCTGAACCACCATCGGAGAGTATTTTATGGATAGTGGGCAAAGCACCTCTGATACGGGTGTCGTCCGTAACCTCAAAGGTTTTCTTATCGAGGGGTACATTAAAATCCACCCGCACAATTGCTTTTTTCCCTTTAAAGTTGAATTTATCGATTGTTTGCATGTTGATTTAATTTGAGTTAATACTTGAACAAAGATAAAAAACTATTTTTATTTACCTTTGGCCCCTGCGTATTTTTGCGCGGATCAGCACTGCATCAGTTCTATGTATTTCAAGGAGATAATCGGACAGGAGGTCCTAAAAAACAGGTTAGTTCAGACTGTTCAGGAGAACCGGGTAAGTCATGCCTGGCTTTTCTTTGGCCCTGAAGGGGCTGGTGCGTTGCCACTGGCTGTTGCATTTGCCGGGTACATTCTTTGCACCAACCGCGGAGAGGATGATGCATGCGGCATCTGTGCCGGATGCAATAAAAACAGCAAATATATACACCCCGACCTGCATTTTGTTTACCCGGTCAATAAAACGCGGACAGGTGACAGGGACAATGTGGTAAGCGATGATTTCATGGCCGATTGGCGCAGTTTTCTTTTAAGGAATCCTTATGGAAGGCTTACGCAATGGTACGATTTCATTGATCTCGAGAATAAACAGGGCATCATCAATACGGAAGAGAGCAAACGTTTAGCCGGCAAGTTAAGTCTTAAAGCCTTCGAATCGGATTACAAGGTTGTAATCCTGTGGCACCCGGAAAAAATGAATGATCAGGCATCCAACAAGCTCCTCAAACTTCTTGAAGAACCGCCCCCTCTTACAGTTTTTATCCTGGTGAGTGAAAATCCCGATCAACTGCTGGCTACGGTGAAATCACGGTGCATACCCGTAAAAGTGGCTCGTATCGGAGATGAAGCCCTTGCGGAAGCTCTGATTAACAAACATTATCTGGATGCCGGCAGGGCATTGGAATTTGTAAGGCTGGCATCAGGCAATTATCTGAAGGCCCTGGATCTGATTTCCGAAGCTGAGGATATCCGGTATAATTTCAATAAATTCCGGGAACTCATGAGAAGCTGCTTCAAAAAGAGTATCCCCGAACTGTTTAAGGAGACAGAGGAACTGGCTTCTCTTACACGCGAAAAGCAGAAATCTTTTCTTGAATACGGGTTGAGAACACTGAGGGAAAGTCTTGCTCTTCATTTAAATGAGCCGGAACTTGTATTTTTAGCCGATGCAGAAAAGGAATTCACAACAAATTTTGCCCCCTTTGTCCATGGGAATAACATACTGGCGCTCACCGAAGAATTCAGCAAGTCCATACAGGATATTGAACGGAACGCCAACGGCAGGATTGTATTTCTGGATATGGCGCTGAAATTGTCAGAGCTGATTAAAAGTTAAATTTATCCTTCAGGTTCTTTAAGCCGTTTCGGCTTACTTTCAGTGAATTACCATTTTTCAGCTTGAGGATATAATTATCTTTTGCATAAGGCTCCAGCTGAACCACCTGGTCAATTCGTACAATATAGGACCGATGAACCCTGATGAATTTTGATTCGTCGAGGTGGTCCTCATAAAACTTCATGGTTCCTTGCTTAAGATGCTTGCCGTCATCGGTATACACCATAATGTAATCGTCCTGGGCTTCGAGGTACACAATTTTATCCACAGGAATAACTTTGATCTTGGTTCCTGTCTTTACTACAATCCGTTCCAGTTTTTCAGTCAGGGGTTGTTGTACTAACTGGCTGATTTTTTGATCATTTCTGCTTCCGGTCCGTATTTTTTCCCTGACTTTCTCCACTGCCGCCAACAACCTGTCCTGTGAATATGGTTTCAGGAGGTAGTCCACAGCATTCATGTCGAAAGCACGGATGGCGAATTCGTTGTGCGCCGTGATAAATATGATTTCAGGCGGATCTTCGGTAAGTTCGAGCATTTCGAATCCATTCAGTTTGGGCATCTGAATATCAAGGAATACCAGGTCGGGTTTGAGTTCAGCGATACTTCGGGCTCCCTCAAAACCGTTTTCACACTCGCCAATGATCTGGATCCCGGGCTGGTTTTTAAGATAGTTCTTTATCAACTCCCTGGCCAGTTCTTCATCGTCTATGATTAAAGCTCTGATGTTTTCCATGGTCGTTATGTTTGCGGGAAAATTATGGTTATTTCAAAATTTTTAGGATCTTTTCGGATGTTGAGCAGGTCGTCCTGGTTATAAAGGATCCGCAGGCGACTCCGGATGTTTCTTAATCCGACACCTTCTCCTTTATTGGATTGAAATTCCGGGTCCCATCCATTGCGTATCACAATGCTCAAAGCTGATGAATTACAGGTGCATATCATTTCGATGACAGATCCCTCGGTGCTTTCATAAACGCCATATTTGACAGCGTTCTCCAGCAAAGGTTGCAGGATAAGTCCAGGAAGTTTCAGATTCCGGCAGTTTTCGCCAACCTCCTGCTTAACGATTAGGCGCCTTCCAAACCTGATCTTTTCAATGTCCAGATACCGGTTGATATTGTCAATTTCACGATCCAGCGTAGTGAGCTTTTCTTCTTTGTTGGAAGTGGTGTACCGGAGAAACTCAGATAGTTTAATGATCATTTCCTGTGCTTTTGCCGGCTCGATCATGGTAAGCGAGCTGATGGAATTCAGGCTGTTAAACAGAAAATGCGGATTGATCTGAGATTTGAGCGATTTAAGTTCCGATTCCTTGACAAGGGCCTTGAGTTCAGCTTCTTTCACCAGATTTTCCTTATTGTTCCGGTAAAAGATGATCAGGTAATAAACCATGATAATGACTTCATAAAAGATGATCCCGAGGCCCGCCCGCCAGGGTATTGAATTTCGAAGGAAAATGATGTATTTGGGGTCATGGCTGAACACGGAAACCAGCAAAAAATAGGTGAGTCCAAGCCAGAATCCGACAGCCACAACACAACCCACTATATTGTTGATGACGGTGCTTATCACTTTTTCATCTTCCGCTCTGGCAAAGAAAATAGGATACCAGAGGCCCAGCCCGATTGCGCCGAATAACAGATTGCTCACAATGGAGTCCGTCAGGGCAGTGGCTAAACTCATCCGACCGGAAGTCTGGAGCAGGAAAATGTGGAAGCATACTACGATGATCCATATTCCCATATAGTAAATGAATGTTTTCCGGGTGGACAGAATCGGGTTTTGCATAGTAAATGAACGGATGTTGTGTATTAACTGTAAAAGTTTTTGATCTCTCCTCCGCCAAAAATTGCTATGCCCTTGATGACCAATATGGAACCTTCCTGACTGGTTGTCGTATCGGGAACCTTAAAACGGTGTTTATCACTAAAGCCTCCAAAAATCGACATTACCCTGATCTTCACAGTCCATCCTTCAGGTACCATTAGATTCATACCGCCAAAAAGGCAGAATACGTCAATATAATTTTCACCTGGCGCCAGTTTGGCTTTTAACAGGTTGTAATTAAGTCCGCCGAAAATAGTGGTCACTTTTCCACCCTGAAATTGCTGGGAAGTCACCACCCGGTCGCCACCGCCGAACACGGCTATTTCATCGATGGCATCCTCTGCACTCAGGCTGGTGTTTTTATTCAATCCCTTGTCAAGCTGGTGCCTGAAAAGTATGAGAATTCCGGCAAGTATCATCATGCCGGGCCAGAAAATCTGCCAGAAACTGAAATCATAATGCAAAAAATCCCGAAGGTAAAAGACCCCCCCAATCACCAGGAGTATAATACCTGTAGTACGGTTCCTTCCACTCACAGTAAATATAAGACCCAGGACTATGAGGATAACTTCCCACCGGAAGACGTACCTTCGTATTTCGTAATCGAGAATTCCAAAATTGTTAGCCAAAAACAGCAGGCCCAGTAAAATAATCCCTACACCGAACCAAATTCTGCGTTCGTTATGGCGCTGGTCATCTAGTCTCTTTTCCATATATTTTCCTCCTGAAGTTATTATGGATCAAATGTAAACCTATTTGTCAAGTTGCAGAAGGAATATTCGGCGAATGGCGGATGGGAATCGGTAAATGGTGATTACGCGGAAATAAGAAGGGCGTAGTTAAAAACTACGCCCAGCATTCTGTTTATCGCCCAGCATACTGTTTATCGCCCGGTATCCTGTTTTTATGCACAGGCTAAGCGTAGTTGGCAACTATGCTTTATCATTACTATTTCGCTTTACCCTGATTCGCAACAGAATTCATGGCTTTCTGAATGGCCTCCTGGTCGCCCAGGTAATAATGCCGCAAGGGTTTAAGCTCGTTGTTAAGCTCATAAACCAGGGGTATTCCGGTAGGTATGTTCAGTTCAATGATTTCGGCGTCGGACATGTTATCGAGGTACTTTACCAATGCACGGAGACTGTTGCCATGAGCAGTGATGAGCACACGCTTGCCGGATTTTATAGCAGGAACAATGGTTTCATGCCAGTAAGGAAGGAATCTTTCCACGGTATCTTTCAGGCATTCCGTTGTGGGAATATCTTTCGCAGGTAGGCTCCTGTATGCCGCATGATTACCAGGATATCTCGGATCGGACCTTTCAAGCTGGGGAGGGGGAACATCATAACTCCGGCGCCATATTTTAACTTTTTCTTCACCATGCAGCGCTGCAGTTTCGGCTTTATTAAGTCCCTGTAATGCTCCATAATGCCGTTCATTCAACCGCCAGGTCTTGATCCATGGGATCCACAACTGGTCCATCTCTTCAAGCGCCAGCCAGAGTGTTCTTAAAGCGCGTTTCAAAACCGAAACATAAGCTACATCAAATTCATAACCGGCTTCTCTCATTACCCTGCCGGCACTGCGTGCTTCTTCCATGCCCTTCTCGCTCAAATCGACATCAGTCCACCCGGTAAAACGGTTTTCCTTGTTCCAGGTACTTTCACCGTGACGTAACAAAACAATTTTATACATTCAAATACAGTTTAGAAATGATTAAAAATAGAGTTTTTGGTTTTCATGCTGCAAATATACAAAACGCCTGAGAATACAAGCAGTCAATCTTTATGCAAGTATGCCTCCGTAAGAATAGCCTGTATTTTCGATGGCAGACTTTACCTGGTCAAGGTTGATCTGATCTCCAATTAAGGTCACTTCGCTGTTGTTCACATCGGCAAGAACATTGTTGATGCCCTTGATTTTCTTCAGTGCATTCTCCACATTCATTTTGCAGTGATTACAGCTCATGCCGGTCACTTTTATCTTCAATTCGCTCATGGCTTGATCTTTGGTATTATTTCTGATGGATCATGTTTTTATCATCGCAACAATTGTATTCATACTGAATAGTAACATGGCTGATATTGAATTTGTTTTTCAGAACCTCGAGTATTGAGGTTTTAACTTTTTCAGTTTCGCTGATCCTGATGTCTGACTTTAAATCTATATGGCACTCAAAATGAATATCCTGATCATCGAGGTTCCAGGCATGAACGTGGTGGATGTTGTCAATTTCAGCAATTAACTCAAGTGACTTTTTAACCTCAGTCAGGTCAAGGCCTTGCGGAGTGGCCTGCATGAGAATGTCCAGGGCTTCTTTGAGTATGAGATAGGTCTCTTTCAGCAGGTAAATCCCCAAAAGGAAAGTGACAATGGGATCAATCCAATACAGATCAAAGTAATAGATGAGCAAGGCCGTTGCTATTACAACTACCGACGATATGGTATCGCCCACCAAATGAAGATAAGCTGCCCTGATGTTAATGTTTTTGGCCGAATGCCTTTTTAAGAGCAGAACCGAGATCAGGTTTGCCAGGAAACCGATCAGGGCAACAATCAGCATGATGAGGCTTCTGACGGGTTCGGGATTGCGAAGTCTTTGAAAAGCTTCAACAAAAAGGTAAACAATAATTACAGCCAGGACAATCGCGTTGAACAGGGCAGCAAGAATTTCAATTCGTTTGTACCCGAATGTTTTTTTATCGGTATACTCCTTTTTGCTGACGATATGGGCCAGGTAAGCAATGAACAGGGCTGATGTATCCCCGAGGTTGTGCAGGGCATCTGATATGAGGGCAAGACTGTTGGAAACCAATCCGCCGATGATTTCGGCTATAGATACGATAAAATTCAGCAGGGTCGAAAACAGGAGTTTTTTTCCGGCATCATGATTTTCCGGATGTTCCCGCTGGTGCCTATGATGATGCTCATGATTCAAGGTTCCCGGTTTTTTTGGGCCATTTGAGAATGATCAGTGCAAGTCCTGCTATTACGAAAGGAATGCTTAACACCTGGCCCATGTTGAGGGACATAGTATCCTCAAAGCTTTCCTGGTTCTGCTTCATAAATTCGATAAAGAACCTGGCGATGAAAACAAGAAAAAGGAAAGCGCCGAAAATAAAGCCATCCCGGAGCCTGGTATTATAGGCGTAAAATATATACATGAGAAGCAGGAAGATAAACAGGTAGCTTGCCGCTTCATAGATCTGGGAGGGATGTCTCGGGAGTCCGCCAATTTGGGCCATTAACAAAAGTCGCTTGTCTTTTTTCTCAATCTGGTAAATCAGGGAATCATTCCGGAGAAGAAAAACATTGTCATCAAAATCATACCGGGCCAAATCCACCATCAGATTGACGTCGGCAAACTGCCTCACCCGGTTTTCATCCTTAATCTGGCGTAAAAATTCAATCTTGATCTGCATTGGAACTCCTGCCTGATCCTGCAATGGAGGGGCTTTCATTTTATCGTAACTGACATGCTGAATGGTACCTTTGTATTTTTCAGTTAAAAGCCTTGTCAGATCATGTGTGTAGACAAAACCATGATTACTTTTGGTGGGATTTCCGTAAATTTCCGAATTCATCAGATTACCCAGTCGGATAAAACAGCCTGCAAGAGCTGTTACGATAACAATCATGTCCATCGTCCACAGATAGGACGATTTGGTTTTGCGGGCAAACAGATAAATTCCTATCAGGATACCAATGGCTGCTCCGTGGCTTGCTAAACCCTGAAAACCTGTGAACTCGAAATCCTCTCCGACGGTTCCGCGCCAGGGAAGTATGATTTCCAGAGGATGTTGAATATAATAATCGAATTCATAGAACAAGCAATGCCCCAGGCGTGCTCCTATGATGGTGCTGACCACCATATAAATGGTGAGCCGGTCAAGCAGTTCAACGGTAAGACCCTGTTTTTTAAAAATCCGCAGTAAAATGATGTACCCTGTAATAAAACCCAACGCAAACAAAAGGCTGTAATACCTGATTTCAAACCTTCCAAAAT
The DNA here is from genome assembly GCA_041737175.1 of Bacteroidales bacterium. Taxonomy (GTDB): domain Bacteria; phylum Bacteroidota; class Bacteroidia; order Bacteroidales; family UBA10428; genus UBA5072. Next base: position 234,569 of record JBGSSF010000024.1, read on the forward strand.
CAAGTAATTGCGGCTTTACATTCCAGATCACATAAGCCAGTGACATAAGCGTAATGGTAAATTATTTATGCAAATCTAATAAAACTACCTATAAGGCAATACTTTTGTTGTTTATATTTGCCCCGGGAACTTAAACCGGCAAGGGACACAGATATATGCTTTTCCAAAGCTCCAATGGCAAACCAGGCTATTCATCAGCCTTGTATATGCTCCTGGTCATTTTGATCAGCGGTTGCGCAAAGGTGGGCGCTCCCACAGGAGGAATAAAGGACGTCAATCCGCCGGTGTTCGTGGAAGGAGTTCCTGAAGACAGGTCCGTGAACTTTAACGGGAAGGAAATTGAAATCACCTTTGATGAATACGTCCAGCTCAAAGACCAAAACAAAGAGTTATTAGTTTCACCACCCCTGAAAAAAAGGCCTCTTATCCGGATCAGGGACAAATCCGTGAGGGTGACCCTGAATAATGAGCTTCTGCCGCAAACCACCTATACGGTAAACTTCGGAAATGCCATTTCTGATCTCAACGAAGGAAATGTTCTGCCTGATTTTGAATTTGTTTTTTCTACCGGCAATACCATCGATTCTTTGTCTGTTACCGGAAAAGTGTTACATGCTTTTGATATGAAAGCAGCCAAAGAAGATGTATTGGTGATGTTGTACGAAAACCTTGCGGACTCAGCGCCTCTTCTTGAAATTCCGAGATATATCGGAAAGGCCGGCAAAACCGGTTTATTTTCCATCAATAATGTTCACGCCGACACGTTCAGGATTCTTACGCTGATAGATGCCAACGAAAACCGTATGTATGATCCCGGCAGCGAATCGGTTGGTTTTCTGGATTCTTTGCTGGTTATCAGCTCGGCGAATGTGAAACCGGTAACCTTTATCAAAGATACCGTTAAAATCATCCATCAGGCTACCAAAGCCGGCAGGGCGGGTAAAAAGGCCACCGGACAAAATGCCGACACTACCATTGCCCCGGGTAAAAAGCTGAATGCCCTGAATGTATCCTTTTTTTATTTTCAGGAAGAGGTCAATAAGATCTTTGTCGCCACAAAAAAAAGGGATAAGGCGGAAAAACTTACTTTTACTTTCACACGGCCTCCGCATGATACGGTAAAAATTACACCGTTAAATTTCAAACCGGGACCGGACTGGTTTGTAAGAGAAGAATCACAAAACAGGGATACCCTCACCTGCTGGATCACTGACACATTGATTGCCCGGCAGGATACGCTTAAGCTTGCACTGGCTTATCTGACCACTGATTCCCTGGATCGCTATGTAGAACGTAGTGATACATTTGCATTAAAGTACCAGAAAGCTGAAGGAGGTATTTCGACCCGAAGAGGCCGGACTGAAGCGGTTGTGGTGAAAAAGGGACTGGCCCTGGCATCAGGTTTTGCCAGCCGGAATATCCAGGAACTCAATAAACCTGTGACCTTTATAGCCGGACAGCCCCTGGGGAAAATTGATCCCGGGAATATTGAATTTTTCAGGCTGGAAGATACCCTTAGCTTTGAACAACCGTTTACTGTATCCAGGGATTCTCTGAATATAAGGACTTTTAAGATAGCATGCGAATGGCAGGAAGACCTTCAATACAGGCTTCTGCTAAAACCCGGCGTTGCAAGCGATATCTTCGGACTGACCAATGATTCACTGGAATTGAAATTTGCTACCCGGAAAGCAGATTATTACGGAAGAGTGCTTGTGACCCTGGGAAGTCAGCACTTCCCCATGATACTGCAACTGCTTGATGAAAAGGAAAAAATGTTTCAGCAAAAGTCCGTCACCGAACCCGGGGTTGTAATCTTTGATTACCTGGCACCCGGCAAATATGTTTTAAAGGCTTTCTACGATGAAAACAACAACTTGCAGTGGGATACAGGCAGCTACCTGAAACATATTCAGCCTGAGAAGGTTTATTATCACAGGATGTCCGATCCGGTAAGGTCAAACTGGGATCATGAAATCAACTGGATGATTGACAAATGAACAGGGATTAAGTTAATAGCTTCATTTTAGTTTCGGCCTTACGATTAATTTTTTACTTTTGCTGTTTATACATAATCAGGAATATAATGACCAACGGTTGTAATGGCCGTGGATGCCATAAATTGATCAAAGATGCCGCGGATTCTGTTACCTGCCTGGATATGGGGGGTAACAAGCTGGATACATACAATTGGCTGGGGAATATACCTGAAGTCCTTCAGGAATGTGATATCGTGGAAATAAGGTTCAAAAATACCCGAAAAGGATTTTTCAGGAATGTTAACGAGTTGAAATTGAACCGGGGTGATGTGGTGGCTGTGGAAGCTTCACCCGGTCATGATATTGGAATTGTAACGCTCGTAGGACCGATTGTAAAAATTCAACTCAAACGGAACAACATCTCGCTGGAAGATACGGAATTCAGGAAGATATACCGTAAAGCCAAACCGGCTGATATTGATAAATGGAATGAATCCATGGCCCTTGAATTTGCCACCATGATCAAATCACGGAAGATAGCAGCGGATCTGAAGCTGGAAATGAAGATCGGCGACGTTGAATACCAGGGTGACGGAACAAAGGCCATCTTTTATTACATTGCGGATGACCGGGTTGATTTCAGAGAGCTGATCAAGGTACTGGCTGACCAGTTAAAAATCAGGATTGAGATGAAGCAGATCGGTGCCCGTCAGGAAGCCGGCCGTATCGGGGGAATAGGTTCCTGCGGACGTGAATTGTGCTGTTCTACATGGATTACTAGCTTTGTTTCGGTAACAACAAATTCCGCACGTTACCAGGAAGTATCCCTGAATCCGCAGAAACTTGCCGGTCAGTGCGGGAAGCTGAAATGCTGCCTCAATTATGAATTGTCTTCCTATCTGGATGCACAGAAGGATTTCCCCAACACTTCAATACCTCTTGAAACCGAACAGGGGCAGGTGTTTCATCAAAAAACGGATGTATTCAAAAGGCTGATGTGGTATTCTTCACGCAAAGATACTCCTTCGGAAATTATATGCCTTTCTGTTGATAAGGTGCGGGAGATCATTGCCATGAACAAACGGGGTGAAAAGGTGAACAAGCTGGAAAGCGTTGAGAGCAGCAACATCGCACCTATCATTGATTATCAGTATCAGAATGCCGTGGATGAGAAGATATTAACCCGTTTTGAAGACAAGCCCTCCCAAAAATCACAAAATAAACATCGCCATAAACACCATCGTTGAAATGAAAAGAATTAGCCTGATTCTCGGGGTTATTATCTGCTTTTCGTGCCATAAACAAAGTGTATTCGAAGAATTCGTTTCCATCGACGGGCAAACCTGGAACAATAATAATGTCCTGCATTTTAATGTCAATATGGCTGATTCATCCCGGGCTTTTGATATTCTGCTCAGCATCCGGAATTCGGGCAAATACGAATTCAGTAATCTCTATCTTTTTGTGACTGCACATGCGCCTGATGGCACTGCCATGAGAGATACCGTAGAAGTCATTCTCGCAGATGAACATGGGAAGTGGCTTGGGAAGGGCGCAGCCAGTATATTTACACTCTACTATCCTTACAGGCAAAATATAAGATTCCCGCTCCGCGGTATCTATACATTTGATATTGAACAGGCGATGTGGATCAAAGATTTGAAGTACATCAGTGATATTGGGTTGAGGATTGAAAAATCAAATGTACAACCCTGAGAACAGATTATTCCACGCAATACAGGCATGACAAAGAAGAAATTGCAGCGGTTTGCTGAGATGGAAACCTTTGCCAACGTTATTCAGCCCCGGTTTGATGAAGTTTTTCATACAGATTTTCACCTGAAAGGATTGTGGAACAAGCAATGCTTTCGCAATGAAAATCCAGTGGTTTTGGAGTTAGGTTGCGGCAAGGGCGAATACACAACGGGTCTCGCAAGGCGCTTCCCGGAAAAAAACTTCATTGGTGTGGATATCAAAGGATCCCGAATATGGAGGGGTGCCCGCACTGCGCTGTCCGAACACCTCACGAATGTCATGTTTCTGCGTACCCGCATCGAAGTGATCAGCTCTTTTTTCAGCAAGGATGAAGTGGATGAAATATGGCTTACATTTCCTGATCCACAACTGAAGAAAAAAAGAAAAAGGCTGACCTCTTCCAGGTTTTTGAATTCATACCGCGGGTTTCTTAAACACAACGGAATCATTCACCTGAAAACCGACAATCCGGTTTTATACAGGTATACCCTTGACATGACTGATTTGAACAATCTCAAACTGAGGTTTCATTCCGACGATCTTTATCATTCCGGGATCGTTGATGATATTCTGGATATCAGGACATTTTATGAGCAGCAGTTTCTGGACCAGGGCATGAACATTCATTACCTTTGTTTTGAATTACCCCATGACAAAATCATTGAAGAACCACCCGGTGAGGAAGCCGGATAACTTTTTTGAAAGGGTTTACGAAATTGTAATGCGCGTCCCCGCCGGCCGGGTTACCACCTATGGTGCCATAGCCCGTTTTACAGGCTCTCCGCAATCTTCAAGAATGGTCGGATGGGCTATGAATGCCTCACATCTGTATTCGGATCGTATTCCCGCACACCGGGTCGTAAACCGTAACGGAACATTAACCGGAAAGCACCATTTCAGGCACCCGGAGCTCATGCAAGAACTGCTTGAAAGCGAAGGAGTTTCGGTTGAAAATGACCGTGTTGTGGAGTTCAAAAAGTTGTTCTGGGATCCTTATAAAGAATTAATCTAAATTAATAAAAGAATCCCTGAAAAGATTAGTACCTTTGATGGCTAACCTGGTATAAAAGGCAGGCCCCTTTATGGATTCTTCAGAAAATCGTGTACTGGAAGTTTTAAGAAGGATAATTCATCCCGCGTCAGGCAAGGATCTAATTACCATGAACCTGGTGAACAATTTGCAGGTTGACAGCAACCGCATCCGTTTTTCTTTGGAATTCCCGACCGTTAACGATCCGCTAAAATCTTCCCTGAAAAAGGCTTGTACAAAATTGCTACAGGAAGTTTTTGGCAATGAAACAGAAATTGTCATTGATGTCAAAGCACAACTTAAGCCTGTAAACCGTGAGATCCGAAAGTTTCTTCCGGAAGTCCGCAATATTATCGCCATTGCATCAGGCAAGGGCGGGGTCGGGAAATCAACTGTAGCGGTTAATCTTGCTGTTGCTTTTGCTGCCGCCGGAGCAAAAGTAGGGTTGATTGATGCCGATATTTTCGGCCCTTCTATCCCCAAAATGCTGAAGGCTGAATTCGTAAATCCTTCTGTGAGTAAGGTTAACGGCAAGGATATCATCACTCCGGTTATAAGATACGGGGTCAAAACTTTATCCATAGGTTTTTTTGTTAATCCGAACGAAGCCACCATCTGGCGGGGTCCTATGGCTTCCAGTGCTTTTCAGCAACTTTTGGGTGATACGGATTGGGGCGAGCTCGATTACATGTTCGTTGATTTGCCCCCGGGGACAAGTGACATTCATCTGACATTGGTGCAGAGCGTTCCGGTAACAGGTGCTGTAATTGTTAGCACACCTCAGGACGTGGCACTGGCTGATGCCGTTAAAGGCATCCATATGTTCAGAACACCTTCTGTAAATGTGCCGGTTCTCGGCCTTGTTGAGAACATGGCCTGGTTTACCCCGGAGGAATTACCGGATAACAGGTATTATATTTTCGGAAAAGAAGGATGCAAAAAACTGGCCGCAAGTTACGGTATAGCTCTGCTAGGACAGGTTCCCCTCGTACAGGGAATCAGAGAAGGCGGTGATACCGGTGAACCATCGGTACTGGTTAAAGGACCAGTCAGCGAGGCCTTCAAGACCATCGCTGATAACCTGGTTATTCAGTTGCTGAAACGGAACACCGATCTTGAGCCGACCAGGGTTGTTGAAATAACAAAAACCCGGGATGATATTGCACATTAATAACAAAAAACATGAACGACAACTGGCGGGAAGAAGCCATACAAAAGATTACCAAAGCGATTAGCGAAGTTAGGCCATACCTGATTGCTGATGGCGGAGATGTCGAACTGGTAGATCTTACCGATGACAATACGGTTAAAGTAAGACTTATGGGCGCCTGTGACGGATGCCCTTTCAGTATGATGACGCTGCAGGCCGGTATCGAACAGGCCATCCGGAAAAACTTTCCGGAAATGAAAGAATTGGTAGCCGTGGAATAACTTTTCCGGTCCGGAATATACCTCTTGCGAAAAAATTACGTATACCAAAGCGATAACTCCTAATCTGAAGTATATGAAGAAACTGGCAACAATCATTTTATGGGCGGTAATGTTAATTCCTGTTTATTCACAGGAAGGGGACCTGAAGAAACAGACCTATTTCAGGCTTGGCCTGTCCTTTCCGACCTGGAAATATTATGGCTGGGATGATAAAAGCGATTGGGATACAGATACCAAAAGAATTGGAGGTGTTTTTGAAGTCGGGTCCATCTATATGTTAAACAGGGTTAAGATTGCTGATGGTATGCGCCTGGGCATCAACGTGGACTATTTATCAGCCACCTACCATCTTTTCCGGCAAAATGATGCAGACTATGGATTTCATTATCTCTACCTGGGATCAAAAATAGGACCGTCATTTTCTTACAGCCCGGTAGATCGCCTGGTATTTGATGCCTATTTTAAGTTGAACCCGGTTTGGGTAGCCGGTGGTATGGCCCTTTTTAATGAAGAAGGTATCGATGATCGCGTATATATGGGCTTTTTGGGATTGAAGTACTCCATAGGTCTCAATATTCGTTATTCCCTGTTTATGCTTGGATTTGAGTTTAATCCGGGTTCCGTCAAATTCCGGGAATATGATGATGATGAGGGAAAATTAACCGATAACTATTTGGGCAATACGAATTCGGGAGACAGAACCCCGGTTCCGGGTGTCAACTTTACCCTGGGCCTGAGTTTTTAATCCTCCGGACATTGGATTTCATATGCAGAGACGCATTGCAATGCGTCTCCGTGCGTTTATATATAGATCTTGCCTTTCAATGATAAGGTAAATTTCCTATCTTTATAGCCTTGTTCATTAATCATATGCCGCCCAATGGCCAGAGAACTTTTTTTATACAATACGCTTACCCGTACCAAAGAAAAATTTGAACCTCTGAATCCGCCTCATGTAGGACTTTATGTATGCGGGCCAACCGTATACAGTGATCCTCACCTGGGACATGCGCGTCCTGCAGTTACATTCGATATATTGTTCCGTTATCTGAAACACCTGGGATATAAGGTGAGGTATGTGCGGAACATCACCGATGTCGGCCACCTCGAAGATGAAGTGGCCGGGGAAGGGGAGGACAGGATACAAAAAAAAGCCAGGCTTGAACTGCTTGAGCCCATGGAAGTGGTTCAGCATTACATTAACCGGTATCACCTTTTTATGGACATGCTGGGGATATTGCACCCCAGTATAGAGCCACATGCATCGGGACATATCATTGAACAGCAGCAGATGATCAAAACCATAATCGACAAAGGATTTGCCTATGAAGTCAACGGATCAGTGTATTTTGACCTGAAAAAGTACAATGACCAATTTGGGTATGGAGCACTTTCAGGCCGGAATATTGAGGATATGCTGAATAATACGCGTGAACTCGAGGGTCAGGATGAAAAGCGTTACCCGCTGGATTTTGCCTTGTGGAAAAAGGCTGATTCCACACATATCATGCATTGGCCTTCATTGTGGAGCGAAGGCTTTCCAGGGTGGCACCTTGAATGTTCATCCATGGGTATGAAATACCTCGGAGAGCAATTCGATATTCACGGCGGCGGGATGGACCTGATCTTTCCCCATCACGAATGTGAACTGGCACAATCCACCGTGGTTACCGGCAGGCCTCATGTCCGTTATTGGATGCACAATAACATGATCACCATCAATGGTCAGAAAATGGCCCGGTCAAAAAACAATTTCATCACGCTCGAGGAATTGTTCACCGGTAAAAATGCCCTGCTGGATAAAGCTTTTTCACCCATGACCATTAGGTTTTACATGTTGCAGGCTCACTATACAAGTCCTGTTGATTTTTCCAACGACGCGCTCAAGGCAGCGGAACAGGGATTAAACCGTTTAATGAAAGGATTATCCTTGCTCCCGAAACTTAAGCCTTCGGCCAGTTCAACAGTGGATGTCATTACCCTTCGTGAAAATGCTTATGAAGCCTTGAGCGATGACCTGAATTGCCCCGTATTGCTGGGAAATCTTTTCGAAGGAGTGAGGATCATCCATTCGGTTATTGACCGGAAAGCGACAATCAATAAGGAGGATCTGGAATTGCTGAAAGAGTTCATGCAGACTTTCACCCATGATTTGCTGGGACTGGCGCCAGAGGAAAATAATCGTTCCAATGACAATGAACTGCTGGATAAGGTGGTAAAACTTTTGTTGCAGCAGCGGCAGGAGGCAAAGGCAAGAAAGGATTATGCTGCCTCGGATCTTATCCGCAACCAACTGGCCTCCCTGGGAATTCAGGTGATGGACACAAAGGATGGCGCAGTTTGGGAAATGGAAACATGACTGTCACTGCCAGAAATAACCGCAGGCTGACCAATCAGGTCAGTGTCGCCGGAATTCCGATGGGCAGCGATTATCCCATCCGCATCCAGTCAATGACCAATACGCTTACAAGCGATATTGCAGGAAGTGTGGCGCAAAGCATACGGATCATTGAGGCAGGTGCTGATTATGTGAGATTTACAGTGCCGTCTGTCGCTGATGTCAGGGCCATTGCTTCCATTAAGCAGGAATTAAGGCTGAAGGGCTATTCCGCTCCTGTCATTGCTGATGTGCATTTTAATCCGGAAATTGCTTTGCAGGTGGCGGAGCATGTGGATAAAGTGCGAGTCAATCCCGGCAATTTCGCGGACATGGAAAAATTCAAACACCTGGTAGAAAAATGTCGCACACATGGAGTTGCTTTGCGCATTGGCGTGAATCACGGATCTTTGTCCGAAAGTATCCTGGGTGAATTTGGTGATTCTCCTGCCGGCATGGCTGAATCGGCGCTGGAGTTTCTCCGGGTATGTAAGGAACTTGGTTTTGATCAGGTTGTGGTCTCCATGAAGGCCAGCAATGTAAGGGTCATGGTGTATGCCACCCGGCTGGTTGTGAAAAAAATGCACCTGGAAGGAATGGACTTTCCCCTTCATCTGGGCGTTACAGAAGCCGGGGAAGGGGAGGATGGCCGGATCAAATCAGCTTGTGGAATCGGCGCATTGCTGGCTGATGGATTGGGGGATACCATCAGGGTATCCCTTACGGAAGAACCTGAAAACGAAATACCCGTAGCCCGAAAAATCATTGAATACACGATAGTTACGCACGGGCAGGATCTGCCGCCCGCAGTGCCTGATTTTTCCGAATGGCAGTATGGTTTTGCACGTCACCTGACGAGAAAAACCGGAAATGTTGGCGGAAACCAACTCCCTGTGGTCATCGGTTCAGATCGTTTGTCCGATAGGGTAAAACTGGTTAAAGCTACTTCAGCAGAATTAACAGATGCCTTCATCGGTGAGCTGATTTCAGATCATGAGGCCGTGCTGGTTTATATGCCTGCTGTTGACAATGTGCAGACCGAGCTGAGATGGCTTCGCAAAAGATTACAGGATCAAAGATGCATGGTGCCGGTTATTTTTAAACTCGATCTGGAGGAGAAAAATGCAGAGGATTTTATGCTCAAAAGCGCATCCAGTTTAGGAGGTGCATTTATTGAAGGATTCGGGGACGGGATATGGCTGACAAATAACTATCCACTGGCGGCTGACACAATCCAAAAAACTGCTCTCGGTATTTTGCAGGCGTGCAGGGCCAGGATGTTTAAAACCGAATACATTGCATGTCCTTCCTGCGGCAGAACCCATTTTAACCTGATGGAAACACTGTCCAGGATCAAGTCCGCCACATCACACCTGAAAGGATTGAAAATTGGAGTGATGGGATGTATCGTAAATGGACCCGGTGAAATGGCCGATGCCGATTACGGGTATGTGGGAGCGGGCAAAGGCAGGATTACCCTTTATAAATCAAGGGAAGTGGTAAAAACAGGAATTCCCGAAGAAAATGCGGTGGATGAAATGGTAAAATTAATTAAGGAATATGGGGATTGGGTTGATCCCTAAAAGGTTATCGATTCTATTTTTCTCACCTCGATCGCCAGGTCGGTTTTCTGATCATTCAGCGGATTCAGCACCTGTACGTGTATTTCGTTGTATTTGTCGGATGGATTAAAGCATGACATGACCAGTTCAGCTTCATCCAGCGTAACGTTCACACCGTTCCTTTTCACGGCGGTGATGGTGCCTTTCTGGTTGCCAACTGATGGCGCCGGCGCTTCTGTGAAGCCTGTGAATAAAAGTTTGCTGATGTCTTTGTAATCGCTGATTTCGGTGTGTGAACCACTGAACTTTCCGCGAAGGATGGTATGTGTGGTTGCATAGCGGTTGGATTCGCAGACGAGCTTGCCAAAATGATAGGCCACGATGGTTTTTCCATCTTTCATGCGGATGGTGGCTTTTACGGGAGATTGTGAAACCGCGGCAGCGGCAGTTGCTGCAAAAAGTATGAGTGAGAGTAAAATATTCTTCATAGCGTTGTCTATAAGATTACAGGTAGTATAATTAACTGGTAAAGGCGAAAAAAAGTATGTGGTTCAAGGACGAACAATTCAGTCCACATCCGTAAATACATCCGTCAATGTTAACGGCGCTTTCAGATGAATTGTCCGGAAACCAAGTTGCCGTGCCGTATCAATATTTTCTATAAAATCATCGATGAACAGGGTTTCTTTCGGATCGATGCCGGCATCAACGAGGACATGCTGAAAAATATCCCTGTTGGGTTTGCGCATGCCCATTTCATATGAAAAATAGGTTTTTTCGAACAGGTGCGCATAACCATGGGTGCCATAGGTTTCCAGGATCCAGTTATAGTAATAAGGTAGATGAATAGCGTTGGTATTGCTCAGCAGAAAGGTCCTGAATTGTATGGCAGCTTTTTCGAGAATATGCCATCTTTCAGCAGGAAGATCACCCAGCAGTGCATTCCAGGCATTGTCGATGGCAGCATCCGATAACGAAACAGAGGATAAACTTCTGATCCTGTTTCGGAATACATCAGGAGAGATCTTACCGGTTTCGAAAGAAATAAACAGATCATTATGCGGATCATGGGGCACAGAATCATTGAAAACAGACAGGCCCAATTCGGAAAATGCCACTGTGGTCGCGTTGAGATGCAGGTCAGTAATTACTCCTCCCCAGTCGAAAATAATGTTCTTAATTTCAGTTTTTCCGTTGTAAATTGCATCTGCGAAATTCATATTTTTAATTTATTACAAAAGAAATGTTTTCCGGGCATTTATGAAAGTAAAGGGCAATCATTTTGAAACCATTTGGATCAATGAAGACAATTCAGGTCTGGTGCAGATCATTGACCAGCGCTATCTGCCTTTCGCATTCAGGATTGAAGATATTAAAACAGCGGAAGACATGTTTATTGCAATCCGCGATATGCATCTGCGCGGGGCCCCTTTGATTGGAGCAGCCGGAGCACTGGGCATGTATCTGGCCGTATTGGATCATCCGGGAAAGAGCATTTCTGAAGGGTATATTACTGAAAAGGCTAATTATATAAAATCATCCCGGCCGACAGCGGTCAATCTATCATGGGCAGTTGACAGGGTGGCAGAAGACTTAAAGGGATTAAGGCCACAGGACAAAAGACCAAAGGAGGAGGCAGTTGAACTGGCAAGGCATAGGGCCTTGCAGATTATGGATGAAGAGAGGGAAAACTGCCTGAAAATCGGACAATATGGGGTGAAACTCATCGAAAAGGCAAGTCATCGGAAGAACAATGATACAGTAAATATTCTGACCCATTGCAATGCCGGATGGCTGGCCTGTATTGATTACGGTACGGCAACAGCTCCTATTTACATGGCTCACGATCAGGGCATTAAAGTTCATGTGTGGGTGGATGAAACCCGACCTCGCAACCAGGGTGCCAGGCTAACTGCCTGGGAATTGTCGCAGCATGGCGTTCCCTGTACCGTGATCGCAGATAACACCGGTGGCCATTTAATGCAGCATGGTCTGGTGGATATGGTGATCGTTGGTAGCGACCGTGCTTCCCCGCACGGAGATATCGTCAACAAGATCGGTACCTACCTCAAGGCATTAGCTGCCCGCGATAATCACATCCCTTTTTATGCGGCCCTGCCCTCATCAACCATCGATTGGCAACTCAGTGAAGGGGCGCGGGAAACACCCATCGAAGAACGTGATGCCAATGAATTGCGCATGGTGGAAGGGATGATAAACGGGAAAGTATCGGAAGTCGAGATCATCCCGGGAGACTTCCCGGCAGTCAACTTTGGTTTTGACATAACCCCTGCCAGGTTAATATCGGGAATAATTACAGAAAGAGGAATTTCACTTGCCAACAAAAAAAGTATATTTACATTGTTTCCTGAAAAAAACTTAAACCCGGATTAATAATGAAAGTAGCCATAATCGGAGGAACGGGACATGCTTTGCCTGATTACCTGTCAAATGTTGTTGAGATCTCTGTGGATACTCCCTTTGGAGTTCCCATGCCGGTAATTTACAGCGGCCTGTATGACGGGATGGATGTAATCCACCTGGCGAGGAACGGCAAAAACCATGAATTACCGCCGACAAAGATCAATTACAGGGCCAATATGTATGCCCTGCGTCAACTCGGATGTGGTTTTGTGATGGCTACAGGAACTTGCGGAAGTCTGCAGGAGGAGATCTGTCCGGGCGAGGTGATCATCTTTGACCAGTTTATCGACATGACCAGGCAATCTGTTACCGGTATTCTGGAAGAACTGAATCCGCATGAGAGCAATTATGTTTCACTTGCGGAACCATTCTCTGAAGAACTGCGTGATAACCTGATCGAATCGGCTATTGTTCAGGGGATAACCGTTCATACCAAGGGCATCGTGATATCCATCGACGGACAACGTTCTTCGTCACGCGCCGAATCCAATTTATACCGCACCTGGAATGCCGACGCTATTAACATGACTACTGCCCCGGAGGTGATCCTGGCCAGGGAATTGGGTATGTCCTATGCCGCCCTTTCACTTTGCACGGGATATGATTCCTGGCGTAACAACGATTTCCCGCCCGATCCGGCAGAGAAAATGGGACTGGTCAACCAGAATCACGATAGGATTGTGAAGATGCTGACGTATGCGTTGAAGAAATTGCAGGAATAATGTGCAAATGTGCAAATCAGCAAATAATACATCGGGAGTAATCATTGAAATTTTATGGTAAATATAGCTCCCTTATCCGGAGCGGAGTTCACTGATATTGTGCCGTTATGGTTTTGCATGATTTGCTTTGACAGGCTTAATCCTATACCCGATCCATTCTTTTTGGTTGTATAAAACGGAATGAAAATATCTTCTATGATATCACCTGGTATTCCAACGCCATTATCTTCAACCTGAATCAAGGTGCCTTCTTCACTATGGAATGCTTTCAGTTGAATTATCCCGTTTTTCTTATTGGATACAGCTGCAATGGCGTTTTTAATTAAATTGATCAGAACCTGTTCCACCTGGGCATAGTCTGCAACCAAAGCCATATCATCAGGATGAACACTTGCACTAATTTTAATATTATGTGAAATACTTGACTCCATGAGTAGTTTGCACTTCTGGAACAGATCATGAATGGTGAATTTGCTGTATTCAGGTTTGGGCAGGGATGTTAAGCTTCTGTACTGATCAACAAAACCCAGCAATCCTTTACCCGTTTCTTCGATTGTGTCTAATCCCGAAAGGGTCCTGGCAATGATGTGATGATCAATTTTTTCAGGCGGAACCAGGTTTTCATTGTCCTTCCTTCTGAAATATCCTGAAATCACAGAAGTAAGAGAAGTAATCGGACTTATGGAATTCATGATTTCATGGGTTAACACCCGAATGATTTTTTGCCATGAATCCAGTTCCTTTTTATCCAATTCATTGGTGATATCCTGAAAAGAAACCAGTTTAATTTCATGGTTATCAAATTTAAATTCAGTGGCTTTTATCAGGACACTTTGTAAAAGATTGTCAATTGTAATTTTATGCAGTATCTCATTTCCTGGTCTTATGGTGTTGATGATTTTAAACAGCTCATCATTCTTCATTTCAATAGATGATAATTGCCTGGGTTGTTGAATGTTTAAATACCGTTTAGCGGCACGGTTATATATTTCTATTTTCCCACGATTATCAAATGATAGTAGTCCAATATCAACATGGTCAACCAGACTTCGTAAAAAATGGCTTGTTCTCTCATTTTCAATTTTAACATTCTGAATGACAGTATTTAAATGATTCATACGATCATGTAATTTTCTGAATGAATTGCTTTTTGTTTCTTCCTGAAACCGGACAGAAGAGTCATGATCCTGAACAGATGAAAAGAATTTTTCAAGGTCTGCATTTGTTTTGTTGACCGTATTTACAAGTAACCAGGCCTGCAACAGGATCAGAAAAATAAAACCTGTCAGCGTATAATAGTATCCCCGGTCAAGATACTGTAAAACTATTCCTAAAAATATACTGGATATAACAATAAGAGTCACCCGGATGAGGACATTGATGAAGAATTTATGGATTACCATGGCTATTTTTTCTACAGGTTATACTTTTGCATTTTGTTGTAAAGGGTTTGTCGTGCCAGTCCCAATTCTTCGGATGCTTTCAGAATATTCCCATGATTATTCCTCAGCGCATTTTGCAGGGCTTGTTTTTCTATTTCAGTGAATGTGGATGGCCTTTCCGGATGCGATGTTGGTTGTGCAGGATGTGAGATGATAAAGCTATCAGGCGTTAATACATCAGAATCACATAATATCACTGCTTTTTCTATGGTATGCCTTAGCTCCCTCACATTTCCCGGCCAGTTATGTCTCATGAGTTTCTCGAGGGTTTTGCTGCTGAATTTCAATTTGAATTTTTCGTATTTACCCGCGTACTCCTTTAGGAAATGTTCTGCCAGCAAAATAATATCTTCACCCCGTTCGCGTAATGGAGGTATTTCAATCACAATGGTGTTAATCCGGTAATATAAATCCTCACGAAAGAGATTCCTGGAAACCATTTCTTCCAGGTTTTTATTGGTAGCACAGATAAGACGCACGTCAAAAGATATAGGGGTACTTGAGCCGACCTTAAAGATTACCCGATTTTGAATGGCTGCAAGCAGCTTTGACTGCATAGAAAGAGAAAGGTTGCCAATTTCATCCAAAAACAGGGTGCCACCTGAAGCCGTCTCAAACCATCCGGTTTTGTCTTCTTTGGCATCGGTAAATGCCCCTTTGATATGCCCGAACATTTCACTCTCAAACAGGGTTTCGGTAATTGTGCCAATATCAATGCTGACAAAAGCCTCATCAGCCCTGCGCGAATTGTTATGGATATCCTTTACAATTAATTCTTTTCCGGTTCCATTTTCGCCAATAACCAGAACATCTGCATCTGTCCTTGCCACCTTTTTCATTACCTGCAATACATTTACCATGGCTTGTGATTTTCCTATCAACGGGCCATATGGCTTAATGATTCCCTTGTTTAGCTGTTTTTGTCTGTCACGGAGCTTTTTAATTTCAACTTTCGATTGCCTGAGTTTAAACGCAGCCAGCAGTGTGGTAATCAATTTATTATTGTCCCATGGCTTTACTACAAAATCAGTGGCGCCTTCTTTAATTGCCCTCACAGCCAAATCGACATCGGCATAAGCAGTGATCATCACCACTATGGCGGAAGGATCTGATTTCAATATACGGTTAAGCCAATAAATACCTTCATTGCCTGTATTAACTCCTGCTGAAAAGTTCATATCCAATAAGATAACATCAAACTCATCCCTGTTTATGTAACTGATGATCTGATTGGGATTTGATATGCCTGTAATACTGTCAAATTCCGGTTCAAGCAACTGGATCAATGCTTTTAAAACCTGTTTATGATCGTCAACGATCAACAATCTGCCTTTCATTTTAAAATACCTGAAATATTCTGTTAATGTCTATATTATGGACATATTAATGTCCTTATTTTAGACAAATATAGATAATATATCTTTGCTTTATTTCTTAAACGACTAATTTTCAGAAAGAAAAAAATACTGGTATAATACTTGAAATTAGAATTGAAATCCCTAAATTGAAATGATTATGATCAAAACATTAATAAGAAATTATGAATGATAAATTATGAATTATTGCCAATGTGAGTAAAACATGATCAGGAACTACTTTAAAATAGCCTTTCGAAATATTAAAAGGTATTCCGCACATTCCATTCTGAATATAAGTGGTATGGCCATAGGCATGGCTTGTGCATTTTTACTCCTTTTATGGGTGTGGAATGAGGTCAGCTATGACCGGTTTCACAGAAATGTGGATAACTTATATCGGGTGACAAGTACAGTAAATTATGGCGGGAGAACACATCATCACGCCACCACTCCATTTCCGCTGGCCGCTGCTCTGAAGGAAGAATATCCGGAAATCATCAGGTCTACAAGATACCATAATATGCAGGTGTTTTTCAGAAAAGGAGACGATAAAATAAATGGACAATGTGCATTTATTGATAAAGATTTCTTTGAAATGTTTGATATCGGGTTTATTCATGGAGAGAAATCAACAGCTTTAACCAGACCTTATGAAATTCTTATTACCGAAGATTTGGCATACAAATATTTCGGTGCGGAAGATCCCTTGGGAAAATCAATAACCAAATGGCCAAATGAGATATTCACAGTCACCGGAGTGATAAAGGATGTACCACGCAATAGCCACTTTTACTTTGACTGCATTGTTTCCAATGAATTATATAGCACAAATTATGGGAAGGTCAATGCCGACAGCTTATGGGGATGGCAAGATGTCTTCAATTATACATTTATTGAGCTTTTGGAAGGGACAGAAAGCAAATTTACTGAAGAAAAGATCAAGAACATCATTCAAAGAAAAAGGAGCGGAGCAAATGCTGAAATTTTCCTTCAAAACATCAGGGATATCCATTTGAATTCACGAAAATATGAAGGTGATATAGCAACAGGTAATATTGAGTATGTAAAACTTGCAAGCCTGCTTGCCATATTAATATTAATCGTTGCCTGTATAAACTTTATGAATCTTCTTACCGCGCAATCATCCGGTAGGGCTAAGGAAATAGGTGTACGTAAGCTGGCAGGAGCAAACAGACAAAAAATAATGGTCCAATTTTTAGGTGAGTCACTGTTGATCGTATTTGTCGCTCATATCATTGCCATGATTCTGGTTGAATTGCTGCTACCCGGCTTTAATCATCTTATGCACGCAAAGTTGGAAGTCAATTACCTGAGTACAGGTTTATACGTGGGTTTATTCATTGTAGTATTATTTTGCGGATTATTGGCAGGGAGTTATCCCGCGCTGTATTTATCTTCATTAAAGCCCTTGGCTACCATCAGAGGTATGATCGATGATAATCCGGGTAAAGCCAGATTCAGAAAAACTCTGGTTATTTCCCAGTTCGCATTGTCGTTCCTGTTTATCATATGCACTATCATTGTCAGGAATCAGCTTGACTATATATCCAATATAGATCTTGGCCAGAACATAAATTATATAGGTTATTTTGACATCCCTGAAGGTATGCGTCGCGAAACTTTGAAAAATGAACTCCGCAACAATCCTGGTATTTTAAATGCAACAATTGCAAACACACTCACCCAAAGCATTATAAATCATCAGTTAAATATAGCGTTGAAACAGGGAGAGGATACCGTTTTTTTAAACGGGCTCAGCGCTGATAAAGATTATTCCTCAACCTTCCAGCTTGAAATAAAGGAAGGGCAATTTTTGTCTGATGATGAGTTTATCGGAAATGAAAGCGGGGTGATCAATGTTGTGATTAATGAAAAAGCTAAGGCAATTTTAGGGATTAAAGATATTATAGGGGAAGAGCTGATTTCTGTTTCCGGAAGGAAACTCAAAATTATTGGGGTTGTGAAAGATTTTCATTACAGAACCCTGCGCTCTTCCATTGAGCCACTAATCATATTCCCATTACAGTCAGAGGCGCAAGGCGGCAAGTGTTATATCAGAATGAAACCTGATCATATCTCGTCAACCGTAAATACTGTCGGGAATATATTAAGAACCCTGAATCCTGCTTATACCCTGGACTTAAAATTTCTCAAAGATGATTTTGACAATCTTTACTTTGTTGAACGCATAGCGGCCATCGTGCTGGGTTATATGACGTTCCTGGCAATTATCATCTCCTGCCTTGGGTTGATAGGATTATCCACCTTTATGACAGAGCGAAGAACAAAGGAGATTGGCATACGAAAAGCAAACGGAGCAAAGTCGGGTGAAATTTTTTCACTGTTGTCCAAAGAATATATCAAACTGGCAATGATCTCATTTGTCATTGCCAGTCCTGTTGCCTGGTATGCCACGAATATCTGGCTGCGGGGTTATGCTTACCGAACGAACATAGGTTGGTGGGTATTTGCCCTGGCATTGGTAATTGTAATGTTGATCACCTTGCTGACAGTGGGCTTTCAATCTTACAGAGCAGCTAATAAGAATCCGGTCGAAGCGTTGAGGTATGAGTAATGAGAATAGCATAGATACAGATTACAGCCGCATACAAATGAGCGTAAAGAAAAGACCATATCACTTATACAAACCATTATGAAAAACTACAAAACTTTTCGTCTTCTGATTTTATGCACAACATTTGTACTGTTCACTCTGATGACCTTACAGGGACAATCAGTAATTCAAGGGACCTCTGATATTTCGGTGGATGAAAACCTACTAAAAAGTTATGTTGGCCGTTACGATTATGGACAAGGTGCGGTATTGATTGTAACGCTCGAAGGCAGTCAATTGTATGCGCAACTTACAGGACAGCCGATTTTTCCCATATTCCCTTCATCAAAAGATGAATTTTACTGGAAAGTAGTGGATGCCAGTTTGACATTTGCAACGGACGAAAAGGGAATTGTTACCCAGGCCATCCACAATCAGAACGGTAGGCAATTTGAAGCAAAAAAGTTAGCAGATGAAACGCCTGTTGTTGTTGACCCGGCTGTATTCGATAAATATATCGGCAAATATGATGCTGGCAACAATAACATCATTGTCATTTCAAAAGAAGGTGATAAGCTATTCGGACAAGGACTTGATCTTCCAGTATATCAACTTCTACCCGCATCCGAAACCGAATATTTTTTAAGGGAAGTAAATGCTAGACTAATATTTAAGGTTGATGACAGCAGAACAGATACTATCCTGATCAATTTAAACGGAATTGAATCGACGGCAATAAAGCTTAATGAATAATTTAGCAATAAACTGTGAATGAGCTTATTCAAAAATTGGGTACCCAAGTCATTTAAACGCCCGCTCAGCTATGAGAAACTGTAGTTTCATCGCATTCATTACCGGTATTCTTCTTACATGTGGTTCATGTGCTGAAGAAGAACTTGAAATTAAAGGAAAGGTTTTGGATGAACATACTAAAGCTGCAATTCCCAACAGAGAAATTATTATTCAAGCGTTGGTAAAAAATGATAATAAGTTCATACCGGTCTACAATGGAGAATTTTCAACCGACAGTTCAGGAAATTTCGCATATTCCCTGAGAAAAGTCAGAGATGTTTATTTGTATAACATATGTATTATTGGTGATTCGGTTTATACTTACTCAAACATCGAATTGGGTCTGACTGAACTTAAAAGATATGGTGAGTTTTTGTGTTTCAGTCTGAACAAATTAACAGATCTGACCATAAAAATTGACATGAAAGGCAGAACTCCCAACAATGATGTTCTCTATGTTTCATGGGAATCGGATGGAATAAAAGGTACGCTTCTGTATCCATATACCATAAAAAACTACGGATTCACGTCATCAAATACAGGTTTAAAATGGAATGGAGGAGATATAAAATCAGAAATTAAAACCAGGGTATTTGCAGATAAAGAAACAATAGTAAAATGGGAAATATACAGTTATGGAAAAAGAAAGGAAGTCACCGATACAATTATCTGTATGAGAGATGTCGCTAATTATTTTAGTTTAAAATATTAACAAGAAGGAAATGATGAATTATGAATTAAAGATCAAAGACTAAAGACCTAAGACCAGGAGTCCAAACTACTTAAATATGATAAGGAATTATTTGAAAATAGCCCTTCGAAATATCAAAAGATATCCTGCACATTCAATTCTTAACATAAGTGGTATGGCCATTGGCATGGCCTGTGCTTTATTAATTCTTTTATGGGTATACGATGAATGGAGTTACGACCGGCATTTCAAGAATGCTGAAAATTTATACCGTGTAATTGAAAATGATCCCTTAGGCGGGGAGGCCTCTCTGTTTGCTATTGCTCCGGGAGTATTGACTAAAGCGCTGAAAGAAGAATATCCTGAAATAATAAGGTCTTCGAGATACGAACCTCATTCCGAGTTAAGATTAAAAAATGGGGATGAATTTAGTCACGAAAGAGAGGTTACGGCTGTTGATAAGGACTTTTTAAAAATGTTTAATGTCGAGTTTGTTCAGGGAGATATAAATAGCGCATTAAATGAACCACACAATGTTATCCTTACTGAAGAAATGGCATACAAATACTTCGGTAACGAAGATGCGCTTGGCAAAACATTGACAGAATCGCTGGGTTATCTGGTAACTGTCACTGGAGTTGTAAAGAGGTTGCATAATAGTCATCTCCGGTTTGATTTTATAGTTCCAATTGAGTTGCTGACGGAACGAGGAGCACCTATAAATGATTGGGAGTTTCGATGTTATAATTATATTGAACTAAGTAAAGGGACTGACGGGAAAATAGTTGATAAAAAAATTCGGGAATTTATAAAAAAGCATTGCAAAGGGTCGAATTCAGAGATTTTCCTTCAAAACATCAAAAGGATTCATCTGTTTTCTTCGAGAAAATATACTTTCGATATCAGTGGCCATGGCGATATTACCTACGTAAGGATTATGGGCCTTATTGCTGTTTTCATTCTCATGATTGCCTGTATCAACTTTATGAACCTGGCGACAGCCCAATCAGCCAGGAGAGCAAAGGAAATCGGCATACGTAAAGTAGCAGGGGCAAGCAAACGAAAGATAATTTTTCAGTTTTTAGGTGAATCCCTGTTGATTGTATTTGTGGCCCATGGTTTTGCCATGATTTTTGTTGAATTGCTGTTGCCCGGCTTTAATAATCTTGTCGGGAAAGAATTGACTGTAAACTATCAAAGTGTCGGTTTATATATGGGTTTAATCACGGTGGTGTTGTTTTGCGGTCTGTTGGCCGGAAGTTATCCTGCATTCTATTTATCTTCTTTAAAGCCACTGGATATAATGAAGGGTGTTATTACAAAAAATCCCGGTAATACACAATTCAGAAGAGTCCTGGTTATTTTCCAGTTTTCATTGTCGGTTCTGCTTATCCTATGCACGCTGATTGTTGGGAAACAGCTCAACTACATGCAAAATAAGAAGCTTGGATTTAATAAAGACAACATAGGTTATTTTATGTTCCCCACAGCCCCCTGGGATCCTAAACTTAAAACCGTAAAAAAGGAGCTCCTCAACAATCCGGATATCGTAAGCGCGACAAATGTTTTCTATAATTATGATAATCCTCTCAACATGGAGGGTACTTCGGGCGGTTTTGATTGGGAAGGAAAAAAGGATGGGGATGATGTTTTATTTTATACGCTTGGTGCTGACGAGGATTATGCCAAAACCTTTCAACTTGAGCTGAAGGAGGGGCGTTACTTTTCTTCCGAATATTCAACGGATGCTACTGCAGCCGTGATAAACGAAGAAGCTGCAAACATCATGGGTTTTAAGGATCCCGTTGGCGAAATAATAACAACTCCTCAGGGATTTAAATCAACTATTATTGGAGTTGTGAAAGATTTTCACTTTAAATCGCTGCATTATAAAATCGAACCGCTCATTATGCAAATGGGTGAGTCTAACACTTTCTTTATCCGGATGAAACCTGAACATATCACTTCAACTGTTGAATCTATCAGGAAGATGTATAATTCATTTAAACCTGATATTCCAATGAATTTTCATTTTTTGGATGATGATTTTGACAGTCTGTACCGGACAGAACAACGGATAAGTTTAATAGTTGGATATTTCTCTTTCCTGGCAATCATCATATCCTGTCTCGGGCTGATAGGATTATCTTCATTTATGACAGAACGCAGAACGAAAGAGATCGGGATAAGGAAAGCGAACGGGGCAAAATCAATTGAAATATTTTCCCTATTGTCAAAAGAGTATATTCTGTTAATACTCATATCATTTTTAATGGCAAGTCCTATTGCCTGGTATGCCATGCATACATGGATGCAAAAATTCGCCTACCGGACGAACATGAGCTGGTGGATATTTGCCTTGGCAGGGGTCATTGTAATGGTTATCACCATGCTGACTGTAGGTATTCAATCCTATAAGGCAGCAGGTAAGAATCCGGTGGAGGCGTTGAGGTATGAGTAAATATGCAAATGTGCAAATGTACTAATGTGCTAATTTGAAAATGGATCCCATTGTCCCAGAATCAGTCTGTGAGTTTTTTAGCAGGCGTTAAGATTAGTTTCCTGAACTCCACCTCTGAACCTTCCGCCTGGATGGCAATCTGGCCTCTGTCGGCTGTACAATCGTACCCGTAATTTACAAGATCTCCGTTAACCCATACCTTAATCTCCCGTCCCACACATTCTATCACCATGTTGTTCCATTGGCCCGGAGGGTTTTCAGAGTTGTCGGAAAGATTTTTAATGTTCCGGAGTTTGTCTTCTGTACCGCCCCAATTTTCCCTGGGACCGCGGCGTGCTTCCATGTCAGGAGTTGTTATATCCTCAATGATACACCAGAAATCTCCGGCATTCTGATGTTCCATCTGAACTTCAAGAGAGCTTGGAAACATGTTGTAGAGGGCTCTTGGTGTTGATGCATGTACAAGTACTCCGCAATTTCCGGGTGTTGCGGCAAATCGGTACTCAACCTCCAGCCGGTAGTTCATGTAGATTTCATCGGTGATCAGATGTCCTCCTGGTGTGCCCAGGCTAACCAACATACCGTTCCTGGCCAGAAAAGGGACCGTAGTATCGGGATTAATATCCATGGCCGGTACATCCATGTGCCAGCCAGTCAGGTCATTTCCGTTGAACAGATTTTTAACTTCATTACCCGTGTTACATGACATGATCACCGGCATTAAGGCTAATAGTAATATCCATGTACTTTTCAGCATGTCTGTTTCATTTGTATTTTTGAGGAATTCTCTGCATGTTTTCATGGATTGAAGAATTAGAAGGTGATATACATGAAAGTTAAGCAAGTCTGAGAGCGAGAGTGAGAAAACAGTGCAAGCGTGTTCGCTCTCGCTCTCACGCTCGCTCTGTTTTATGTGGTCCCACCTGGGTTCGAACCAGGGACTCCCTGATTATGAGTCAGGTGCTCTAACCAGCTGAGCTATGGGACCGACTAGTGTGTGGGTGTGAGTGTGGTGTCTGAAGGGATGTTAAATCAGGGCTGCAATATTAATGAATTGTTTCAAAAAAAGCAAGGAAGCTCCTAAAATGATAGTCCTTATAAATGGTTACCTTTATCATCCTAATGAGCTCTTTCAATTTAAATATGAGACAAAATGAAAAGACGGATTTATGTTTTACCGATGTTGATCCTTTCCATGTCGGTTCTATTGGAAACCGGTTTCTGCCGGTTTAACGATCCTTCAACCTCAGCGAATAAAAATGTACAAAAGTCTGAAATTCAGCTGTTCAATGGTAAAACTCTGGATGGATGGTACACCTTCCTGAAGGACAGGGGAAGGAATAATGATCCCAACAAGGTGTTCACGGTGACAAAAGGCCTGCTGCGCATATCCGGTGAGGAATTTGGTTGTATTACCACGCAGGATGAATTTGAAAACTACAGGCTGGTGGTTGAATTCAAATGGGGGAATGCTACCTATTCACCGCGGGTGGATAATGCCAGGGATTCCGGGATCCTGTTGCACTCGGTGGGTGAAGACGGAGGTTCTGAGGGGATTTGGATGCATTCAATAGAATGTCAGGTTATTGAGGGAGGGACCGGGGATTTTATCGTAGTGGGTGACGGGAGCGGTAATTTCTCGGTCACGTGTCCCGTTGCTCCCGTAAAGCAAGGCGGTTCCTATATATACCAGCCTTCAGGCAATACTGCGACCATTCAGGAAGGACGCATAAACTGGTTTGCCCGGGATCCTGAATGGAATGATATCAAAGGATTCCGTGGAATTAATGATATCGAAAAGCCTGTTGGTAAATGGAACAGGATCGAATGCACAGCAAAAGAGAAAGAAATTTACATTTACCTGAATGGAATCCTGGTGAACCATGCTGTTGATGTTCAACCTCAGAAAGGACGAATACAAATCCAATCCGAAGGTGCGGAGATATTCTTCAGGCGCATTTCTTTAATCCCGATACAGCCTTAATTCTTTACGGGTTGTTGAAACAAGTTCAACTTTATTGATCCTGTTGATCTCCCTTCAGATATTTGTCCAGAAATTCCAGGACCTGGCCGTATCCTTTGATTTCATTTTCCTTTTTTACGAAACCATGTCCTTCATCGGAGAAAACGACATATTCCACGGGCACGTTGTTCTTTTTAACCGCAGCGACCATTTCATCTGATTCAACCTGGAGTACTCTGGGATCGTTGGCTCCCTGAAGCACCATGACCGGGTTTTTAACTTTTTCGGCATGGAAGAGGGGAGAGATGTTGTACAGCCTTACAGAATCAGCTGTAAATGGGTCACCCATCTCCTGGAACAAAGCGTTTCTGAAGGAAGCCCACCATGAGGGCGTGGATTTAAGGGTGCGAAGCCAGTTGGTGACACCGAAGAGATTTACACCTACCTTGAATTCATCCGGGGCCGAAGTCATGGCGGCCATGGTCATGAATCCTCCGTAACTGCCTCCGATAATTCCTATTTTTGCGGTATCAATGTAATCCTGGGTCTGTAACCATTCTTTTCCCCAGATGCAATCTTTCAGATCCGTGTCCCCGTGATTGCGGTCATCCATCTTGTAAAAAGTTTTGCCGTAGCCGCTGCTGCCACGGTTATTCACAGCCAGAATGGCATATCCGTGATTAACCAGGTACTGGATCAGGGCGGAATAACCTACCCGCGACTGTCCACCGGGACCACCGTGTACCCATACCAGCGCAGGAACCTTATTTTTCCTGGCGGCAGTCAGAGGTTTATAATATACAGCAGGGATATCCAGACTGTCAAACGATTTAAAGCGCACCACTTCGGCAGAAACAAGATCACCGGGGTTGATTTCCGGGTTCAATGTTTCAGTGAGCTTTTTAAGTTCTTTTGTATCAAAATTATAAACGTAAATATTGGCAGGCGCTTTGGAGGTACCCACGGAAAGGCGCATCCACTTCTCGCTGTCCGATATATTCACAGCCTGTACATCTCCGTCGGGGATCTGCGGGAAATCTACAGATTCACCGGTTGCATTATCCCTGATGACCAGTGTGTTCTTTCCGTCCTCGTTGATGGCAATGACACGGTATTTTTCATTTCTGCTGACATAGCTGTACATAACGTCCCAGTTAGACTCGAACAATGTTTTGCGGGTACCCGTAGAAATTTCATATTCAACAAGATAAGCGAACTCCTTCCCTGCATCCGTGATGTAAAAGAAGTATTTGCCATCCCTGCTGAAACCTGAACTGCCATACTGTCCGGGAGTAGCCGGATCCGAGATTTCCGTCATCTTCCCGGAAGCACGGTCGAATAGAAACAGCTGGTTTTCACTGGTTGTTATTGTTTTCTGAAGGGCAAGTGTTTTCTCATCGTCACTTAAACCGGCTATATCAAGACCATCTTTGTACTGGTATATTAGCATGGGTTTCCAATCGGTAACCGACATTTTGTAAAAATCAAAAAATTGCGGATCGCGTTTATTTGAGGTATAATACATTGTTTTTTTATCCCTGCTCCAGCCGGCAAAACCGGCCTTTTCATTTTCAGCCGGGGTCAGATCCTGCACGGAACCATCCTCTTTTAACAGGTAAATGTGGTTGATTTCATTGCCGCCTTTATCTGCGGAATAGAGGATTTGATTGGTGCCGTAAATATAATCAATGCCCCACAGCGATTCTACCGTTGATTGGGTCAGTTGCCGCATGGTGCTGTCGGCAATGCTGATTTCGTAAACATTGGCAATTCCTGATTTATCGCTGGTGACCAGTAGTTTGGTCTCGTCTGCGTTGAATTCACCCCCGCCGATCTGGATATTTTTATAGAACTGGTCGATGCTGTATTCCGTAACCTTGGGAGCAGGTTTATTACATGCAATAAGTATGAGAATGATCACCAATCCATAAATTGTTTTCATTATATAAGGGTATAAAAAGTTAGGTAATAATTGATAAAATGATCAAAACATTTGAAATGGGAAAATCGAAGTTACAAATTTCTCAGAGCATGTCATGGAATCATGGATGAAAAAATTTGTCATTATTCCATTGTAATGGATTATTAACAATATAATTAGTAATTGTTTCATATTCAATGTAATTCCGTATAACGTGATCATAATATCCGCGTTGCCACAATTTGCCCAAAATCACATCCAGACAATTGGTTTTAAAATATTGCAATGTGTGATGTAAAACCAATGATTTATACATTCCAATGATTTTTGGTATCCCTGTAGGGGCGGGTTTTACACCCGCCCTGGTATTTACACCCGCCCTGGCGTGGGCGACCGCGAGGGTCGCCCCTACGGTTGATGATTGAGATATTGGTAATTCCGAATTATCCAATAACAATATCCCATGTATATGATTTGGCATGACGATAAATGCATCCAGTTTCACATTTGGAAACCGTTTTGACAATTCGCACCATTGTTCATGGGCAATTTGTCCAAAAGAATTGGTGATCATCTTTCCTTTTTCGATCCGGCCAAAAACACATCGATGATTTTGTGCACAAATGGTAATAAAATACATGCCATTTAATGAATAATCATGATGGTTCATCCGTAGACTATTCCTGCGGCAATATTTCATATAAACGGAATTGCGATTAAACAGAAAAACTGCAGTTACTTCGCCAGTTGTTTCCTTTTATAAATGTACAAATAGGCAAAAGCTAAGATCAATACAGCGGGTACAATAGCAACATACAAGAGAGTATGCGCTCCGGCGGTAAGTTGCACCTGCTCCCACACCGAGGCTTCAGGAGTTCCGGGCAAGGCTGTTTTGAGGGCTTCCAGCGTTTGATTAACCGGTATTGCAATCCTGGTTTGTGCATCGAATATTGCTCCCAATGCCGGTTGCGCAATGGCACCGCCAAGAAAACCGATCCCTCCCATTATAGCCAGTCCCAGGGCTCCGCTCTGTGGAATATTTTCAGATACAAATCCCAGCATGGAAGGCCAGAAAAAAGCTACGCCCAAGGCAAAGACGGCTGCAGCAACAAAAACCATGGCTCCACTGGTATTCCCTAGCAATAAAAGACCGGCAAAGGCCAAAATGGCTGAGGTGAGCAATACCACGGTACTTTTCATATTGTGGATCATTGTTCCTCCTGTCTGCCGGGCAAGTGCCATGATACCGGAAATCCAAACCAGCAGTAAAATCGGACTGTCTGTTACATTGGCCATTAAAGCGGCTATCCATTGATTGGTTCCCAGTTCCGTCGCTGCGGTAAGGATCATACAACAGGCAATAAAAATAAACAAGGGACTGACGCATGATTTTAACATTTCCTTATAGGTAAAACCCGAAACAACACGTTCGGTTTTTGGGAATTCCTTGTTTAAGAACCATATGCCATACCAAAGCGTTGGAATGAGCATGGCTCCCATCGAAAACCGCCAATCGGCAATACCCAGTTTGGTAAGAAAATATACCATCAATCCACCTATGACAATACCCGTTGGAAACCAGGCATGAAAACGATTCAGCCGACGGGTTTTTTCCTCCGTGTACATACTGGTAATAAGAGGATTGCAGGCAGCTTCCACACTTCCGTTGGCAATGCCTACAAATAGTGTAGAGATAAACAGGGTCCAAAATCCGGAAGCCAGAATTGTCATGACAATACCGATAACATGACAGACAAAGGCAATGGAAATAATACGGCCGATACCAATAACATCTACCAGTGGCCCGCCAAAGATCATGGCCAATGTAAATCCCCAAAACGCCGTTCCGACAATCCAGCCCACCTGGGTATGGGTCAGGTTAAATTCTTTTGTCCAGATTTCAACAAAGGAACCTCTGGTGGCAAATGCCAGTGCTGTAACTACCAATGCAACGCAACTTGCATTGAATAATGCGGTTTTTTTAATTGGGTTCATGGGTCAAGGGATTTTAATTTAGTAATTTATGCAATATAAAGATATAATTTTTATCGACCTGTCATTAAGTTGGTTATGTTTTTTACCCCAAGGGCCGTTCTTTACTTTTACCTGAAATCCGTATGTCAGGAATTGCATGTTCCATTTACTTTGTTCCGAATACCCTATAGGAATGAGGTTTCAGCACAATCTCAAACATTTTGCATGTACTTCTTTCCCTTCCCCAGATAAAAGGATTATTTCCGGCAGTTCCAGTCAGGGATTCCCCGGACACCATATCAGTCAACCCTTTTACCTCGCCGGTAACTGTAACTTTTACGGTTACCGGTTCCGGCAGGAATGATTCAACAATAAAAGCACCATTGTCGTAACAAAACAGGCTCACCTGAGAAGGACCCTCCAGCCTTACCGGAACATCCTGTGTAACAATGGCGCGTATACGGTTGAGCACTTCTGCAGGGTACCGGTAAAGATCGGAGAAGTTATCCGGTATGGTCAGTATGTAAAGGTATGCTTTTGAATATTGCGCCATGTGCAGGATAGGCCAGCCTGAAGTACCGCTGACCGCGGAGATATCTTCCCAGGAATCGTTTGTAAGGTAATCAATCATGGGGATCAGGATAGCATCCTTTGATTGAACGAAGGGTCCCCAACCGGTCATGAAATTATTCACCAGTGCTTTTCTGTCGGTATACCTCAGTTCAACGATATCCTCAATCCCCTTTCCCTGTAAGGCCCTGAGCAAACCGGAGGTAATCATTACGTTCCTGCCGGACTGCAAGCGTTCTTTTATTTTTTGAACAATATGCGGATCAAAACGAGCCGATTCGGTAAGGATGATATTTTTGGGATCAGCCGGGAAAGTTGGCTGAATATCCATGGGAATGCCGATCATGCCCAGGTAATTCTGCAAAAAATCCTCACCTGTAGCATGAAAGGGCCGGTAACTTTTAATGCCGACGGGATTGCCGAGTTTATGAACGAATTGATCCACCTGTTCGAAAGTTTGGCCGGCTGCATCCGCAAAGGTGGCTGGAAGTTTCACGTTGGCATCCTGCCAGGAAGCACGGAGTTCTGGCCTGACGGCAGTTTGTATCTGCTGGTAATCAAACAGGGTGATTTCAGGCGCTTTGGCAAAAAGGGTAAGCCACAATTGCTCGGCATACCGGTCAATATTAAGTGAAGCGAACGGATCAACCCAGCCACCGCCGTTACGACCGGGAGCAATGTTTTCAAAATACCGAAAGATCAGGTAGCCTTCATACTGCTGAAGATGTTGTGCCGTAGTCACCGGATCACGGGTTTCGGTGCCTGTATAAATGCCATCGAACATTCCGGATTCGGTTTCGAGATTGAAACCAAGACCCTGAAAGTGCTCATACCAGTTGGGATACTTGATCACCACTTTGACTTTGGGATTCACTGCTTTGGCCGGATTGATGATAAGTTCACGTGCAGCCTCAGTCATCAGTTTCAGCCTGTAATCCGTCCAGCTGAGATCACCCTTGGCTTTGATGCATAAATCACATTTACAGCTGGTGAAGAAGAAATCATCCAGTATGAATTCATCAAAATGGCGGGCTGTATATTCCGAGATCTCCCTGGCTTTTTGCCGGTGTTCGGGATTGGAATAACAAAAGGTTTCGAAATGATTCCTTTCATCCATGGTATAGGTGATACCACCTGCCACCTGAATGCCACGCGAAGTGAAGAATTTTTTAGCGGCTGCCAGGGTTTTCTCGTCCACAATAATCTTATCCCGGTGGGTTTCGAGGTAAATCTTCCCTACCTTCAGTTGTCCGGTGATTTTGTTCCAGTTTGTTTCGAGTTTTTCCAGATCGGCCATTTCACGAACTTCATAGGCACGGGCATAGACTGCCACAGTGAAGTTTTTGTAATTGCCGGGTTGCTGCGAGATCAGGCCTGTCCAATAAAGTAGAGTTAAGAAGCAGAACAACGAAAGTTTTTTCATGACAGTTGTCATTAGGAGTGAACAATAAATATAAGGTTTCTTCCTATTTTTATAAAAAAATTCATGCATAAACTACCCGGTTACATCTTATTTCTTATTTCTTTATCAGGAATCCATGCCCAGAATTCAGTTCCTTCATTGGTCGCCAAAAACGCAGAAATTCAGAAAGTGGGTTCCGGTTATTCATTTACCGAAGGATCATCCGTAGCGCGCGACGGACGGGTATTCTTTACCGATCAGCCCAATGACCGGATATATATCTGGGATGAAAAAGAGGGAATAAGCCTATTTAAAGAGGGTTGTGAAAGATCAAACGGGACCTGGTTCGGCCAGGATGGGAACCTTCTGGCTTGCGCCGATTTAAACAACCGGCTTGTGAAATTTACTCCATCGGGTGACATGAGCGTTTTACACGACAAAGGTTATCAGGGAAGGCATCTGAATGGCCCAAATGATCTCTGGCAGGATAAACAGGGGGGTATTTATTTTACGGATCCTTATTATCGCCGTGATTATTGGAAGGCAGAACATAAGCAGGAACAAGATATCCAGGCTGTTTATTACCTGAAACCCACGGGAGAGCTGATCAGGGTTGTCGATGATCTGAAGCAACCCAATGGTATTGTTGGCACGCCTGATGGTAAATTCTTATTTATTGCGGATATTCAGGGAAGCATAACCTGGAAATATAACATTCATCCGGATGGATCGCTGGGCAACAAAACCCGCTTTGCGTCTGCTGGTTCCGATGGCATGACGGTTGACAATCAGGGTAATGTTTATTTAACTTTCGGAAAAGTGCTCATTTTTAATCCGGCAGGAGAAAAGATCAGTGAGATTGAACTTCCGGAAAATCCTTCCAATATATGCTTTGGCGGTAGGAACAGGAAAATGCTTTTTATTACGGCAGGGACTTCGGTATATACGCTGAGGATGAGGGTAAGAGGCGTGGAATAGGGACAAGGGACAAGGGACGAGTTATCTTACCTGTCCCTTGTCCCTCGTCCCTCGTCCCTTTTTAGGATTTCCACGGTCTTCCTGTACCCCATCTCAAACAATTCCGGCGCTTTATTGAGGTCAGTCCGGCTGTAATTTGTGATTTCTTCAGGTTCGATAAAGATGTCCAACAGGTGCTGCTTGGGTCTCATTTCCGAAGCGATGGCCAGGTGAAAAGCACGGTCAGCAATTTGGATCATTCCTTTCAGTTGATCAATCTCTCCGGTCGGATTGATGTACACGCCAATAAGCTTCTTGCATTGACCAACCAGAGGTTCAACCGGAAAATTATTCATGATGGCTCCGTCAACATAAGGGATATTGTTGATCATGACAGCTTCAAATATCACAGGAACACAGGATGAGGCCAGAATAGCGTCAATCAGGTTACCCTCTCTGAAATATTCGCTTTTCCCTGCAATAATGTTGGTAGCCGTTACGACAAGAGGTATTTTTAATTTATCAAATGTAGTGGCGCGAAGGTTCTTGATTAAAGTTTCCTTCAACCCGGTGGGCTTAAAGAAACCAGTTTTCGGAACAGTCATTTGCACTAACTCAAAGATGCTTTTGTGCGAATAGATCTGCATAATTTCTTCGGGGGAATATCCGTCGGCATACAATACTCCGGCAATAGCACCGGCACTTACGCCAGAAATGATATCGGGTTTCATGCCAAATTCCTCCAATGCCTTTAATACACCCAGGTGTGTAAATCCTCTGGCTGCGCCGCCACTTAAAACTATTCCGATGTTGTATTCAGGTGCGATCATGTTTGCAGATTAATTACAATCAAGCCTTTTTCAAATATTTGAATATTTTTTTAATAAACGGCTTTTCGCCCTTTGCCAGGAATTTTACTTCAACCGGTATATAATAAAATGATTTGCGAAAGTTCTTATCAGAAATGTCAAGTTCCTGAAGCCGGACTGCATCTTTTTCAGTTACCATGATGCACTTCTCCAATCGTTCCATGGTATTAAACCGGTTTTTAATGTTCCGGATGTCATCGAGATCGAAATTATGGTGATCATCGAAAACGAGTTCATCCTCAACAGTCAGGTATTGTTCAAGAAAGTCTCTTAATGGCTTGGGGCTGGCAATTCCCGTCACCAGCATCACCCCTGTCTTTAATTTGCGAAAGAACCGGTAGGGAACCGGATCCTGCAAGCCATGCCTGTCCGGGAATACCGGCAAGGGATCCCCATAGGTATAGCATGTAAAAAAAACCTCCTGCTCTTTCTGCATGCTCAGGCCGGCAATGAAATCCGATCTTTCCGGCACTGAAAGATTGTTGGGACATTTCGTGACAATGATTATATCGGCCCGCCTGGCATTGTGCCACGGTTCTCTCAGGTTGCCGGCAGGAAGCAGTACGTCGGAGAAAATGGGACGGTTGTAATCAACCAGCAAAACCGACAGCCCGGGACGGATATGACGGTGCTGAAAAGCATCATCCAGAATGATGACATCCAGTTTATGGATGCTTTCAATAAGGGTTCGTATCCCTTTGACCCGCTTGTTTTCGACTGCTACATGAACATCCGGGAATTTCAGTTTCATCTGACGGGGCTCATCCCCAATATCCGTTACACCTGATTTTGTGGTTGCCAGGATAAAATGCCTGGTTTTTCTTTTATAGCCCCGGCTGAGAACGGCAATTTTGTATTCTTGACTCAGCAACCTGATCAGGTATTCCACATGAGGCGTTTTTCCGGTACCGCCAACGGTAATATTTCCAACAGCTATTACAGGCAATTTGAAGCGGGTTGACCGGAGGATCCGCAAATCAAAAAGAAGATTCCTGGCCTGAACAATCAAACCATACAAGAAGGACAGGGGCAATAATACAGGACGTGCTATTTGCCTGTGACCCGGCATATTTAAAAATCCGTTTAATGTATATTTAAATCATAAGGAAGGCGGGCCTGAATTTTATCGCTTTGCAACACCTGCTTAACCAGCCTGTATTGTTTATAATGACCTGATAATTCATTCCGCAGAAAACGTTCTTTTACATTGCCCGAAAGTTCCTTCATAATCTGATCAATGGGATCTTCAAGCTTAGGAAGCTCTAAAAGGCGATAATGATCAAGTTTGGCTTTTTTTGCTGCAATTTCGATGGCAGTGGTCAATCCGCCCAAAGTGTCAATTAGTCCCAGCTCCAGGGCGTTTTTACCACTCCATACCCTGCCTTCAGCGATCTTGTCAACCTGGTCCCAGGGCAGGCTCCGGCCATCGGATACCCGGGTAACAAAGGTTGAATAGGTTCCGTCAATCATCTTTTGTAATGTAAGCCTTTCGGGTACGGAAAGGGGTCTGTATACAGACGGGAAATCAGAATAGGCATTGGTGTTTTCAACATCCACAGTTATCCCCAGCTTGTTTTCGAGAAAATCACCGGCATCCACCAGCAGTCCGAAAACGCCAATCGATCCTGTTATTGTGTTGGGACTGGCCACGATGGTATCGGCTGCGGCCACAACATAGTAACCTCCCGAGGCCGCCACGTCTCCCATGGATGCAATCACGGGTTTTGTCTGGTGGGCCAGGTATAATTCACGGTAGATCACTTCCGAGGCAAGAGCACTTCCTCCGGGTGAATTCACCCGGAATACAATGGCTTTTATGGTAGAATCCTGCCTGGCCTCACGAAT
Source organism: Bacteroidales bacterium (assembly GCA_041737175.1). GTDB lineage: Bacteria > Bacteroidota > Bacteroidia > Bacteroidales > UBA10428 > UBA5072. The sequence continues at coordinate 268,669 of JBGSSF010000024.1, forward strand.
CGTCCTTGCTATTTTTGCTGAACCGATAAAGCCATCGGATTGTTCGCCGGTAACAATATCCCCCTCGGCATAAATAACGGCAATTTTGTTGCGTGAATAGCCTTTGCCGTCGCTGGTTTCCGGGACCCGCAGATATTTATGATGCGTAATGAAATTCAGATCTTTAATTTTATCAACCCGGGTAAGATGTACCAGAGTATCCAGCACCTGATCCTTATACAGGGCTCTGTCAATAATCCCGTAAGCAATAGCCGAAGAATTGTTCCACATCAACAGGCTGTCTGCGAAGGTGTTCATTTTTTCAACAGTAATATTGCGGCTGGAAGCCATTTGCTCCACCATGTGATCCCAGATGGAACCCACATACGTCCGGATCTGTTCCCTGTTTTCCGGGCTCATCTTATCGTACATGAAAGGTTCTACGGCACTTTTGAATTTTCCATGCCGGATGATTTCCGGCTTGATATCCAGCTTTTCCAGGGCCTTTTTGTAAAACATGATCTCGGCACTCAATCCAATCAGGTTAACTGAGCCCTCGGGATTTAGATATATTTTATCAGATACAGAGGCAAGATAATAGGAGCCCTGGGTATAGGTATCGCTGTAAGCGATGACAAATTTGCCCTTTTTCTTAAAATCAGCAAGTGCATTGCGGATTTCCTCGATAGTGGCAATACCAGTCTGTAAACCGGATAACTCCAGGTATATACCACTGATATTTTCATCCTGACCGGCTTTGGCAATGTTATCGAGAATATCATTCAGACCTATCGCATTATCAGCTCCCAGGCTGGTCAGATTTACCACCAGCATGGGTAAGGGTGATTTCCTGTCGTTAATGGGCTGATCCAATTTCAGCATCAGGATGGTTTTGGACTTGATGTCAACAGGTTTGTCCTGGGAGCTGACGAGAGCAGTAATGACGCCCATGGAAATGAAGAACAGGATAACAACAGCGATTAAAACGCCCAGAATGCTTGCCAGCAAATATTTAAAAAAGCTTTTCATGTTTTTATGGATATAACTATTATGACCCAACAATATTAATGAAATAACAGGAATTCCCCTAATTTTACAAAACAACAATATCTTATGCATCAGGTCTTATTGTCTCTCGGAAGTAACGCAGGCCCGCGAAAAGCCAACCTGAGAAAGGCGATACATCTCCTGAAATCATTGCCGGGCAAGATCATTGCTGTATCATCCCTGTATGAAACAGAACCATGGGGATGTTCGAATGAAGTGAATTTCTATAATCAGGCGGTTAAAATGGTCACCAGGCTGGATCCTGACGAACTGCTGGGTGAGATTCAGAAAATTGAACAATTGTGCGGACGTATCCGCCCAACTGAACGATATGCTCCCCGTTTGCTTGATATGGATATACTGTTGTTTGATGATAAAATCCATTCAACGGAAAAACTTAAAATCCCGCATCCGTTAATTCCCTTACGCAGGTTTGTGCTGGTTCCACTGGCCGAAATTGCGCCCGAAGTTGTGCATCCCGTCCTGGGCAAAACCATGATTCAATTGCTGGAGTATTGCGAAGACGACAAGCAGGTGTTGAAAATCCGGTAATGGATGAGCAGGTTGCATGGGAATGTCAGCTTATTCTTAAAAACTTCAATGCTGGTGGTCTCTCTCGCGCCAAATTCTTTAAACAATACGGGGTAATTCATGATAAAGCCGGAATCAAACAAGAGAGTTGTATTGGTTTCAGAATATTTATCAATGATACGGTCTATCAAAAACAAGTCCGGGAAATCCTTGATTTTATCGGGTGCAGTTGCCTGAAAAACAAGGTTGATCCTATTATTCATCCATGCTACCAGTGCAACCGAGGAAATTTCGTTGTACCGGTCAAACAGGCCATATAATTCGCCCGAATTATGTTGGATCAGTCCGGCCATAACAGTACGTAAAAGCCTGTAATTATGCTTTTTTATTATCCGAGGGGCCGGTATTCTATTCTTGTCAATCAAACTTATCATTTCATTGGGCGATAATCCCGGAGATAAGTAATATCCGTTTGCCATGGTTATATTGAGCCTGCGCGACAAATCAGGCGTATAACCTGCAGTTAATTTGAAATAGGGCAGTATCAGATCGAGTTCAAAGCGTTTATGCAAAATGGTTGTGCAACCTTTGCAGTCCAGCGGATTGTATTTGTTGAGCATAATCCGGTAATAACTGAAAACTGGAGGAACAGCCTCAATAAAAACCCGGGTTTTATCAGGAGTTATCGGATGATTGGAGAATATTCCCAGATCATAAGCGAAGTAGGGCAGTCCAATAATCTCTTTCCCCAAAAAGCGCTGCAGGATCAGTGGCATGACGGATTCGTAATCGTCCTCCACCAGGGCTCCCCAGTCTTCACAGATGAGGTCAAGAAACCAGGAAAAAGCACAAATGCTGCTGTTAAATGATCCGGCTATGCATTTGTCCCACGCATTCAAATCAATTTCGCTGTTTTTCAAAAAGAATATGGCCATCAGGAAAAGCATTATTAAGAAAAAAACAGCACTGCCTAAATCAGATTATCATCTGCGAAACTGAAATATTTCTTTCCTGCCACGATAATGTGATCAAGCAGGGTAATATCCATTAAGGACGCGGACTCTTTCAAACGGCGCGTGACAGAAATGTCAGCATCACTGGGTTGAAGATTGCCGGACGGATGATTGTGGCAAAGAATGAGGGAGGTAGCCAGGTTCTCAAGAGCCATTTTTAGGATCATCCGGATGTCGGTGACTGTTCCGGTAATTCCTCCCTGGCTGATACGGCGCTTTTCAATAACCCGGTTGGAACGGTTCAGGATCAGGACCCAGAATTCTTCGTGGGAAAGATCCGAAAGCACAGGGTAAATCATGTTAAAGACATCGGCGCTTCCAGTTATTTTATCGGCTTCGGGCGGCTCGGTCAGTTTCCTTCTCCTCCCCAGCTCAAAGGCAGCAACAATGGATGTAGCCCTTGCCTCACCAATGCCTTTTAATTTCTTCAAATCTGAAATGGAGAATTTTCCAAGCTTATCCAAATTATTCCCGGCTTTGTTCAAAACCTGCCGCGCAAGTTCAACGGCCGAGGCTTTTCTGGTCCCCGATCCTATTAAGAGAGCTATTAACTCGCTGTCACTTAGGCTTTGAATGCCTTTGGTAATCATTTTTTCACGCGGGCGATCTTCCAAGGCCCAGTTTCTGATACTGAGATTTGTGTAGTCATCCATTTCCTATAACTATTTTTATGAAAGGTATCATTTTCTTTCATAAATGCAAAAGACCCCGATGGATTTCCACGGGGTCTTACTATTTCTTCTGTTACTATATAAAGCTTCAGGCTAAGCGGTTGACCTGTTTTGATATTTCTGATTTCAGGTTGGCTGCTTTATTGGGATGAATGATATTCTTTTTGGCCAGCTTATCAAGCATTGAACTTACCTTGGGTAAAAGCTTGGAGGCAGCGGGCTTATCAGTAGTTGAACGAAGTTCTTTCAACGCGTTCCGGGTACTTTTTGCATAATACTTGTTATTATCCTTACGGGCCACGTCCTGTCTGATCCTTTTCTCTGATGACTTATGATTTGCCATTGTATTTTATGATATAATTCTAATTTCGCAAGTGTTTTTTAAAAGAGCGACAAAAATAATTAATTTTTCAATACGGAAAAATTTTTAAAAAAAATTATACATTTGCAAGCTCAAATTTAAAGTAGGTTTATTATTTAATTTATTGTATGCCCGTAAAGATCAGATTATCGAAAAAAGGCCGCAAAAAGTTGCCTTACTACCACATTGTGGTAGCAGATAGCAGGGCGCCACGTGATGGTAAATTTGTTGAAAGGATTGGTTTATACAATCCCCAGACTAATCCTGCTACTATTGAATTAAATTTTGATAGAGCATTAGATTGGTTACAAAAGGGCGCTCAACCTACCGACACCTGTAGGGCTATTTTATCAGAAAAAGGTGTTATGATGAAAAAGCATCTCCTCGAAGGAAGTAAAAAAGGTGCTTTTCCCTTAGAAGAAGCTGAATCGCGTTACCAGAAATGGCTAAGCGAGAAAGAATCCAAGTTAAAAGCTCAGGTTGACAAGATTTCAAAAGGTAAGACCGACGAAATTAGGAAAAGACTTGAAGCTGAAACCAAGGTGAAAGAAGCCAAGGCTCTGGAAGTTGCCAAAAAGCTGAAAGCAGAATCTGAAGAGGCGGTTGCTGAAGCAGCAGCAGAAGAAGAAGAAGCAGTTGCAGAAGCAGCGGCAGTTGAAGAACCTGTAGCAGCAGAAGAGGCAGGTGCAGAAGCAGTGGCAGCGGCAGTTGAAGAACCAGCAGTTGAAGAAGCAGCCGCAGCTGTAGTTGAAGAACCGGCAGTTGCAGAAGAAGCCGCAACGGCAGTTGAAGAACCGGTAGCAGCTGAAGAACCGGCCAAGAAACCAGCAGCAGAAAAGCCAAAAAAGACTACACCGGAAAAACCGGCTGAAAACACAGAAGCCTGATTCGGCAGGATTTTTCAGAACCGGAACATCCCGGCATCGGTACCGCAGTTTTGTTGAACGGTAAAGTGTTCTGATGATTACAAAGGACAATTGCATACTGTTGGGCACTCTGACTAAGCCGCATGGCACAAAGGGTTCGGCTCTGATTTGGCTGAAGGATCTAAAAGCAGAAGACATCAAAAAAAGGGGATCAGTATTCGTTGAAATAGACGGATTGCTGGTTCCTTTTTTTATGGAGAGTTTTCAGGAAAGATCTGCAGACAGCATAATACTTAAATTAGAAGGGATTCAATCAGAGACCGGTTTAAAAGAACTGACGGGATCAAATGTTTATGTTTTGTCCGGCCAGGTTAAGCGCAAAAGGAAAATGCTTTCCGGAATTCCAAAGCTTTCGGGTTACAAGGTTAAAGATCTGCATACGGGTTTTGCAGGAACCGCGGGAGAAATCACTGGTAAAGCAAGTAATCCGCTTTTGCAGGTATATCATGAAGGACGTGAGTACCTGGTACCTGTGCATGAGGATATCATTCTTGAGATCAATGATAAGGAGAAGATGATAGTGATTGAGGCACCGGAGGGATTGTTTGAATTGTAACGAATAATGAGTGATGAGTGATGAGGGATGAGTGGGTTTTGGGATTGGGTTTGGGGCATGACTTCCTTGCCCATGCTCAAGTCTCGCTCATTACTCATTACTCATCACTCGTTACTGATATATCTCATCCGGCCCGGTCCTATCCAATTCCACCAAAAAGTCCGCTATTTGCTCGGTTATTGCCTCGAGGTATTTCCGCCCTTTTTCTGCAGAAGCCTTTTTAGGATTTCCAATGCCGGTGTCTTGGGTCACCTGGGTCCATGCCCTCGGAAACCAGACCCAGCCTTCCTTTCTTGCTGCAAAACGCGGTACCTTTGCTTTTCCGGTCCCCGCTTCTGTTAACGGAAGCACCAGCTCCGGCACAATATGCATCATGACACTGGTTTCCATTTCATTGGCATGATCCCCGGCTTCTTCGAAAAACTGATCCAGGGGCACCACTTCATACCAGTTCAGCTGCACGATGAATATTTCCGGAAACTCAGGCTGAAGCTCACGGATCAGCGCTTTAAAATCGTTGCCGCCATGCCCATTAAATACAATCAGTTTTGAAATGCCGTGGTTTGAAAGGCACATGAGAATATCCCTGAGAATTTTAAGCTGTGTCGTGGGGTTCAGGTTCATGGTCATGTAAATGTCAAGCTGGCTGGTATTTACACCGAAAGGTATTACCGGCAAAACAACTGAGTGCACTCCTTTTTCCCAGGCCTTCATACAGGATTTTCTGGCAATATATTCAGTTTCGATGCTGTCGGTACCGAAAGGCAGATGGTAATTGTGGGCTTCAGTAGCGCCCCAGGGAAGGATTACCATCGTGTATTGCTCATTCTGAACGGTTTTCCATGGAGTTTCGCTTAGGATATAAGGAGCAGCCATATTTTTAGGTTTTGTTTGCAAAAATAATTGATTTATCTTCAATGTGGTTAATTTGGTTTTGATCAATAATAATTATGGTTTTTTTTAGTTAGCATTGTAGAAAAATCCCCGTTTTGGATGTTCTCTAAAAGAATTCTGACTTTCTGTTTTGCCATCACACTCCTTACCGTAAATCTGGCTGCGCAGATTTTTGCCCCGGAAGCAAGTGATTCATTCGCTGCGTCCTATAATCCGCCAGGCGGAACGGATGAAGTTTTTATTTTCAATAAATCTTCATTTGGGGTGGCAATGTCAGTTTCCCTGGTTGCTGTTTCAGTCGACAGGTTATCAGGATGGTCCTTTCAATGGTCGGTTTACGATCCGGTGGCCGGTTCCTATAAATCCATTCCCGGTGCATCGAGCGGATGGTTCTCAGCAATTGATACCATAACAGTGTCATCAGGGTACCGGGTAATCATGACCAAGGGAGCCAGCAGCCAGGTATTCCGGGCATGGCTCCTGGTCAATGATCTTGATGTTACGATTACGAACAAGGACGAGGAAGATAAGCTTCTATTCGGTTATTACAATTGCTCATCCATCGACCTGAGAGCTGATACAACCAGGATTGCGCTATTTTACTTCAATCCTGACACAAAGGCCAGGATCAATGTTTCGGTGAATTATACCATCCGTTGGAGCACCAATAATCCGGAAGCTGTCACACCATCAAGCCGACTGATCACCAGGGTAAACAGTCCTCCGTCAGAAGATACATGGTACATCCTTACGCTGAGTGATCCTTTTGGACTCAGACGATCCGATTCGGTGTTTTATGAGTCCATCCAGTCCAAAGCAGTATTGGCGGTGCCTGAATACGTGAATCTGGGAGATGAACTGGAATACCCCGCGAAGAACTACGGAAGCTATTATAACGATGACATTTTTTCTGCACCCGGAAAGTACCGGTTTGACGTATCCGGTTCCCGTAATTTATCAGGTTATGAGATCGATTTTGGAGATGGGGAGATGATTTCATCCGGAGCCGACACGTTGACAATAGTTCATGAATTCAAAAAACCCGGGATTTACAAGGTTGTTCTGACTACCAAATCTGCAATTCCTTACGAGTGTCTTGATTCCATATCCGCTGAAGTTGAGCTTGTCAATTCGCAATTTGTCCTCCCCAATGTTTTTACACCGAACAACGATGGTGACAATGATGTGATTTCACTGGAAAACAGCAATAATGTTTTCCGCAGTGAGGATGTTTCAGTTCTCAGCATTGAGATAGCGATTTTCGACCGGGCAGGGATCAAAGTACATGATTATGAGGGAAACATCAGGGATTGGCACGGATGGGACGGAAGAGTCAGGAATTCAAACCGGGATGCACCCGAAGGAGTATATTTTTATGTAATAAAGGCTCTCTATGTTTTCACGGAGGAATCAGGGTTGATTACAAGTAAAACCTATAAAGGTTTTTTTCATCTCTACAGGGATTAGGCCTTCAAGTGATTGTACGCATATAAGCCTTGATTCACAGCTGTTTACTGCCAGACACCTATAATTCCTCCTGCCACGGCATAATTTACAGCCAGGTAACCGGCGTTAATCAGAAAGAGCTTGAAAGATCTGCCTTCGAACAGATAAATCGTGCCAAGTGAAGCGGCTGCCCAGCCGATCCCTGCCAATGCTCCGGCAGTTATGCCCCAAACAAGGCCGGCATCCGGTCCAAGGAAAGCAGCCAGATTGAAGCAAATGATAAGCGCCAGGAGGAAAGTAAGGCCAAATGTTTTAACCATGCTGGTTTGCTTGATTTTTTCTTCAGAAAGCCCGGCTTCTCTCATCCAAACGTTTGCGAAAGAAAAGGGTGCGTACCAGAGAAAACCGATCACAAAGCTTGATAAAGCCGCTGCCAGAACGGCCAGGTAATTGATCTGCGATAAATCCATATTACTTATTATTAAGAGGTTAATACGAAATTCCTGCATAAATCACCGCATGTCGCATGGGTTTTTTATGCTTTGTTTAACAAATGACAAACCAAAAAGTTTCCGGTATCTTTCCCATGGTCAAATAATTGCGTTCATCACGGCAAATACCGCATTCATCCACTGTTTGAAACCATTCGTCAAAAAATGCGTATACCACCTTACTATGTTCAGATGATTTCAGAGTATAGATAAGGCATGACTTATACCGGGCAATAGCCCTGATGGCAAGAGGAGGGAGATGCATTGAAATAATTACTGGATCTGTCAGGCAACGCAATTATTAAGCAACAGGTATGAGGGGCACATTAACAAAACTACTCACCGTAACATCGTTATTAGTAAGCTTGTTTTCGCCAAAGGTTACCGGTCAGTGCGCACTGATCACCGACAATTACAGCGGACAAGTAGCCGGAAGCGTTTGTGCCCCTGTTAACCTGAACATGGACGTACGCTACAAGTTTATCCTACCGGTTGATCCTTCCCGTGTTCAAATTCTTTATGTATGGAACGATGGAACAGGTGCCACTTCTGTTGTACCTGCGATTTCCCAGGGGGACACTATTTTTACAGCTACCGCATCCCATATCTATCCTCCGGCAGACCAATGCAGTTACACTGCGGAAGCTTATGTGATTTATGACGGAGTGCAGTGCGTCAGCAGCAGCCGGCAGGAACAAACATTCAGCGCATGGGCCAGGGACAATCAAAATGGCGCGGTGATCATCACAGATCCGGTGGTGGCCCAGTTCTGTGAGGGGGAGGATATTATTGATGTAAGATTTACAGACAATTCCACCTTTAACTGCAATATCAATATTGAACCCGATAAGCCCAACCGGATTACACGCTGGGTTCAGTTTATTTACGGTACAACCACCATTGGCGGTGACCGCATTCCCAATGTTACCATCCGCGATCCGCTTGGGAACGTATTCCAAATGACGGATGCGGCCGGCAATTCATTACCGCCCGTATCCGGGCCCATTGTGGAAATACCCATACCGGCAGACGGTCCGACTGAGATTTCATGGCCCATAAGCGCACCAGCCGGCGGAATCGCCGGAGATATTTTTGAGATCACACTCCGGAACTGGAATATCTGCAATCCTTATGACAGGAATCCTTTTGATGCCATTCCACCCTCTGACTTAATCGATGGAGACAATGATCCCATTACAACAACAGCGCTGATCGAAATTATCACCACACCGCCTGTGATTACCAATCCTTCTCTGGAGTTTTGCGCAGGTAGTCCCATAAACCTTACATTGGCGACTTCAGGTGGACAGGTCAACTGGTACACCGATTCCTTATTGACCAATCATATCCATACTGGCAACAGTTTCGATCCTACTGGCGCACCAACCTTTATCGACAATTCAACGGGAGGCAGTTATTCCTTCTGGGTAACCGAGAGCATCGGAGCATGTGCTAGCGCACCCAGCAAAATTACCTTCAGGATATTTGATACACCCGCACCCGCTCCTGATGCCGGTGCTGATGATGTGATATGCGATAGTCAGTACCTGCTCAATGGCAATGTACCCGTGATCGGTATCGGGTCATGGACAACCTCCGGCAGTGCTGTAATTGCCAATCCGGGTAATCCAGGTACCTTTGTACACAACCTGGCGTCCGGTCCCAATCTTTTCAGATGGACCATAACAAACGGTCCCTGCGTATCGGTTGATGAAGTAATCATAACCAGAGATCTCCAGCCTGATCCGGCATCAGCGGGTTTAGACCAGGCATTTTGCAATACAAGCATAGCTTCCCTGCATGGCAATGCACCCACCAACAACGGAAGGGGAACCTGGTCGGTTGCAACGGGGCATGCAGATTTCAGTGATACACATGATCGGTTTGCGCAGGCTTCGGATTTATCAGGCGGATTGAGCAAACTCGCATGGACAATAACAAGCCGTTACGGAGCCTGTATTACAACAAGCGATACAGTTGCAATATTGCGCGACCTGACTCCTGATCCCGCATATGCAGGACCCGACCGGGGTGTATGTGATTCTCTGGCAGTGAATATGGACGCCCTTCCTGCCAGTAATGGAGGAACGGGAACCTGGAATGTAGTATCTGGCGGAGGCATAATGTCAGATATACACGATCCGGTTTCCCTGGTCTCGAATTTATCATTTGGAAGCAATGAATTCCGGTGGAATGTTGTAAGCCGGTATGGCATATGCCCGGGAAGCCATGATAATGTCATCATTACGCGTGATGCTGCACCCGCACCTGCGTTTGCCGGCCTGGATCAGAATCTTTGCAGTTCTGTTACAGCACCCCTCGGAGCCAATAATGCCACAGTTGGGACCGGTAACTGGTATGTTGTGACCAATCCTTCGGGAACCCCGCCGGTATTTAATCCAGGTGCCGGCAATCCCAATGCGACAGTGCAGATTTTATCCGGGAACGAGGGTATTTATGCGTTTGCCTGGACGATAGTAAATGGCAGTTGCACAACCTCCGACACCATACAGGTTGATTTTGGAATGCCGGTTCCTCCGGCTGATGCAGGTCCTGCCGATACAGTCTGTGGTGCTACCGCAGCCCTTGAGGGTAACGATCCGGGGATTGGTACCGGCACATGGCGTAAGATTAGCGGATCAGGACCGGTTTCCTTTATGCCAGATGAACATGCAAGAGCAGTATTCGCAACCATCCATCCCGGGCAGGAAGGTCTTTATTCTTTCGAATGGCGCATTACGAGCGGATCATGCCCTCCGAGTAGTGATACTGTTGACCTGTTTTACAAACCCTCCCCGGGAATTCCTGCAGCAACTGATGCTGAAAGGTGCGGTCCGGGATCTGTTTTGCTGACATCGACCCTTGGAACCAACGGAGACATCAATCGCTGGTATGAAAATGCCACGGGTGGAACCGTGCTGTCAGAGAGTATTAATTATACCACACCATCCCTGTCAGCAGATGCTGACTACTGGGTGGCCAGTTATGACTATACCACCGGGTGTGAAAGCAACCGCAGGCGTGTTCAGGTGATGATTCATGAGATACCCGATAACCCTGATGTTTCAGATATCCAGCATTGCGGAAATGCAAGCGTTACCCTTACGGCAACCATCGGGAACGCTGGCACCACCAACCGGTGGTATGATGCATCAACCGGTGGCAATATGATCGCGCAGGCGGAATCCTATACCACACCGGTATTGTCGGGTCCTGTATCTTATTGGGTCAGCAGTTATAATGACAGCACTGGTTGTGAAAGCAGCAGGATACAGGTCACAGCAAGGATCGATATAATACCGGATGTGCCGGTTATCATTAATGCAAGCCGATGTGGTGAAGGAGCAGTGGATCTGGTTTCTTCCATCGGGAACAACGGTACCGGCAACCGCTGGTATGATGCCCCGGTTGGTGGAACCATGCTTGATACCGCATTGATATATCGAACACCCTATCTCACCACTTCTGCTTCTTACTGGGTTTCGACAATCAATTCCACAACAGGTTGCGCAAGTCCGAGAACCCGGGTAGTGGCCCAGATCAATCCAATTCCGGAATTTCCGGATGCTGTTGATGTTACCCAATGCGGTCCCGATTCCGTGTACCTGTTTTCCACACCCGGCAACAATGGTACCATAAGCAGATGGTATGACAGTCTTACCGGCGGAAATCTTCTGATGCAGGGAAATACATACCTGACGAATTATCTCACGGCAACAAAAAGATATTATGTTTCGAGTTACAATGAATCAACCGGTTGTGAAAGCAGCAGGAAAGAAGTAGTGGTTGCTGTTCTTCCTGTTCCTGCCGCTAATTCAATAATAGGTCCTTCGCTTGTGGGGATCAACCAGACCAATGTTATCTATTCGGTGAATTATCAACCGGGTTCAACATATGACTGGTCCATACCACCGGGAATAAATCTATTACTGGAGAATCAGAATTTCGTAATTGTCGAATTCCCCAACATAGGCAATTACAATCTCATGGTCACGGAGACCAACAGCGTCGGTTGTGTCGGGCCTCCGGCTATAAAACCCGTTGAGGTGAAAGCGGATGTGATTGTTTTGAACATCAACACCACCCTGGAAGACGCCTGCGCAGGTAACGACCTTCAGCTGTCAGTTATTCCTGCCGGAGGAACCCCTTCTTATACATTTGCCTGGGACGGAGACACACAGTATCTGTCAGCGACAGATGTCTCCAACCCGGTTTTCAATTCGCCGGATCCGGGTGCATACTGGGTTTCAATAATGGTAAGTGATATCAACGGCAATAACAGTTCGGACAAGATCCAGGTCAATGTATACGACAATCCACAGACACAGATCATGGCAGCGGACACCCTGGTCTGTGCTGGGACGGACCTGCCCTTAAATGCTGTGGTAAGCGGAGGATCTGGCATTTACACTACCTATTCCTGGAGCGGGCAAACCCTGCCACTTTCGGAAACAGACATAGTTAATCCATTCTTCAACACCTATTTACGGGGCGAATATGATCTGACTTTCACGGTTACCGATAACCATGGATGTAAGGCATCTGATTCCATTACCATTTACAGCGATTCACCATTGTCGTCCTTTACCATCAATGCGGTTCCCGGATGTAGTCCGGTACATGCAGGTTTCTTCAACCAGTCGGACAACGCAACAAGCTATTTATGGAATTTTGGAGATGGTTTTACCAGCAACCAGGAAAATCCCTACCATGATTTTGTGAATCAGTCATCATCGGTAGAGTACTTCAATATAAGACTAACGGCCATCAGCGCTTACGGATGCGTACATACTTCCAATGACTATATTACAGTATATCCGAATCCTGAATTGACCATTGTTACCTACCCCGAGAAGGCCTGTGCCCCTGCGGATATACTGCTTTCGTCCACTCCCGGAGGATTCAGTTATTACTGGGATTTTGGAGACGGGAATCAGGAAGGTGGCAATTTCAATATCATGCACACTTTTGAGAATCATACGGACAGGGATACGGCATTTCTTGTGAGTCTTGTATCCACCTCATTTTTTGGCTGTGAAGATACCGGGTACACACAAATAATCGTTCATCCTGCCCCCCAGGCAGCTTTTACGGCTGATCCCCCATCGCAAATGATGCCCGACAGGACCGTGTTTTTTACCAATACCACACAAACCGGGAACTGGATCTATCAATGGCGGTTTGGCGACGACATCGTCTCTACGGAACGTGATCCTGGCCCGCATACTTATCCTGGTCCGGCCGATTACCTGGTGACACTTGTGGTAAGAGGAGAGCATTGTTCCGACAGCACCTGGCAGAGTGTTGAAATATTGCCTCATCCGCCTGTGGCAGAGTTTAAACCTGTTGAACCAGGTTGTATGCCCCTGACCATTCAGTTCGAGAACACCTCATCATACTCCAACTCATTCCTGTGGGAATTTGGTGACGGCGCTGTTTCCAATAAACCCAATCCAGAGTACACCTATTATGAGCCCGGAACCTATAAGATCAAACTTACAGCCTGGGGTGACGGAGGAACAGATTCATACAGTACTGTGAATAATGTTTGGGTGCTTCCCAATGCTTATTTTGAAATCGCGCCGAGGTTTGTCTATGTAAATGACCAGGAAGTGCACTTTTTCAATTTGTCGGACAACGGGGACATTTATCTGTGGGACTTCGGGGATGGAACAGGATCAAGCAACATGAGCCCGACCCATATGTATACCATGGAAGGGAATTATGATGTCACGCTGAACGTTTGGACGGCCAATGACTGCTATGATCTCTATGTTCTTGAAACCGCTGTCCTGGTTGAACCAACGGGAAGGATTGTATTCCCGAACGTATTTCGACCTGAATCACCCATTGAGGAGAACCGGGTATTTAAACCGGGGGTCATTGACCATGTGGAAGAATACCACCTGATGGTATTCAATCGCTGGGGAGAACTTATTTTTGAAAGCTTTGACAAGGATACGGGATGGGATGGTTATGTCGATGGTAAGATGGCCAAACAGGACGTTTATGTATGGAAGGTGGAAGGCAAGTATTCAGGGGGTCAGACCTTCGGTCAGTCGGGTGATGTTACACTGATGCATTAACAGGAAGTAATTATGATGAGGATTATCCTGATACTGACGTTTATTTTATCCTTTTTCCGCGGATTTTCACAGGATCCACAGTTCTCGCAATTTTATTCAAACTACCTCTACCTGGCTCCTTCTTTCGCCGGATTGACCGATAAAAACCGCATTGCCTTCAATTACCGCAACCAATGGCCGGAAATTAAGTATGGATACCAGACCTATTCGGTATCATTCGATAAATACATTGAAAAGTTTAAAAGCGGTATCGGCATACTGGTTTTTCAGGATGTGGCAGGCACCGGGCGGTTAACAACTACAAGCATTGGTTTACAGTACTCCTATGATTTCAGTATCACGGAAAACTGGCATGTAAGGCCAGGTATGCATTTCAATTACACGGAACGGGGCATTGACTTTGAAAGATTGCTTTGGAACGACCAGATATCAGCAAGCGGTAACGCGCCCGTTTCAGCCGAATTGGTTCCCATGGAAAAGGCCGGTGATATAGACTTTTCCACCTCTGTTTTGACCTATTCGGGCCGTTTTTGGCTGGGATCCAGCGTGGATCATCTGCTGAGACCTAACCAGTCCTTGTATTTCTACGAAGAAGAAGATGGCAATCCTGCCAAAGTTCCTGTGAGGTATTCCTTTTTCGGCGGCGTGAAATTTGTTCGTCCGGAACACTTGCTGAGACCCATTCCCACCAGTATTCAGCTGGCCTTCCTTTACAGGCAACAGCAACAATTCAGGCAGCTTGACCTGGGTGTTTACTGGCATCGCAGCCCGCTGGTAATAGGAATCTGGTACAGGGGGATTCCTTTTTACAAAGAAGTGTTTAACCGGGATGCTTTTACCTTACTGCTGGGAGTAAAATCAAAGAACATGAATATCGGGTACAGTTACGATTTCACGGTCTCCAAATTAATGGCCGAGACGGGGGGTTCCCATGAGATATCATTGAGCTATACTTTCAAGACCAAACCCTTAAAGCATAAAATCAGGATGGTTCCGTGCCCGGAGTTTTAACGCGCCGGTTGGGGATGTTCAAAGAAATGGCTGAATTCAGGAAGTCCGCAGGATAAAAGTGACATGCCTGGGCCGATGGATTCCTGTTTTATTGAACCGGCCAATGACGTCTTTCGCCTTGTTCCTGTAGAAATAATAAAAATCAGTTCCGCGTAACCGGTCCACTCTTTTGTTCAGCCGATCCGACATGGCTTGAATTTCGTTGACATTCATAGCATCGCCTGTAATTTCGGAATGTGTGAACTGCTCCTGAACTTTAAAATTGCTTGCTTTGATCAATGCGGTTATTTCTTTCAGGGTATAGGGTTCCCGATGATATTGTCCCAGCTGGTTATCCATTTCTGCAATAAGCCGGTGATAAAGCATATAGGTTTCCTGCATTTCCGAAAAATCTTCATTAAGCATTTCATTGATAATAATGAGACCCTGTGCTTTGCAAACGCGATTGAATTCAATAAAGAGCGGTTGCAGCTTTTCAATATGGTGCATGGCATTGGACAAGGTAATCGTATCGAAATAATGATCGGTGAACGGCATGGTCAAGGCCGAACTATAAATCAACAGGACCGGGGAGCCCATAAATTCATTCCGGGCGGTTTTAAGCAGGTCAGCATCAAAATCGAGGCCCGCTGCGCTTTGCCATGAGCGAAAAGCTCCCATGGCAAATTTCAGAAATTCGCCTCTGCCAACGGCTACATCAAGCAAGGATCCCGCATCAAAACTGCTGATCTTGCTTTTCAGGGTAAGCATATTTTCATAATTCATACCTCAGCACATGAAATTAATGGGTAATCGTAATTACCTATAAAAATAGCGATCATGAAATCAGATAACAAGGGTTTTTGTCATCTGTATCAGAACGCAGCCATCAGCAGGTCAATATTTTTTGAAGGAATACCGAATTGGTTGCCCAGGTATTCATTGGTAAGAATTCCATTATAAATATACACGCTGTTCCGAACGCCCAGATTGGCTTTAAGAAAGGGCTTAAATCCGCCTGAACTGCCAACGGTTACCAGGATCGGAGAGAGGATATTACTTAAAGCAATGGACGCTGTGCGGGCAACTCTGGAAGGGAGATTGGGAACCGTATAATGAATTACATTATGTTTGGTATAGGTGGAGTCCTGCAATGTCCTGTACTCTGATGTTTCAATGCACCCACCCTGATCGATGCTCAGGTCGATCACGACCGATCCCTTTTTCATTTCCTTAACCATATCTTCGGTTACAAAATAGTGCGGACCGGTATCCCAGAGATTAAGCGCTCCAATGACAACATCTGCCGATTTTAAAGCACGCCGTAAAACTTTCGGATGGAAAATTGACGTATGGAGTCGCTGGCCAAGGCAACGCTGCAAGGCTTCGAGCTTTTGCGGGGAATTATCAAATACCTTTACCAGCGCTCCCAGTCCGAGAGCCGCTCTGGCTGCAAATTCGGCAATGGTATCTGCGCCAATGATAATGACCTCGGTTGGCGTGATGCCCGAAATGCCTCCCAAAAGCACTCCTTTGCCTCCGTTTTGATTACTAAGCAGTTCAGCAGCAATGTTAATGGCAGAAATTCCTGAAATGGCGCTCATGGATTGTATTACAGGGTAGTAATCATGTTCATCCCTGATCTGCTCAATGGCAAACGCGGTTACTTTTTTGTCCATCAGGGCGCGGATATATTCCTCTGATTGTTTGGTCAGATGAACTGATGAAAGGATCACCTGGTTCCCCTTCAGCATCTCAATCTCTTTGATTTCTAGGGAAGAAACTTTTATGATGATATCGGCATTTAAGACCTGCTTCTTGCTTTCAATGATAAAAGCACCACATTCGCTGTAATCGTTATCATTATACCTTGCTCCCTCACCGGCTTTTGATTCGAGAAGAACTTCATGGCCTTTTTCAACAAGTACTTCAACAGCTTCGGGAGTTAATGAAACCCGTTGCTCAATCAGCTGTTTTTCCCGGGGGATCCCAATAGTGAGCTTTTTGTACTTTTTCCCCACGGCAAGCATCTCTTCCTGAGGCATGATGCCACCATACATTAACGGATTGCTAGCAGGTTCCGGTCGTTGATCTACCATGACTTTCAGGTTAAATTAGGACGCAAACAGACTAAGGTAATACAAATACAACAGATCATCAAATATTTCTGGCGGGGGTGAACAGAATATTCACAGGGTGATTTGCACCAGCCGGCTGTTGACACCGGTTTCTGTAAGTGTTACTTTAACGGTGTCGTCGGGTAGTAAAGCCTCAGCTTTATCAGCCCATTCAATGAAGATATAATGGTTGTCATAGAAATATTCTTCATAGCCGAAATCGAACAGTTCGCTGACGGAATTGATGCGGTAAAGATCCAGGTGATAAAGTATTTCTCCCTGAAAGGTATGGTATTCATTTACCAGGGCAAAAGTAGGACTGGTAATAACATCGGTCGCCCCGAGTTCACCGCAAATGGCTTTTATGAGTGTGGTTTTCCCCGATCCCATGGGCCCGTAAAAAGCAAAAGTTCTGAATCCCTGCACAATGGAAAGAAAAGTTTTTGCAGCCTCTGCCATTTGATCCGGTGAACTGATTTTAAAAGTCTGCATCATAAGGAGGCAATTCTTACCTGGGATTCAGGGTGACCACCGGGACAATCATTTCTTCCATGGATATTCCGCCATGCTGAAAGGTATTCCGGTAGTAGTTCACATAATAGTTGTAATTGTTGGGATATGCAAAAAAGTCAGTATTCAGGGCAAATATATAACCTGAACTTACATCCGCTTTTGGCAGGTGAGCCAAATGGGGATCCCTGATCTCAAAAACTTCACGGGGATTGTAATTGAGGTTTTTCCCCATTTTATAACGCAGATTGGCCGATGTTTTTTTGTCGCCCACAACCTTTATGGGATTGCTTACGCGTATGGATCCATGATCGGTGGTCACGACAACCGAAATACCTTTATCGGATAACAACCTGATAATATCCAGCAATTGTGAATGCTGAAACCAGGATATGATCAGCGACCTGTATGCCGAGTCATTTGCTGCCAGTTCACGGATCATTTCAAGCTCGGTATTGGCATGTGACAGCATATCGATAAAATTGTAGACAATAACCACGAGATCATAGTCCAAGAGATTCGAAAAATTATCAACAAGTTTTTTACCGGTCTTTGTATGGATGATCTTTTCGTAATAGACCCTGTATTTTTTCCCAAGCCGCGCAAGTTGTTTCCGGAGCAGTTCTTCCTCGTTCAGGTTTTTACCTCCTTCTTCGTCATCATGAAGCCATAGACCGGGATTCATGGAGGAAATTTCCTGCGGCATCAAACCCGAAAACATGGCATTGCGGGCATATTGTGTTGCAGTGGGCAGAATGCTGCAAAAGAGTGAATCATCAACCGCCGTGTAATACTCACTGATAATGGGGTAAAGGATACGCCACTGGTCAAGACGCAAATTATCTATCAGGATGACGAAAACTTGATGATTCCTGTCAAGGAGCGGGATGATCTTCTCCCTGAAAACACCGGGTGACAGGAGAGGTTTGACGGCATTCTTATCTGTGAACCAGGACAGGTAATTATTGCGGATAAACTTACTGAAGCCCTGTCCGGCTTCCGATTTCTGCATTCGCAACACTTCGTACATCCCTGTGTCATCGGAACGCTCCAATTCAAGTTCCCAGTAAACCATTTTCCGGTAAATTTCTTCCCAGTGATGGTAAGTTACAGCCTTGTTGATCTCATCTCCCAGGTTACGAAACTCAGCCTGGTAAGCGGAAGTAGTTTCACGTGTTATGAGCTTTTTGGTATCCAGGTTCTTTTTTATCGATAACAGGATCTGTTTGGGATTGACCGGTTTAATGAGGTAGTCAGAGATTTTTGAGCCGATGGCCGTATCCATGATATTTTCTTCCTCGCTCTTTGTGATCATGACAACCGGAATGCTGGAATTGATGACCCTGATTTTATTAAGCGTTTCAATACCACTTAAACCCGGCATGTTTTCGTCAAGCAGAACAAGATCGAAGTGCTCGTTCTGGATCTTATCCACGGCATCGCTCCCGTTTGTGGCTGTGTCAATGGAATATCCCTTTTCTTCAAGGAAAAGAATATGCGGTTTCAACAGATCAATTTCATCATCTGTCCAAAGAATTCGGATTTTTTTATTGTCAGGGGTCATGGGTAGTTTTGGCTGAAAAACATCAAATAACGATCAACTGATTTATCCTCTTTCAGTACATTCAGGTTACCCTCGGAAATGGCCAGGGGAATTAACTGCAATTCGGGCATATCCTTGAAAACCGCTTCAGAGGAACGGATGGTGTTCAGGTATTGCATGACCTGCTGCTGGTTGGGGAATGGCTTTACCAGGATCAGGTTGTGGGAGGAATTCAGATCTGCAATATCAACCCTTAAATTAAGTTCGTCAAAATGATCAAGATTGAAATTAATAATATTAAAAATAAGTTGATTGGTGTTTATTTTTTTGTCCAGGACATAGGCAAAGACGTGGGGTTCAGCAGCAGAATACCGGTAGAGAATCTTACTTTGCTTCATTTCCACGGCTTCCTTGATTTCAGGATGTTCCCTATCCATATAATCAATCAGGTTTTGCGCATCACTGGCAATGTCGGTTCCCGGGTATTTCAGCACCAGGGCAGATAGATTTTCCCGGAATATTTTCTGATCGGAATTCTTGCCTTTTGCTAGCGTCCCAAGGTAAGTAAACTGAGGGATGAGCTGGTTTTCCGGGTAAATATTCAACGCATAGTCCGTGCGGGCAATGACCTCAGAATAATTCCCCGTCCTGTAAAGCTCATAAGTCTGTTCGTAATACAACAGGACTGCCTTTTCTTCTGCTTCGAACTCTTTAAAATAATCAGGATCAGAGAGCACTTTTGCATACATACTTTCTGGAAACTGGCTTATAATCAGATTTTTATAATAGTCTGCCATGGCCTGATTATTCTGGTCCCTGGCGATGCCATAGAGATTGTAATAAGCAGCGAGCAGGTAAGAAGAACCCGGGAATCGCTTTATCAAGGATTTAAATGATTCATTGGCCCTGTCGAAGTCTTTCAGTTCGTTCCTGTAAATCAACCCCATGTTGTAAAGGGCAGGTTCAATACTGTTAACAACGGCTTCAACGGCAGAATCGGTCAGGGGTATATTCACAAGGTAATACTCTCGTGACAGCTTACTGAGGGACTGCTGGGGGATTGCGGCTTCAGCAACCTCTGTCTCCGATTCTTCAGCGGTCCCCGCCGTGAAACCAACAGAAGATTTGGTAGATCGCTGCCAGTGATCTTCAAGTTTGCGGTTTCCCCATTTCAACTTGAATTCACGGTAACCCAGGTTTTTCGCAGCATCGTTATAGAAGTACCATTGGGTTGCTTCAGAAGCAGTTTGCTGCCTGACATAACTTTGCCGGGTAACCTCAGAACCAAATTGTTGATCAAGTTGTTCCTGCAGTTCCCTTTGCCGGGCTTCTTCCTCCTTTTTTCTCTCAGAGTCAATAAATACATCAATTCGGGCATATAATTCTTCTTTGGGCAGCCTGGCCAGCAATAATACACTATCAGCCAGCTGGACGGTATTGATTTCATTTACCAGGCGTGTAAGGCTTTTTGATTTGGCAAACAAGCCTTCATAACCGGGGTAACCAGGTTCAATAAGCGATACTGTGCTGTCATAATAAGCCTGGGCATGCGGGTAATCGGGTACAGCATAGTAAAGATTGGCAAGCGTAAGGTAGGATCTGATTTTTTGCTGGTCATTGCCGGTGTTGGCTGCAATGGATTTCTGATAATAGGTCAGCGCTTTTTCATTATTGCCTTCTTTGTTGGCAAGATTACCCAGGGCATAGTATATCTGGTCCTGGTAATCTGTATTTTTATCATCGTGCAGCATCTTATCCAGCTCCTTTTCGATATCTGCTGCCTGGCCGAATCCCTGTTCATAGGCAAGCGCCCTGTTAATGCGGGCATTGAAAGCCATATCATATACAGGATTCAGTTTAATCACCCCTGCATAATAATCTGAAGCACGCTTGAGATCCCCCGTTTTTTCGTAAAGCTGGGCAAGAACATACATGTAACGCGTACGTAATTTCTTTTGCCGTTCCGCAACCAAAGCTTTTTCAAGGTAGCTGATGGCTTGTATATAGTCTGTTTGTTTGAAATAATAATCTGCCAGGGTGGTGTATAAATCAGGAAGAAGTTTTTTGCGGAATTCGGCATTATTCAGAAGCATTGTCAGAATTTCATAGGCATCTTTATTTTGACCGGTTTGTATGAACAATCGGGAAAGCCATAATTGGGTTTCAGGCACAACGGACTGGTTTTTAAAATCATTCAGGATCAACCTGAAAATTTCGGAAGATTGCTCATATTCCTGTTTGTAAAGATGAGCCTTGCCCATTAACAGATAAGCGTCATCAACAAATAGATTGTATTCTCTTCGGCTGAAAAATTCACGTTCCTTCGGGGAAAGGTTCTTGCTGTCCTTGACTTTAGGTTTAGCGGTTATGGAATGCAGGGAGATGAGTTTTGAGCACTTTTTGATGGTCCTGTCCATATCCGAGGAGGAGAGTTCAGCGGCATCCTTTTCCAGGAATGGAAAGAGAGGCAGAATTTCGGAGTAATCATCCCTGAATCCTGATTCGATTTGGGCTTCCCCTCTTTTAAAACTTTCGTTGCCATTGAATAGAACATTGTATTTGGCCGTGAGGTTGTGAAATGCACGGGACAGGCCGGTATTTTTCTGAACACTGCAGCTGGTTGGTAGAACCAGCAGGAGTGCAGCAGCAATAGAAATATAACCAATGGTTTTGTTCAATACGCGCTTGTTAATCAGTGATTATTTGCTTGTCAACAGGGAATTACTGTCAGATAAGTTAACTGTTATTCAGGTGAATTATTTTTCGGAGGCAAATTTATTTAATGTAGCGTAAAGAAAAAAAAAACTTTACAGTTGCGACGATCAGAGTTACTGAAGCCTGGTATAAGCAAGTGATGCGATGCTCACAGTGACGCCGGGAACCGACAGGAGAGCTTCAGCGCAGGCTTCAATGGTAGCGCCTGTGGTAATAACGTCATCAACAAGCAGGACATGCTGACTATGAAGAGCCTCAGGAAAGGGAATCCGAAAAGTATTCCTGACATTCTCCCACCTTTCATAACGTGATTTTCTGGTTTGCGATCTTGTATCTGCTACCCGGATAACCAGATCTGTGGCCAAGGGAATTTGCAGTATTTCGGCCATGCCACCTGCGATCAGTGCACTCTGGTTATATCCCCTTTTACGCAGTTTGTATGGATGTAATGGTACCGGGTGAATGATATCAGCCGCGGCAAAAGGAGTTCCCCGGAGCTCAAGTCCAAAAAGCCTGCCCATTTCAGTGCCCACCAATTCCTGTCCTTTGTATTTCAGTTCATGGAGTATTTTCCGGTAGCGACTTTCCTTGTTGAATATAATGAATGAAGTAGCATTTCTGACAGGGATACGGCCCCAGAATAATCGCGCCACTTCATTATCAGCGTGATCATGGAACCCGGTCCGCGGCAATTCCGCAAAACATTTCAGGCACAACACTTTTTCGTTAAAGTAAAGCACACTGCCACATGCAGCGCACACATGCGGGTAAAAGATGCTGACCAGGCCCTGCAGGTACTGTTTCAGAGGGGTTGCCAAAAGGGGATTATAAAAAGTACTTATATTTCGTTAATTTTGATTTCGTAGGTGATCTCGCAGGAATCCTTCAGTGTGGCACTGACTCCGCAATACTTTTCCTGGGATAGTTCAACGGCACGTTTTAACTTGTCAGCCGGAAGGTTGATACCGGAAAATTCATAGATCAGTTTTATCGCTGTATAGCGCTTAGGATGATCTTCTGTAAGTTCACCAATAACCCGCATATAAAAGCCTGTCACCTCCACTTTCATTTTCCGTAAGATCGAAATTACATCCATACCCGTGCAACCTGCAAGAGAAACCATAAGCAGAGGTTTGGGCCGTGGGCCGCTGTTTTTCCCGCCAACCTCCGGTCTGGCGTCCATAACTATCCGGTGTTCATCAACCATCGCTTCAAATGCCATATCACCTGTCCATTTAACATTAATTGCATCTTTCATGTTTTTTTGTTTTTTTTGGTACCTTTATTACAAATTTAGCTAATATTCGCACTGACATCTATTGAAATATGAAAAACCAAGTAACACCTGTAAAGAAAGAATGTTTCATCGACAGTTCTTCCATATTCAGGCATCTGACGCAGGAAGAACTTGCCACCATTCCCATCGACCAGGAACCGGATACCTATAAGCGCGGTACCATCATTTATTCTGAAGGCAGTCGTATTAATGGTTTTTATTGTGTTCAGAAAGGTATCATCAAAATATACAAAACCGGATTTGATGGTAAGGAGCAAATCATCCGCTTTGCCAAAAAGGGAGACATCATGGGATTCAGATCAACCATAACCCGGGAACGGGCCTGTACATCTGCCAAAGTGCTTGAGGACGCCTATATTTGTTTTGTACATGCTGAAACAGTGCTGGAGTTTGTGAAGCATAACGGCAATTTTGCCCTGGAATTACTTCAGATTGCCTGTAAGGAACTGGGTGAAGCCAATGATTATATTACAGATATTGCCCAAAAAACAGTTCGAGAACGGCTTGCGGAAGTGCTGATCCATTTGCGCAAGGATTTCGACCTGGACAATGAAAAGTATTTACAGATTACCCTCACGCGCGAGGAATTGGCAAATATGGTTGGCACAGCGACGGAATCTGTCATCAGGCTTTTATCTGAATTTAAACAGGACGGCCTGATCGAGTTACATGGACGCAGGATCAAGATCCTGGATGAAAAGACCCTGTTTAAAATCAGTAACCTCAACGATTGATCGGCTGTTAAATTCAATTTAACTTATCAAAATACCATGGATTGGCACGCGATATTATTCGCGTTTGGATTGACACTCTTTGCAGGACTTGCAACCGGAGTAGGAAGTGCAATAGCATTCTTTGCGCGAACCACCAATACACGGTTTCTTTCAGTGTCTCTGGGATTTTCTGCAGGAGTTATGATTTATGTGTCGATGATTGAGATATTCTCCAAGGCGAAAATCTCTCTTGTCAGTGTTCTGGGTGACCGGGCCGGATATTGGGTAACGGTAGCATCCTTCTTTGGCGGAGTTTTATTGATCGCCATCATTGACCGGATGGTGCCGGAAATGGAAAATCCGCATGAATTAAAACGGATAGAGGAGGCTGAACATCCGACGGACGAATTCCGAAAGAAAAAGCTTTTGCGTATGGGATTGTTCTCTGCCCTGGCAATAGGAATTCATAATTTTCCGGAAGGCCTGGCCACATTTACGGCTGCACTTAAAGATCCTACGCTGGGTATTGCCATTGCCGTGGCCATAGCCATTCACAATATTCCCGAAGGAATCGCTGTTTCAGTACCGGTTTATTATGCAACCGGCAACAAGCGCAAGGCATTCCGGTTATCCTTTCTCTCAGGTCTTGCCGAGCCTGTCGGGGCTATTATCGGATTTCTTATACTCATGCCATTTCTGAACGATGTGGTATTCGGTATTTTGTTTGCTGCGGTTGCCGGCATTATGATATTTATATCGATTGATGAACTTTTACCGGCTGCCCGGGAATACGGCCAGGCTCATCTGTCGATTTACGGAGTGATCGCCGGCATGGTTGTCATGGCAGTCAGTTTATTGCTTTTTGCATGAAATCAAGAGTTCAGGGAATGCAAAGATTACTATATGGCACAGCGGGAGCAGGACATTAAAGCAGCCTCCTGGGTTGGCATTTTCGGGAATGCTTTCCTGTCGGTTCTGAAAATAGTCGCAGGTTTCATATCCGGCAGTCTGGCCGTCGTAGCGGACGGAATTGATTCTTCCACGGACATCATCACATCGGTAATTACACTTTTAACTGCGGGGGTTTTAAACAAAGCTCCGAACAAAAAGTATCCTTACGGGTATGACAAGGCGGATACCATTGCCACCAAACTGCTTTCCTTCATCATCTTTTTTGCCGGTGCACAAATGCTGATCACTACAGTCAGGAAACTGATCTCCGGTGTCAGCCACGAAGCGCCGGGCAAATTGGCCATTATCATCACCATTGTTTCCATCCTGGGCAAGTTACTGCTTTCCTTCCACCAGTTCAGGGCGGGAAGGAAAGCAAACAGTGCCATGCTGATCGCCAATGGCAAGAACATGCAGAACGACGTAATCCTCTCAGGGTCAGTATTGCTTGGCCTGGTATTTATTTACATATTCAAAATGCCTGTTCTCGATATCATAACTGCTTTGCTGGTTAGCTTATGGGTCCTCCGGGTAGCTGTCAATATATTCAAGGAAACCAGCCTGGAACTTATGGATGGCACCAAGGACTGTACGATTTATGAAAAGATCTTTAATGCCATCGATGCAGTGGAAGGTGCGCATCACCCGCACCGGGTCAGGGCCAGAAATATTGGGCATAAGATAATGATTGCCATTGATCTCGAGGTTGATGGGGAACTGACGCTGCGTGAAGCGCACGAAATTGCCCACCGGGTGGAAGACTCCATCAAATCGAAAATTGACAATGTTTTTGATGTGGCCATCCATATTGAACCTCTGGGCGATAAAAAAGAGGAGAAGGCTTTCGGAATCACCAAGGAAAACCTGTAGTATTTTCGCGGGACAAGGACCTACCAAAATCTTTTGTACCTTTTCCAAATATTTCTATACCATGGGGAGAAAGAAGCAACGGAACAAACCAAAGGGCATCAATAAGAAAGAGCTGTCCAACAGCATACTGGCGATCTTTTCCGCGCATCCCAAAAAGGTGTTTAATTACAAGCAAATTTCGGCGGTCCTCCTGATTACCGATTCAGCGGAGAAAAGACTGATCACCGAAGTGTTGTATGAGCTTAAGAACAAGGAAGCCCTGGAGGAAGACTCAACCGGAAAATTCAGGTTGAAAGCCAGAAGCGGCTTTGTTATCGGTACGGTGGATATGGCCAAGGGAGGTTATGGCTATATCGTTTCCGAGACCGTCAAAGAAGCTATTTTTATTTCTCAGAATAATCTGAACCATGCATTGGATGGAGATACAGTAAAGGTTCAGGTATATGCCCACAGGAAAACAGAATCACTGGAGGGTGAAGTGGTTGAAATTCTCGAGAGAGCACGTGAAACTTTTGTCGGCACCGTTGAAATCTCCGAAAGATATGCATTCCTGGCTCCTGACAGCAAGCAAATGCCGGTCGACCTCTTTATTCCCCTGGATAAACTAAACGGTGCTTCACATGGTCAGAAAGCCATAGCGCGACTTACTGAATGGCCGCGAAACGCTAAAAATCCCTTTGGAGAAATTATTGAAGTTCTCGGCAACCAGGGAGAGAATGAGGCAGAAATGCATGCCATCCTTGCTGAATTCGGTCTTCCTTACAAGTTTACAGAAGAGGTTGAGGAGGAAGCTGCCCGGATCAGCGATCATATCAGTGAATCTGACTATAAATCAAGACGTGATTTCAGAGCTGTCCCCACGCTGACCATCGATCCCGATGATGCCAAAGATTTTGACGATGCGCTGTCGATAAGACAGCTTGACGGAGAGAAATGGGAGATAGGTGTTCATATTGCTGATGTCACCCATTATGTCAGGCCTGAAACCTTGATTGATGAGGAAGGATTGAACAGGGCTACTTCGGTATATCTTGTTGATCGTGTAGTTCCGATGCTGCCGGAGCGACTGTCCAATTTTATCTGTTCGCTCAGACCGCTTGAGGACAAGCTCTGTTTTTCAGCCGTATTTGTTATCAACGAACTGGCAGAAGTGCTGGATGAGTGGTTTGGTCGTACGGTAATTCAATCGGACAGGAGGTTCACGTACCGCGAAGCCCAGCATGTAATTGATACAGGTGAAGGAGATCTTTGCCGAGAAGTTTTAAAACTTAACCAGCTTGCCAGGATTCTGCGTGAGAAGAGGTTTAAAGCTGGTTCAATAGCTTTCGAAAGAGAGGAAGTAAAAATTGAAGTGGATGAAAAAGGCAGTCCGATGAGAATTTATGCCAGGGAGCACGATCTTTCCAATGAGCTCGTCGAGGAATTTATGCTGCTTGCCAATAAGCGGGTGGCCGAATTCATTGGTAAACCCAGGGATCAGGAGAAAAGAACTTTTGTATACCGCATACATGATCGTCCTGATAATGAAAAGCTGCAGAAATTTTCGCATTTCATTAAACGGTTTGGGTACAGGCTTTCCTTAAAATCAGGAAAACAGATTGCCCTGTCTCTGAATAAGCTTCTCGAAGATGTAAGAGGAACTCGCGAGCAGGATATTGTGGAAAATCTGGCTTTGCGGGCCATGGCCAAAGCAATATATTCTACCGTGAATATTGGTCATTACGGACTTGCCTTTGACTACTACACCCACTTTACATCACCGATTCGTCGTTATCCCGATATGCTGGTACATCGTTTGCTGGCGGATTACCTGGCAGGAGCGCATCCGCGAAACCAGAAGAAATACGAAAAAATGTGCAGGCATTCCTCCAAAATGGAGATCCTGGCCATGGAAGCCGAAAGAGCTTCCGTAAAATACAAACAGGCCGAGTTCATGAAAGACAAGATCGGACAGCAGTTTGAAGGCGTAGTTTCAGGTGTTACGGAATGGGGCATTTACGTTGAAATTCTTGAGAATAAATGTGAAGGCATGATTCCGATGCGCGGACTGGCAGGTGATTTTTACGAATACGACGAGGACAATTACTGCATCCGGGGACGCCGCACCGGTAAAAAGTACCAGATGGGAGATCCTTTGAAAATTGAAGTTGTTAGGGTTAACATGGTTCGTAAGCAGATCGATTTTGCCCCGGTTTCTGATGACTGACGTACTTTAACTACAGGATATGGTTTTAAATTACATCTGGATCGGTTTTTTTCTCATAGGATTTCTGGTTGCCGTTTTCAGGGTCGCCGGTTACTATTTCCGGGATTTTTTCCTGGAACAATTCAACCTGGTATTTACAATTGCAGACCGGGATGTTTTTTCAGCCATTGTACAAAGTACATTTGATATGGCCAAAAGCAGTGTAGAGATCTCGATCTACCTGATCGGGGTAATGGCGCTATGGCTGGGCATTATGAAAATCGGTGAAAAAGGGGGCGCAGTGCATGCACTGTCGCGGTTGATGAACCCGTTCTTCAGCCGTATTTTTCCCGGAATACCCGCCAACCATCCTGCCATGGGCTCTATTATGATGAATTTCAGCGCCAATATGCTGGGGCTCGACAATGCTGCCACACCGCTGGGCCTTAAAGCCATGAGAGAACTGCAGGAAGTGAATCCGGACCCGGCCAGGGCTTCCGATTCGCAAATCATGTTTCTTGTATTGAACACTTCAAGTCTGACCCTCATTCCCATCAGTATTCTGGCTATGCGGATGGCCAATGGGGCGAAAGTGCCCACCGATGTTTTCATTCCCATGATCCTGGCTACGTATTTTTCCACCATGGCGGGATTGATCTTTGTATCTATAAGGCAGCGGATTAATTTATTCAATAAGGTCATAATCTCATATCTTGCGGGAATCACCGTTCTAATTGGCGGTATTATCTGGTATCTCAGCCGGTTACCACAACCAATGATGGCCTCACGCACGGGATTTGCAGGAAATTTTCTGCTTTTTGCCATCATCATCATTTTTCTTGTACTGGGAATCAGGAAAAGGATCAATCTCTACGAAACATTCATTGAAGGGGCCAAGGAAGGTTTTGAGGTGGCAGTCAAAATCATTCCCTACCTGGTGGCTATGCTTGTTGCAGTGGGTGTATTCAGGGCATCGGGATCCCTGGATTTCCTGATTGGAGGGGTGGGGGGCTTTTTTGCACTATTTGGCATGGATACACGATTTGTTGATGCGCTTCCTGTGGCCTTTATGAAACCCTTAAGCGGCAGTGGTGCACGAGGAGTGATGGTGGAGATCATGCAGCATTTTGGAGCGGATTCGTTTGCCGGCCGCCTCGCGTGTATCATGCAGGGATCCACCGAAACAACCTTTTACACAGTGGCGGTTTACTATGGAGCGGTTAATATCCGAAATACACGTTATACAATTCCCGGAGGTCTGTTAGCGGATCTTGCCGGGGTCGTAGCTGCGATCTTTATAGCTTATCTTTTCTTTGGCAAGGGATGATCGTATCCTCTTATTTCAAAAGATAGTTAACCCCCAGCGTCAGATAGTTGTTAAAATCGCCGGTGGAATTACCAAAAAGTCTCCCAAACCAGGAATAATAGGCTCCTGCTGATTCCAAATCCCGGATGGAGAAGATGGAATAGGAATATCGAATATTCACGGCGATTTTCGAGGATAGATCGACACGTATTCCTACCAGGGTTCCCAGGTCAAATTTGCGGAAGTCAACCAGGTATTCTTCAGGCAGATTGCCGGCTTCATCGTCGCCCCGGGCAGAGAACATATAACCGGGAATTAACCCGAGTTCGAATGAAACAGGTTTATTGATATGAACAGCGGCTAAAACAGGCAGATCGATATAATGGAGCCCCAACCTGTAAGCACCTGTATTATCATCGGACGCAGGATTTCTGGCCCCCCTGCCTGTGTACTTAATTTCCAGGCGGGCTTCCAGATAAGATGTCAGTGATGCGCTGATATATACTCCGCCCTGCAAGCCTGGTTTATCGAAGCCGGCGTAGGAATCTCCGTCGACCTGTGATGCCGAAAAGCCTGCCAGGATTCCGCCATGAAAAGGCTGACTGTTTGCTGCAATGCAGAACAAAATCAGAGAAATTATCAAAATAGACTTTCGCATCAGATTATGATGAATATTCCTTAAGCAGTCTTTCCTTCAGGATAGCAGTGCCGGTACCTGCCTTCTGCCTGATGAATTCAACATGCCTGTAAATAGGAACGGCAACATCATTGGGATCAATGAGAAAAACCGGAGTGGGTTTAGGAACAAAGTCAATCAGTCCGGCCGCCGGATAAACAACCATTGAGGTTCCAATTACAACAAAAACATCCGCTTCGGAAGTTAAGGCGGCAGCCTCTTCAATGGCAGGCACAGCTTCGCCGAACCATACAATATCGGGCCTGAGCTGAAATCCTTTCTCACAGGTATCTCCTGGCATTATCGGATCGTACCCGATATCATAAACCAGTCCTGGATCGCCTGTGCTTCGCGCACGGGTAAGTATTCCATGCAAATGCAGCACATTTTTACTACCTGCCTGTTCATGCAGGTTATCCACGTTCTGTGTAATGATGCGAACATCAAAATATTTTTCAAGTTCTGCAAGTTCTTTATGAGCCTTATTTGGCCGGGCATCTTTAAGCTGTGCACGACGCTCGTTGTAAAACCTCAGCACAAGTTCCATATTTTTGGCCCAGCCCGCGTAACTGGCAACCTCCATAACGTCATAGTCCTCCCACAATCCTCCCTGCTCCCTAAAAGTCTTTAATCCGCTTTCTGAACTTATTCCTGAACCTGTAAGTACGACAAGCTTTTTCATGCAGAATTATTATGGTTAACAAATATAGGATTTTTATTTTACTATCTTTACACCTTTCATATTCAGCCATTAAGACATATGGATCAATATCCTGAAATTTACCGCGAAGAGGAAAGCATTGATATTAAAAAATACCTCTACCGGATCCTATACAACTGGTGGTGGTTTGCCCTTTCCATTTTTGTGGCCCTCACCATTGCCTATCTGGTAAATCGTTATTCGGAAGATGTTTACAGAGCCAGCTGCTCGGTTATTATTGCCAATGAAAATACACCCCGCGGTGATATTGAAAGTGTTATCGAAGACATGACCAATGTGCGCAACAGGAGAACCAAAGCTGTTGTTCAGAATGAGATCACGGTGCTCAAATCCTATAAAATGGCACAGGTCGCCCTTGAAAACCTCGATTTTGGCATCAGTTATACGGCCGTAGGGCGGAGAGGAATTGCCGAGTCAAAATTGTACAAAAGCTCTCCCTTTATTGTAATAACCGACAGCACAAAACCCAATCAGTACAATTATCCCGTCCATATATCAATCCTGTCCCCCACGACTTACAGGTTGACCATCGATGACAAATTCGGCATTTCACAGGTATTGTATTTCGGTCAGGAATTTGAGCATACCAGTTTCAATTTTAAATTGCTGCCCAGGACCCCGGAGAGTTTGAAAAGCCTGAGCAGTTTTCCGCTGAAATATTACTTTATTCTGCATGACATGAACGGCCTGGCAAATCGTTACCGGGCAGGGCTGGAAGTTGAAGTAAACGATGAAAAGGGATCCATCCTAACATTATCACTTACCGGACCTAATAAGGAGCAGATATGCGATTACCTCAACCGTCTCTCTCATATATATATCCAATCCAATCTTAACGAAAAGAACGCCACTTCATCAAACACGATCCGGTTCATTGACGAACAGCTTCGGGAAATTATTGACTCCCTGCAAACTGCCGGTGTCAGGTTACAGAATTTCAGATCGGCCAACCGGATCATTAACATCAGTCAGGAAGGGAATGCGCTGTTTCAGCAAATGGAGCTTTTAAACACGGAGAAAGCAGAAATTGATATTAAAGGCAGTTATTTTGAGTACATCAAAGGTTATATTATTTCGAAAAAGGACAATATTGAAATCATTGCCCCTTCAGTAATGGGAATTCAGGATGCCCTGCTGAATTCTCTGGTGGCTCAGATCAATGACCTGAACACCGAAAGAAGGAATCTCCAGTTCAGTTCTAATGAAAACAATCCGAGACTTACCATGCTGAACATGCAGCTTGAAAACCTGCGGATGGACATCCTTGAAAATGTAAACAATCTCATTGAAGCCAACAGCATCTCCCTGAACAAGCTGGTTGAGCGCATCAACAGTCTGGAAAAAGAAATTCAGAAACTACCATCTACAGAAAGGCAGCTCATTAATATTCAGCGGGAATTCAATATTAACGATCAGATATATACCTTTCTTCTTGAAAAACGCGCCGAGGCTGGAATTACAAAAGCGTCCAACACTTCGGATCACCGTTTGCTGGATATTGCCAGACCTGAAAATGCAGCCATGATAAAGCCAAAGACATCCATGAATTATATGATGGCTCTGGTTTTGGGTGGATTGATGCCCCTAATGCTGCTGATACTGATCGAATATTTCAATAACAAGATCGTGGACCGGAAGGACATTGAGCAGCAGACTACTGTTCCCATACTCGGTTCCATCGGTCATAATGAGAAATCTTTTGATCTTCCGGTATTTGAAAATCCCAAATCTGCCCTTGCCGAATCATTCCGGTCCTTACGGGCAAACCTGCAGTATCTTTTGAAAAACGAAACACACAAAGTCATTTCCATTTCTTCAACCATAAGCGGTGAGGGCAAAACTTTCTGCGCGGCCAACCTGGCTGCCATCATTGCCATGGCCGGACGAAAAACGCTCCTGGTAAGCCTTGATCTTCGAAAACCAAAGATCCACAGGATTTTCAAACTGGATAATGATTTCGGTATAAGTACTTACCTGGCCGGAATGAACGGTTTCGAGTCGATTGTTCATGCCACCAATGTGGAGAACCTATCTGTAGCCATTTCCGGTCCGGTTCCCCCTAATCCGGCCGAATTAATTGAATCGGCCAGAATGGTCGATTTTATGAACCGTATGAAGAGCGAATACGATTTCATCATTATTGACACACCGCCAATTGCTGTGGTTACCGACGCATTGCTTTTAAAAGAAATGGTGGATATCCATGTTTTCGTAATCAGACATGGCTATTCAAGCAAACAGGTATTACAACTGGTGGAAGATCTTTACACCAAAAGGGGACTGAAGAATATGACCCTGCTTGTGAACGATGTGCACACCAAGGGTTATTATGGCTATTCCTACCGGTATGGCTATGGCTATGGCTACGGTTACGGTTACGGATACGGATATGAGCACGGTTATTACGATGAGGAAGCATCAACACCGGTCGCAAAAATCCCAGGCAAACTCAGGAAGATTTTTAACGGAAAGAAACGGTAAACCAACCGATCAACCCGTGATCATCATCCACCGGCTGTAACGAATGTTCCCGGCCTCCTCAGAAGTTTAGGCGTCAGACAGAGTACAGGGATTTCAGCCTTATTGAGGATCTGGTGAGCTGTATTGCCCATAATCAGACTTAATCCGGGAGATTGTTCTGTTGTAATGGAAATAAGGTCTGCCTTTACCGTGTTGGCATAATTAATGACCAATTCAGGAATATTATCTCCGAAGACTTCGTTGCTTTCACAATGCAATACACCTTCAATATAGCCGGCAACCTGGCTGGTATAGGATCTGATTTTTTTCACATCCTGCTTGTTGTTGGATTTATGAACCCCCACTACATGAATTTCAGCGCCGAACAGTTTAGCCACTTCGGTTGTAAAGGGTACTTTCTGCCTTGAATCTGCTGACATATCAATGGGCATGACGATTTTTGAAATCATGTCAGGACAGAAATTTTTACGCAAGGTTATGACGGGTTTATCGGTAGCAGATATGATCCGAAAGGTATTGCTGCCAATAAAAAGTTCCTGAAAACCTGAAGCGCCATGCGTTGATGAAGTGATGACCGAATCAGGAAATTCTGCAGCCAGGTTGACAATCTCCTGGTAGATTCTGCCCTTCCTGATCACAAAACCGATCCGGGAATCATGGGCAAGATGGGACTTGTAACTTTCAATGATTTTACCGAAGTTTTCCTCAGCTGTTTTCTGTTCATTCTCCTGGGCCGTCTTGTCTGATTCAGAGGACTTGTGCAGTACATATACCAGATGAATATTAACCTGTGTTCTTTTTGCAAACAGGAGGGCCATTTTTAAGCCATTCAATGACTCTGTGGAGAAATCCATGGGTACAATAAAATTTTTCATAACAGCAGATTTTGATGAGACAGAATATAGAATAAAGTTAGTTATTTTCTTGATAGTGTATGCTATACACCATTATAATTATTTGAGAAAGCTGCAACAGGATAATCTGATAAATTATTTAATTCAATTATCTTTGATCCGATTGTACCATCACCCTGGTGCTGATGAAGATGACGAATCTTTTAAATGTTGAATTATGAAGGAAGCCGTAATTGGAATTGATATTGGCGGAACATATACGAAGTATGGTATTGTTGACCGAGAAGGCAATTGCCTGGTTGAAGGATACACAAATACTTCCACCCATACTAATTTCGATGAATATCTGAAGGATCTCAGTAACGCGATTACAAATTCGATGCAAAATCTGAAAGGAACAATTAAAATCAGGGGAGTTGGGATGGGTGCGCCCAATGGCAATTACTATAGCGGATCTATTGAAAATGCTGCGAATCTGAACTGGCGGGGTGAAATACGGGTGGTGGAGAAAATGCGGAAGTATTATCCGGAATTGACAGTTGTTCTGACAAATGATGCCAATGCGGCAGCCATTGGTGAAATGGTTTTCGGCGGAGCAAAAAACATGAAGGACTTCATTGTCATAACGCTCGGAACCGGTCTGGGAAGCGGATTAGTGGTGGGCGGAACCCTGGTATACGGAAATGATGGATTTGCCGGAGAACTGGGACATATTATTGCCCAGTTGAATGGCAGGGATTGTGGCTGTGGTCGAAAGGGCTGCCTGGAAACCTATGCATCTGCCAGTGGAATCAGGCGAACAGTCTTCTGGTTATTGTCTGAACGCATGATCGACAGTGAATTACGAGGAGTGAGCTTCAATGACCTGACTGCCAAAATGATCAGTGAGGCTGCTCTCAGGGGTGATCCAATTGCCCGGGAGGCTTTTGATTACACAGGCTGGGTTTTAGGTTCCAAGTTGGCCGACACCGTTGCCCATAGCAGTCCCGAGGCCATTTTCCTACTGGGAGGACTCGCCAATTCAAAGGAGCTCATCATCCAACCCACCAAAAAGTACATGGAGGAGAGCCTGTTGCCGGTATTCCGCAATAAAGTGAAAATACTGCTGTCCAGTTTACCCGATATGAACGCAGGAGTTTTGGGTGCCGGTGCGCTTGTGTGGAATGAATTGAACCTCCATAAATAGGATAAATTTTCGTAACTTTAGAATGGTTTTAACCGGGTTTCGGTTGAAATCCTATATATAAAAATCATTGGTGAACCATGAAAACAATTTTTAAAATGTTGTTAACAGGTCTTCTCCTGTTACTTACCGGTTCTTTTCTGAATGCCCAGATTGATATTGAAGGTAAAATCAAGCGCAAAGTACAGGATAGAGCAGAACAGCGTGTGGATGAAGGTATTGATAAGGCTCTGGATGAGGCTGAGGAAGGTGTTGAGGAAGCGGTGAAAGGTGAAGAAGAGGAAAAAGAGGAATCTGAGGAAACTTCGGAAGAGGAAAAGCCTGCTGCCAAATCAAAAACAACCTCCGAAGACCGGGCTGAAGAACCCAAGGTTTCAACAGCTGCGTTTGCAGCATATTCAAAATACGATTTTATGCCGGGTGAGAAAGTGATCCTGTTTGAAGATTTTGAGCAGGATGCTGTTGGCGATTTCCCTGCCTTATGGAACACCAATGCAACCGGTGAGGTTATGACCACCAATTTATATCCCGGTAAATGGTTCAAACCCATGGGTAACGGTGTATTTTTAATAGAGAAATTTATTCCGTTCCCCGACAATTTTACGGTTGAATTTGACGTAATACCACAGTACAAAGAGGGTTCGGGAGATTGCAACTTCATTCTGACCATTTATGATCAGCCTGAAATGGAATTAAATGATGGACTATATCCCGGGAATGCCGGATTTCATCTGGATTTTTCTTCCAATTCCCATCATTTTACCAATTATGTCACCGTAGTCGATAATCCGGGAGAGATTTCCGGGTACAGTGAAACCGGACTTCTTGTTCCTGAAAAGTTGAATAAGGTTAAAATCTGGGTTCAGAAACAACGTATCCGGGTATATATGGAAGAGAAAAAGATCTATGATTTGCCCCGGGGCATTTTGTCGGGTTATAAATACAATCATTTGAGGATCAGTACATATAACAGGGGAGGCGAACCACTGGTCAGCAATATCCGGATTGCAGCTGGCCGGCCCGATATGAGAAGCAAGCTCCTCACCGAAGGAAAGCTTATAACCTATGGTATATATTTCGATACCGGGAAAGATATCGTAAAACCTGAATCATACGCCACACTGAAAGAGATTGCCGCTGTTCTGCAGGAGAATCCCGATGTGCGTGTAAAAATTGTCGGATACACCGACAGTGACGGGAACGATGCATCCAATCTGGATCTGTCAAAGCGACGGGCAGCTTCAGTAAAAGTCAGCCTTGGAAAGGACTTTGGCATAAATGCTTCCCGGATTGAAACGGATGGGAAGGGAGAAGCAGAGCCCGTATCATCAAACTCCACGTCTGAAGGCAAAGCGGCCAACCGAAGGGTGGAAATTATCAGGCTTTAATATTTTAAAAAAATCAGGCCTATGGTGGATAAAAAGAATCCTGTTTTTTCACAAGGAATTTAGATTTCTTTTACTTTCATATAAAATTAGAGATTTATATAAATCTTTAGATCTAACCAACCCATCGCATGGAAGATTTATTTATTCAAGGTACTGATTCACTGCCAACTGTTTCATTAAAGACAACGGGTGAATTGAAGATTGCAGGCAGGGCTTTGCCTGAAGATGCCGTCAAGTTCTTTGTCCCCATACTTGATTGGATTACCGGTTTTTCGGCAGAGGAGATTAATATAGAAATTAATCTGGATTACTTTAATACCAGTGTTTCCAAGCAATTGCTCGATTTCTTCAAGATCATTGAACAAAACAGAGCCAATAAAGTGGTAAATTTAAAATGGATGTACGAGGATGGTGACGAGGAAATGTTGGAATCAGGGGAGTTGTATCAGGAACTTGTGCCGGGTTTCCACTTTACCTTCCATAAATTTGCCGAGCTCACCAATTGATGGGTCAATACCCGTTGTACAAGTATTGTAAACATTCCTGCAAATACAGTGTTTATTAGGGTAGAAAATGAAGCGATCTGACAAAACGGCAGATAAAATCTAAAT
This sequence comes from Bacteroidales bacterium, assembly GCA_041737175.1. Lineage (GTDB taxonomy): Bacteria > Bacteroidota > Bacteroidia > Bacteroidales > UBA10428 > UBA5072. The sequence goes on from JBGSSF010000024.1 coordinate 305,781, forward strand.
ATATAGATATATAAATATAATGGTGTGATATTTGATGGATATCCTAAAAATATTAATTCAATACAATGGCATTAGAGCATTTAACCAAGGACACCTTTAAAGAAAAGGTATTCAACTTTGAAGCGAACAAGGAATGGAAATACGAAGGGACCAAACCGGCAATTATTGATTTCTATGCGGATTGGTGTGCTCCCTGTCGAATGGTGGCACCTGTTCTTGAAGAGCTGAAAGATGAATATGATGATAAAATAGAGATTTACAAGATAAACACGGAAGAAGAGCGTGAGCTTTCAGCAATGTTCGGGATTCAGAGTATTCCAAGCCTGTTGTTCATTCCGCTGGAAGGCCAACCTCAAATGGCCATGGGAGCATTGCCAAAAGATACCTTCAAAAAGGCGATCGTTGATGTTTTAAATGTTAAGTAATGGGACCATTTCTGAAAAGACATTGGTATATTGTAGTTCTCACCATAGCGGGCATAACCGCAGGATACCTTTACTGGAGATTTATTGGATGTACCAAAGGATCATGTCCCATCACATCTCACTGGCATACCAGTTCGATTGTCGGTGGGATTTTGGGGTATTTGTCAGGGAGTATCATCTCCGATTTCCTAAAAAAGGCGGGAGATAGCCGCTTAAAATAATTCCCTTTCAAGTTTAAGACGATCAATAGGTTAATGGATCAATGCCATCCACCTATTGATATTGTCATTTATTTATTATTAACTTTGTTGCACCTGTCAAAACACATGTTCTTTACAACTGCCTGATAAACACCCCAAAACCGGTTATCCGGGCAGCATTCAGTGAATGGATTTGAAATTGATAATACTTATCTATGCAGCAATTCTATCCGTTGAAATATGATACTTTCCTCCCGGTTTCATTCGCACATTTCAAGTCCTTATTTCAATAAACTTTTAATACTTTTCACATGGATGTAAAAGGGAAACTTTACACGCGATTTCTGGAAAGGACAAAAGCCTATAATGAGCAACAAAGTGATTTGATCATTGAAAAACAGCATCTCAAGGGCAAGATGACAGCCCGGGAAAGAATTAATATGCTTTTTGATGCGGAGACCTTTGAAGAAGTGGATGCATTTTCGATGCCTGCAGCTTCAGGCGGAGATTTTGGCAAGAAGGTCACTGCCTATGGCGACGGAGTCATTACCGGATTTGGAAGGATCAGCGGGCGTTTGGCCTTTGCATTTTCCCAGGATTTCACAGTAATGGGAGGTTCTTTGGGATCGGTTCATGCTGCCAAAATTACCAAAATCCAGGACATGGCTTCAAAGATGGGCGCGCCCATGATCGGTCTTATCGATTCGGGAGGAGCCAGGATACAGGAAGGGGTTGCAAGTCTGGCCGGATATGCATCCATTTTCAACCGCAATGTTTCCTCGTCAGGCGTAATTCCTCAGATTTCAGTAATCATGGGTCCTGCCGCGGGAGGTGCGGTATATTCCCCTTCCATCACTGATTTTATTTTCATGACCAATAAAACCAGTTATATGTTTGTGACCGGTCCCAATGTCGTAAAGGAAGTCCTGAATGAGGACGTATCCTTTGATGACCTGGGAGGCGCCATGGTGCACATGAAGAAGAGCGGGGTAGCGCATTTTGTTTATGAGGACGAAGAAAACACCATTCGGGGCGTCCAGAAGTTATTGTCCTATCTTCCATCCAACAACCTGGAGAATCCTCCATTTTTTGAATACTGCGATACTGACCTGCGCGTGGATGACCGTTTCAGGGAAAGTATACCTGATGATCCCAATAAGCCCTATGATATTAAGGAGATCATTCACCTGATCACGGACCGGAATTCCTTTTTTGAAGTATCATCCTATTTTGCCCAGAATCTGGTTATCGGATTTGGGCGGCTCAGGGGCAAAACCATTGGTATTCTCGCCAACCAGCCCAAGGTTTTGGCCGGCACCCTGGATATCAATTCATCGGTGAAGGGTGCCCGTTTCATCAGGTTTTGTGATTCTTTTAACATACCTATTCTCACCCTGGAAGATGTTCCCGGATTTCTGCCCGGCATTGATCAGGAACATAACGGAATCATAAGGCATGGGGCTAAGTTATTGTATGCCTATGCCGATGCAACGGTTCCTAAAGTTACGGTAATTCTTCGTAAATCTTACGGAGGTGCTTATTGTGTGATGAACAGCAAAAACCTGGGAGGAGATTTTAATTTTGCCTGGCCTACCGCGGAAATTGCAGTTATGGGTCCTGAAGGAGCAGTTTCAATCCTGTATCGTAAGGAATTGCTCGAATCAGAAGATCCTGCCAGGCTTAAGAAGGAACTTACGGCAAGATATCGGGATGAGATTGCCAATCCTTATGTTGCCGATGATAAGGGATATATTGATGAAGTTATTGATCCGGCAGTTACCCGCAAAAAGCTTATCGCAGCATTTGAGGCTTTGGAAAACAAGCATGTCAGTGTGCCATCCAGAAAGCACGGGAATATACCCCTGTAATTCCGGTTTTATGTATTAATTTGTTTCAATTAATTATATGTTGGGGATGAAAATAAAGAGCCTGCTTATCGCAAACCGCGGAGAAATTGCTGTCAGAATTACAGAAACCGCCAAAAAGTTGCACATCAAAACCTTTGGTATAAAAACGGCTAAGGAACCCAACGCTTTATATCTCAGGCTGGTGGATGATGTAATTGATTTCTCCCAAAGTCTGGATGAAATTCCGGAATTTCTGGATATTGAAAGAATAATAGAAGCAGCGCGGCAATGCAAGGTGGATGCCATTCATCCTGGCTATGGATTCCTGGCCGAGAATCCTTATTTTGCCAGGCGATGTGAGGAAGAAAAGATATTGTTTGTCGGACCCTCAGCACTTGCCATTTTCAAAATGGGGAATAAGACCATTGCAAAACAAATCGCACAAAGATACCAGGTGCCCTTGTTACAGGGAAGCCAACGAAACGTCAAAAATCCCCAGGAGGCAGCGGAAATTGCTGCAAATATCGGATACCCGGTTATTTTGAAAGCAGCAGCCGGAGGAGGTGGCAGGGGGATGCGCATTGTAGAAAAAGCATCCAACATGGAGAAAATGTTCAAAATGGCTGCCAATGAATCCGAAAAGGCTTTCAACGACTCGTCCCTGTTCATTGAAAAATATGTCAGAAACCCAAGACACATTGAATTTCAGATCATAGGTGACCGGCATGGCAATTACATACACCTGGGAGAGAGGGAATGTTCCATTCAACGCAAGCATCAGAAACTGATCGAGGAATCTCCTTCATCCGCTATTGATGAAAAACTGCGCAAAGTGATGGGTGAAGCTGCCATCCGGGTTGCTAAAGCGGTTTATTATCACTCCGTGGGCACAGTGGAGTTTCTGCTGGATGCCGATAAAAATTACTTCTTTATGGAAATGAATACCCGAATTCAGGTTGAACATCCTGTTACAGAGGCTGTGTCGGGTATTGACCTGGTGGAATGGCAGCTCAGGATTGCAGAAGGACAGGAACTCACTATAAAACAGGAAGATGTCAGACTTTCCGGCTGGTCGATCGAATGCCGGATAAATGCCGAAGATGTGCAGGCGGGATTTTCACCCAATCTCGGAATCATAGAAAAGGTTTCCTTCCCAAAAGGTAAAAATATTCGTATAGATACCGGAATCACGGATTATTCCGTGATCACCCCTTATTTCGATTCCATGGTGGCAAAGCTGATCGTGCACGCCGAAACCCGCGAAAAAGCGATAGCTGCCGCCACAGCTGCACTGAAAAGAATCTGGATCAGGGGAATTAAAACAACCATACCCTTTTGCCTTGCTGTTATGAATCACAAGAAGTTCAGAAAAGGTGACTTCAATACTTCGTTTATAGAAAAGGATATGGATAAGCTTTATTACAATGATGAAGAGGACGAGATGCTGGCAGCCTATGTTGCAACATTTGATTTTGCTGCAGAACTTGAAACCAACCGCACAGCTAAACCTGATTTTGAACGGGGCAAGAATATCAGCCCATGGGTATTGAATAAACGGCTTAAATCATTATAGAACCTGATCAATGAAACTGCTTAAAATAAAAAAACAACAGGAACCTGAATACATTGCTGTGACACCAGGCAATAAAAAGTATGTCATCAGAAATCCATTCAGTGAAGAATTAAAGATTAACGGACACAAGCAGGATATTAAAATTTTTGAGGATGAGGAAGGATTTACTTTTCTTGAGTTCAAAAAGAAAAAATACCTGGCCGAAATAACTGATAAAAGCCAGAACAAGTATACCGTTTTGCTGAACGGACTGAGTTATTCTTTCACCATTGAATCTCCCATATCCTATCGAAGAAGAAAGTATCTCGAAAAGCACAAGGAAATCAGTAAACTTGAGGTAGTATCAGCCCCTATGCCCGGAAAAATTGTTGAACTCCTCGTTGAGCCAAATTCCAGGGTGAAGGAAGGAGAGCCGATCCTCATTCTGGAAGCCATGAAAATGCAAAATGAGATCATCACCCAGGTTTCCGGAAAAATTCAGAAAATATATGTCAAGGCCGGTGATTCTGTTGCAAAAGATGAAGTTCTTATGGAGATTGAGAGGTAATTGCTACCTTTGAATGAGTTAATTTCTTAGGGTATGCTTGACAGAATTAAACAAACGGTAGATTTTCTAAAGGATTCAGGTATAGTTGATCCCGGCATCGGAATTGTGCTTGGTACCGGACTGGGAAAAATGGTGAATGAATTCAGCATCATCAGAGTCATTGATTATAGTAATATTCCAAACTTTCCGCTTGCAACCGTTGAATCGCATTCAGGGAAACTCATATACGGACTTCTTCACGGTAAAAAAATTCTGGCGATGCAGGGACGCTTTCATTACTATGAAGGATATTCCTTGCAGGAAGTGACCTTTCCCATCCGAGTCATGAAAAGTCTTGGTATCCGGCATCTTCTTCTGTCAAATGCTGCTGGCGCACTGAACCTGAGTTATAAGAAAGGAAGCCTGATGTTGATTGAAGATCATATCAACCTCCTTCCGGATAATCCACTGAGAGGAAAGAACCTGAATGAATTCGGACCGCGTTTCCCCGATATGAGTAGGCCCTATGACGGTTCTCTGAATGGCAAATTGGCGGAAATCGCCAATCGTGAAAAAATTGTCCTTCATAAAGGCGTATATGTTTCAGTTTTAGGACCCAATCTCGAAACAAGGGCAGAATACAGGATGTTGGCGAATTTTGCCGATGCCGTTGGCATGTCCACTGTACCTGAAGTCATCGTGGCCAATCACATGGGACTTCCCTGTGCCGCCATATCCGTGCTTACCGATGAATGTGACCCTGATCACCTGGTACCCACAAAAATCGAAGATATTATTGAGATTGCCGGAAAAGCTGAAATACCTCTTATCCGTTTGTTTTCTCAACTGATCAGGGAAATGTAATTCATAGTCCGGTATACCTAATTGATGCGAAATTTTCTAAAGAATCATTAAGATGATCATGGTCACCGGGGCAACCGGTTTTCTGGGAGCACATATTTTGTATGAACTGGCAGGCAAAGGCCTTCGGGTTAAAGCTTTATACAGGGACAGTCAGAAAATAGCCAGCGTTAAGAAGATTTTCGGTTATTACCGGGATAATATTTCAGAGTTGTTGGACAAAATCGAATGGATCGAGGGCGATATTCTGGATTATTATTCCCTGAGGGAAAATCTGAAGGACATCAAAGAGGTATATCATGCAGCAGGACTTGTTTCTTTTGAAAACAGAGACCGGGAAGAACTTAATCAAATCAATGTCAGGGGCGTTGCTCATATTGTAAACGCCTGCCTTGAGCAGGGCGTTGATAAACTGTGTCATGTAAGTTCAATAGCCACTTTGGGTGAATCGAACGGTTCTGAACTTATTCGTGAAACCATGATGTGGAATCCGGTTAATTCAGCCTCTGCATATGCTGTTAGCAAGTTCAAGGGCGAAATGGAAGTCTGGAGGGGAATTCATGAGGGACTGCCGGCAGTAATAGTTAATCCATCTGTTATTGTTGGGCCGGGCATGTGGATGGGCTCTGCACGGCAAATCCTTGACCGGATCAGGTCGGGGATGAAATACTATCCGGGCGGCTCGACAGGATATGTAGATGTACGTGATGTTGCCACCGCCATGATCAGGCTGACAGATGGGAATTTTTTCAATGAAAGGTACATAGTAAGTTCTGAAAATCTGCCGCATCGTACTTTGCTTAACCTGATATCCGATGCAATGGGCGTACCGCGGCCAGGTCATCTGGTCACCCCTTGGTTGATGAGAATGGCTGTTGCAGCTGAATCAATCCGGTCTGCATTCACAGGTCAACCGCCACGATTGACCCAAAAGACCCTTGATATTGCTGCCGCAGAGCTTGCTTATTCCAATAAAAAAATCAAGGATGCATTAACTGTCAGTTTCATCCCGATCGAAGAATCAGTTCAGTTTTCGATCCCTCTTTTCCTAACTGAAACCGCATTGCCGAATTAACACCCACTCGCTTTTCATCATCTTCAAAAAAATTTTTCCTGATTTTTTTTAACAGGGTTACTTTTTCAATCCTGAAGGTATTAATGCATCAGTTAACCTTATTCGTTAAACCTAAATGATCGCGTTATGAAAAATCGTTTTCTTGCTTACATCATTGTGTGTATGTTTTTCGTGGATTCCTGTCAGAGGGAAGACCCCGAACCAGCTAAACCTAAAGGTCTTCTTGAAGTGAATGTCGGCCTTTTCATGAATGTCAATGAAGTTAACAGTCATTTGAAATCAACACTCGGAGCGGAGGATTTTAAGGTCATAATTTATAATACAGCGGGTGAAGAAGTGATTGCATATGAAAGGGCATCTGAAATGCCTGCTGAGATTGAGCTTGAGATTGGTAATTATTACGTGGCCGCCCATTCCGACAATAATTCTCCGGCAGCCTTTGAAAATCCCTACTATTACGGGAAATCGGATCCTTTTACCATCATCGCAGGCTCTTCACATACAGCAACAGTGAATTGCGAACTGGCAAATACCATGGTATCTGTAGTATATTCTGAAAATATAAAAAACAACTTTACCGGTTACACAACCACCGTTAGTACTTCCGCAGGATCATTAACATTCACAGCAGTGGAAACCAGGGCTGGATTTTTTCAACCCCTTCCGCTCAGTATTTCCGCTGTGCTGACCCGCGAAAAACCTGACGGATCGGTCGAAAATACAACGCTGACCGGGGCTATTGCTTCGCCTCAGCCTAAAAAGCATTACGAAATTCATATTGATGCTGCAGGCGGAACGGGAACTGTACTTTTTGAAATTAACCTGGATGAAAGTACAGATCCTGTCGAAATTGTTGAAATCACCGGTGGCAATAATCACCCTGCGGCCGGAGAGATTGCGCAGGGAGGTCTTCTGATTACCGAAATCATGTACGATCCGGCATCACTTTCAGATACGGAAGGTGAATGGTTTGAAGTGTACAACAACACCAACTCAGCCATTGATTTACAGAATCTGGTGATCCGAAAAAATGATTCGGAAAGTCATATTATTAACAGTCAGGTTATCCTTGCATCCCATGGATACTGCATTCTTGCACGTACTGAAAATGCAGTTCCCGGGGATAAATATACCTATCTTACCGACATTACCCTGAACAATACAGGTGCCATTCTTTCCATTTGCAATCATGGAACAGACGGAACGGACGGGTCTGTCATCTGTTCGGTGGATTATGGTTCCGATGGATTTCCAGGTGCCAGCGGTGCTTCCATTTGTCTGGATCCCGATAAACTTAATGTGACAGAGGCTGTAACCGCAGGGGCCTGGTGTGTTTCATCTTCCGCCTATGGTTCGGGCGATCTCGGAACACCTGGCTCCATGAATGACAATTGCAATTAAAGAGTAAATCTTCCTTCTGATTCTTACCAGTACCCATAAGCCCCGGATTGCCGAAGTTATATTTCATTAAGTAATCCCGTTCTGCCGCAAACCTCTCTTAAGCAACCGGGGCTTTTTTCATGGCCAATTATTATTGCGTGTTGATAAAGGATTGCATTTTAGGGTATCATTTTATGTAAATTTGCAGGGGAATATTAAATTCATTCGGTTACACTCCTGGAAAGATGCAGAAAGGTTTTATTGCCGGTTTTATTAGCGATATGTTAGTAGTAACGGCTTCTTTTGCCTTATGTGTTTGGATAAAGCCGGGAGCCAGCACTTCTTATTATACAGGATATTTTCATTCCTTTTTGCTATTTCTTTTCATCTGGATGATTATTTCATTTGCGATGGAAAAATACAGCTTCAGGGTGGTTAAAACCTGGCTGATGTTCCTCAAGAAGATTCTGATAGCCAATCTTATCATTTTCTTCATCGTGACCAGCATGATGTATCTTTTTCAGAGCTTTAACTATTCACGGTTCATTGTGCTGGGTACGGTAGGGATTGCCAGTCTGGCAGAGCTTCTTTTGGGATCAATGTATTTCCTGATTGTCAATACCCGCATCAGGTATGAAAACGGTACGCCTGGACAATTCTTTAATGGCAACCGAATCAGGATGAAAGAGAAGACACCGGTATTCCGCATTAAAAAAGCAGTGCCAAGATACAATTTTGAATTGAGGGAGGAGTACCTTAAAAATGAAATAGGGGAAGCCGCCTTTAATTATATTATCAACTATGCCGCGATTGATTCACCCAATACCCTGGTCATAGCCACAACAACAAGATTCAATATTGACGCTCAGATCCAACGTTCCTTTGATTGTATTGTGAATGTAAAACGGGTAAATGATTTCCGATATATCAATAAGTACTTTGAATCGGTAAATTCAAAACTACCGGTTGGAGGACTTTTCATTGATCATTTTGAATCCAAGAACATGCGGAAAAGGCGTATTCTTAATAAATTTCCGACAGGCATCAATTATATCTACTATACGCTTGATTTCATCATAAAAAGGGTTTTCCCAAAGTTTGCGCTGACCAAGAAAATCTATTTTGTCTTAACGCGGGGTGAAAACCGTGTTCTCTCCAAGGCGGAGGCTTTTGGGCGACTCTATTCATGCGGATTTGAAATCATTGACGAAAGGGTAATCGACAAATGCCTGTATTTTGTTGCCATTAAGGTCAAGGAACCCCTGTATCCAAAGAATCCAAGTTATGGTCCGATGATTGCGCTGGAGAGAATCGGGAAAGGCGGCAAGCCCATTAAGGTTTATAAAATGCGAACCATGCATCCTTACGCTGAGTACCTTCAGGATTATATTTATGAAAAGACCGGATTGCAGGAGGGCGGCAAATTCAGAGATGACTTCAGGGTAACCACGCTGGGCAGAATAATGCGTTCTTCCTGGCTGGATGAATTGCCTATGCTGATCAATCTTTTAAAAGGAGACCTGAAATTATTTGGCGTAAGGCCTTTAAGCCGGCAATACTTTAAATTGTATACACTTGAACTGCAGAAACTGCGGATCCAAAGCAAACCCGGGCTGATCCCGCCATTCTATGTTGATTACCCCAAAACCCTGGATGAAATTATCGCTTCTGAACTCAGGTACCTGAAAGCGTATGAAAAACATCCCTTCCGAACCGACTGGGCTTATTTCTGGAAAGCGGTTTTCAATATTGTATTCAGAAAGTACAGAAGCAAATAAAAATTATTTATTGATATAATTCAACACCAGAATCAACGTTGAAATCGATGTAAATGCCAGTGAGATGGTAGGCATGTTGATGCGGAAAGTTTTGTTCTTGATCGGCTCAACATAAATAATATCGTTGGGTAGAAGAAAAAATCCATCCGAGGTCAGGATATTTTTGCTTGTCAGATCGAGCCGGAATGACCTGGTGCCCTCGGCGGAAGGTCGCAACACCAGCACCCGTTTGCGGTCACCGTAATCGGTGATGTCGCCGGCCATGCTGACGGCTTCAAGGACAGTCAGCTGACTGTTAAAATTGTTATATGTGCCGGGACGGTTGACCTCGCCGATTACTGAAACTTTGAAGGAAATGAGTTTAACAATAACAGTTGCATCCTTCAGGAACTGGTCCGCGCGTTTGCGAATGGATGAAATAGCCTCGTCCATCGTTTTGCCGGCAATCAGAACCTTTCCCAAGATGGGAATTTCAATGTAACCCGAATCGCTTACAGTATATCCGTTGATGAATAAACTTGTTTCATTCTGAAAGAGGTTTTGCTGGTAGGAACCAATAGTCTGATTTACCAGGTTGCTCATATCCTCGTTCAGTGAATAGATCTTGATGTACAGGATATCGCGGGTTTGGATCAGATATTCAGGACGGCTTTTGGGATAAAAGCCTTCTGTGGAAGTAGAATCCACATTTCTTAAATAAACAAGTTGCCGGTGTGAGGTACAGGAAGTAAAAGCGAATGCAAAGCAGGCTGCAAGCAGCAAAAGGAATGTGCCTGGACTGGTTGCGTTGTTGCGGTATTTCATCGGGTCACAATTTAAGCAAGATACTCCTGGTAAACCTTTTTTACCCCGTCTTCCAGACTGATTTTTTCCTGCCAGCCAAGTTCGTGGATCTTTTTAACACTGAGCAGTTTCTGAAAAGTACCATCGGGCTTGGAGGTGTCCCACTCAATGACGCCATCAAAACCGATTACATCTTTTACAAGAATGGCTAAATCCTTAATTGTCAAGTCATTACCTGTACCGATATTGATGTGTGTATTCCTGATTTCAATTTTGGAGTCCCGGGAGGTAATTTTATCCGAGTACTTGTCCTTAACGAGATCCTTGAAATCAACACTTTCCATAACGTAAACGCAGGCGTCGGCCATGTCATCGGAATGCAGGAATTCGCGACGCGGCACTCCGGAACCCCATAACCTGACAGTTACGGGAGCTTCTGCGGAGATATGTCTGAAAATGCCGTATTTTTCAAGCTTTTCGCCGATTTCAATTATGGTTGAATTGCCGTCGACACCTTCAACTGGCCTTTTGTTAAAATCCTTCCGGATGGCCTCCCAGTCATCCTCAATTAGGCATTTGGCAAGATGCATTTTACGTATAATGGCCGGCAAAACGTGCGATTTTTCCAGATCGTAATTGTCATTTGTGCCATAAAGATTAGTGGGCATTACTGATATGTAATTGGTGCCATACTGGATATTATAGCTTTCACACATTTTTATACCCGCAATTTTGGCGATGGCATAGGGTTCGTTGGTGTATTCAAGCACATCCGTCAGGAGGTACTTTTCTTTTAAAGGCTGTGGTGCCAATTTGGGATAGATACATGAACTGCCGAGGAACAAAAGCTTTTTCACACCGTTCAAATAGCAGGCATGGATAACATTGCACTGTATCATCATGTTTTCATAGATGAACTGTCCCCGGTAAATGTTGTTGGCTACAATACCGCCAACTTTGGCAGCAGCCAAAAAGACATATTCCGGTTTTTCCCTGACAAAGAATTCATTGGCAGAGCGCTGATCCATCAGATCCAGCTCAGGATAATCACGTGTTATGATATTGTGATATCCTTTTTTCGCAAGGTTCCGCATAAGTGCGCTACCTACGAGGCCAGTATGTCCTGCCAGATATATTTTGCTGTCCTTTTTCATGGTAAGCGAAAAACAAAATTATTCAAAATAATTCAAAGTCTGGTAATCTCCATTCTTCAGATACACTTCCTTATGCATGAGTTTAATATCACTTTGCACCATATCACTGACCAGCGCTTTTAAGTCGTATTCCGGGATCCAATTCAGTTTTGTCTTTGCTTTTATTGGATCGCCTATCAGAAGATCCACTTCAGTTGGTCTGAAATAGCGCGGATCAATGGCCAGAATTTCTTTATCCTTGTCGACCTGATATCTGCTGTCAGAACAGGATTTTATATATCCTTTTTCGTCGGCCCCGGATCCCCTGAATTCAATTTCTATTCCTACCTCGCTAAAAGCCATTCTGACAAAATCACGTATTTGGGTAGTTTTTCCGGTAGCAATAACAAAATCTTCGGGTTGATCCTGCTGCAAAATGAGGTACATTGCCCTGATATAATCCTTGGCATGACCCCAGTCGCGCTTCGATGAAAGGTTCCCGAGATAAAGTTTGTCCTGTAAGCCAAGCGCAATGCGTGCAACAGCCCGAGTTATTTTGCGGGTGACAAAGGTTTCACCCCGAATGGGGGATTCATGATTGAAAAGAATGCCATTGCAGGCGAACATATTATAGGCTTCACGGTAATTCACCGTTATCCAGTAAGCATATAATTTAGCCACAGCATAGGGACTTCGCGGATAAAAGGGAGTTTTCTCCGATTGAGGCACTTCCTGTACCAAACCATACAGTTCACTGGTTGAAGCCTGATAAAATCTGGTTTTATGTGTAAGACCCAGGATACGGATGGCTTCAAGAATTCTCAGGGCGCCTATACCATCTGCATTCGCGGTATATTCAGGTGTGTCGAAACTTACCTTTACATGACTCATGGCGGCCAGGTTATAGATTTCATCCGGTTGTGTTTCCTGAATGATACGGATGAGATTGGTAGAGTCAGTCAGATCGCTGTAATGGAGGACAAAATTTCTGTTTTCCACATGCGGATCAAGGTATAAATGGTCAATCCTTTCTGTGTTGAAAAGGGAACTTCTTCTTTTGGTCCCATGAACAACATAGCCTTTTTTAAGCAGGAATTCAGCGAGATATGCTCCATCCTGTCCGGTAATTCCGGTAATTAATGCTATTTTTTGCCTGTTCATAAACTTTGAATTTAGGGTATAGGAAGTTACTTAATATTCTTGCATAGTTTGTGATATTCCCCTTTCAGGCCAACCGGAGTGGCATTTCTGATCTGGTATACAATCTCAACGGAAGGACGTACATCCTGCAATCCAAATCCCCTTCCTGCCAAAATTTCTTCATAACTCATGGTATGCAAATCGGTAAATCCTTCGCTGAATTCAATCTCTGTTTTATCCATGATGATGGACCTATATGTCCGTAAACCCTTTTCTCTGACCGGTTCCGGCAGATCATCGGCGTCGAGGCTGAGGAACCATCTGATACGTGCCTTTTCGAGTTCAAGGTAACCAGATGCTTTATTGATATGAAGCACATTAACCACGTTTTTCTTAACTGCACCAAAAATCCAGGTCAGCATATCAAAAAAATGGATACCAATGTTGGTGGCAATGCCACCTGACTTTTCGATGTTGCCTTTCCAGGATGTGTAATACCAGTTTCCCCGGCTTGTAATATAAGTAAGATCAAGATCATGAACAACATTGGCAGGAGCTGAATCCATTTTCTTTTTGAGATCAATCAAGACGGGATGCAAACGCAACTGCAGAATGGTGTTGATCTTTTTGCCATAATCCTTTTCAATTTCATTCAGGGCATCAATATTCCAGGGATTCAGCACAAGTGGTTTCTCGCAGATTGCGCTGGCTCCTGAACGCAGGGCAAAGCGGATATGAGAATCATGGAGATAGTTGGGGGAACAGATGCTGACATAATCAAGCTGGATTCCTGAGCGTCTTAGTTTATCAACATGCCTGTCGAATCTTTCAAATTCAACAAAAAAATGACTGTCGGGGAAATAACTGTCAATTATTCCAACACTGTCCGCCGGATCAAGTGTTGCCAGCAGGATATTCTGTGTGTCCTTGATAGCTTTAAGATGTCTGACTGCAATATATCCGCCTACTCCGATTATGGCAAACTTCTTTTGACTTGTCATTGTTGTATTTCCGGTTTATAAACTGATATAGGTTAGATTTTTGATCTTGTTGCGGTAAATGCCCTTCACATCCATTACTATTCCTTTTTCAGATAAATGCGAGATGAAATAGTCTTCAGTGAGATTGGAATAATCTCTGTGTGCAACAGCAACTATAATGGCGGCATAATCGCTGCCCGGCTTTTTGCATAAAGAAAAGCCATATTCCTTTTTCAATTCTTCGGATGAGGCATAAGGGTCAATGATGTCAACTGTTACGCCATAAGACTTCAATTCATTAACGACGTCGGCTACTTTCGAATTCCTGATATCACTTACATTTTCCTTAAAAGTGGCACCCAGGACCAATACTTTGGAGTGGAGAACGTTTTTGCCGGCCTTTATGATTTTTTTAACTACTTCGGTGGCGATGTATTTTCCCATGCCATCATTAACTGCCCGTCCGGAATTGATTACCTGGGCAGCATGACCAAGTTCAGCGGCTTTAAAGGTCAGGTAGTAGGGATCAACACCGATGCAATGCCCGCCAACCAGACCTGGAAAAAACTTCAGGAAATTCCACTTGGTACCTGCGGCTTCAAGAACTTCAAAAGTATTAATGCCCATTTTATTAAATATCATGGAAAGTTCATTCATGAGGGCAATGTTAACATCGCGTTGGGTATTCTCAATGATCTTGGCAGCCTCGGCAACTTTAATCGATGAAGCCTTGAATACTCCGGCTTTTACTACGAGAGCATATACTTTGGCCACTTCATCGAGTGCTTCTTCATCACAGGCTGATACTATTTTTGTGATGGATGTGATTGTATGTTCCTTATCTCCGGGATTTATTCTTTCAGGAGAATATCCCAGTTTAAAGTCAATACCGCATTTGAGTCCGGATAACTCTTCAAGGATTGTACGGCATTCTTCATCAGTGGTACCGGGATAAACTGTGGATTCATACACCACGTAATCTCCTTTTTTCAGAATCGAACCAACTGTTCGTGTAGCGGAGAGCAAGGGGGTCAGATCAGGCAGGTTATGTTTGTCGATGGGAGTGGGTACGGCAACGATATGAAAAGCAGCCTTTTTCAAAACATTTTTGTCCGCAGTGAATAGAATATCGGTATTTTGAAAGACCTCAGCCTCCAGTTCATCACTTGGGTCAATGCCCTTTTTCATCATTTCGATGCGGGAGGAATTTATGTCAAATCCGATAACCTTTATTTTCCGGGCAAAAGCCAGGGCTATAGGAAGCCCTACATAGCCGAGGCCTACCAGGGAAAGGCTGGCTTCTTTCTTAAGTAGCTTATCATAGATACGCATAAAACTGGAATTTTATTAGTTAATAAATGGATTCAGTTAGGAGCTGACCAGAATGGAAAGGGAGGATCATACTCCGAATTCCCTTTTGATCTTATCAACAAAATCGAGTTTTTCCCAGCTAAAAAATTCAACTTCCTTGTTTACTGCAGTGCCGTTGGTCAACAGGGTCACCTTTTGGGTATAAGGTTGCCTGCCCATATGCCCGTATGCGGCAGTAGGCAGAAAAATCGGATTTTTTAGTCCAAATCTTTTAATGATGACTGCTGGCCTCAAATCAAAAAGTGAAGATAATCTTTGGGCTATTTCACCATCATCCATCTTCACTTTGGCAGTTCCGAAAGTGTTAACATAAAGCCCTACTGGTTTTGCCACACCAATGGCATAAGCAACCTGTACCAAAGCCTCATCGGCTATACCAGCAGCCACCATGTTTTTTGCAATATGACGCATAGCGTATGCTGCAGAACGGTCAACTTTGGAACTGTCTTTTCCGGAAAAGGCTCCGCCGCCATGGGCTCCTTTGCCACCATAGGTGTCAACAATTATTTTGCGACCTGTCAAACCGGTATCCCCATGCGGTCCGCCAATGACAAATTTTCCTGTAGGATTCACATACAGGAGATAATCATTTTTAAACAGGACTTTTACCCTGTCCGGCAGTTTGGAGAGAACGCGCGGAATGAGGATTGACCTTACATCGGCTTCGATGGCTTTTAACATAACTGAATCTTCGCCAAAATTATCATGCTGCGTTGAAACTACCAGTGTATGTATCCTAAGTGGCTTAGCGTTGTCTCCATATTCAACAGTTACCTGAGATTTGGCGTCGGGCCGTAAATATTTCATGAATTTGCCTTCCCACCTGATTTCCGATAGTTCCTTGAGCAGCATATGGGAAAGTTCAAGCGAAAGGGGCATGTAATTATCGGTTTCAAGGCAGGCATAACCAAACATCATTCCCTGGTCTCCGGCACCCTGGTCCTCCTCATTGCCTCTTTCAACACCACGGTTAATATCCTGGGATTGTTCATGAATGGATGAAATTACTCCACAGGAATCCGCTTCAAACATATAGTCGGAGTGAACATAGCCTATTTTCTTGATCACATCCCTGGCCACTTGCTGAACATCAACATAGGCGTTGGTTTTCACTTCACCGCTCAATACAACTAATCCGGTAGTTACCAAAGTCTCACAGGCTACTTTGGATTCAGGATCACGCCTGAGGAATTCATCCAGCAACGCATCAGATATTTGGTCTGCAACCTTATCGGGATGTCCTTCTGAAACCGATTCGGAAGTAAATAAATAAGCCATATGAATAAATTGATTTGAAGTTAATACACGGCGCAAAGATAAAAAGAGAAATCATATGCCGGTAAATTGAAGGGAATTAGTTGATAAATATACGCTTTTACGAGGTGAGTTCCCTGAAAACGTCTTCCAGCTTCCGGTCTTTCTTGTGAAGGGAAAGAATGACAAGGTTGTTTTTCACGGCCAGTTTAAAAAGTTCTTCCCGTATATCATGGCTTCCGGTGGTTTCAATAAGCCATGTACCGGATTTCAGCTTCCTGATCTCATCGATGGAAGTCAGTTCCCGGAGTATCTCGGAGTTGATTTCTTCACTGAATTCCACAATGATTGTATGTGTTTTTTTCCCGGAATGTTGTCCAATGTTCCCGGTAAGATCATTGGCAATAATCTGACCCTGGTTGATAATGATCACTCGCTGGCAGATTGCTTCCACTTCCTGCATTATGTGGGTCGACAGTATGACTGTTTTCTGCCTGCCCAAATCAGAGATCAGGTTTCTTATCTCCAGGATCTGATTAGGGTCAAGACCTGTGGTGGGTTCATCCAGGATCAGGATTTCCGGGTTATGGATAATGGACTGTGCAAGGCCAACCCGTTGACGATATCCCTTGGAGAGAACCCCTATCTTTTTATGCATTTCCGGTTCCAAACCGGTTAACCTGATAACCTCCCGCACCCTGTCATCGCTTTCTTTGCCCAGGTTGTAAAGTCCTGAAACAAAAAGCAGGAATTCTCTTACATACATATCGGTATACAAGGGATTATTCTCGGGCAGATACCCCAGGAGCCTTCTGATATCGGTGGAATCACCGGATATCCGGGCACCGTTCAGTTTTACCTCTCCTGATGTTGGAGCAAGCAAGGCACAGATTATTTTCATCAGGGTGGATTTTCCTGCGCCATTGGGACCGATTAGCCCGACAATTTCACCTGAATTGACAGTAAAGCTCACATCATGCAGGGCTTGCTGACTTCCAAATATTTTACTGACATGCTCAACAGAAATTGACATAGAAAATAACATTATGTGTCAAATATAAAGCATAAGTTTTATTGAATGCAGAAGTCCGATAGCAGTTTTCAAATTAAATTGTCTTAAAACTGCCTTAAAATGCTATTTTTGCAGGTTACAAATATATTGATTTCACTTTATGAGAATTAAAGAACTGCTTTCTTCCAGGGAATATGGTAGTGAAGTAACGGTAAAAGGATGGGTCAGAACCCGGCGAGGCAACAAAAACATAACATTTGTCGCTTTGAACGATGGCTCTATCATTCATAATATCCAGGTAGTCATTGATATGAGCAGGTTTGATGAGGACCTTATTAAACTGATCACAACTGGATCCTGCATTGCTGTTACGGGAAAACTTACTGAATCACCGGGGAAAGAGCAGCATGTTGAAATTCACGCTGATTCAATAAAACTCTATGGTACTGCAGATCCCGAAGTATATCCCCTTCAGAAAAAGGGCCATACACTTGAATTCCTTCGCGAGATCGCCCATTTGAGGCCCAGAACCAATACATTTGGCGCAGTATTGCGCATCAGGCATGCCATGTCTTTTGCCGTTCATAAATATTTCAATGATCATGGGTTCTTTTACCTGCATACTCCGATCATTACTGGTTCTGATGCCGAAGGTGCCGGGGAGATGTTTCGGGTGACCATACTCGATCCCAAAAATCCTCCTTTGCTGGAGGACGGATCGGTCAATTTTGCTGAGGATTTTTTCGGACGCGAGACCAATCTTACGGTGTCCGGACAACTTGAGGGTGAGTTGGGAGCACTGGCCCTTTCCAGCATTTATACATTCGGCCCCACTTTCAGGGCAGAAAATTCCAATACACCCAGGCATCTCGCCGAATTCTGGATGATTGAGCCTGAAATGGCCTTTTATGAGATCGAAGACAATATGAACCTGGCAGAGGACTTTTTGAAGTATCTCATCAGGTATGCCCTTGAAAATTGCAGCGCTGACCTTGAATTTCTTTCGGGTATGTATGATAAGGAACTGATAGACAGGCTCAATTTCGTTGTCAACAATCAATTCGAAAGGATCACCTATACCAGGGCAGTTGATATCCTTCAGCAGTCTGCTGAGAAATTCGAATTTCCTGTTTCGTGGGGAGTTGATTTACAAACTGAACATGAGCGATACCTGGTAGAGCGGCATTTCAAAAAGCCGGTGATTGTAACCGATTACCCTAAGGAAATCAAGGCTTTTTATATGAAGCTGAATGACGATGGGAAAACTGTGCGTGGCATGGATGTGCTATTTCCAAAAATTGGCGAAATAATTGGCGGATCGCAACGTGAAGAGGAGCTGGAAAAACTTGAAGGACGGATTAAAGCGCTAAAACTGCCCGAGAAAGAACTTGGGTGGTATCTCGATACCAGAAAATTCGGCACAGCACCCCACAGCGGATTTGGATTGGGTTTTGAAAGATTGCTGCTTTTTGTGACGGGTATGGCCAATATCCGGGATGTGATTCCATTTCCGCGTTTTCCCAAGAATGCCGATTTCTGAAAATATCCAATCGTAATAAATAGGATGAACCCCCATGCTTAAGCAGCGATTACAGCAGAAGTTATTGCAGAAATTGTCTCCCCAGCAGATTCAAATGATTAAGCTGTTGGAGATACCCACTATGCAGCTTGAGCAACGGATAAAGGCAGAAATTGAGGAGAATCCGGCACTGGAAGAAGGAGCCATTGAAGAGAGTTCGCTTGAACTTGAAAAGCAGGAAGATGATGTGAGCACCGATCCCATGGATAAGGACAAGGAGGAGTTTACACTCGAGGATTATGTGGATGAAGATGAATACCCGTCTTACAGACTCAATGCCCAGAATTATTCAAAGGATGACAAAAGAGAGGACATACCATTCTCAGTTGGATTGTCATTCCAGGATTATCTTGAAAGCCAGCTCGGTTTAAGATCGCTCGATGAGAAACAGCATTTGCTGGCCCTTTATATTCTCGGAAATATTGATGATGATGGTTACCTCCGTCGTAAGCTGGATAATATTGTTGATGATATTGCCTTTACGCTGAATATTAAAGCCGACGAGTCTGAACTGGTTGACATTCTTAGAATTATTCAGGATTTTGATCCGCCTGGGGTTGGTGCGCGCAGTTTGCAGGAATGCCTGCTATTGCAGATCCAATCCAAAGACCTGGAAAATCCCGCAGTTGCTTTGGCACACCGGATACTGAAGGATTTCTTCGAGGAATTCACCAGAAAGCATTATGATAAAATAAATACCCGGCTTAACATCGGGGATGATCAGCTGAAAGATGCCCTGGATGAGATCCTGAAACTGAATCCCAAGCCCGGTAGCTCATACAGTGATCCGCAGAATAAGGTCGTTGGGCATATCACGCCCGATTTCGTGCTGGAAAACAATGAAGGTGACCTGGAACTCAGTCTGAATTCCAGGAATTTGCCCGACCTGAAGGTTAGTAAAACATATTCGGAAATGCTTCAGGCATATCAGTATAATCGTGGACACAACTCGAAAAGCCAAAAGGAAGCGTTGAGTTTTGTTAAACAAAAGCTGGATTCAGCGAGGTGGTTTATCGATGCTATACGACAGCGTCAGAACACATTACTGGTTACCATGAATGCAATTATCAATTACCAGCGCGAATACTTTCTTACAGGAGATGAAACCAAACTCCGGCCCATGATTCTCAAAGATATTGCTGATATTACCGGGCTTGATGTTTCAACGATTTCCAGGGTTGCCAACAGCAAATACATACAGACCAATTTCGGCATCTTCTCCTTGAAGTTCTTTTTCTCCGAAGGAATGCAAACCGAATCGGGAGAAGAGGTATCCACACGTGAAATAAAAAAGATCCTGCAAAACTGCCTCGATGCTGAGGACAAACGTCATCCGCTTACTGATGACCGGCTGGCTGAAATTCTTAAGGAAAAGGGTTATCATATTGCCCGGCGGACCATTGCCAAATACCGTGAACAATTAAACATTCCTGTTGCACGCATGCGTAAAGAGTTATAAAATGGAGAAACAAATAGCCAATGCGCTGTCCTATATTACTCACCCCTTGCTTGTGCCCTTGCTTGGACTGCTGGTAATCAGCAATTCAGGAACCTATGCCGCTGATATGGACATCCATTACCGCCAGTTTATCTATATATCAGTTTTTATCATGACCTTTTTGCTGCCGGCCGGACTCATACCCTTGTTTTTGTACTCGGGATTGGCTAAAAGCATTAATTTTTCCGAACGCAAAGAAAGGCTGGTACCTCTTTATGTCACCCTGGTATTTTATGTGGCTGCTTATTTTTTTATCCGTAAACTCCCGATAAGCCAAATTTACCAACGATTTATGTTCTCGGCTTCCCTTTCAGTGCTTTTGGTTCTTGCAGTTTCCTATTTCTGGAAAATCAGTGCGCATGCTGTTGCATGGGGCGGATTGGTTGGTTTGATCTGGAGTATTACGCTGCGGTTTGAAACCGATCTGATGCTTTTTCTGGTAATAAGCCTTATTTGCTCTGGTTTCGTAGGCTTTGCGCGGTTGCGACTTGGTGAACACAATCCGCTTCAGGTATTTGCGGGATTTTTACTTGGTTTTCTGGTTATGCTGGCAGTGTTTTTTATTTGACAGCCGATTGCTCCCCGATATACTTCAACAGCCTGTTTTCATCCAGATCATCCTGGTGAACCCGGGAAAAATACCCTTGCCTGGATAGATGTTCTGCCAGATATTCCTGTTCGGGTTGTCCCGGGGTTGGCACCAGCAATGCTGTTTTTCCAAGTGTTACCAGATCCATAATTCCTGAATATCCCGATCTGCAAATGATTGCCCGGGCCTGCAAAAGGACCTGTTTGAAATGGGATGCGTTAAGATGCGGAACCACAGTGACCATCCCGTCCTCAGGCAGCACGGAAGAAGAGCATCCCTCATGAAATCCTGCTATGATCATTGTTTTTTTGCACAATCTCAGGGCCAGGGCCAGAGACATTTTGAAGAATAACCCGAGCTGGGGCTCTGGTCCGCTTAGTACAAATACCAGTTCATATTTCTCCTGCGATTCAGGCAAACTCACTGCCGGCGTTGTTTCAAACCTCGAAAGTATCCCAATAAAGGACGCATTCCGTGGCAATCTGAAACGGTGAGACAGCTTGCCACTCAGGCTCATTTTCTGATCGGGAATATCAGGGATCCAGCATTCATTAAACTGATGGATGAACATACGAATCACCCGGTAAACAGGGTATTCAGCCCAATGCAACATGGGCGGCAGTAAGGGCGAAATCTGGTGTGTTACAAAAATGCAATGAGCCTGTTTACAGAATAATCCATAGCGGTTATCTGAAACTACCACATCCACATGATGAACTTCAACAATATTCCTGATCACGCGGTGTTCCCGGAAAACTGAAAGTACCATTCCGGGCAATTGGAAAAAAAGCAAAGGGGCAAGCCATTTACCACTTCCGTAGTAGCGAACAACAAATGAAGGTATGGAAATAAAGGGCAGACCAGGGAAGGATGCTTTAAGCAAATCACCCGATTTCCCCGATCCTCCCAGGATTACCTGATAATCGCTTTTGAGATAGCGATGAATTATCGCGATCATCCGAGATGAATGCCCCAACCCCCAATCGAGTGGACAAACGATCACTTTTTTTTTGGGTTGCAAGTTTTCCGAATTATCATTACGGAGTGACCTGGGTCTTAATTCCTGCCAGTGAAACACGATTGGCAATAATCTCCAGTTCCTCCTGACTTATGCTTTCAAGCCCCTGTATTGCAGTATCCCTTGCGATAGAATAAATCATGACCATTTCAGGATGAATTTGCTCCAATGCCGTAAGCCATGCCTTAACCTCTCTTTCGGTGGTGTTATCAACATGTATTCCATTATACCTGCCCCTGAGAAATAAGGTCTGGATGATTACTTTGCCATGAAACTGCTTTAAAAGTTGAATTATTTCAGAAGGGCTGTAATTGCCTCTCGGGCAATTGATAGTATTAAGAGTTTCTTCAATGGCTGAATCCAGTTTGAGTATGTTCAGGTCCGCTTTTAACAGGGCATTGAAAATTTCTGGTCTATCAATACGAGTGGAATTGGAAAGAACAGCAATGTTGGCTTTGGGGTAATAGAAATTCCGTGCGTCTATGGCATCATCCATAATCCGGGGAAATTCAGGATGCAGGGTGGGTTCTCCGTTACCGGCAAATGTTATGCTATCCAGGTATTCATTATTCTGTTTCATCTTGCGGAGTTTTTGCCCCAACATGTTTTTAACCTCCCCTGCAGCGGGAAATTCAGAAGACGTACTTCCCGAAGGAGTCAGGCCGCATTCACAGTAGACGCAATTAAAGGTGCATATTTTGTTATTTGCCGGAAGCAGGTTAATCCCAAGCGATTCACCAAGCCGCCGGCTCCATACCGGCCCGAAGATGATACTATCAAACAGAAAGGTTGACATGGGGGAAAGATGCAAGATTAAAGACTAAAGATTTAAGATTTAAGATTTAAGATTCAAGATTCAAGATTCAAGATTCATGAACAAAGATAATTGAAGTGATGAAGTAATGAAGTGATGAAGTAATTACAAATAGTTATATTTATCATTAATACAATTTTACCGGCCATGAATTATATCGACCTGTTTAGTATTGTTTTGCTGGTTTATGCGGTTTATAAAGGATTCTCTAAAGGCTTCATCATGCAGTTGACATTATTGGCTGCTTTGCTGCTGGGTATCTTCGGCGCACTGAAATTTTCAGGATTCACTGCCCGTCTGCTGGAAAGTCACGTCAGCCTCAATCCGGAGTTTTTGTATATGGCTTCCCTGGGCCTGACCTTTGCACTTGTTTTTATTGCTGTCAATATCATTGGCAAATTGATGGAAAAACTGATCAAAGCCATTGAATTATCATTCATCAACCGATTGCTCGGCGTTTTATTCAGCATTGGCAAAATTGTGCTCATTCTTGGAGTTCTTCTTACTTATGTGGACCGCATTGATCGGAGAGTTCAGTTTTTACCCAAAGGTTCCCGTGAGAATTCTATTTTCTTTACCCCCTTCACAACTATTGTGCAGACTATCTTCCCTGCACTTGCGCCGCCTGGATCGCGGAATGCCGCGGATAATGGGGAACAGGCATGAAAATCGATGTATTCATTTAAATAAAAGCGAAATGCTATCTTTGCGAAAAATTATAATTCACCTATGACGTTTATTAAGGAACTCCTTTGGAGAGGCATGATTCACGACATGATGCCGGGAACGGAAGAGCAGCTGGATAAAGAAATGACTTCCGGTTACATTGGGTTCGATCCGACCGCTGATTCATTGCATATCGGGAATTTGTTGCCAATTATGATGTTGGTGCATTTTCAAAGAGCTGGTCATAAACCCATTGCTCTTGTGGGAGGAGCAACAGGTATGATAGGTGATCCGTCTTTCAAAGCCGAAGAAAGGAGATTTCTGGATGAAGAAACCCTGAAATACAATTTATCCTGTCAAAAGAAACAACTTGAAAAGTTCCTTGATTTCAATTGTGGTGCCCACTCAGCGGAAATAGTGAATAATTTCGAATGGTTCAGGGAGTTTTCATTTTTGGGTTTTCTGCGGGATGTAGGGAAACACATCACCGTGAATTACATGATGTCGAAAGATTCCGTAAAAAAGCGTCTCGAAACCGGCATATCTTTTACCGAATTCAGTTACCAGCTTATACAGGGGTATGATTATTATTACCTGTACAGGCATAAGAACTGTAAGTTGCAGATGGGGGGGTCAGATCAATGGGGCAATATTGTAACCGGCACGGAACTGATTCGCAGAAAGGACGAGGGAGAAGCGTTTGCGCTTACCTGTCCCCTGGTCACCAAAGCTGATGGAGGCAAATTCGGCAAATCGGAAAAGGGCAATATATGGCTCGACCCCATGAAAACTTCGCCCTATGCTTTCTACCAGTTTTGGTTAAATGTTTCGGATGAGGATGCCGGGAAATACATCAAATTGTTTACCCTTTTATCCAGGGAGGAAATTGATGAAATAACCCGGGAACATATGGAAGCCCCGCACATAAGGCTGCTTCAAAAAAAACTTGCCAGCGAGATCACACTCATGGTGCATTCCCGGGAAGGGCTTGAGTCTGCCACGGAGGCATCTGAGATTCTCTTTGGAAAAGGGACCCGGGAGACGCTGAAAAAGCTTGATGAAAATACATTTCTGAGTGTATTTGACGGAGTCCCTATGTTCCCGGTTGATTTGGAATCGCTGAAATCCGGAATCAACATTGTTGATTTGTTGGGCGAAAAAACGCAGGTTTTTTCATCCAAAGGGGAGGTCCGTAGAATGATCCAGGGGGGCGGAGTGAGCATTAACAAGGTCAGGGTTGAAGATGAAACACTCAGCATCAATGCCGGAGACTTGCTGAATGACAGATATATTCTGGTTCAAAAAGGGAAAAAGAATTATTACCTTATAACTGGTAAATAAGAAATCATGATGGAAAACAAGACTGTTCACCCTGCGGTTGTCAACAATGCTTTTGATTTAATCAGGTTTACCTGGAGCAAAAGATGGATTCTCATTGCGCTGTCGGCGTTTGCTTTTATAGTATCGGTGATTATATCCTCAACCATAACACCCAGGTTCAAATCAAGCGTGGTGCTTTTCCCTGCTGCTTCTGTATCTCTTTCCAAGAGCCTGGTCGAAACTTCATCCATTCAGACTGACAATCGTGATATCATGTCTTTTGGGGAAGATGATGAGGCCGAAAGAATGCTGCAAATCCTGCATTCTAACCAGATCAAGGATCACATTGTCAACAAGTTTGATCTGATGGCCCATTACAAGATTGATCCTTCTTCTTCTTTCCCTTATACACGGTTGGATAAAAAGTACAAGGGTAACATCAGTTTAAAGCGAACAGAATTCATGTCCATTGAAATTGAGGTGCTGGATACCGATCCTCAGATGGCTGCAGATATTGCCAATGAAATAGCTTCCTTTGTTGATTCAACCATTCACAACATACAACGCGAAAGAGCCGTTGAAGCTTTCAATATTGTTGAACAGGAATATACCCGTTCACTGCATGATGTTGAGCTGTTCAGTGATTCACTTCGGAAGATCCGGGAACTGGGAGTAATTGATTATGAATCGCAGGCAGCATCTCTCAATACAGCATATGCAACTGCACTGGCACAAGGCAACCGGACGGCTGCCAATGCCATTCTGAACCGGATGAATACCCTGTCGAAATACGGCGGTATTTACGTTGAATTGTCCCAAAAGCTTGAATCTGAAATACAGAGACTGGGCCAGTTGAAAATTAAATATGCTTCCAGCAAAATCAACGTGGATCAAACCCTGCCCCAGATTTTTATTGTGGACAGGGCTGTTAAGGCTGAACGAAAAGCTGTTCCCCGGCGATCCATCATCGCATTTGTGACAACCCTGTCGACCTTTGCGTTTGCCTTGCTGGTGTTACTGATCATTGATCAATTTAAACCGGAGAAATAAAAATGCCCCTGTTGCTTTATCTGAAGAAGCACAGCTTTGTAATTGCCATCGTAATACTATACGTTTTGGTCGATATGGCGCTCACCCATAAGGAGATCTATCTTCTTAACCTGGCGCCTCTCGTCCTTTTGCTGGTTTATCTCGCCATAGCACGCATCGACCTGATTTATTTTCTGATTGTTTTGCTTACTCCGATTTCCGTTCAGTTTATTGAATACTTTCCATCCTCACCGGTTGATTTTGCCATACCCACCGAGCCCCTTCTGTTTGGTGTTTTGATATTGCTCATTTACCGAACGGTTCAAAACGGATTGGAAGATCGCCGGATTTTCAATCATCCCGTGAGCTATGCTATTTTATTCTACCTCTTTTGGTTATTTATAACCAGCATTACCAGCACAATGCCTCTTGTTTCATTTAAATTCCTGCTGGCCCGGATCTGGTTTATCGCCATTTTTTACTGGCTGGCTGTCCTGGTTTTCAGAAAGCAAAACAATATCCGGGTTTTCATCTGGTGTTACACCCTACCCATGCTGGTGGTGATTGGTTATACCGTGATCAGGCACCTGGGGTATGGACTATTCGATAAGGATGCGGCGCACTTTGTCATGGAACCTTTCTTTCGCGATCATACTTCATATGGCGCTATTCTGGCGATCCTGTTCTTTGCATTGGGAGGACTGATTCTCAATCGCAAATCGAGTTTACTGAATAATATCCTGCTTTGGATGACCTGGGCAATGGTTTCCATCGCCCTGGTTCTTTCATACACACGCGCTTCCTGGATTAGTGTCCTGTTTGCAGCCGGAATACTTGTGCTCACGCTGCTGAAGATCAGATTCAGATATATCCTGGCTATTGGGGTAATTGCAATTGTTTATTTTACCAATCAGCGCATTACCATTATCCAGAAAATGGAAAGGAACCGACAGACCTCTTCGGTTACTCTGAGTGAACATGTGCAATCGATTTCCAACATTACCACCGATGAATCAAACCTGGAACGGATCAACAGGTGGAATTGCGCCTTGCGGATGTTTGGTGAACGGCCCTTCTTTGGCTGGGGCCCGGGTACCTATATGTTCAAATATGCCCCGTACCAGCTTTCTTCCGAGAAGACAGGCATCAGCACTGACTTTGGTGACCGGGGGAATGCCCACTCAGAATACATTGGACCTTTGGCAGAAAGCGGATTTTTAGGATCCCTGTCTTTTGTGCTGGTTGCCTTAATGAGCCTGATGACAGGATTCAGGGTTTACAGCAGGATCAGGGACAAACACCTGAAGCAAATGACATTGGGCTTATTGCTCGGGTTCATTACCTACCTGGTGCACGGAGCTTTAAATAACTTCCTGGATACGGATAAAGCTTCAGCTCTTTTTTGGGGAATTACAGCAGCTTTTGTTTCGCTGGATATTTATTTAATAGAACTCAATCCCAAGGATTGAGATATCATCAAAGATGGCAGGACTGCCTTCAAATATCCCCTGTTTTCTTATGATAGCCTGAATGTTATCTTCGATCAAATTGTTGTTCATGATGCAATCTTCCAACTCCTTGGTTCCGAAGGATACTTTTTTACCATCAATCAATTCCACGAGTCCGTCGGTATAGCAAATAATTTTGGCCGGTTCCTCAATGGTAACGGAGCCTTTGCGGATCAGGGGTATTTCGTCGATCATGCCAATACCTACACAACCCTTGCTCAGAAAGGACAGTTCCTTTTTATTTTTCAGGTACATCATGGGTTGGTTATGCCCAGCATTGATATATTGCAGTTCCTGGGTTTTATAATTGAACTTGCCTACGAAAAGGGTGATGAACTTTTCTCCGTTGGCAGAGACCATGACCCGTTCATTGAGTTTTTCTATCAGCGCATCCAGGGATATATCATGGGTAAACAAAGCTCTGAGGTTAGCCTGAAAATTCGACATGAGCAATGCAGCTGAAATTCCTTTACCCGAGACATCAGCGATACAGAATCCGAATTCATTCTTGCTCAGCTGAACATAATCATAATAATCACCACCGACATCGAAATGCGGAAGGTAAAAAGCAGTCATGCAAATCCTGTCGTTTCTGGGAAGTATGGATGAACTCGGGATTAGCATATTCTGCATTTTGGAGGCCAGTTCAAGCTCTTTCTTGATAGCTTCCTGGCGCAGACTATCCTTGAAAAACCTTATGTTTTCAATTGCCACCACAATTATGTTGGTGAGAGTCTGTATGAAATTCAGGTGCTTGATGATGGGACTTACCCCTTCTCCCTCTTCAATATCACCGATGATGACATAGGCAATCGGTTTACCCTTGTTGATAACAGGAATCACGATGTCGAATGCATTCAGTGTTTTGTTGGGTGAAGAGGTAATGAAGGAAATATCCTGGATGGGTAAAAGGTCGTTTTCAACATTGATGCAGGCATAGGATTCGCCGACATCACCTGACCTGAGCAGGCATTGCCAGGTGCCATCAAA
Organism: Bacteroidales bacterium; assembly: GCA_041737175.1. Lineage (GTDB taxonomy): Bacteria > Bacteroidota > Bacteroidia > Bacteroidales > UBA10428 > UBA5072. The sequence goes on from JBGSSF010000024.1 coordinate 334,130, forward strand.
TTTAAATATCAGTACTTTCCCTATATTCAGGTCTTTGGTCAGAAGCCTTTCATAGATTTCCAGCAGCTCTTCCGTGGTGAGGTTTTCATTGATGGCCTGGGTAATGTTCAACAACGATTGCAGTTTAAAAGTAGTCAGCTGTAACCTGTTGATCGACGCCTTGTCTGTTTTTTCTTCCTTCACTTTGTGGATTCAAAAAGTAGATAAATTACCTGTAAGATACGAAAAAAATGTCAACAGGTTTCCTTCGGATTTCAGACTTGAAACCATTGGGTTTAATCCCTTCTGAACATCAAAGGGTATTTCAGGTTGGAGAATTGTTCCAGGTCCATTTTGAGGGAAGCCACCAGCAGATCAAACCTGACTTTTATGGGGATAACATTTTTGTCTGCAGATAGCCAGATGGTCATGTCATCTTCCGAGTCAAACATCCGACCGGGTTCAACAACCGGATCGAAGCGATAACACATGATCTTTCCATACTTTGTTTTCACTTCCTCTTTGCCGATGTATCGGATCTCAAACGGGAAAAGTTCGTCGTCGAAATACGTGACTGTCTTCAACATGTCTCCGGGTTTTGCCTGGCTCATATCAAGCGTGCGGACAAAGTAAATCAGGGAGATCATGTCGAGAATATCCGGAGGAACCTGCATGGTAGTGTCGAGACGAAGACTGTAGGCAGTGTTATTGGTGCGGTCTATAAAAGCTTCTTCATGCTTTTTGTAGTTTCCTTCCTTTACATCGCGCACTACTTTATAAGGAAGTCCGGTTTGTGTATCGAAATAACTTTCAAAGATATCCCTGACGCTGTAAAGTCTTTCCGCAAGACCTATGGTTTTCCCTTCACCGCGGGAATGGTAAACAAGCCGGTTGTCATAAGTGACATGTCTGAGGGTCAGCGTTGCTGTACCGCCTATTATAGGACCTACTTTAATGGTAAAAGTAAGCTTTTCTCCTGCTTTATAAGGCTTTTCATCTGATGCTACCGGTTTGATTTGCCCGTAACCTGCAACACTTCTGCAAAGTAACAATAAAACGCAAATAAGTCTTATCATATTCTGCAAATGTTTTGTATTACCCGATCGCATCATATTAAACGTAAAATTGCGAAAATAGTTAAAGTGGTACAATCTTTTTGGGAGTAATTGCCATGAAATCTTTAAGATAGAAAGGTTCGAAATAAGCGACATTCTCAAACTCCTGCTGACTGAATTTTTGTTCGGCCAGCAAAGCAAGGGAAGCAGCATGCGGATATACTTCCTGAATAAAAAAGGCATGCTCTCCGGCCAGGATATTCCGGCATTTGTCCATTCCTGATCCGAAAAAAACGATGTTATGGCCGGACAGCAATGCGCGGTATGTGTCTTGTTCAATTATTCTGGCGGAAACGGGTTCCATTTCATCGCCCCGGGAATTAAAGAGACATGTAAAAACTTCCATCCTTCTTGCATCAATCATGGGACAAAATAACGTACCAGGCTTATCCAGCAAAGATTGAACCAATTCCTCCGGAAATGCAACCAACTGATTGAAAATTATTTTCAAAGTATTCACGGCAATCAAAGGCAGATTCGCGCCGAAACATAAGCCTTTTGCGGTTGACACACCAATACGCAGACCAGTATATGAACCTGGACCTTTCCCCACGGCAACGGCATCAAGATCGGAAACTCCGACCCCTTTCTCTGCCAGCACCTCTTTGATGAACAAGGTTAACTTGGAGGCATGCGATCGGTCTTCAGACGTTTCGCGTTGTGATACAACACTTCCATTTACGGAAAGAGCGACAGAACATAATGGAGTGGCAGTTTCTATGTTTAGAATAACAGCCAAGATTTTAGTATTAGTTATTCTTTAAGCTGATCTTTGGTGACTTTCCTGACCGAAGCACCATCCTTTAGTTTTTTGGTAATCACATTATAGGGCGCCGTAATAACTTCCATTTCTTCATTAAGCCCTTCAAGGACTTCGATGTAATCATTATCCTGTATGCCGGTCTTGACGATTGTAGTCTTTGCCTTTCCTTTTTCATACACAAAAACGACTTCCCTGGCTTCATCTGTAACCGATCCTTTAATTAACGAATCAGCCCTGATGACTGAATCTGCCATCATGGTTACCGATTGAAGGGGGATGCTGAGGACACCGCTTTTTGATTCAGTCATAATGTCTACGGATGCCGACATGCCCGGCCTGAAGGGCTGATTTTTACCATCTTTGACCAAATCGGAGTATGATTCCTTGAGCAAAAGGATCTTAACTTCAAAGTTGGTAACCTGGTCTGTGGTGAGTCCGGTTGTTGTGGCTGAATTAGCAATTTCAGTCACAATTCCTTTGAATTTCCGGTCCGGGAAAGCATCCACTTCAATATTGGCGGAATCGTTAAGCTTAACACGAACAATATCATTCTCATTCACCTCTGTAAGCACCTCCATCCGGTCAAGATTGGCAACCCGAAGCATATCGGTACCGCTCATCAGTTCCGTACCGACTACCCTTTCCCCCTTTTCCACGTTGAGAAGCGTTACAGTACCATCTATCGGTGCGTATATTGAGGTTCTGATGAGGTTTTCGTTGGATTCTTTCAGCGTAGCCTCGGCACTGTGAACGGAGTATTCAGCAGCGGCCACGCTCTGCTGTGATGCTGACACCTCAGCTTTGGCCACATCATGGGCTGCCTGCGCTGATTCCCACTCCGACTCCGATATGGTGCGTTCATCCCAAAGTTTTTTACTGCGGTTATAAGACAAACGTGCTTGTTCATACCTTGCTTCCACTTGGGTCAGCATGGCTTTGGCATTGGAGAGGTTAGCCCTTGCCGCATTTAAGGATGCCAGGGTTCTGTCCCTGGCGGAGATATAGTTATCAGGTTTGATCTTGAGCAGAAACTGGCCTTTTTTTACTGCGTCCCCGTCCTTTACAACCAGCTCAACTATTTCACCGGAAACGTCCGGAGTTATCTTCACCTCAGTCTCGGGCTGAATTTTACCATTGGCCGTGATTACTTCGGTAATACCCCGGCGGGATACTTTTTCAGTAGTAACTTCGTAAGTGACTGATTTACCAAACCAACCGGCTTTTTTTCCGATTAAAGCAATTATTATCAGCACAACAACTGCTATTGATAAGTATATCAACAATTTCCTTGAATTCATAGCTTTTGGTAAAACGGATTTAGTATATTCATTCTGTAAAATTAAAATTTGGCTCAGACAAATGGCAAAAAGAATGTACTTTTTGCAAAAATTATCCGGCGTGATGAAGGATGAACCGGTCAGGATCATCGAGGACAAAGAAATCGGTAGGGTGAGCTTTATCAGGAAACCTGCTGCCCGCAACCTGAAGATCACAATCAGACCTTTCAGAAATGTGCTGGTGACCATCCCGCATTTTGTATCGTTTGAAACGGCTGTCAGTTTTGTTGAGGAAAAGCGCCAATGGATCAAAAAAAGCCAGGTCAGATTTGAACGATATCATAAAGTCATTACTCTTTTTAATGAAAGCACGGTCTTTCAAACCCGTGATCATTTGCTGATCCTGGGCCGCCATAAAAAGAACACTATACAGACTGTCATCCGGGACGGGCAGATAAGGGTGTTGTTCCCGGAACATGCAGAGGCACAAGATCCCAGGATCCAGAAAGCGGTTCGAAAAGCAATTCAGGCCGCCTGGCGCCTTGAGGCACAAGGTTACCTTCCCGGGCAGGTCAGGAAGCTTGCTGCGCAATTTCACTTTCAGTATGGCAAGCTGACTTTCCGGAATAACAAAACCCGCTGGGGAAGCTGCTCAAGAAACAACGATATCAACCTGAACATTCATCTGATACGGTTGCCCTCGCATCTTTGTGATTATGTGATCCTGCATGAATTATGTCACACAGTCCATAAGCATCACCAGAAAGCATTCTGGCAATTGCTTAACAGCATCACGGGAGGGCGGGCAAGACTTCTGGATAAGGAGCTGAACGGGTTTGGTCCGGAAGCATGGTGATTTGAATTATCAACATTTACACCTAACTTTATTTAAAATTCTTCACCATGAAAAAAGTACTGATTCATCTTGCGAATGGTTTCGAGGAAATCGAAGCAATTACACCGATGGATGTATTGCGTCGCGCCGGATGCGAGGTAGTCACAGTTTCTGTAACCGGCAAACATGAAGTTATTGGCGCACATGGGATAACTGTGCTCGCTGATAAGCTATTTACCGAGTCGGATTATGATCATGCCGACATGATCTTATTGCCTGGCGGACAGCCTGGTTCTGACAACCTGAACAGCCATGAGGGTCTGAGAAAGCAAATCATGAATTTTAGCCAGCAGGGCAAACTGCTGGCTGCCATCTGTGCTGCTCCGCTGGTACTGGGAAGCGCCGGAGTGCTGAAAGGCAAAAAGGCGACCTGTTACCCCGGAGTGGAATCCAGGCTTACCGGAGCGACAATTACCGGTAATGCAGTTGAAGTCGATGGCCAGATAATAACCGGCAGGGGTCCCGGACTGGCAATGAGCTTTTCACTGACGCTTGTTGAAATGCTTGTTGGGAAAAGCAAAGTAGAGGAATTGAAGCGGGCGATGATACTGTAATAATCCGGCTGTATCGTACAGCTCGGGGAAGCAGCGGTGTGTGGTGATAAGGCGGAACGGTCCAAAACGGTTCCGCCTTTTTCTTGAGGTTAAGTTGATAAACAGCTGATATTCTATAACTTTTTTGTCCTCCGTCACGTAAAAAAATTGATTCAGGTTATGCATGATTGTTAATAAAATCATGTATTCCATTGGATCAGACATTATTAAATTACTGAACTTAAGCACGTTTATCAGAAGGGAAACTACGGCAAACCAATAGCTGTCTGACCGGCAGTTTGGGAGTACTATCCCTTTGGGCACATTCATGAAAACCTTATTCCGACATAACTCGCAAAGGTTTGGCAAGGGCAGGGGAGCTTTTGTTATTGGATTATTATTTATAGTGCTTTCGTGCCAGAATGCATTTTCACAGATTACATCCGTAAATTCAGGCAGGTGGATGGACCCTGCCATTTGGAGCGGGGGAGTTGTACCTGCTGCCGGAGATAATGTAACAATCGTTGCAGGACACACTGTAATTGTCAGAAACATGGTTGCCGGTCCGGCAAGCTTCGAGTGCAATGACCTTATAATCACCGGAACCATTGATTTTGGAGCCCCTACATCACGAACGTTAACTGTTAACGGAGATTTAAGCGGCGGCGGTTCCATCACTACATCCAGTTCAGTTCCTCAAACCTTGGTTTTATTAGGGACAAATAATTCCGTTGGAGCATTTGATGCATCTGATCAACTAACGGTGGAGTATGCCGGAACCGATCAGGAAATATTCGCAAGTGATAATTATTTCAATCTGACAATAACCGGAAGCGGAACAATGACATTGCAGGGGAATACAGAGGTAAGTGGTACATTAACCATTCCTGCAGGTTGTTGCATTGATCTTAATGCGTATGAAATTACAGCAGCCAATATAAGTGAAGGTAGTCCTGTACCACCAGTGATCAACTGCCCAGTGAGTGGCCAACAGGATGCAGTAACAAACGATGGCTGTACATATAAACACCCTGGTACAGGATGGAATGCCACGGCAACAGATGATTGTGGTGATCCGTCATTATCTTATGTTTTATCAGGAGTTACCGGTGGGAGCGGCACTTCATTGGACAATGTAACTTTCAACCTGGGGATTACCACAGTAACCTGGACGGCTGAGGATGCCGGAGGGAATACTGATGTATTCAGTTATACGGTTTCAGTAACCGACAACCAGGATCCCACGGTGACAAGCTGTCCTGCAGCGATCAATGTCAACAGCGACGCAGGAGTATGCACGGCTACATTAGACCCGGATAACCCGGTCTTTGCCGACAACTGTGCCGTCACGAAAGTCACCTGGACGATGAGCGGAGCAACAACAGCCAACTCCCCGGCCACGGGCCTCAACTATGTAGGATCGACAGCCTTCAATGTAGGCACA
>JBGSSF010000006.1:0-130030 GCA_041737175.1 Bacteroidales bacterium
ACACCTTCATTCTCAGGGTAAGCAAATAGTTATTCGCTGGCATTACGAAGAAGATGATGAAGATATGCTTGAGGTAGGTCGTGAAATGTCAAGGATGTCAAAATTTCCCTTTGAATATATTGAGATTAAGTTCAAATAAAATAGTCTCTTTCATAAAGTCTTCTTCGATATTCATCATTCCTTGTTCCTTGTTCAGTGTTCAAATAATTAAAATGCAAAAGCCCGCTTGATTTTTCAAGCGGGTTTACAGCCATTTCCTTAGTCCGTGGGAGGACCGAACAACTAAAGCTCCGGTGGAGCTTTTTATTTGAGGGGCCAGGTCGTGCGCGAGCCGCGCGCAGGCCGGGTGTTCGATTCCCCCACGGACCAGTCAAATGAAAAAACCCGCTTGATTTTTCAAGCGGGTTTACAGCCATTTCCGTAGTCCGTGGGGGAATCGAACCCCCGTTACCAGGATGAAAACCTGACGTCCTAACCCCTAGACGAACGGACCAGAATGTTCCTTATTCGGAACGGGTTTGCAAAAGTAAAATAAAATTTTGATGCGGCAAATAAATTTTGGGAAATTCTTGTTGTTTATTAACCCACCGCTTCAAGGGTCCTCCCGCCTTCGCATAAAGCTTCGGCGGGCAAGCTGGACCGCTTGAAGGTTACATTACTTTTTGGGGATCCATTTCACCATGATCTCGGTGATGGGATAGCCCTTCGTCAGTGATTTCGGTATGGTGACGGTAACCTGTTCCACTCCATGAATTTCCATGGCCTTTTCGATCCAACCCGCAATACGCGCTTCTATCAGGGCATTAGGCTCTTCAAAGCGAGTGATGTGCAATACAACAAAATTTTCTCCTTTCTCTACCACGCACATATCTGATGGCTGGTAATAGGTTGTGAAGATCCTGCCGGCCCGCTCAATGATAAAATGCGGCGAAGCTGCCTTGATGAAAAATTTATAGATTCCGTTAAGCGCTGTTTCGGCGCTGTATCTCCCACATTGCCATGCACCTTCCTGGGCATCCTTGAATACAATTTTGCCCAGCGCCTCAGTAGGCAGGATGGCAGCATCACGCAGGGAATACCAGTTGGAAGGCATCACACCTCCGGCAAATATATGCTTTGAAGTTTCGGGCAAGGATTCCATCCACTCGGTATATTTTTCGGGATGGAACTTTTTAATGTAATCGGGAATGCTTTTAACGGCTGAACCTTTTATTTCCATGGTTTAGGGATTTTGACAGGTTAAATTATGTTTACTCCGGATTATGTACGCAAAATGTTATCCGAAAGTTCCTTAAAGTTTATGCCCGAAAAAGTTCCCGAACTCATGAGCAGAAGCACCATATTATCACCAGCTGTGGCATAGATCCAGGATTCCAGCTCATTCTTATCGGTGAATACCTGCAGATTCTTTTTGTCAAGTGCTTCAAAAACTTCCTCCTTCGAGATCATCCTGAGCCGCTTGTGCAGTATGGTCTCCGGATTATAGAAAACTGCGCAGTCATCAGCCCCGTCCATGGTATGACGGTAAAAATCCAGGAATTTGCGGTCGAGGCTGCTGTAAGTATGGAGTTCCAGGCAAGCTATCATTCTGCGATCGCTGAACTGCTCCCTGACTGCCTTTACGGTTGCCTCCACCTTGGAGGGAGAATGCGCAAAATCAAGGTATATTGCCGTGCGTTCATTCCGGCCCAATAGCTGCAATCGCTTGCCTGCCCCGCCGAAATTTGTCATGGCGCCGAAAAACTGATCATCGGTGAGTCCAAGCCGACTGCAGATCCTGCGCGCGCCTTCCATGTTCTGCATGTTGTGCCGGCCAAACACCATGAGGGGGTAGGACCGGTCACCCCGCCTGATATAACTTGTTTCTCTATCCAAATAATAATCCGGTGTCGTGTAGGGTTCCTTGCTGATACGGGGATTCACTTTTTCCGCAAGTGCCTTCAGCTCAGCATCCTCAGAGCAGTATACCAGGTTTGATCCTTCCGGCATGTTGCTGATGAAGATCCTGAACTGATCTACATATCCCTCCCAGGTGGGGAAAACATTGATGTGATCCCAGGCAATCCCGCTGATCAGGGCGATCTGCGGCTGGTATAAATGAAATTTGGGACGCGGATCCAGGCAAGAAGATAAATACTCATCCCCTTCGAAAACCGCAATGCGGGTGTCGGGCGACAAACTGACCATATTGTCAAATCCTTCCAGCCGGGACCCTACCATGTGATCGAACTGATGACCATTGTACCGCAGCGCATGCATGACCATGGATGTGATGGTTGTTTTTCCGTGGCTCCCCGCGATGACCACCCTGGTTTTATCCATGGTTTCATGGTAAAGAAATTCCGGGTAGGAATACACTTTAATGTTCATCTCCAGCGCCTTTTTCAGCTCCGGGTTGTCGCTGTGCGCATGCATGCCCAGGATAACCGCGTCGAGGTCAGCGTTGATCCTGTCGGGGAACCAGCCGTATCCGGAAGGCAGCAAACCTGCCTTTTCCAGTTGCGCTTTGGCGGGATCAAAAATTTCGTCATCCGAACCGGAGACGCGGTTCCCCCTTTGCTGCATGGCAATGGCCAGACTATGCATGGCGGCGCCTCCGATGGCAATAAAATGCAATTTCATAGGATTAATGTATTAGCTGACGGACAAGAGACACAAAAAACGGCCAGAAACATAAAATAAAAAGAAAAGATGAGCATAAAGCATCAGACAAAATTGCAATCCGGAGTTTTTCAGATCTGGTGTAAAGCGCAAGAAGACTTCCGGTAATGCGCATCAATAGCTGTAGCAAGAAAAATGAGAATATCCTGATTCCATAGGGATTATAATTCCTGGCCTGGTCAAATTCCAAACGAACGATCTCGGAAAAACTGCGGGATAAACCTGTGCTGGGAAGCGTCTGACCAGTAAGCCATACTCCTGCCGACGGCACAGGATGCCTACTCCCCTCTGCGCTGAAAATGAAAGAATATAGAATAAGAATAACAATGAGACCTGCAAAGATCAGGTTAATGATCAAATAGTTATTCTTCCGGATTCTCAGATTCACTTTCAAGTGATTTCAGGCTGTCTGTCATTTGATCCAGATTACTGGGAGCGTGTTCATCCCAGGCAGCTGTATCGCTTTCCAGATCATGCAACACATCATTGGCTCCTTCTTCAATATCTTCGAATTGTATCTCACCATTCGTGCCTTCGCGGATCATTTCCTTGACAAAACTGGCGCCGTGGCGTGTTATGGTGAACCCGACAACGGTTGCAAATACAAGGCCCACAATCGAACATACGAGCGCTGCAATGATCAAATTTCGCGGCCCGTGACCCCGGTTGGCCTGGGAAAGCGCCACCAGGCTCAGCACAATGCCGATAATGCCGAACAGGATCCCGATGTAAAACGTACAGGGAATGATTCCCATGGGTATGGCCATTATTCCCATCACCAGACCGGCAATGCCCAATCCCTGTCCGGCGTTACTCTTGTGCTCTTCCATAAGTTGAGTGTTTGTAGTCAAATATAGTGATAATTGGGGAAAAAGCAATACGGCGTAGTTACAAACTACGCCTAGCAGCATGGTTTAGGGGTTTAGGCTGTAGGCTATAGGCTATAGGCTATAGGCTGCATAACTGCATGACTGCACAACTGCAAGACTGCAAAACTGCAAGACTGCAAGACTTGTCCTAATTATGCAACGTTTCCAAAAGCGCTTCCAGTATCCTCCGTGCCGCTGCCGATACCGATGTGCCGGGTCCGAAGATACCCACGACACCTGCCTTATACAGGAATTCATAATCCTGTGCGGGGATCACACCGCCCACGATCACCATGATGTCGTCGCGGCCAAGTTTTTTGAGCTCCCTGATCACCTGCGGCACCAGGGTCTTGTGACCACCGGCCAGACTTGAAATGCCCAGCACGTGTACATCATTTTCCACAGCCTGCCGGGCTGCCTCCGACGGGGTCTGGAACAATGGACCGATGTCGACATCAAAGCCGATATCGGCATACCCGGTGGAAACCACCTTGGCTCCGCGGTCGTGCCCGTCCTGTCCCATTTTCGCGATCATGATCCGGGGCTGTCTGCCTTCACGCCGGGCGAAATCCTGGCATAATCCGCGGGCAATGACATAGCTTTCCTCTCCGGCCGATTCGGATGAATAGATCCCCGAAATGGAGCGGATGAAAGCCTTATAGCGGCCGCTTACCTTTTCAACGGCAGAGGAAATCTCGCCCAGAGTAGCCCGTTGTTTGGCCGCCTCTACGGATAATTCGAGCAAATTACCTTCCCCGGTTCTCACGGCTTCGGTGATCCGGTCGAGAGCATGTTCCACTGCCGCCTGGTCGCGGTTTGCCCTTACCTCATTCAGCCTTTTGATCTGCGCTTCCCGCACTGCGTCGTTATCCACTTCGAGAATATCAATGGGATCTTCCTTGTCGAGACGGTACTTATTGACCCCGACAATAATGTCCTTTTTGGCATCGATACGTGCCTGCTTCCTGGCTGCGGCCTCTTCGATGCGCATTTTAGGCAATCCCGTCTCGATGGCTTTGGCCATACCCCCGAGGTCTTCGATTTCACGGATCAGTGACCATGCCCTGTGTGCAATTTCATGGGTTAGGTATTCCACGTAATACGAACCGGCCCAGGGATCCACACATTTGGTGATGTGGGTTTCTTCCTGGAGGTATATTTGCGTATTGCGGGCTATGCGGGCGGAAAAATCAGTCGGTAGTGCAATGGCCTCATCCAGCGCATTGGTGTGAAGGCTTTGTGTGTGTCCCAAAGCGGCTGCCATGGCTTCGATGCAGGTACGCGTCACATTGTTGAACGGATCCTGCTCGGTGAGGCTCCATCCCGATGTCTGACAATGGGTGCGTAGCGCCAGGGATTTTGGATTCTTCGGATTGAACTGGTTTACGATCTTTGCCCACAGCATCCGTGCAGCGCGCATCTTGGCAATTTCCATGAAGTGGTTCATGCCGATGGCCCAGAAAAACGAAAGCCGCGGGGCAAAGGAATCAATATCCAGTCCGGCTTTAACACCCGTACGAAGATATTCCAGTCCGTCCGCCAAGGTATAGGCCAGCTCCAGATCGGCTGTAGCGCCGGTTTCCTGCATATGGTAACCCGAAATGCTGATGGAATTGAATTTGGGCATGTACTGCGAAGTGTACCTGAAAATATCCGCGATGATGCGCATGGAGGTTTCAGGAGGATATATATAGGTGTTCCTTACCATGAACTCCTTGAGTATGTCGTTCTGCATGGTGCCGCTCAGCTCTTCGAGCCTTGCCCCCTGTTCCAGCGCAGTGACGATATAAAAAGCCATGATGGGAAGCACGGCCCCGTTCATGGTCATGGAAACCGACATTTTGTTCAGCGGTATCTGATCGAACAGGATCTTCATGTCGAGGACCGAATCGATCGCCACCCCGGCCTTCCCCACATCACCCACCACCCTTTCATGATCCGAATCGTATCCCCGATGGGTCGCCAGGTCAAAGGCAACCGACAGCCCTTTTTGTCCGGCTGCCAGGTTACGCCTGTAGAAGGCATTGGACTCCTCAGCAGTGGAGAAACCGGCATACTGCCTGATCGTCCATGGTTTCATCACGTACATGCCGGAATAGGGTCCGCGGAGATAGGGAGGAATGCCGGCAGCGTAAGAAAGATGTTCCATGTGTTCCAGGTCCGCTGCAGTAAACACTGGCTTCACCGGTATCTGCTCGGCTGTCAGCCAGGGTTCGGCATCAGCGGGCGGTGATAGTTTCTGTGCAGAAGTGAGGTTTTTAATTTGTATGTTTTTAAAATCCGGTTTCATTAGTATTCATTTAGATGGACAATTATTTGTCTTTATTATGCTTCGACTACGCTCAGCATGACATGCCGGTCACCCTGAGCGAAGTCGAAGGGCGATCTAATTATATTTTAACCTATTCCCAATCTGGTATTAAAGTGCCTGAGCGTTTCCAGGACATTCGACCGCAGGTGAATGAATTCCGTGATGCCCTTTTGTTTGAGCTCCTCCATGGATGCCGGCGCGCCGGCCACAACAATGATGGCCTTACCCCCTGCCAGTGAGGCAACTTCAGGGGCTATCACCGTATATTCCTCATCACTGCTGCAAACCACGATGATATCCGCTTTGGCCTGCAAGGCAGCATCAGCACCTTCGGGGATTGTGGCAAACCCTGGATTGTCAATCACCTCATACCCGGCACAGGCAAAGAAATTGCAGGAGAACTGTGATCGCGCGAGCCGCATGGCCGGATTGCCATATGCAAGCATGAATGCCCTGGGCCTGCCACCCGGATTTTTCTCAACGGCCAGCCTGAGCTTTTCAAAGCCTTCGGCAGCGCGTCCGCGGGGGAGAGGCTCGGCAATACGTTTATTATTTTTAGCGGCTTTGCGAAAGGCAATGTCAGGATCCACCTGTTCGAGTATGGCCTCCTGCAAATCCGGATACTGGTTAGTCCCTACAAGGACCTCCCGCCGGGATGCGATCAACTCCAACCGGCGTGTAACGGTTTTTCTGACTTCTTCCTGTATCTGTCCCTCCGTAAATGCTTTGATATAACCTCCTTTTTCATCCACTTTCAGAAAGAGCTGCCAGGCGCTTTCAACCAGTGAGGCGGTAAGGGATTCGATATAATAAGATCCGGCCGATGGATCAACGACCCTGTTGAAATAAGCCTCCTCCTTCAGGATGATCTGGATGTTCCGGGCGATTCTTTCGGAAAAATCGCCGGGTTCATGGTACCACGAATCATAGGGTTTCACCAGCAGTGAATCGCATCCGCCGAGAATGGCCGACATGGCCTCGGTGGTTAACCGAAGCATGTTCACATGCGGATCGTACAGGGTCTTGTTCCAGTCGGTTGTTATACTGTGAATAAAAACAGGAGGATATTTTGAATGATCGCTGTCGAATGCGCTCAGAAGCGCTGAAAACAGCAATCTCGCCGCCCGTATCTTTGCAATTTCCATGAAATACTCCGGTCCCGCGCCCAGGTTCCATTGCAGGTGCTTTACGATATCCACTGTGCTATGCCCCATGCTGGTGAGTCGGGTGAGATATTCTGCCGCCATGGAAAGGCCAAAGCCGAGTTCCTGTACCAGCGAAGCACCGGAGTCGCTGAAAAGGTTGCTGTTTACAGAAATGACCCTGAACCGGGGCAATTCATTCTCAGCCGTCAACAGCAGCTTATCGGTTTCCTTAAAATCCTCCTCGGCTGACTTGTAAAAGCCTCCGGAAGCAGTCAGTTGACCGACAACATCGTAACCCAGGGAACCGGATACCTGAGCGGATGGCTGACCGGATTCTTCCAGGGTCTTCAATAAATAATCGAGAATATCACGGGCATTCTCCCCGGTGATAAAATTCAGACCCGTGTTTTTTATATCGATTGTGGAGATCAGCTTTCTGAAGTCATGAAAATAGAGATCTCCCATTGCGGAGAGGTCAAAACCTACGGAGGTGACACCCCTGTCAACTGCCATTTTGGCCTTTTGCGATGCGGTTCCAGTGTCAAATACCCTGAAGTCCTGCCTGATCTCCCAGGAATTGTCAGCGGTCCTGCTCCCCCGGATATATGGAAAACTGCCGGGCGGAACGTTGGTATAAGGCAGATCAATAAGATCTTCAGCCGTATAATAAGGTTTGATCTTCAGGTTTTCGAGAGTTTTCCAGATCAGTTTCTTCTCGTAATCAGCGCCCTTCAGATCCTCCCTGACCTTTGCCTCCCATTCGGCAATGCTTACCGGAGGAAATTCAGCAAAGAGTTTTTCGCGTTCGTTCATCGGTATTTTGATTAAATCATTTTTGCGGGATCCACCCACTGGTCGAACTGCTCTGCAGTGACCAGTCCCAGTTCGATAGCCGCCTGTTTGAGGGTTTTATTTTCTTTGTGCGCTTTTTTGGCGATTTTGGCCGAGTTCTCATACCCGATATGGGGATTCAGGGCGGTTACCAGCATCAGCGACTTTTGCAGGTGCTCCCGGATGACCTCTTCATTGGGCATGATCCCTTCGGCGCATTTCTCGTTGAACGACATGCAGGCATCGCCCAATAGTCGCGCTGACTGCAAAACATTGGCCGCGATGACCGGTTTGAACACATTGAGCTCAAAATGACCATTGATCCCTCCAATGGAAACTGCCACATCGTTGCCGATTACCTGCGCGCAGACCATGGTGAGGGCTTCGGGTTGGGTGGGATTTACCTTGCCGGGCATGATGGAGGAACCGGGCTCATTGTCGGGTATGATGATCTCCCCGATCCCGCTCCGTGGTCCTGAACTGAGCATACGAACATCGTTGGCGATTTTCATCAGCGATACCGCGGTTCTTTTCAGCGCTCCGCTCAATTCAACCATGGCATCATGCGCTGCCAGGGCTTCAAACTTATTGGGAGCCGTGATGAAAGGATGACCCGTAAGTTCGGCGATCTTTTGGGCTACCAGCACATCGTAACCTTTGGGGGCATTCAGACCGGTTCCTACGGCCGTTCCCCCGAGGGCAAGCTCTCTGACCATCTCCAGGGCATTTCGGATGGCCCGCATGGAATTGTCGATCTGCTGCACATAACCCGATATCTCCTGTCCCAGTGACAGGGGTGTGGCATCCATGAAATGGGTCCGGCCGGTTTTTACAACCTGGCTGAAATCCAGCGATTTTTGATAAAGGGTGTCACGCAGCTTCTGCAGTCCCGGCAAAGTGGTCTCTACCGTCATGATATATGTTGCAATGTGCATCGCCGTGGGGAAAGTATCGTTGGAGGACTGCGATTTATTCACATCATCGTTGGGATGCAGGATCTTCTTTTCATCCTTAAGCGATCCGCCCGAAAGGACATGTGCGCGATAGGCGATCACTTCGTTCACGTTCATGTTGGATTGGGTGCCGGATCCGGTTTGCCATATGACTAGCGGGAACTCGTCATTCAGCTTGCCCTCCAGTATCTCATCACAGACCCTGGCAATCAGGTCACGTTTGGAAGCAGGTAAAACGCCAAGTTCAGCGTTCGCCAGCGCAGCAGCTTTCTTCAGGTAGGCGAATGCATAGATGATTTCCCGGGGCATGCTGGCTTCAGGACCTATCCTGAAGTTGTTTCTCGAACGCTCGGTTTGTGCACCCCAGTATTTTTCGGCGGGTACTTTGACTTCACCCATGGTGTCGTGTTCTTTCCTGTATTCCATTGTTGTCATTTTTAAATATTCAACCACTCCGTGGTTGCTATTCATTTATGCTTGCTATCACCGGGTTGCACCCGGCGTTATTCATATTTAACCGCTCCGCGGTTTGTAATACTCCCACCCCATCTCCTTGTCTCCTTGTCTCCTTGTCTCCTTGTCCCCCATTCTCCCCATCACCTATTCACCTCCCCCGCCCTCTCCGCTGGCACCGCCACCACAGCCTTATATCGGCCCTCTACGATTGGACGTTGAAGCAGTTTGGGATTACTGACAATCAGGTCAATCCATTCTTCATCCGTAAACGTCCTGCCTTTCAGTTCCTTCCTGAATAATTCCTCCTGGGTGCGGATCACCTGGACAGGCTTCAGGTTCAGTTTCATCAGTATCCTTTTCAGGTCATTGGCCGTGAGGGGATTTTCGAGATACGCGACGACCTCGAAGGCAAACCCGTGTTCCCTGAGGTAGTTGAGTCCTTCCCGGCTTTTGGCGCACCTGGGATTATGGTAAATGGTAAGCATACCGCAATTATTTTCCGGCGAATTCCATCAAAAAAGCCTTGATAAAAGCATTGATATCACCATCCAGCACACCCTGGGTGTCGGATGTCTCATAATCGGTCCGCAGATCCTTTACCAGCCGGTAAGGATGCAAAACATAGCTGCGGATCTGCGATCCCCATTCTATCTTTTTTTTCTGCCCCTCGATCTCAGCCTGCTTTTCCGAACGCTTGCGGAGTTCCATCTCATACAAATGGGACTTGAGTATGCGCATGGCATTTTCCTTGTTTTGCAGCTGGGAGCGCGTTTCGGTATTGTCAACCGTAATTCCGGTGGGTAAATGCCTTACCCTGACACCGGTCTCCACCTTGTTTACATTTTGTCCGCCTGCCCCGCCCGATCTGAAATAATCAAATTCGAGGTCGGCCGGATTGATTACGATTTCAATATCATCATCCACAACAGGTGAAACAAAAACCGATGCAAAGGAGGTGTGCCGCTTGTGGTTGGAATCGAATGGAGAAAGGCGTACCAGCCGGTGAACGCCGTTTTCAGCCCGCAGGTATCCGTAGGCGTAATCCCCGTCGAATTCAAGGGTCACCGATTTGATGCCTGCATCATCCCCTTCGAGGTAGCTCACTTCACGAACCTGGTAGTTGTTTCGTTCTCCCCAGCGGATGTACATGCGCATCAGCATCTGGGCCCAGTCCTGGCTCTCCGTGCCGCCGGCGCCGGAATTGATCTTCAGTATGGCGCCCATCCTGTCTTCCTCGTGACGCAGCATATTTCGAAATTCCAGGTCTTCCACCTGGCTTATGACAGATGCATAAGTACCATCGACTTCTTCTTCCGTGGCTTCTCCTTCCTTGTAGAAATCGAACAGCACGGTCAGATCATCCTGCTCTTTTTTCAGCTTGTCGAATACGCTGGTCCAGCTTTTCAGCAGGGATATTTCTTTCAGCTTCTTTTCAGCTCCTTTGGGATCGTTCCAGAATTCCGGGGCGTGGGTTTTTTCTTCTTCTTCTTTGATCAGGGAAAGCTTACGGTCAATGTCAAAGATACCTCCCCAGGGCGTCGGTGCGCTCTGTTAACACTTTAATTTGATCGATTGTGACCATGGACCTTATGTATTTAATTGAGGGGACAAATGTAAGAAAATTAGAACTACAATTCATCCTCTAAAAACTCCCGCATCACCTCCATCTCATACCCCCGCGAAGAACCATACCGGGCCAGTTTGGCCCAGATCTCCCGCGGAGTGCCTTTCAGCGATTTTCGCTTTTTAGCCATCTCCTTGCCCACCATGTTGCGGTATGCATCGTGGTCGATTTCGCGGATGGCATTATCTACGGCAGCGTTTCCAATGCCTTTTTGATGCAGCATATACCGGATCTTGACAATTCCCCAGTGGTCAAATTTTATTTTATCAGCAACAAAGGCGGCCGCATACCGGTTTTCATCCAGGAATTTTTCCAATCTCAGCCTGTCAAGTATCACCGGGTGATGTGGCTGATCGATTCCCCATCGCTTCAGCAGCTGTATGATATCAGCGGGACTTTTCTCCTGCCTGCTGCAGATCTGGCGGAGTTTGTCTAGGGCCTGGGGGGTTTCCATGGGTTTAAATTTGTTAATATATTTCACCCTTCAAGGGTCTCAGGACCGCTTGAAGGGTTTTCTTGCTTGTCCCTCGTCCCTTGTCCCTTATCATTTTCTTCCTTTTATCATCCTCGCCTTCCCATTCAGATCTGCACGAACTTCAATCCCATAAAACCCGGCAGTCTCCAGAACCTTAACCACCTCATGGGAAAAATTTTCGTTGATCTCCAGGTAGAGGGATCCTCCGTCTTCCAGGTTCTTTCTGCCCAGCAGAGCGATGCGCCTGTAAAAGATCAGCGGATCGCTGTCAGGCACAAACAAAGCGGCAGGGGGCTCAAAATCCAGCACATTGTTGCGCATGTGCAACTTCTCCAGTTCCCTCACATACGGGGGATTGCTGACCATGACCTGGTATTTCGCGGGTAACAGGGTGACATCGTTCAGCAGGTTAAAGTAGAAAAAATCCACTTCAGCCTGGTTCTCCCGGGCATTGATCCTCGCTACCGCGAGGGCATCCTCCGAAATATCACATGCTGAAACCCTGGCACCCGGCAGGTTAACAGCCAGGGAAACCGCAATGCAACCACTGCCGGTGCCCAGATCGACAACAGCGGGTGCTTTGCCTTTTTCCTCCTGCAGTATCCATTCAACCAGCATCTCCGTTTCGGGACGGGGTATCAGCACCCGGTAATCGACCCGGAAAAGACATCCGTAAAACCCGGTATGTCCCAGGATATATTGAACAGGCTCCCAATTTTTGAGTCTTCGAAGAATTTCTGTGAAATTTTGGGAGGCGGTTGCAGAAATTGATTCATGACTTTTCAGATGAATGTCAATTTTGCTGTAATTTAGCAAATGTTCGGAAACCAGGTAGAATATACTCCGGATCTCAGGATCGGGATAGTGACCGGCTAATTCCTGCCGGTAAGTATTCCTGATTTCCGAGAGCATATGGACCCTTTCCATAGCGTAAATTTATAAAAAAGAAAGTGACTTCAGGAGTGCCTCAGGAAACCTATATGAAAAGGTGCCTCGACCTGGCTGTACTCGGGCTCGGGCATACTTCTCCCAATCCACTGGTCGGGTCGGTAATTGTTCACAACGACAGGATCATAGGGGAAGGCTTTCATCACGTTTATGGAGGACCCCATGCCGAGGTGAATGCCGTGGATGCCGTTGCCGACAAATCCTTGCTGTCGGGTTCCACTCTGTATGTGAATCTCGAACCCTGCTCACACAGTGGAAAAACTCCGCCATGCGCCGATATGATAATCAGGGCGGGCATCCCCGAAGTGGTCATCGGCACATCGGATCCCAATCCCCTGGTTTCCGGGAACGGCATCCGGAAGCTTGAACAGGCCGGCATGAAAGTAATCACCGGCGTCTTACAGGATCAGTGCCGGGATCTCAACAAACGCTTTTTTACCTATCACACGAAGAAACGCCCTCTGGTCATTCTCAAATGGGCGCAGACAAGTGATGGATTTTTGGATGTCCTGCGGGAAAATGCAGGAGTTCAGGAACCCAACTGGATATCCAACGAGATATCACGCATCCTGGTGCACAAATGGCGCAGCGAAGAACAGTCGATCCTGGTAGGGACCCGGACTGCGCTTCTCGACAATCCCAGGTTAAACGTGAGGCAATGGTCCGGTAATTCTCCCATACGGATGGTGCTCGACAGAAATCTCCGGTTGCCGGCCACCCTGAATCTGTTTGACAATTCCACTCCAACCCTTGTATTCAATGCGCTGAAAGATTCACAGGAAGGACTGAACCAATATGTCCGTCTTGATTTTACCAGAAGTGTGCTCGGGGATCTTCTCCGATATCTGCATGACAAGGGCCTGCAATCGGTTTTTGTGGAAGGAGGACAGAAACTGCTGACCAGTTTTCTGGATGAAAACCTGTGGGACGAAGCCCGGGTTTTTATAGGGCCGGTTAAGTTCGGCGCCGGGATTTCCGCGCCTGTGATCCGGCATATCACCCCAGCTAAGCACCGTATCCGGGAAGATGTTGTATTTTTCTACAACAATCAATAACCAATTCATTTATATTTCGTATCTATTACAGCATTAAGAGCTTACAACACCATATTCAATCGATCAAATACTTCTGGGTTATGAGAAAAAACATCTTCCTTGTCCTCCTGCTTTCAGGCTGCCTTTGCATGCAAATTGCCGCGCAGAATGCAAAACAGAATTTTAAAACAGGCCTGACTTTTGTTGAGGCGGGAAACCATAAGGACGCCATCACACAGTTCACCAAAGCTCTGGAAACCGATCCTGAATATGCCGAGGCATACATGAAAAGGGCCGAATCCTATGAAGCAGCAGGCGATCTGCAAAATGCAGCGGATGATCTGAAGCGTGCCCTGGTTTTTGAACAGAAAGACGCGGATCTTTACTACAATGCCGCCCGGGTAAATTATAGTCTGGCCAATTACCCGACTGCCCTGGAACTCGTAACCCGCTGCACTGAGCTCAGTAAAAAATCCGAATCAGCCTTCCGGCTGCTGGCCCGGGTTCAAATGGCACTTGAAGATTATTCCAATGCCCTGGTTTCCATTAATAAAGCCCTGTCACTGAAGGACAATACCGAGAACAATTTTTACCGGGGCCAGGTTTCGGAAAAAATGAAGAATTATAACCAGGCTGAAGTCGATTACAGCAAAGCCCTCAACAAGGATGAAAATTTCAGTGAAGCCTACCTGGCACTTTCCAGGATGAGACTTCAGCTCGGCAGGACAGAAAGCGCCATGGAAAGTTGCAATGCCCTGCTGGCCAAAGAACCCGGTAACAAAGACGCGCTGCTGATCCGGAGCCGGATTTATGCCAAACAGACCGAATATCCGAAAGCGATTGATGATATTTCCAAAATCCTCATGATCAGTCCCGATGACAAAGAGATATACCTGGTAAGGGGTAATTACTACCAGGAGTTCACCCAGCATCAGAATGCCATCAATGATTTTTCCAAAGTTCTTCTGCTTGATCCAGGAATGACAGAGGCCATTTACAAAAGAGCCTATTCCTATGAACAGGTCGGCGATTTCAAATCAGCCATCAGGGATTATGAAAGGCTGGCTGCACTTTCATCGGAAGATCTCGTTGCCCAGAAGCATTTGAATGAGGCAAGAAAAAGGCTGTACGAGCTGAACCGTGAAACAACTGCCCCGAAGATCAGTCTTCTTGATCCGCAGGTGTTCGCTGATTCCACGCTGAAAATAGCCAAAAACAGAAGCACAGTCTCCCTGCGTGGCAAAATTTCCGATGCCAGTGAAATTGGCACGGTGATGATTAACAAAGCACCGGCGACTTTTTTCAAGAGTGGCGATAATTACGAGTTTACAGCAGACGTGGACATTTCGGCCACGGATTTTATAACGGTTGTTGCCGGTGATGTATACAATAATGCCAAAACCAACCGGTATTCCATCACCCGCACCGAGATCGACCCGCCTGCCATTTCCATCCTGGCTCCCTATGCTTCGGATAACGGTGAAATCTACCTCGATACCGACAATGCCAACCTCTATATCGAAGGCACCATTGCTGACGAAAGCACCATCAGTTCCATCCTGATTGACGGGGTGGCTGCGAGTTTTGCGCTCGGCGACCTGAATCCGCGCTTTACCGCAACCATCAATGTGGCCAATAAAAGCAAGTTCAACGTTACCGCCACAGACAGTTACGGGAACGATACGACCACCACGTTTGTGCTCAACCGGGAGGGCGTTTCCCTGTTGGAGGCAAATCCCATGGGCCGTACCTGGGTGGTTTTCATTGAGAACTCGAATTACGAGACTTTCCCGAGCCTCGAAGGACCTGCCAAAGATGTAACACTTATGCGTTCCGCGCTTGCCAGGTATGATGTGCATAAGCTGATCCACAAACAGGACATGACCAAGAAAGAAATGGAAAGATTCTTTTCTATTGAGCTCAGGGACCTGCTCCGCAGTAATAAGGTCAATGCCCTGCTGGTTTGGTTTGCCGGTCATGGCAAGTTTATCAATGAGACCGGTTACTGGATCCCTGTGGATGCAAAACGCGATGATGAATTCACCTATTACAACCTGAATGCGCTGCGTGCTTCGCTGCAATCCTATTCGGCATACATGACCCATAACCTGGTGATTACGGATGCCTGCGAATCAGGCCCTACTTTCTACCAGGCCATGCGTGAAGCGCCAAAGGAAAGGGATTGCAATGACTGGGAGGCCGTTAAATTCAAATCATCCCAGGTATTCTCCTCAGCCGGATATGAACTGGCCGTTGACAATTCCATATTTACACAGACTTTCGCCAATACACTTGCCAATAATCCCAATGCCTGTATTCCCATCGAAACCATCGTCAACAAAGTGAACCAGGCTGTAACCCAAAGCAACCAGCAGCGTCCCAAATTCGGAAAAATAACCGGACTGCAGGATGAGGACGGAACCTTCTTCTTCATGTCGAAGAAATAAGGCTTTTCCATGCTCCGGTCAATAGCATCTTTCTTCCTCTTCCTGGGAATCTCCTGCATTTCCGTAGTTCGTGCGCAAACCTATTTTTTTGACAATTACAGTACATCGCAGGGTTTCGAATCGAAAGTATATGCCATCGTTCAGGACAACCAACACTATGTATGGCTGGGAACACAAACCGGCATTTCCAGGTTCGACGGCAGTACCTTTTCCTCCTATTCGGTTGAAAACGGACTTGCCCCCGGCGCGGTAAGGGTGCTGTTTACCGACCGGGACGATATGATCTGGATGGGACATGAGGGTGGCGGACTCACCCGCTATGACGGCAAATCCTTTGAAAGGATCCTGCCTGCAGATTCCCTCATCCGTTCCAATATCACATCGATCAGTCAGGATCATGACAACCAGATATGGATCACCACGGAACTAGACGGCGCACTGCGGATAAAGAATCCCCGGGAACCAGCGGCCTTCTTCGAATATGAGCATTACCTGAAAGGGAAAAGCCTGGGTGACCAGGTCTTTAACAGCCTGGTGACAGCATCCGGCGATCACTACTTCATGACCAATGCGGGAATCAAAAAATACAACCGATCCGACAATACATTTGAAAATTACGCCCCTGAAGGCATATTCAAATTCTTCCCCACTTCGGTAATGTTCGAGGACAGCAAAGGGAACCTGTGGTTTGGCACGTATAACGGAGGCATCAAAAAGCTCGATAAAAAAGAAAATAAGTTTCACTTTTTTGATACACGAAATGGCCTGGCATCCAACTGGGTAACCTCCATTGCGGAAGACCGCAACGGCAATCTCTGGTTCGGGCACTGGCAGGATAACAACAATAAAGGCGGCATCAGCCGTATCGATCCATCGGGGAATATCACAGTATTCAACACCTCCAACGGGCTGCATGACGATCACATCTGGTGTATCCGGGAAGACGCCGAAGGAAACATTCTGATCGGGACCACGGACCAGGGATTGGAGATCTTCAAGGGTGAACAGTTTTTAAGTTTTTCCACGCAGGACGGCCTGCCGCATAACCAGGTAAATGCCGTGATTGAAGATCCACACGGGCAAATATGGATGGGCACCAACCTCGGAATTTTTGTTTATGCCGGGGAAGGAAAGACTCCTCCTTCCAGGCTTTACAACCAGTCGAACAGCTTTATCAGCAACCAGATCATATTGTTCAGGAAAGACAGAAACAATAACATCTGGATTGGATCGACCGATCAGGGAGTCATGCTTTATCATACCGGTCAGAGCCGGTTTGTCTCCCAGCCGCGGATTAACGGGTACCTGCCTTTTCAGACCATTTCTAAGGGAATCACGGCGTTGGAGATAGGCAAAGACAATCACCTATGGATAGGAACCATCCAGGGACTCATTGAATATGACATTGAAACTGAAAGCTATATAGCCACCTATTCCCAGGAATCGGGGGTGGCTGGCAATCAAATCACTGCTTTGTACACCGATTCCAAAGGTGATTTGTGGATCGGTTCCGACATGAAAAAAGGCCTTACCTGTCTGCATAACGGCGTGTTCCGGAAAATCCCAACCATCGGCGAGGTTGCCCCAAGTTGCATTGTTGAGGACAGGAACGGTAAGATATGGATAGGCACCATATCCAACGGCCTGATGGTGCTTGATAACGATTCGGTGGTGCATCGTTATGACATGGGCGACGGTTTGCTTTCCAATTTGATCAATTCTTTGACCTGTGACGCAGATAATAACATTTATGCGGGTACCAACCGCGGATTGAACAAAATCGACCAGGAAAAGAATAAAATACTGTCCTTTACCAAAAAAGTGGGCTTTACAGGCATTGAAACCAGGAGCAATGCCTGGTGCATGGACAGCAGGGGCAATTTATGGCTTGGTACGGCCAATGGCGCCATACGTTGTGATCTGACCCTGATGGGACGGGAAGATACCATAAAACCTGTCGTACGCCTGACTGAGATGCTGGTTAAGGGAGTGCCGGTAGAAATGACCCGAGGAAGGAGGTTCCCCAGCACTGAAAATGACATTACATTTAAATACAGCAGCGTATCCCTGACCAATCCCGAAGGACTCACATACCAGGTAATGCTGCGGGGATATCACGATACCTGGGTGGATCAGAAAAATGACAATACGATTGTCTTCACCAAATTGCAGCCCGGCAGGTATGTTATGACTGTAAGAGCCCGGAATGGCCAGGGCGAATGGACCGCCACACCCGCAGAATACAGTTTCAGGATACTGGCTCCATTCTACCAGCGGGGATTTTTCATTGTCACCCTCATCGCGCTCATCCTGGCCTCGATCATTGCCTTCATCCGGATCAGGGAAAGGAACCTGGTACAGGAAAAGAAAATCCTGGAAGAGAAAGTCAGTGAACGCACCCAGGCCCTGTCAGAGGCAAATGAGCAATTGTCGATGAGAAACCGGGACATCACGGACAGCATCACCTATGCCAAAAGAATCCAGTTTGCCATTTTACCGCCTGATATTCCGTTCGACAGGACGTTCATCCTTTTTAAACCGAAGGATATTGTAAGCGGCGATTTTTACTGGATGAATTCTGCAGGCGGCAAGGAATTCCTGGCAGCTGTGGATTGCACGGGCCACGGCGTGCCCGGCGCCTTCATGTCGTTCATCGGATTCACGTCGCTGAACAAGATCATCATTGAAGAGGGGATATACACACCTTCCACCATCCTCGACAGGCTGAATGAGGAGGTTGCCGTTACCCTGCATCAGAAGGGAGAAGACATTGTGAATGACGGGATGGATATTTCGCTGGTATGTTATACTCCCGGGACCGGCAT
This sequence comes from Bacteroidales bacterium, assembly GCA_041737175.1. Lineage (GTDB taxonomy): Bacteria > Bacteroidota > Bacteroidia > Bacteroidales > UBA10428 > UBA5072. The sequence continues at coordinate 18,580 of JBGSSF010000006.1, forward strand.
GCTGGAATACGCCGGGGCATTCAATCCCCTCATCATTGTCCGTAGTGGTGAGATCATCGAAGTCAAAGCCGATCGTTTTGCCATCGGTCGCGCCACAGGCAGGGAAAAAACCTTTACCAACCATAATCTACAATTGGAAAAGGGGGATATGTGCTATCTGTTTTCAGACGGCTATGCGGACCAGTTCGGGGGGGCTGCCGGCAAGAAGTTCAAGATTTCTGCCCTGAAGGAGCTCCTGGCAGGCATCGGGGACATGGAAACGGACAGGCAAAAGGAAATACTCAATCACACCTTTGAAGAGTGGAAAATCAACCAGGACCAGATCGACGACGTACTGATCGTGGGGAGGAAGTTTTGAATTACTTTTTAATATAAACAATCCGCACCAATGGTGCTAATTACATAACTGACCAGATATAACAAGCCCCTAGGGCTTTCCTGTTAATAGAAAAGACAATTGTAAGCTATTTCAAGCTGCGTAGCAGCGGCCACACGCTAAGCTGTACGCTAAGCTAGCTAAACGCTAAGCGTAGTTTTCTTAACTACGCTTTATAAATTATTATTATTTTTTATCAAATCTTCATTTTTGGCATCTTATTTAGAATTTCTCTAAATTACAATTCCCTTTTGCATTTTATTTTTGATTTTAATAATTTGGTTTCATAATTATTCGGAACAGGTTTTTGGAAAGATAGAATGAGTTACGAGAAATTTGATTGACCTGTACCGAAATCAAAAATGTTTTTCTATTGAATTTTGATAATTTATCAGATATTCAATGTGGTATGTTATTGTTAAATATTAAGTTGATTTTTTCGAAGTTGCATTCAGTGTAATTTGAATAAATCAACAACAATAATAGTATTCATATAAATAAATATATTCAGTATGAAAATACGTTTTATTCTTCTTTTAATAGGAATCATTGGTTTGATCCAAAAAGCCCGTTCGCAAAACATCACATTTGCTTATGATAATGCGGGGAATAGATATTCAAAAAACGTGATAACCTTAAAATCCACTGAATCTGTTCAGGATTCTTCAACTCCAAAGCAGGACACAACAAGATATCAGGAGTTACTGTATGAATTAAGAGTTATCTTATATCCTAATCCCACAAAGGGTTTGATTATAATCGAACTTCAAAATCTAGATCCCACGGTCCAATCCCAAGTATTTGTCACAGACAATTCCGGGAAAGTCCTTTATAAACAAATGGGTTTACAACCAAGAAATGAAATAGATCTTTCCTCTTTCAATCCCGGAATGTATTTTCTCAAGGTTCATGCGGGAGACGCGATCTCGGAATGGAAAGTAATCAAAGAATAAAGTTTAAGTGAAAACCAATTTTTAAATCACCCTAAAACCAATTTTATGAAAAACTCTAGCATTGTTCTGATTATGTGCTTTTTATTAACCTATACCGCAAACGCACAAATAAAAATTATTTCGAATGGGAATGTCGGTATCGGAAAGGATTTGCCAGCCCAGAAACTGGATATTAACGGATCGATCAGGGGAAATCAGGCAGCAGGTTCAGTAAACATCCAGACTGATGTGGGCTATTTAAAGATAGGACCAATAAACACAAGTTTTTCTCATTTTTATACTAGTAGTTCAAATTTCTATTTTGAAAAAGGCATTGATATACGTACTGGAAAATTAACCAGTTATGATAATGTTGATCTGATGCTCTGCACGGGTTCACAGTTTAATGTCAGGATGACCATCAATAATTCAACCGGGAATGTTGGCATTGGTTGTTCTCCCCACGCAACAGCTAAATTAGATGTCGCCGGCGATATTGCAGTTAATGGGACAATTAAACTCACTTCTGATATTAGATTCAAAGAAAATATAAAACCGCTTGAACAGAGTTTAAACAAAGTAGCATTATTATCGCCAATATCTTTCAACTTTAAAAAAGAAATCCATGAAACGCCCAATGCAAATTTGAATGATACGGCGAAAATTGACAATGGTTGGCAGGAGGTTGAAAATGCTTTTACAAAGCAAAAAAGATATGGATTTTCTGCACAGGAAGTTCAAAAGGTTTATCCTGATTTGGTAACAAAAGATGCAAATGGCTATTTAAGTGTTGATTACCTGGGCCTGATCCCTGTTTTAGTAGAGGCGATTAAGGAACAACAGGCAAGGATAAGTGAACTGGAAAAGAAACTTAATGCAATTAGCACGAACAAAAGCAATTGATTTTTGTCCAAGAAACTTCCCGAATTCAACTTTATACCATTTGCCATGAGAGTGTTATTTGTACTATTACTTCCTGTTTCTTTACTTTTTATTATTGTATACAACGGTAAATCTCAAACACCTGCAAAAAGCTTTACTTTAAACACAACTGTACAGGGTGGAACATACACCGCCCGTGACTGGATCCTGCTGCAACCTTCTTTTGCCACAACCAACGGTTATGATTTTACCGCACAAATCAATGAAGATTTGTTATTCCCGGTAGATTACCAGACTATTCAGCCCCCAATAAACAGAACACTTGATCTGACACTTCCAGTAGGAACACTTCCCGGAAATCTGGATATTAGTTCATTAGGTGATGCTGTATACACAATTCCCGTAAGTTTACCACCCGGCACGGCAGGAATGCAGCCTGAAATAGGCATGAGTTACAATAACCGGGGTGGAAACGGATTTCTGGGTGAACACATGGGCTTGTCTGGTTTTTCAGTCATAACACGTTGTCAACAGGATCCATTCAATGATGGAATAACCATGCCGGTAAACCTTGATAATAGTGACAGACTTATGATGGATGGGCATCGACTTGTTCTGACAAATGGCTCCTGGTGTACTGCTAATTCTGAGTACCGGACACAGGAAGAAACTTATGCCATCATTAAATACTTGGGAAGCTATTTTACGGTTGAAACTCCAGATGGCTATACCCGCTATTATGGCGAAGTTGCTTCATCAAGGCTTACAAACAGCAACGGAGCTATTTTATCGTGGCATTTGACCAGGGTCACAGATGCTTTTGGGAATAGCATCATTTATTCCTATAAAAAGATGACGCAAACCAATGAAATATTGCCCGATCATATTGAATATACCAAAACTGCCTCTTTTAACGCTTACAACAAAGTTGAGTTTTATTTTGATAATAATAGAAAGGATAGCATACCGGGTTTTTCAGCAGGCATAAGAATCGGCAAACAACACTTGCTCAGAAAAATATCTGTTTTTTCCATGGACAGTAAGGAAAAAGAATATCTGTTCAATTATTTCAAAGGGAATAACAATGTTACATACCTCACAAATATTGTTCTTGTAGGTAGAAATGGCGGAAAATTAAACTCCACACAATTAAATTGGGATAGCCGTCCGGTTGCCAATTTCTACGATGAATATGAGGTATATAGGGAGGAGAGTGCTGACCTGACCAATTACACACCTGCTCAAATATTAACTGTCCTGAATAAGCTTACAAAACAGCAAAGGATTTATAACCTGGCTGAGATTGACGGAGACGGTAAATCCGACATCGTAATCTTGCCAACGGAATACAATACAAACAGGAATATTTTTACGAAATACAGGGGACTTAATCAGTCACGCGTCAATACAATGCCTTCCGGATATAAAAACATACTTTCAGTTGATTTTGATGGAGATACGAGGACTGAACTTTTATTTCATAATGGCAGACTAAGAAACGGATCGATATACCTGGGTCAAACTCCTTACCCTTCCGGAGATTCTCTGACAAATTCCAATTGTACATTTCAGATCTGGAGATGGGATGATGCTACATCAAATTATCAAACCATTAGTACATCCAATAATTATGGCATTGGTTCATTGCAGGCAGGAACTTATCAGTTATTTCCCGGTGATTTTGATGGGAACGGCACCTTTGACCTTTTGTTCGTAAGTCCAGCCTATTATTGCGTTTACCTCTCACAGAGAACCCCAACAGGGTTTCAATTTGAGAGAAAATCAGAAGGAGCAAACAATCTGGGGATTAGTGATTATTTTATTTGCGATTATAACGGAGACCGAAAGCATGAACTTATTTCAGTAAATACAACAGGTGCCTCTGTTTCGTCCTTTGTTTATAATGCTGCAAATCAGACTTATCTGATCAATACCACTCAGATTTCAACCATTGTTAAAAAGAACAGCAGTTATCCTGTATCCTTTGGTGATGTTAACAATGATGGGAATATGGATATTTTTTATAATAAAAAGATCTATTATTCGAACGGATTAATTCAAACAATCACAAATTCTGAGAATCAATTTGGCACTTTTGAAAACAGTTTTCTCGGTCTTGATCATAATGTCGATGGAAAGAGTGAATTCTGCAGAACTACTTTCAACGGCTCAGGGGCCAACGAAATTGTATACAGGTACTATGATGGCACTACATTGAACGAATCAGAAGATATCGCTTTGAATGAATACTATATTCCTTACCAGTTTATGTTTGCCGATTTTAATGGTGATGGATTCAGTGAGAAACTTTACAATTACATCTTTGTCGGCCCGACTGGATTATATGATTATCCCCATGTGGTGCATCGATCTGTTGTCTCAAAAACAACTACAAGCCCATGGGATAAATCAGGCATGCTGGTGAACCGGATCACAGATGGCTTGAACAATAAGACTGATTTGGTATATGATATGATGAACTCAAACGGGATGTGCATTAAAACAGAGAATAATTCTGTAAGCAACCCTGTTGCAACTATCATACCTTCCTTTGTGGCAATCAAGCAGGTAATCAGGGACAATGGCGTTGGAACAAAGCAAACCATAACATATTCTTATCAAAATGCCAGGTATTTTTACCAGAAAGGCCTGCTTGGTTTTGCTTCTTTTATAACTTCCGATGATGCTTCGAAAATGAAAACGGTTCAACAACAGAACTATGAAAGCACTTTTTACATTATGTTTCCCTATTCCAATGAGATCAGAACGATTGCTGGAGACACTTTAATATCAGGATTTTACCCGGTATATTATGTTCATAATTACAATCGTACCGGTCAGAAAAGTTACTATTCATACCTCGGGACTGCTACCGCCAACAATTTTCAGAGCAAGCAAAAAATAATTGAAAACTACACTTACAGTACTTCTGATTTTAGTCATGGTAACTGGAGTTCCCGATTGGTTAAGTATATAACTTATGCAATAGGATCAGACATTGAGGACGGTCGGCTGACGACAAACAGGGTTGCTGAAAGCTTTAATAATAGTAAGTTCTATCGTATAAAATCAGTTATTGATATTAGCAAAAGGAATGATGACGCTGCGGAACATAAATCAAAATTGGAATTTGGTTTTATAAATAGTTGCAGTCCTGTAATTGATAAGGAGTATACCTATTGGTTCCAGAACGGAGTTGAAGATGGTGATGTGGACACAATCGCATACACCTATAATACTTTGGGTAACAAAACCTCGACAATAAAAAGATTCGGCAATATCAGCCGCTCTGAAAGCTATATTTATGATTCCAAGGAAAGATTTATTGAAAAGTATACTGACCCGTTAACGAATTCAACTTCCTTCATTTATACGAACAATGGGCTTTTAAGATATGGCAGCGACCCGAACAAGATTGAAACCTACAGGATCTATGATGAATTTGACCGTTCTGTAGAATCCTCCTCATCGGATCAGATCGTGAATACCGTTACATATAACTGGAAGCCTTTGTCAGGAGATGCTGACGCCCCATCCAATGCATTGTATTATACCCTGGCTACCCAAACTAACAAACCTGATGTTAAAACATACTATGACCTGTTAGGCAGACAATTACGTGTAATAACTACTGCTATTAACAATAAACTGGTTTTTAAAGATATTCAGTACAATACCAAAGGCCAGACTACTTGTAAAAGCGATCCGTATTTCAAAGGTGATCCATCGAAATGGATTTATTATAGCTACTATTCTGATGGACGATTGAAAGCACAGCGCTTGGACAATGACTTGAAAAAGTTTACATTTACGTATATCAACAATACAGTGAAGCAAACACAGGTCAATACCGGTCAGATTTACACCAAAACTATTGATGCCCAGGGATTAATAATCAATGCCTCAGACCCTGCCGGAATGATTAGTTATCAGTACTTTTCATCAGGACTCCCCAGAATAATCACTGCTCCTCAAAATGTTACCACTTTTGAATACGACAAATACGGAACACAAAAAACAATCAATGATCCAAATGCCGGATTATATGAATATCAATATAACGCTTTCGGAGAGCTGATCTATCAAAAGGACCCAAAAAATAACTGGTTCCGGATAACCAATATGGACCGGTTGGGACGACCTTTAAAAAAGACATCATCTGATGGAAGCTCCGTAAATTATACCTATGACACGGATTTTAAAGGAGCTGTGTGTAAAGTAACCCAATCAAACGGAATGAAATCTGAATTTAAGCATGATCATCTTGGAAGGGTTATCTGTCAAACAGAAACCATCGAAGGTTTGAGTTATATGACTTCCTTCAGGTATAATGAATTCGGTGATCCTGATCGGGTGACCTATCCTTCGTCCTTTGAAGTGAAATATTCTTACGATTCCAAGGGCTATTTGTATCAGGTATCACGATCAGACAACAATAATATTCTATGGACTGCCGGAGATGTGAATGCACGCGGTCAGTGGTTGGGTTTTAGGCTGGGTAACAGTTTTGACCGCACCTTTATTTATAATGATTATGGAATGATTACCAAAATCGCCACAGGTAATGTACAATCATTGGATTATCAATTCAATACGGAAACCGGAAACCTGGATTGGAGAAAGAACAATAAGAACGGACGGCAGGAATCTTTTACCTATGATCCACAACTCGACAGACTCAAATCCTGGAGAGTCGGGACGGGCACACAACATTTTGCAAACTACAAGACTGACGGTACTGGTCGGTTCAACGATAAATCCGATGCCGGAACATACACCTATAATTCGTCCCCTGACATTCATCAGGTCACCGGTTTGACCGGAAACCCGGGAACTTATACCAATGCGCTTTGTACTATCAATTACACTGCTTTCAATAAAGTCGATTCACTCTTTGAAACAGGAAATTACAGGCTGAAATATAAATATGCAGCTGATGAGCAACGGCGTGTAAGCAGGTTATACAACAGCAGTAATGTCAAAATCAAGGAAACCATTTATATTCCCGGAGGATATGAAGTTGAAAAGACAGGAGCTGTAACAAGACTGATTCATTACATTCCCGTTGGGGACTGTTGGGCTATGTTTGTAAAGAACAGCTCCGGTCAGGATACGCTATATTATCTGCTTACAGATCATCTTGGCTCCTTGCATGTAATTACCAATGCCACAGGAACAAAGCTCAAGGAGTACAGCTTCGATCCGTGGGGTCGCAGGAGAAATCCCGATGACTGGACATTCAATAATGTACCGCCGGTGTCCATCACTTCAAGGGGATTTACCATGCATGAACACATGGATAAATTCAATCTGATCAATATGAATGGCCGTGTGTACGATCCCGTTATGGGTCAGTTCCTGAGTCCCGATCCTTTCATCCAGTACCCTTTCAGCACCCAGAACTTCAACCGGTACAGCTATTGCATGGGCAATCCGTTGAAGTATGCGGATCCGAGCGGGTACAGTTATAAACAGGAAATGGTTAACAGATATAGCTATGATGGCGGAGGTTTCTGGTACAGAGGAGCATATTATGGTTATGATTCAGAAAACGGATTTTTTAGAAGTGCTGGAGGGGGAACATTAAGTGGAAGCAGTTATCATTATGACTGGGGTTCAGGAACCTATATAAACCAATTCGGAATTCCGGTGTCGTTTCAGGAGGTTTTTTATGACGATATTACGCCCAATCGATCAGAATACTCAAATGGTTTGGAGAGAACAACGATATCGACAAGCTTCAATAGGTTAAATAAAACCGATTGGATTCGTTTCACGTCATTTCAAGTAATTGATATATTCGATATATACTTAAAAGCAAAGTATAAGTCACTTCCTATTGACCCTAGACCTATAGGAGCACAGGTTAATGGAGTGAGCGCCTCAGGAGGAGGGGATGAAATAAATTACGTAGAAAAGATTAAAGTAGGTTCTGAAATCGGTAAAATTTCTTCCGAAATAGCCAAAGAGTCTGGTTTTATCGCTACAATTGGAACCAATGGTAAATATTATAATATATGGACGACCGGCAATCAGTACGTAAAAGTTTTTAGTATAGCGAAAAGTGCAACTTATTTGTTCTTTGGAATTAGCGCTATTGCTGACGCTACATTATATTTCAATAGAGACCCTAACACGGGAGAACGCTATCAATCAGGAGCAAAAACCTTAACAAGCCTTGGAGTAAATGGGTTGGCAGTATACATAGGAGGTCTGCCCGGAATCTTGTTGGGTATTAATTATATTGCAATAGAGGGTCAAACAATACAGATACAAGATAATATTTTAAATAATCGCCCTGCTACTTTCAATTTATATAATCCAGGGCTAGGTTGGTGAACGAGTTACAAATAGATTATAGGCTAAGAACAAAGAGAGGCTTGTTTGAACATGATGTAAACATTGCAAGTGGCAAGCACCCTGAAACTGTTTACATGATTGAATTTGAAGAAAACAATAACATTTGAGGCTATGCGATATTTTTATTATAGAATTTATCAACAGTTAAAAAAAGTAAAAACGAATAATACACCTGCATTAAATGCAATGATATTATTAGGTATTCTGCAAGGATTGAATGTTTTATCCGTTTATGGAATAGTTAATTATTTTTTCCACATAAGCGTTTATAGAATTCATGTAGTTTTAGGCGGCACGGTGCTAGCTATTTTATTGTTTTTTTCAGGTTTTATTTTTTTTGTTGGTAGAAAAGATGAAATATACAAGCAATACGAAGGCGAATCAAAGGAAGAGAGAAAAAGAGGTACTATTTATTTACTCTTGTACATCCTCCTTAGTATAGTTTTCTTTTTTGTGATAGGAGAAACTTTAATTTAGTAATAAAGCCCCCCGCTAAGCGTAGTTTTCTTAACTACGCTTTATTTGAATCGTAGTCTGTGACTACCATTCGCTTGATTCTATTTAAATTTTTTTGCATACAAATACAATGTATTGAAATAAGTATTTTCTTATTACATTTGATTTGTTCATGTTAATGAAATTCTACCGTTATGTCAACCGGATATCAGATCAATGATCAGGAAGGATTGTACTATTTGACGTTTCAAGTTGCCGGTGTCGGATGGTTTGCCTTGGAAAACAGTGTGATTGGTAGTCGGAGACTACAATTTAGAAGCGGCGAAGTTAAGAAAACTTCGCCGAGCGGAGCTTCGCCGATCGATGGGAAAGCAAAAAAGATAAAAACAGTTTTAATAATTATTCTTATTATTGGTTTGGCATATCAAGTAATTGATTATATATCAACTCATTCCTATGAATTTATAGAAAGAAAGGATTTAAAACTTGAAAGAATTCTAAATCAAAACGTTATTGATAGCGTTGACCTTACATTTGCAGTTGGTAATAAAAATGATACTCTTGTTCAGGTTAGATTAAGACATTATTGTTTATTAATATGGAATATTTCAAATTATCAGGATATATTAAACAATCGGATTACTTATGATTTCAACAATAGAAACAGAGATTTTTATTTTACTCCATATTCTAATCAAGAAATAAGTCCGGCTTTAACACTAAAATATAAATTGCCAGATCATATTTCAAAAGATATTTCTCTTAACCTATCAATAGATAGCGACGTTTATGATAGCATTGAATTCAAACAGGAAAAAGGATATTGCCTGAGAACTCCTAAATTTGGAATAGGAAATGATAAGAATAGAAGCCATATCATCTTTGATTTTAATAAGGAAAAAAGAGAAGTGATTTTCATGTTCTATAAAAGAGAAAGAACAAACTATTTGCTTGTTTTTTATTCTATAAGCGATGAGAAAATCGACAGTGATATTCTTTTTAGCATGATACATTAAAATTCATGGCTAAGAGCAGCATTTCAATTGCAACGCCATTCATGGCGTGGATTTGAAAGATTGAAATAGTGAAGCGACAAGGGCTTAAGCCCTTTTGGTGTTGATTGCAGCTTCATAAGTGTTCCACGCCCTAAAGGACGTGGCAATTGATTGGTCGACAAACTTCGCCGAGCGGCTGTGGTTAACCGACTTTGGAGAGTACCCGCGGTACCACCATCGATTTCACGGCCCTGTAAATGCCGTCGGCATCAAAGCCACATTGCCTGTATAATTCCTCCTGGGTGCCATGGTCGATGAATTCATCGGGGACACACAGTCTTTTCACATGCGCCTGGTAACCGTTATCGGACATGAATTCAAGGATTGCGCTGCCGAAGCCACCATTTATAGCGCCATCCTCAACCGTGATAATACTTTTAAAGTGCCTGAAGATCCCGTGCAGGCATTCCTGATCGATGGGCTTGACAAACCTCATATCCCAGTGTTCCGCCTCTATGTTTTCCGCTTCCAGTCTTTCCAGAGCCTCTTCCGCCAGGTTGCCGGCGTTGCCGATGGTGAGAATGGCGATATCCTTACCGGGTCTTACCATCCGGGCCTTTCCGATTTCAATTTCCCGGAAGGGTCCCTGCCAGTTGACCATGTTGCCTCTGCCCCGCGGATAGCGGATGGCAATGGTCCCGTGGTTCCTGAGCTGGGCTGTGTACAACATATTCCGCAACTCTTCCTCGTTCATGGGAGCGCTCAGGATGATATTGGGAATGCACCGCAGGTAAGCAAGATCAAACACACCCTGGTGTGTGGCGCCGTCGGACCCGACAATGCCGCCGCGATCGATGCAGAAAACCACCGGCAGCTTTTGCAGGGCGACATCGTGGATTACCTGGTCATAAGCCCTTTGCAGGAATGAAGAATAGATGTTGCAGTACGGGATAATGCCCTGTGCCGCGAGTCCGGCCGAAAAGGTTACGGCATGCTGCTCCGCTATTCCCACGTCAAAAGCCCGATCCGGCATTTCATCCATCAATATTTTCAGGGAGCAACCGGAGGGCATGGCAGGCGTGATGCCCACAATCCTGTCGTTCATGCGTGCCAGCTCCAGCAACGTATGGCCAAACACATCCTGGTAAAGGGGAGGTTCCTTGTCATTCTCATGGGTACCCACCAGCTCGCCGGTCTTCCGGTCAAATTTACCCGGAGCATGGTAAACGGTCTGGTTGATCTCTGCCAGCGGAAATCCCTTCCCCTTGATGGTAAGAATGTGCAACAGCTTAGGTCCGCGGATGCTCTTCATATCTTCAAGCAGTTCCACCAGGTGCAGCACGTCGTGTCCGTCAACCGGCCCGAAATACCTGAACTTGAAGGATTCGAAGAGATTGCTCTGGTGCATAAGGACTGATTTGAGGCCGTTCTCGAGCTTCTGCGCATATTCCCTGGCATGGGGCGCTATTTTATTGATCTTGCCAAACAGGTGCCAGAGTTCGGCTTTTACTTTGTTATAGGTACGGGAAGTAGTGATATCGGTAAGATATTCTTTCAGGGCCCCTGTGCTGGGATCGATGGCAATATTATTATCATTCAGCACCACCAGGAGATCGGTTTTTTCCATGCCGGCGTTGTTGAGACCCTCGAAGGCCAGTCCCCCGGTCATGGACCCGTCACCAATGACTGCCACGACATCCCTTTTGACTTTCTGCAGGCGATCTGCAACTGCTATACCCAGGGCTGCGGATATGGAGGTGGATGAATGCCCCGTGCCAAAGGAATCATACTCACTTTCGCTCATCCGCGGAAAGCCGCTGATGCCTTTGTACTGCCGGTTGGTGTTGAAAACCGATTTACGGCCGGTGAGTATTTTGTGGCCATATGCCTGGTGACCCACATCCCAGATCAATGCATCGTGCGGGGTATTGTAGACATAATGCAGGGCAACTGTAAGTTCAACAACGCCAAGGCTGGCACCCAAATGGCCCGGATTGGATGAGCACATATCAATGATGAACTGACGGAGTTCATCACACACCTGTGGCAACTGATCCTTGCCGATCTTTCTAAGATCTGCAGGGTAATTGATCTGATCCAGCAATCTTTCTTCCTTGTTAGGATCCATCATCCGGAAATTTCATCATCACGGCGTCTAATAACCTGGATAAAGCAGGTGTCAAGTTCCGCAAAGTTAATAATTAATTGCTTTTTTTACTTGGGAATATTGACAAGGGTGTTAATTTCGGGGATTAAGGTTTGTACCCTAAAACAGTCCTTGTGATGAAAAAGATAAATGCACTTCTGCTCCTTGCCCTGTTTGCCGCATCGTGCGTGCCACCGGCCAAATTCACCTCCCTGCAGTCGGAAGCCCTCACCTGCCAGCAGGAAAGGAACATCCTGAAAACCGAGAATGAGCAGCTTGCGGTCGACAACAAGGAATTGAAGGCACGCCTTGCGCGGGCTGAAAGTCAACTGGCACGGGCAGGCAAGGACACGCTCAGGTGGAAAGAAGAAGCCGGCAGCCTTACCCGGCAGAACGTACAGCTCACCAATGACTACCGGGATCTCCAGGAAGCGCAGCAGGCTCTTTTAAAAGGGAGCGAAGGGGAAATCAGACGCCTGATGGATGAACTCCAGGTTGCGCAGAAAGACCTGCAAAAACGGGAATTCGATCTCAGCAAACTCTCATCGGATGTCAATGCCAGGAAGAGCGAACTCGACTTGGTGCAGTCCGAGCTGAATGACCGCAATGCCCGTCTGGCCGATCTTGAAAAGATGCTGCAGCAACAGGAATCGGTGATGACCTCGCTCCGGAAAAAAGTCACGGATGCTTTACTTGGATTTGAAAATCAGGGGCTCACAGTCACGCAGAAGAACGGCAAGGTCTTCGTATCCCTCGACGAAAAACTGCTTTTTAAAAGCGGAAGCACAACTGTGGATCCGAAGGGCGCGGTGGCGCTGAAAAACCTGTCTAAAGTGCTGGAGCAAAACCCTGAGATCAATGTGATGATTGAAGGGCATACCGATGATGTTCAGGTGATACCGGGATCAGTTTACAGGGACAACTGGGATCTGAGTGTTCTGAGGGCCACATCCATTGTAAGGATCTTGCTGGAAGGGTCCTCCATCAATCCGCAACGGCTGACTACTGCCGGACGCAGCCAGTATCAACCGGTTGACGCTGCCAAAACTGCAGAAGCCCGGCAGAAAAACCGGCGCACTGAAATTATTCTTTCACCAAAATTGGATGAATTGTATAAACTAGTGGAAAGTAAATAAATCATTCATCAAATCACTCCAGACAAGTCCCATCCCAAAACACTCAACACAAAACCCGCTTTTCACTCATCACTCATCACTCATTACTACTTTACACCGTCATAATATCTTTTTCCTTGCCGGCAACGATGACATCCGTTTTCCGGATATACTCATCCGTTAACAGTTGCAACTTTTCCTGTGATTCGATTTCCAGATCTTCCGGTAAGCCGGCTTTCTGAAGCTTTTTCAGCTCTTCGTTGCCTTCCCGGCGGGCATTGCGGATACTGACCTTCGTGTTTTCACCCATTACTTTCACCTGTTTGACCAGGTCCCTGCGCCGTTCCTCGGTAAGCGGGGGGACATTCAACCGGATGATTTCCCCGTTATTCATGGGAGTCAATCCGATGTTCGCATACAGAATGGCCTTTTCAATGACAGCAAGCATTGTCTTTTCCCAGGGTTGCACAACAATGGTTTTGGCATCGGGCGTGCCGATATTGCTTACCTGTGAAAGTGGCGTGACAGCGCCATAATAATCCACCGTAATGCCATCGAGAATCGAAGGGGTCGCCTTGCCTGCGCGAACGTGTATCAGTTCATCCTCGAGATGCCGGATGGCCTTTTCCATCTTTTCCTGCGTCATGTCAACGCAAAATATAGCTTCTTCTTCCATTTGAAAAAGGGTTTGAAGGTAATGGCAGCAAAATTAGGATTTTGGAATTAAATATCAATCAGGAGAGGATTTTTTTATAAGTAATTATTGATGATAAAAGGATATGAATTTGTTGTGATTGTTGTAGGTTATAGGCTGTAGGCTGTAGGCTGTAGGCTGTAGGCTGCAGGCTGTAGGCTGTAGGCTATAGGCTGCAGGATTTCAGACAATGAGACCAGTAGACTGCCTGACTGCAAGACTTGCCCGACTGCCCGACTGCATGACTGCATGACTGCTACTGCTACTGCCGCTGCCGCTGCCGCTCCTTCTAATTATGTATCAGCGTGCCGATATCCTCCCCCGTTAATATTCTTTTGAGATTTCCTTCCCGGTTCATATCAAAAACCAGGATGGGGAGGTTATTTTCCCTGCACATGGTAAAGGCAGTCAGGTCCATGATCTTCAGTCCTTTATCATAGGCCTCTTCGAAGGAGATGTTGTGATATTTAACTGCCCCGGGATCCTTTTCCGGATCCGCGGTATACACGCCATCGACCCGGGTACCCTTGAGAATTATGCTGGCGTCGATCTCCACTCCCCTGAGCGCTGCGGCGGTATCTGTGGTAAAAAACGGGTTTCCGGTGCCAAACGTGAATACCAGGGCATATCCCTGTTCAAACAGTGATTCGGTGAGTGTTTTGGTATATCGCTCTGCTACAGGGAGCATTTCAATAGCTGTGAGAACCCTTGCCTTTCCGCCGGACTGGTTGATGAAGGTCTGCAATGCCAAACCGTTGATCACGGTTGCCAGCATGCCCATATAATCGCCGGTCACCCGGTCAAACCCGCTTTTAATTCCGGATAATCCCCTGAAAATATTCCCGCCGCCGATAACGATACCCACCTGGGCGCCCAATTCCTGGATTTCTCTGATCTGCCGGGCATAGGCCTCCAGCACCGATTCATCGATGCCTGAATTTTTATCACCCATGAGGGCTTCGCCGCTGAGTTTCAGCAGTACGCGTTTGTATTTCAATGGCATGGTGTTATGCATTTATGTAACGTAAATATAAAAAAAAACGGGGTGGTTCAAAAGACCACCCCGGTATATTATGGTAGAGACGCATTGCATGCGTCTGAGACGCATGCAATGCGTCTCTACGGACATTATTGATTCAAATTGAAACGTAAAAATCCTGTAACCAAAAGGTCCTTATCCACCCCCTGCAGGTATTGCCTTACGGTTTTGCTGCTGTCGCGGGTGAATTCCTGGTTCATGAGTGTGCCTTCCTTAAAGAACTTGTTCAGCTTACCCTCTGCTATTTTATCGAGCATATTTTCGGCTTTGCCTTCATTGCGGGCTTGTTCCCTGCCTATTTCCTTTTCCTTTTCAATAACATCAGGCGGCACATCAGCTCTGTCGATGGCAACCGGATTCATGGCCGCAACCTGCATGGCAATTTCCCTGCCCACCTTCACGTCAACGGCTTTGTTAAAACCTACCAGCGTGGCCAGTTTATTTCCCGGATGGATATAAGGAATTACCTTTGATGCTTCAATTTTTGCGTAATACGACAGGTCGAGTTTTTCACCGATAATGCCTACTTCTTCCGTGATGCGGTCACCTATTGTACTATTGCCAAACGGAAGATTCTTCAATGCAGCCAGATCGGCAGGATTCTTTTCCAATGTTGTGTTGAGAAGATCCTGGGCAAACTTTACGAAATTGTCATTCTTTGCCACGAAATCTGTTTCACAGTTTAAAACGATCATGGCACCCAGATTACCCTTTTCGGTAACTTTGGCAAGAACCACTCCTTCGGTAGCTAAACGGTCAGCTCTTTTGCTGGCAACCAGCTGACCTCTTTTGCGGATGATCTCAACAGCCTGGTCAAAATCACCATTCGATTCTTCAAGGGCATTCTTGCAATCCATCATGCCAGCGCCTGTCATTTTTCTCAACTTGCTGACATCAGCTGCGGTAATAGCCATAATATTATGAATTTAATAATTTATTCTTCTTCTGTTTCTACTTCTTCTTCTTCGATTTCAACTACAACGCCCTTTTTGGCGGGAGCTTTCAGGGTGAGCGCCTTGCGCGCGGCAGCGCGTTTTTCGCGGGATTCTTCGAATTCCTCATCCGTTTCTTCCGAGTCTTCAGCTTTTTCGCCTTTCCTGCCCTTCTTTTCCGCTACATCGCCTTCTTTGTCGCGTTCGAGTTTCCGTTCCTCGAGTCCTTCGTACATGGCGCCGCAAATTACATCCAGGATCAGTGAAATCGATTTGGAGGCATCATCATTGGCCGGAATCGGGAAATCAACCAGGTTGGGATCGGAATTGGTATCCACCATGGCAAAGATGGGAATGTTCAAGCGCCTTGCCTCATGCACGGCAATATGTTCCTTGCAGATGTCAACGATGAACATGGCAGCGGGCAAACGGGTCAGATCAGCGATACTCCCCAGGTTTTTCTCCAGCTTTGCACGCTGACGGGCAATCTGCAATTTCTCACGCTTCGACAGATTGTCATATGTGCCATCGGTTGCCATTTTGTCGATGGATGACATTTTCTTCACTGCCTTGCGTATGGTAGGGAAGTTGGTAAGCATTCCGCCCGGCCAGCGTTCAGTCACGTAAGGCATATTCACCTTCTGTACATGTTCTGCAACGATATCTTTGGCCTGCTTCTTGGTGGCGACAAAAAGGACCTTGCGGCCCGATTTGGCTATTTGTTTCAGCGCGGAGGAGGCTTCTTCGAGTTTTACCTGTGTTTTCTGCAAATCAATGATATGAATCCCCTCTTTCTCCATGAAAATATACGGAGCCATGGCAGGATTCCACTTTCTTCTGAGGTGACCAAAATGTACACCTGCGTCTAATAATTGTTGAATGGATGTTTTTTGCATGTTATACTTGTTTACGTTCTATAAATAATCAATTGATGAGTAGCCAGTTCCCGGAAGAAATTGAGTCTCACCAATTTAGATGCTAAACAAAATGGACGGGTACTATCGCTTGCTGAACTGGAACCTTCTTCTTGCACCTGGTTGTCCTGGTTTCTTACGTTCCACTTCACGGGGATCCCTGGTAAGCATTTTATTGCTCTTCAGCAGTCCCTTGCTTTCAGGTTTAATAACAACCAAAGCACGGGCAATGCCTAAGCGGATCGCTTCAGCCTGACCCTTGATTCCGCCTCCCTGAAGATTAACTGTAATATCATATTTATCAGCCGTTTCAGTAACGGTTAAAGGTTGCATTACAATATACTGCAATTGTACAAGCGGGAAATAATTTTCTAATGCACGGTCGTTGATGACAATCTTACCTTTGCCTTCTTTCACATAGATCCTGGCCACTGCACTCTTTCTGCGGCCAATGGTGTTAACTACTTCCATACTTATTATTTGTAAGTTAATTTAAGTTCTTTGGGTTGCTGGGCTGTATGCGGATGCTCAGGACCGGCATAAACATGAAGATTGTTAAAAATAGCATTGCCCAAACGGTTACGGGGCAACATTCTTTTTACGGCCACTTCAATGATCTTACCCGGATTAGTCCTGGCAACATCTGCAGGTGATGTGATCCGCTGTCCTCCCGGATAACCGGTATGGCGTACATATTCTTTGTCCGTCCATTTCCTGCCTGTCAGCCTGACCTTCTCGGCATTGATCACAATGATATTATCACCGCAATCAACATGAGGTGTAAAACTAGTTTTGTGTTTCCCCCTGAGAATGCTTGCTACCTGCGAACTCAGCCTCCCCAGAACCTGATTTGTAGCGTCAACTACAAACCATTCTTTCTGAACAGTAGCGTTGTTTGCTGAAACCGTTTTATAACTCAGTGTATTCACTTTGTATTCCTGTTATATTTTTTTGTCGTTCCAATAATAATCACCCTTAAAATAGGGAGTGCAAAAATACAATTTATTTTAATTTTACAAGATATTTTGTGAATTTTATTTATGAAAATCCCTGTCTTCCGTGAAGATCTTCACCGGAAAGTGTACTTATCCGGACTGGCCCTGTTGGTTTGCTGCCTTCCGCTTTCACGGTACCTTCTGAGCATTTCCTTGTTCATTCTTCTGATCAACTGGTTGGCAGAGGGCAGGTTCCGTCAGAAATTTAACAGGATAAGACAAAATCCTTCATCCCTGCTTTTTGCTTCCATCTTCCTGGTTTACTGCGCAGGCCTAATCCATACCCAAAACCTGCATCCGGGATTGGCCCGGGTTAAAAATGCACTGCCCCTGTTGCTTTTACCCCTTGTTTTGGGAACCTCACAGCCTTTGTCAGGAAAGCACTTCCGGCAACTGCTGCTGCTGTTTTCTGCGGCTGTAACAGCAGCGTCCCTGGTATGCCTGATCCATTATTTCATAAAGGGTATGAATACAAATGGCAATTTCAGGGAAGTTTCCATTTTCATGCATCACATCCGCTTTTCCCTGATGATCGTCATGGCCATTTTTATCCAGCTTTACTATTTCCTGGATAAACGTGATGCCGGCAAAATTCGGGAAAACATGCTCCTTGCCATCGGCACCTGCTTCCTCATCGCATTTCTGCTTTTTCTGCGGTCCTTCACCGGGATCCTGATTTTTATGGCCATGGCCCTTGTTTTTATATTGAACAGGGCCATCCGAAATCCGGATACCCGTATCCGCCATGCCGTTTTTTTCCTGGTTGCCTTTGCTTTTGCCGGCATATTCATTGCAACACTATTGGTATACAGGATGAATTTTCATGCCCGGCCGGTCCCTCCCGATACTCTTGAGCTTTTTACCACCAATGGCAATCCTTACACGCATGACACGCTGACAGGCGCCATGGAGAACGGACATTACATTGACCTATACATATGTGAGCCGGAGATGAAAAAGGAGTGGGACAAGGTCAGCCGGATATCCTATGAAGGGAAGGACCTTAAGGGACAGCCCGTGAGTTATACGCTGAGGCGTTACCTGACCTCAAAAGGATTCCGGAAAGACTCAGCCGGAATAAGTAGCCTCAGCCACCTTGACATTCAGCGCATCGAAAACGGCATGGCGAACTATAGGTTCAGAAACAGTCCCGGTATTTACCAGCGCTTGTATGAAACCCTCTGGGAACTCCACATCCTGTCGAGAACAGGCTATGTAATGCAGCATTCACTGGGACAAAGAATTGCATTCCTGCAGGCATCGGGAACTCCGCTGAAAGTAAACCTGTGGACCGGCGTGGGAACAGGAGACGTGTATGAATCCATGCGCCGCTCGGCACAGGATAAAAAGCTGGTTGTGGATCCCCTTTGGGAGGGAAAACCACATAACCAGTTCCTATTCTTTATGCTGGCTTTCGGATTACCGGGATTCCTTTACCTGCTGATTTGTCTTGGTTTGCCGGTACTGACAAACAAGACCTACCGGTTTTTGCTTTTCAATATATTTGCAGGCATTATGCTGACCTCCATGCTTGTTCTGGATACCTTTGAATCGTACGACAGCATGGTATTTTTCGCATTCTTTTACTGCCTCTTTGTCTTTGGTTCCGGCAAAAAGGAAGAAAAAAAATCAAGGGAGATCAGCCATGCTGATTAATCCGTGAACTGCACGGATGATATGATGTCATCGAAAATGGGCTTAACCCGGTAATAGGTTGTATCCACCGTTACCATACCAAACAGATATCCGTAGTCTTTTTCATAGAAAAAATACCGTGTTATCGTCATACTGACCTCTGAAGTGTCATTGCCCACGATATAATCTGCAGTTTCATTGCAGATGAATTTTTTACTGCTGTACCCGTTAATCGTGGTGTCCTTTTCTAAAAGCGTGGAAATATAAAAATCGGATGTTATCACATCGGATTTGATAGCTGTGAAGTAAGTATTCAGGTTATACCCCGATAACGACTCTTTGTAAACCAGCATGTATTCGCGGATGGTGTCATTGTTACCCGTAGACTCCCTTTCACCTGCATAAACCAGGCCTTCGCTGCCATACACGTAATGAACCCAGTTATCAGGAACGGCAATATCGAATCCAAGAGAAACTTCATCATCTTTTTTATCACAGGCAACAGATAAGGAAATTATTGCAACAGCAACTGCTAAGGCCTGCCAGATTTTAATTTTTTTCATTTTTTTACAAATTAGGATGAGACATTATGAATTAACTGTTATTTTAACTAATTATTTTATATCAAGTTCATGTTGAAAACAAAGCGCCAAAGGTAGAATTTTTAATGATTAATTTCGTAATGATGTAACAGTTTGTTATACGTAGATTCATCCTAAAAATCTAAATATGAAGAAAAAAACGCTTGTCCTGCTGTCTTCCATCCTTGGCATTACTGCCGTTTCCCTTTTCGCGCAGGAAACTAAGTCCGGTTCCCTTTTCCCCGTGCGCGGGTTTTGTATTGCCGCTCCTGAACCCTCCGACCTGGATGAATTCATCCGCTTTATCCAGGATGATCTGGCTCCCCGGTCCATAAACACATTGATCCTCAGGGTGGATTTCGCTTACCAATATACAAGCCATCCTGAACTGAAAGATGAAATTGCGCTCTCCGAAAAGGAGGTGAAAAAGATCGTCAACGCCTGCCGGAAACATGACATACGGCTCATTCCTCAGATCAACCTTTTGGGCCATCAGTCCTGGGCGGAAAAGGTGAACAATCTGTTAAAAGTTTATCCCGAATTCGATGAAACCCCGCATGTGAAAATGCCTGAAAACTACCAGTGGCCGAATGCCGATGGCCTTTATTGCAAAAGTTACTGTCCCTTGCACCCGGGAGTTCACCCGGTGGTGTTTGACCTGGTGGATGAAATTTGCGCCGTTTTTGAGGCCGATGCCTTTCATGCCGGCATGGATGAGGTTTTTTACATTGGAAGCGACAGTTGTGAACGATGCCAGGGACGTGATAAAGCAGAACTTTTTGCAGGAGAGGTCACGGCAATACGAAATCACCTGGCCGGGAAGAACAGACAGCTGTGGATTTGGGGAGACCGGCTGATCGATGGCAAAACCACCGGCATGGGCATGTGGGAAGCAAGTTATAATACAACCTACAAGGCTGTTGACCTGATCCCCAGGGATGTGATGATCTGCGACTGGCATTACGAACGGGCCGATCAGACACCCGTATATTTTGCCATGAAGGGTTTTCATGTGGTCACCTGCCCCTGGAACATGCCGGAGGTTGCCGTGCAGCAGGCCGATGATATGCTGCGGTTCCGGCAGCAATCTGCACCCGAAATGAAAGACCGGTTTGCAGGCATGGTGCAGACGGTCTGGTCATCCACCGGCCAGTTTCTCCAGGAATACCTGGAGCTGAACCCACCGGACCAGGAGAACAAAAACAATTCCGGAACCTGTTTCAGGGCGCTGTTCGATCATCTGTCATCGCTTCAGAAGGCTGAATGAAGACCCGGATCGTTTCCATCGACATTTTCAGGGCATTGACGATGCTCCTGATGATCTTTGTGAATGATCTGTGGACCCTGCAGGATATTCCGCAATGGCTGGAACATACGGCAGCCGATGAAGACGGGATGGGACTTGCCGATGTGGTTTTCCCGATGTTTCTTTTCATCGTGGGCCTTTCAATACCTTTTGCCCAATGGGCCAGGATCAAAAAGGGCGACATCAAAGCCAAAGTCCTGGCGCACATTCTCCTGCGCACCCTGGCCCTGGTGGTCATGGGCTTCTTCATGGTGAACAGCGAAAACTTCCGTTCCGACATGCCGCAGGGATCCAGAACAGCCTGGGAGGTGATGATGATCCTCGCATTCCTGCTCATCTGGAACCAGTATGAGAAGAAAAAAATATCCGGGATGCCTGTATGGCTCCTTCAGGCTGCCGGCATACTCGTATTGGCATTGCTTGCATTGTTTTATCAAGGCGGCTCCCCGGAAGAACCGGAATGGATGAGCCCCCACTGGTGGGGAATACTGGGACTCATCGGCTGGGCTTATCTTATATGCGCAGTTCTTTACCTGCTGGCCGGTAACAGGCTCTGGCTGATCGTCCTATTCTGGATAGCATTGCATGTACTCAATGCCGGGGAATTTTTGCCTGTTGCAGGGACAGGCAAGGGATTCCGGTTTATGGTAAGCGCCTCCAATTATGCCCTTGTCATGAGCGGTGTTTTGGCTACTGTGATTTATAACCGGTTTATAAATACGGACAGGAAATTCCTTTTTCCCGCTCTGCTCCTGATTCCTGCCGTTTTCTCCCTGGTTTACGGATTCTGGGTCAGGCCGCTGTGGGGCATATCCAAAATTCTGGCAACACCATCCTGGACTGCCATCTGCGCGGGAATCAGCTTTACTGCCTTCGCCGCCATCTATGTATTTACCGATGTTTATCGGGTAACCCGCTGGGCGAATATCATCATGCCGGCGGGCCGGAGTACGCTTACCTGTTACCTGCTGCCGACACTGGTTTACCCGGTGTTGTGGCCGTTGCAGCAACTTCTGCCCCAGGTTTTGCTGGAAGGCTGGGTTGGTTTGATCAAGTCACTGCTTTTTGCATTGCTGATCATAGGGCTTACCGGTTTGCTGGAGAGAATTAATATAAGGTTAAAGATTTAAATGGGGCTAAAGCTTTCACAACAATTACAACTTCTTCAACTTTTTTCACTTATTTCGCAATATCAAAAAAATACAGTTCATGAAAAACTTCAGGCTCATCAATATCATTGCAGGCTGGGTGTCCTTTGCGATCGCTGCGTTCGTTTACCTGTCGACCATTGAACCTTCCGCCAGTTTCTGGGATTGCGGGGAATTCATTGCTTCGGCATTCAAGCTCGAAGTAGGCCATCCCCCGGGAGCTCCGTTTTTCATGATCATGGGCCGCTTCTTTACCCTTTTTGCAGGGGATGACGTGACACAGGTGGCCAAAATGGTGAATGCCATGTCGGCTCTTGCCAGCGCCTTTACCATCCTGTTCCTGTTCTGGACGATCACCCACCTGGCCAAAAGAATTTTGGCCAGAGAAGGTGAGATGACCCTGCCGACTATCATCACGATCATTGGCAGTGGCCTGGTTGGCGCCCTGGCCTACACCTTTTCCGATACTTTCTGGTTTTCCGCCGTTGAAGGTGAAGTGTATGCCAGTTCATCCCTTTTCACAGCCCTTGTTTTCTGGGCCATCCTCAAATGGGAGAACGTGGCCGATGAACCTCATGCCAACCGGTGGATCATTTTCATTGCCTATCTCATGGGCCTTTCCATAGGCGTTCACCTGCTGAACCTGCTGGCCATCCCGGCTATCGTGCTGGTATATTATTTCAGGAAATATGAAATTACCACGGCCGGAATTCTGAAGGCATTGCTCGTGTCAGCCCTCATCCTGGGAGGTATCATGTATGTGTTGATCCCCGGGGTTGTCAAAATTGCCTCTGTATTTGAACTTGGCTTTGTCAACGCATTCGGACTGCCCTATTCCTCCGGAATTCTATTCTATGGCCTGCTGCTGATCGGTTTGATCGTATACGGCATTTACTACACGCATAAAAAGAAAAAGGTCATTTTCAATACCATCCTGCTTGTTGTCACGGTTATCCTGATCGGGTATTCCTCCTATGCCATGCTGGTGATCCGCTCCGCAGCTGACACCCCCATGGACCAGAATGATCCGGAGGACCTGTTTTCATTGCTGTACTACCTGAACCGTGAGCAATATGGCGACCGGCCTTTGATACACGGGCAGTATTTCAATGCCCCGATCCTCGATTCAAAGGAAGGAAAACCAACCTATTATAAGGAAGATGGAAAATACAAAGCCAATCATTACCGCATCAAGTATGTTTACGATAAAAAATTCACCACCCTTTTCCCCCGGATGTGGAGCAACGATGTCGACGGCGGTCACATCGAATCTTATGTGCAGTGGGCCAACCTGAAAGAAAGCGATCTTTACCAGGCCAGGCTGGATGCCAATGGAAACCCGATGCGCGACCGCGAAGGGAAAGTGGTGTATGATTACAACAAGGGCAAGAAAAGTCCGAATTTTGCCCAGAATGTGCGCTTCTTCTGGCGTTACCAGGTGGTGCACATGTATTTCAGGTACTTCATGTGGAACTTTTCAGGACGTCAGAATGATATCCAGGCGAGTTACAAAACGGATATCCACAAAGGAAACTGGATTTCTGGCATTCCTTTTATCGATAACATGCGGCTGGGGAGCCAGGATAGCCTGCCGGCTTCCATGCGGAATAACAAGGCCCATAACCGGTATTTCATGCTGCCGTTGATCCTCGGACTGGCAGGATTGTTTTACCAGTATAAAAAGCACCGGAATGATCTTTATGTGACACTGGTGCTGTTTATCATGACCGGACTGGCCATCGTGTTTTATCTGAACCAGAATCCGATGCAACCCCGTGAACGTGATTACGCCTATGCCGGATCTTTCTACGCATTTGCCATCTGGATCGGACTGGGCGTGATGGCGCTGTATGACTTGCTCAGCAGGTTCACACCCAAGCTTTCCGCTGCAGTTTTGGCTCCGTTGATTACCCTGGTTGCCGTTCCCATGGTATTGGCCAAAGAGAACTGGGACGACCACGACCGCTCAGGCCGGTACATTGCGGTTGATTTTGCCCACAATTACCTGAACTCATGCGCACCGAACGCGGTTTTGTTTACCAACGGCGACAACGATACCTTCCCGCTCTGGTATGCCCAGGAAGTAGAGGGGATCCGCACCGATGTCAGGGTTATGAACCTGAGCTACCTGGGAGCCGACTGGTACATTGAACAGATGCAGCGCAAAGCTTACGAATCGGAGCCTGTGCCCTTTTCACTTACGAAGGATAAATACCGGTCGGGCAACCGCGATATTGTTTATGTACTCGACCGCATACAGGGTTACAGCGATCTGAAACAGGTGGTTGACTTTGTGGCCAGCGATGATCCTCGAACCAAACAGCTGCCTGATTACGGTCAGACACTCGATTACATTCCCACCAGAAGGTTCACTGTGCCTGTTGATACTGCCCGGGTGGTGGAAAACGGAACCGTTTCCAGGAAGAATGCAGGTAAGCTGCAGCCCGTCATGCAATGGGAACTGGAATCGGATCGCAATTACCTGACCAAAAACCACCTGATGATCCTCGACCTGCTGGCCACCAATAAATGGGAAAGACCTTTATATTATGCCATAACGGTTTCTTCGGATAATTACCTGAATCTCGACAATTACTTCCAGATGGAGGGACTGGCTTACCGTATCGTTCCCTTCGCCGAGCAGGGAGATATGTTCAGCCGCGGATCCATCAATACCGATATCATGTACGACAACATGGTCAATAAATTCCGCTGGGGAGGGGTAGAAAATCCCGATCTCTACCTCGATGAGAACGTAACCCGCATGCTGGGCAATTTCAGAAGCAGCTTTGCCCGCCTGGCGTTGCAGCTGATTGCAGAGAACAAGCCGGATTCCGCCCGCAAAGCCCTGGAAAAATGTCTCGAAGTGATCCCCGATAAGGTAGTGCCATTCAATGTTTTCAATGTATTGCTCGCGGAGGCCTATTTCCGGCTGGGTGACACGGACAAGGCAAACCAGATCGTGAACGGAATAAAAACCAATGTATACGAAGATCTGAACTATTTTGCAAGCCTGGGTAGGAAATACACGAACTACCTCATGTACGAAAAACGTATTGCCTTCTATACGCTCGATGAACTCCGGAGAATGGGAACTACTTACAACCAGCCGGAACTCAAAACCGAGATGGAACAGAAAATACAGGAATATGCCAGCGCGCTGAGCCTGGCCATGTGAGACCGTCATGAACTTTGTGCGTATTCCCCGGCTGCTGAAAAGGACCTTCCCGGAAATCACGTGGGAAATTCAGGATACAGCGCCATCGCTGTATCTTACTTTCGATGACGGACCCACCCCCGGCATAACAGCCGGCGTTTTGGAGGTGCTGGCAAAATTCAGGGCAAAAGCGACTTTTTTCTGCATCGGAAGAAATGTGGAAAGGCATCCTGAAATCTACCGGCAGATCCTCGAAGCAGGTCACGCGACCGGAAACCATACCTACAGCCACCTGAAAGGCTGGTATACTCCCAATCAGGAATACTTTGAAGACATAGGTCTTGCCGCGCAGTTCATACGATCCTCGTTATATCGTCCGGCATATGGCATGATTACACCTTCACAGCTGCGGAACCTGAAACAACACTATCGCATTGTGATGTGGGATATCATGAGTTACGATTTCGCCCTGAATATATCCCCTGATAAATGTCTCCGTAACGCAATGCGGTATGCCGGACCCGGATCGGTGGTTGTTTTTCACGATTCCCTGAAAGCCTCAGAAAAGGTTTTGTACGCCTTGCCCCGGGTGCTGGAATATTTTTCGGAAAGGGGATTCGCCCTCAAATCCATCCCATCGGAATAATTAAAAATTGGTTTCAATAAATCGTAGAGACGCACGATCGTGCGTCTCTACATTATTTTCAAAAAAAACTAACGATTTAGTTGCACAACTAATTTTTTAGTTGTATATTTGATTCAGAATGGAAGATCATGGAAAAGAAAGACAAAAAAAACGAACTCACCCGGGCTGAAGAAGAGATCATGCAGATCCTCTGGGACATCAAAAGGGGATTTGTAAAGAACATGGTTGAGAGGTTCCCCGATCCCAAACCCGCCTACAACACCGTATCAACGATCGTCCGAATCCTGGAGACCAAAGGCTTTGTGGATCATAAAGCCTATGGAAAAACGCATGAATACTTTCCCCTGGTCGCCAAGGACGAGTACCGGAAACAGTACCTCAATGCCATGCTGAACAATTACTTTGGCGGATCGTTCCGGCAGCTGGCCTCCTTTTTCATGAAGCATGAAAAAATGGATATCCGGGAAATGGAAGAATTGCTGAACCTGATGAAAAAAGAACATAACAAGAAATCCTAAACCTGCCGCACCATGACACCTTTTTTGCTGTATCAGTTGAAAGCAGGCTTATGCCTCATGTTATTCACGGGATTATACTATGTCCTTTTCAGGAGAGAGACCTTTCACCGGTTTAACCGGTTTTTCCTGTTAAGTTCCATTGTGCTTTCCGCCATGATACCTGCCATACAGCTGCCTGTATTTACGGTGGACAACCTGACGATTCCCACGCGGCTCATCGGGGCGGTAAATGTATATGCGGGCAAGGATCCGGCGTCAGCTGACCCACAACTCAATTCCGTATTATGGCCTGCCGTGGTATACCTGGTGATATCGTTCATTTTCTCTGTTTACCTTATTTACCAGGTGATCGGACTCATCCTCCTGATCGTGCGAAAAGGTTTTTCTTCATGGGGTGATTTCCGTATCGTGGTCATGCCGGAGAAAACGCATTCCTTCTCCTTTTTCAACATGGTTTTCCTCAGTCAGCCTGCCGGCCAGACCATCAAGACAAATCCAGTTCTCCTGCACGAAATGGCCCATGCCCGGCAAATGCACTCCCTGGATATTTTACTGATCCAGATCGTTAAAATATTTCAATGGTTCAATCCATTTATCTATATGGCCGAAAAGGCCCTGCAAGAAACCCACGAGTACCTGGCGGACGAGACTGTTTTGGAGCAGGATGGTCAACCCGACAGGTACCGGCTGCTCCTGCTTACCCAGGTTTTTGGGGTACAACCCGGGATTTTTAGCTTTTTTAATCATTCACTCATTAAAAATCGTCTCACCATGATGACAAAAGAAAAATCCCCCTACCGCAACCGGTTCAAATACCTGGCTGCGTTGCCCCTGGTTTTTGTTTTGGGGCTGATGATGTGTTGCAGCAAGACGGACAATGCCAAAGAATTGGCGGTGCCACCTCCACCCCCGCCTCCGCCTCCATCAGAAGGTGTTACAACTGCAATAGTAGAAGAGGAACCAGCCTTTGTGTTTCCCGATGAACAGGCTGTATTCCAGGACGGTGATATCAATGATTTCCGCGACTGGGTGCAGAAAAACCTGGAATATCCTCCGGAAGCTATTAAAAACGGGATATTTGGCAGGGTAACCGTACAATTTGCCGTTAATTCCGTAGGTAAGATCAGTGATGTGAAAATTTTAAGGGGTGTGGATCCTTCGCTGGACCAAGAAACCATCAGGGTCTTAGAATCATCCCCCGAATGGGAACCGGCAATAGCCGGCGGCAAGAAAGTAAAACAGCAATTTGTAATTCCGGTGGTTTTTATGCTGCAATGATGGCGTTACCGGTTCGGCATGAATTTTGGAACCGTATGTAGAGACGTACGATCGTGCGTCTCTACGCGCAGGATTTATAAAATCATGATTTCCTGAATGCCCCCGCCACGATCCTGATCAAAATCCCATACACAAAATCGACCTTACCCGCCCATCCCTTCATCAATGTCATCATATATAAAAACCTGCCGGTCCTGCCTTTCAGGCTCAATGCATAATCTTCATCCATCAGGATCAAGTGTTGACACATTTTCACGAGGAGATTAATCCGCCTCGTATACAATGCTTTCACGTTAAGGGCTCCCGGAATTTCATCTCCGAAGTATTCCTGCAGCAATCGAAGGGCCGTATATAATCCGCGTTCTGTGTGCCACGACTTGGCAATGCCTATAAGTCTTGCATAATCCAGTTCATCTTTTTTCAGCCGCAGGAACCCACGGATATCCAGCAGCCAGGCCAGTCGCGAAAACTGGTGCACCGATCCGTGGTAACACAAATACGCGAGGTATTTCTCCGGCGGCAGAACCGGCATGGCAACTCCTTCCAGATCATAACTTGCCAGTCCGGTAAAGAAATCCCCAAAAAACCGTGCCGTCAGGTACGTGTTGGATCCGGGCTTGACATGGAGGTCAATGCTGTTGCGGGTGACAGGGGATGCAAAGGCCACCTCGCGTTTGGCATGAATAAAAAGCCTTTGGGTAAACCTTGATGTAAAGACATTCAAATTGCTCCAGGTATAACCCAGACCGTTAACAACAGCATGCGCCCTGTCGAAATCCACTGGACACGCCAGCATGATATCCAGGTCGACCGATTCTTTCAGGGCTTCGCGGCCATAGAGCATGCGCGACAGCTGGGGACCCTTGATCACGACAAAATCCAGCCGGTTTTCCTGCAATGCCATGGCAATCCGCCTGAGTTCATGCAACTGCATAAGCGAACGCAGCGCCGCCTGCCGGCAGTGGTTCTCCAAATGTGCAATTTGTACCTGTGTGAAAAACTCCGGATGTTGCTGCGCAAACAGCAGTAACTGATACACCACCTTGTGTATTACTGCCAGACGAATCAACCGGTCGGCATCCCGGGCAACGGTCAGATCCTGCCCGTTGGTATCACCGCGTAATATCCGGATAAGAATCATTATGACGGATGCATCATTCATACAAACCTGTCAAATATTAAATTTACGTACAGACGCACGATCGTGCGTCTCTACCGTAATACAACATTATCATCAAATAATCATAAAACGCCCCCGGCATCGAATAATTCATATCCTTCGGATCACGTTTCACAAGCTTTCCGTACCACTCCGGAAACCGGGAGAAATCGAATATTTCATTGAGAAATTCCGAACCGGAGCAACTGTTGACCAGATTAAGAATGGCTTCCCGCTCTGTGACAAGACTATAATATACTTGCGGAATGGTTGTCCCCGATTTATCATCCCGTTCACGGATCTTTTCCGGCACGAATCCCCGTATGCCCTGCCGGAACAGGTACCGGTTCCTGCCATGGTGCTGCTTCACCCAGGGTGGAAAAGCCAGGCAGGTTTCAAGCAAATCTACATCCAGCAAAGGATATCGGTACTCCAGACCATACTGGGCAGCGGCGGTGTAACAATACTCCATACGCTGCGGCAAATGTTCCAGCATAATACGGGCTGATTGCCTCTGGGCAAGGCGATCACGACGGGGTTGTTTAAACTTTTCGCCAAGCCGCTGTCGCAGTTGGTATTTTTGGGCAAAGACCTGCCGGAGCGGAAGGTTGGCAAATCGCCTGTTCAACAAATCCGGAGTAAATACTCCGTATTTAAATTTTGGTCTATATAGCAACGATCCCAGGTACCGGATTGCTAACTTTACGGGTTTTAACAGCGCCCGAACAGTCAATCCTTTGTAATACACTTCATCCCATATTACCTTCCATTTCCTGTCATGGATGAGCTCATTCCACGGCAAGGCAGTTCGGGCAGAAACCAGCTCATCACCGCCGAAACCTGAGAACAATACCTGGATGCCCTTTTCACCGGCAACTTCATAAATCCCCTGACCAAAAATATTGAAATTCTGCTGGATAAAGCCTCCCTGTATTTCCAGGGAATAGGCCAGCAATTCAGGAATGACTTTTTTTAACCTGTCAACTCCCACCCAGTCCATGGTTTTGAAATCCCGCATCGCCCCTATGAATTCCCGTTCATCCTTGAAATCTATATCTGTTCCTTCCGGAAAGACATTGGAAAAAGCAGTAAGAGATTTATTGGCCTGCTGCGCGAAATCTGCCGCTATGCCGCATACAGCCGATGAATCCAGTCCCCCGCTCAGTTCCGAGCCCAATGTCTGTACTCCCGTGCATCTTGCATTAACGGCCTGAACCAGCTTTTCCCGGAATACCCGGATGTAATCCTCTTCCTTTTCAAACCGGATTGTTTTATCGGGATCCAGGGACCAGTATTGTGTTGTGTGGAGCTCCTCTCCTGTATATTTTAGAAAATGCCCCGGTTTCAGTCTGAAAATATTCTCGTAAGGGGTTAATTCCTTGTCAATGATAACCGTGGTCAGGGTGTCCAGAAGATATTCCTGCCGGACAGGCGGTCTGACCGGAAGCGATTCCAGCACATACCGCAATTCCGAACCGAAAATGAAGTTATATTCCATGATGCAATAAAACAACGGCCTCATACCCAGCGGATCCCTGCCACAAAACACTTCACCGGTATTCGTATTGAAAATCACAAAAGCAAAATCCCCGTACAAATGCCGAAGGCATTCCTCTCCCCACTTCATCCACGCCTCCAGCACCACCTCCACATCACTCCCAATCCCCTTGTCCCCTGGTCCTCTTGTCTCCTTGTCTCCTTGTCCCCTTGTCTCCCCATCTCCTTTTCCCCTTGTCTCCCCATCTCCTTGTCCCCTTGTCTCCCCATCTCCTTGTCCCCCATACAAACTCACATCCCCCGCAATCACCCACTCTCCTTTCACCACAACAACATCCCTCCCTGCCACCAGCGGATTCTCCGCCACCACCGCCGTAGCCAGATAACCTCCTGTTACCTCCAATGCTTCCACCTTACGAGGCTTGACATACTTTGCTGCACCGTTCATTCTCCGGATCATATCCCGATCCGGCCCTTGCAGCTTTGTACTCAGAATCCCAAATATCGGAGGCATTGTTTTTAACTTGGATATGCTGCTCCAAATTAAGCATTTTCTTTCACAACAATCACAACCATCACAACTATCACAACCACCACAACCACCACAACAATCACAACCATCACAACCACCACAACAATCACAACCATCACAACCACCACAACCATTCCCACTCTCCCACATTTTTCCTACATTTGTGCTATGTCTGATCCAAAGAAATACCACTACCGCGCCTTCAGCCTGAATATCGTTTCGGAAATACCTGTAATCGGATTTGAAGTAGCAGACCCACCAGAGGTGGGGACCCCGCCATCGGCGGGGGCGGCAGCAGCAGTCGATGTGAACATAAGATCCGGCCATGTTCCGGAATCCTTGCCCCATGCGATCAACAAAGGTGTTTTGTACCAGAATACCGATAAGGAATTCCTGCTGCGGGTTGAAGACGTAGCTGCTTATTATATCAGGAACGGTAATGAAATTACGGTCCAGCGCCTTGGGAAGGCTACTGAAGGGGAGATCTCGGCTTTTCTCACCGGCACTTCCTTCGGCGCCCTGCTGCACCAGCGCAGGCTGTTGCCGCTGCACGCCTGCACGGTGCTGTTCAACGATAAATGTCTTGTTTTTGCCGGTATTTCCGGTGCCGGGAAATCCACCCTGGCTGCAGCGCTGATCGGCCAGGGAGGCACGCTGATCGCCGATGATATTTCCGTGATTGATTTTACTGGAACAAAGCCGGCCGTTTGTCCGGCTTTCCCCTACATTAAGATCTGGGAGGACAGCCTGGTTCATTTGGGGCTTTCTGTAGCCGGACTGGAACCGGTGCGGGGGGAACTGAAGAAATACTACCTGCCCGTTGAACAATTCTCAAGAACTTATACGGCCATTGACCAGGTTTTCATACTCACCAGTCACAACCGTCCTCAGATTGAGATAATCCCTTTATTAGGAGTGGATAAATTTAAAGCCTTAAAAAAGAATACCTATTTCTTCAGGGGCATTCCCAAAACCGGACTGGAACAGAACCATTTTATACTGGCCAACCAGCTGGCCGGCCAGGTGCCCATGAGCACACTCATCAGGCCCAACGGGGAATTTAACACGGACAAACTCATTCGTGAGATCTCCCAATTCACGGACAAAAAGTAATATGGAAGATCTCCACAAAATAGTGTGGCTGGCATCCTACCCCAAATCGGGCAATACCTGGTTCAGGGCTTTTTTAACGGCTTTGCTCAACCCGGGCAGCTCCGACATTGATATCAACAACCTCCACCAGACCACCATTGCCAGCAGCCGGCAGCTGTTTGATGAAATGACCGGGGTGTCGTCCGCTGACCTGTCTCCGGAAGAAATTGACAGGTTACGCCCTTTGGTATATCGGCAAAATGCCCTGGAATCGGAAGAAATCCTATACCACAAGGTACATGATGCCTGGACCCTTCTTCCAAACGGTGAACCACTCTTTACCAACGATGTCACCAAAGCCGTGCTTTACTTTATCCGCAATCCGCTGGATGTGGCCGTTTCTTTTGCCAACCATCTGAATGCCGGTATGGATAAAACCATCGCCATCATGAATAATCCCGGGTATGCCTTCTGCCACAGAACAGACCGGCTTTACAACCAGCTTCAGCAAAGACTCCTGACCTGGAGCGATCATGTGAAAAGCTGGGTGGATGTATCCGGACTGCCCCTGCTGGTGATCCGGTATGAGGACATGAAAAGCGATCCCCTGGAAACCTTCAGCCGGGCTGTCACTTTTATCGGATTGAATCATTGCCCCGCTGAAATCGAGGCCGCCCTGGACCGCGCCTCCTTTGCCCGGCTAAAACAACAGGAGGAAGAAAAGGGCTTTTCCGAGAAAAGCGCCGCCTCCCCGGGTTTTTTCCGCAAGGGCATCGTGGGGGACTGGAAGAATGTGCTTTCCAAGGAGCAGGTCAAAAGGATTGTTGAGGAGCATGGGGATATGATGAAACGATTCGGATATTTGACTGATTCAAATAAACCGCGTAGCGGTTGAACATGAATAGCGCCGGGTAAAACCCGGTGTTAAGCAAGTGAATGAAAATCTCACAACCACGGAGTGGTTGAATTTGAATAAATACACATCTCTTAATATATTCAACCACTCCGTGGTTGTGGAATATTACACCTCCTTATTACACCGGGTTTCACCCGGCGTTATTCAAATTAAACCCCGTAACCGGGGTTTTAAGAAATATCAGCCCTCATTTTTAAAACAGCTTCTCATCACTTTTCAGTTGACTTCATTGTTGATATTTACTGCTAAATATTGAGAAAATTACATACATTTACATAACCTTAATATCTTTGCAATAATTACAATACAGAAACTGAACCGGATGGGGATCTTTGCAGATAAAAAGGAAATCACACCTGACACCATTTTACAGCGGAAGAGCGATCTGTTGTTCAACCAGATCGACGGCGAGGTGGTGATGCTGAGCATAGAGAACTCCGAATATTATGGGATGGACAAGTTAGGCAGTCGGATTTGGGAATTGCTGGAACAGCCAGTAAGCTTTAAAGAGCTGGTGGGTATACTTATGGAGGAATACGAGGTTTCGGAAAAGCAGTGCGCCGATGATACATTGGCTTTTTTGAAGAAATTGGAAGATAAGAAACTGGTGCTAATTGATTAGTCTGTGAAACTGTTTTATTACATAAGGAGGTTTTGGGAGATACCAAAAGGAGAAAAGAGAATATTCCTTTATGGTTTATTTATATGTAGTATTTTTTATTTCATTACCAATACAATTCCATTAAAATTTTATTGGAATATATTATCCGAAAAAAAACATACAAAACAATATGAAGAAAAACATACTCTCCATTCTATCAAAATGTTAAAAAAGACTCTAAAACGAATTGTAAAAATATTTCCTTGGAAATTGTCTTGTCTGGTAAAAGGAATTACTTTTAAAATCTTGTCTAATTATTTAAAAATAGGCTGCTCATTGTCTTTTGATGCTGTTAAATTGGAAAACAGGAATCTTGTTGCACATTCCTTCATTAGTAGAAACAACAAAATCATTTATTTAAAAGTGGATCTCTTTAAAGATCCACAAGGACTTTTAAATATTATATAAATGGATGAGAATAAAAATAATATTGAATCGATAAAAAGAAAAGACTGGAATCCTCCAGAGTTATTTCAGTTAGATTTCAAGAAAACATTGGGTGGTGATACTCCAGCAAATTATGAGGATGCCTATAATAATAATCCAACATCAGGGAATAATTAGAAATAATACTTAGCCTTTATCTATTTTATTATGAATAGAATAACATTAACTTCTTTCTTGATTATATACATCTCCATTTTTGGAGTGAATGCTCAGAACTGGATACTTTCGACTGCAATAAAAGGCTCAAACATAGAACCCAAATATTCTGTCGTCGATAATGCAAATAATATTTTTATCTATTCGACTTTCACTGATACTGTGTATACCTTCGATAATTTGAAATCTTATGGGGTCAGAGACATGATTCTCAAGAAAGTTAATGCGCAGGGAGAAATTTTATGGTACAAGCATATCGGAAGTACTAAAAATGACAATGCTGGTGGAATAACTATTGACGGAGACAATAATATTTATATCCTGGGTAATTATTTTGGCACATGTCATTTTACACCCACCGACTCAATAAAGAATACTGGTAACGGTGATGTATTTTTGGCAAAATACAATACTGATGGTGGTTTTCAATGGGCTAAAAGAATTTGTTCTGCAACCACCAATCAAGGGTCCACCGATATGAAATTTGATGGGACTAACAAATTGATCACAACTGGTTTCTACACTGACTCCTTGATTGTCGGTATTAATCCTTCAAATTCTGATACCCTGCTTGGCAATGGCTATACATCCAATTTTATTGCAGTTTTTGATGTTGAAGGGAACTTACAGTGGTCCAAACGTATTTTGGGAACCTATAACTTGTCAAGGATCATTAAAACTGATATTAGTCAGAATGGTTATTACTTTGGCGGCTATTTTCAAGGCAATATGTTATTTGATGTTGGCACAATAACGAGTTATTCACCAGCTGCTTATGATGTTTTTATTTATAAAACTGACTTTAACGGTAATGGAGACTGGTTAAGGAGAATACGGGGTCAAAATACGGAAAATTTTAGAACACTAAAGACAGATGAATTTGATAATGTTTATGTTTTAGGAAATTTCGGTAGTCCAGCCCTCTATGTCGATTCTACTGAAACAATTACAAAAACTTACACTGGTAATTCCGGAGGTTTTGACACTTTTATCAGCAAGTACAACCGTAGCGGCATACTCCAGTGGTTTCTTCGAAAAGGTAGCACATCGAAAGACATATACAACGATTTTGTTATTCGAAACAATGTCATCTTTGCCACAGGATTCTTCACAAACCAGATCATATTTAATAATGATACTTTAAAAACAAGCAGCTCCACAAACTCAGACGCCTTTGTTGCAGCCTTCAATGAGATAGGCGATCCCATTTCTGGTGTAAGTATTATTGGTACTGGTAATTATGAGGATGCTGGCACCGTCGTCAACATGGACGCCTCTTCCCGTGCCTATGTCTCCGGCTATTACCGGTCACAGCAAATCCAAATCGGAAACCAAACCTATACCAGCAACAACATCAACAAGAGCGACCTTTTCTTCGCCATTTACCAGCAGCCGTTACAGGCGGTAATTACCGATGAACGGAATATTTCCTGCAACGGACTGAGTGACGGGATGCTCACGGTTACACCGTATTTCGGCAGGCCGCCCTATACCTATTCGTGGAGCCACAACCCCTCGCTGAACAACCCGGTGGCCGATAATCTGCCGGTAGGGACCTATACGGTTACCGTTACGGACGCCAACAATGTGCAGGCCTTTAAAACCGAATCTGTTACCCAGCCCCAGCCACTCGCGATTGCTGAAATAATCTCCCCGGTAAGCTGTTACAACGGGGAAAATGGCGCCATTGACATTACGGTTACCGGCGGCACCAAAACCACTGATTACAGCTATTTCTGGACCTCGCTCAACGGCTCGGGCATTGTGCCGCTTGACCAGGATCAGACCGGCCTCACCGACGGAACGTACACTATTTTTGTGCATGATGACAACAACTGTGAGGTTACCAAAGATATAGTCGTTACCCAGCCGGCCACATTCGGCAATGCGGGAACCGTGGTCACCCCCATTACAATACCTCCGGGCAACAACGGTTCCATCGATTTATCGATCACCGGCGGCAACGCTCCCTACACCTTTGCATGGACAGGTCCATTGGGTTCAGGCTATACAGCCTCCACGGAAGATATTGCCGTTCTGGGCGCAGCCGGACTGTATACCCTCACCCTCACCGACAGCAAGAGCTGTACAACGGATACCTCCTTCGCCGTTAATGACAACATCACCATGTTTGCCCAGGTCACGGCCAAGACCGATGTACTTTGCCATGGTGCCAATGACGGCAGCGCAACCGTTACCGTGTACAACGGAACAGCGCCTTATTCCTACCAGTGGAGCGACGGAGTTACAATCGGCATAGCTACCCGTACCAATATGGCTCCCGGCAATTATAACGTGCTGGTAACCGACGGCGCCATGAAAACCTCCCAGGCTTCTGTGAAAATCAACACACCTCCTTCGGCCCTGAACCTGGTGCTGGCTGAGCAGGATCTGCGCTGTTACCAGGACAACTCGGGAGTTGTGAATCTCACTGCCACAGGCGGTATGCTGCCCTACAGCTTTTCATGGAGTAACGGTTATACCGGCGAGGACCTGGTGAACGTAGCCAAAGGCACTTATACCATCACACTCACCGATGGCAACAATTGCACGGCGCAGGCAACCGCTGAACTGGACGAACCCGGTGCCATAGGCCTGGATATTACCGTGACCGGTTCCATACTGTGTTACGGTGAACAGGGTATCTCGGCAACGGCCAACACAACAGGCGGCGTGGGATCCTTCAGCTACCTGTGGGATGATCCGGGTACACAGACTACCAAAACCGCCTTTCAACTTGCCGCCGGTACCTATCACGTCACCGTGACCGATGAAAGCGGCTGCACCAAAACTTCATCCACTACCCTGCTCGAACCGGAACCGATTGCTATTGAGGCAGTACTTACCGAACCTTCGTGTCCCGGACTGTCTGATGGCGTCATTGCTCCAACCGTCACCGGAGGAACGCCGGGCTTCGACTACAGCTGGTCCAACGGCATTTACGAACGGATAAACACCGATTTGGCAGCCGATACCTTTACACTGACAGTCACTGATGACAACAATTGTACCCTGGTACAGGATTTCATCCTTACCGATCCCGACACGGTAAAAATCACAGCCGTCAGTCTCGACGATCTGACCTGCTCGGGCCAGCCGGATGGATCGATTACCGTCACTGCCACAGGCGGAACCGGAACCTTTGAATACTCGGTTGACGGGG
The DNA here is from genome assembly GCA_041737175.1 of Bacteroidales bacterium. Taxonomy (GTDB): domain Bacteria; phylum Bacteroidota; class Bacteroidia; order Bacteroidales; family UBA10428; genus UBA5072. The sequence goes on from JBGSSF010000006.1 coordinate 56,308, forward strand.
GAGACGATTTCATTGCAACTGCCACCATTGATGGTCTGGCGCAAGGGGATTACATCGTGCAGGTCAGGGATGGCAACGGCTGTGTATCGGAAAATTACCCGGTGGAACTTGTGAAATCCGAGACCTGCGGAATGGTATTCTTTGATGCGTTCAGTCCGAATGCCGACGGCAAGAATGATGTATGGCACATCGGGAACGTGGAAAGCTTCCCCGGTTGCTCGGTGAAGATCTTCAACATCTGGGGCATTGCGGTATTCAGCTCGGATGGATACGGAGAACCCTGGGACGGGAAACACGAGGGCAACGATTTGCCTTCGGGAACCTATTATTACGTGATTGATCCGGGCGATGGTTCCGGGAACCTTACCGGCGCTGTAAGCATTGTTTACTAACCTGTCATGAAGCTGACTATGAAGACCTATAAAATACTGCCATTCGTTGTCGCCTTAATCGGGTTGACAGGATTCATGATACAGACATCCAGTGCCCAGCAGATCCCCAATTTCAGCATGTACAACATGAACCATTACCTGTTGAATCCTGCTGCCACGGGTACAACCGACCGCCTGCCGGTGTCGCTGTCCTACCGCAAGATGTGGGCGGGATTCGATAATTCCCCTTCCGTTCAGTACCTCTCAGCGGATATGCTGGTGGCCAAGAGCATGGGCGTGGGAGCCAGGTTGTTCAACTTCCAGGCAGGCCCGTTGCGCAAAACTGGACTTGAAGGTTCCTACAGTTATCATTTATCCCTGGGATCCGGCGATACAAAGCTCTCCTTCGGACTATCCCTGCTGCTCTACCAGTTCTTCCTGGATAAAGCCAGCCTGGTTGTGGAGGATATTGATGATGAGGTATTCATGGGCAAGGAACAGATGTTCGTTCCCGACGCCGGATTCGGAACCTATCTCTATGGCAGTAATTATTATGTAGGCATATCTGTACCCCAGCTTTTTCAGCGAAACATCGATCTGAAATCCGATATCATCCTCCAGCAGAAACAGGTAAGACATTACTACCTCCATGGCGGATACATTTTTGAAGCCGGTTCCGATTTCAAGATCGAACCTTCGGTATTGCTGAAATTTATCGAAGCGGGCATATTCCAGGCTGACATCAATGCGCTGGTCACCTACAAGGACATGATTAACTTTGGTGTATCCTACAGGACAGCAGATGCAATATGTTTTCAGTTGGGTTATAAAAATCCCGACCTGTTTATCGGTTATGCCTACGACCTTCCGCTTTCAGGTATGGCGGGGAATACCTGGGGATCACATGAGATCCTGTTCACTTATACATTTAATAATTTCATTGTGAAATAATAGAGACGCAAAATTTTGCGTCTCTACGGCTTCTTCACTTCATCACTTCATTTCTTCATCACATTTTACTATGTTTGTGCCAAATTAAAACCGCATGAACATACTACTGCTCGGTTCCGGAGGTCGTGAACATGCTCTGGCCTGGAAAATCAGTCAGAGTCCGAAACTGACAAAACTTTACATAGCCCCCGGCAATGCCGGTACTTCGCTCCATGGCACCAACGTCAGCCTGCCTGCCGATGACTTTGACCGGATCGGGGAATTCGTGATCCGTGAAAAAATCGACATGGTAGTTGTCGGGCCTGAAGATCCCCTTGTCAGGGGAATCGCGGATTACTTTGTCCAGGATCCCGTATTGATGAATATTCCGGTTATCGGGCCTTCTAAAAAAGCCGCCATGCTCGAAGGGAGCAAGGAGTTTGCCAAAGGCTTCATGATACGGCATCATATTCCCACAGCCCGGTACAAGTCCGTTACCTTTCCCCGGATCACCGAGGGCATCCGGTTTCTCGACACGCTCAAGCCTCCTTACGTGCTGAAGGCCGACGGTCTGGCTGCCGGCAAGGGTGTTCTGATCATCGACAACCTGTTTGATGCCCGGGACGAGCTGCACCAGATACTCAGCGGTAAATTCGGAGATGCCGGGAAAACCGCAGTGATCGAGGAATTTCTCAGCGGCATCGAACTCTCCGTTTTTGTCATCACCGACGGGAAAACCTACAAGCTCCTGCCGGAAGCCAAGGATTACAAGCGGATCGGGGAAGGAGACACAGGTCCCAATACCGGAGGCATGGGTGCCGTATCACCGGTTCCTTTTGCCGATAGCCACTTTATGAAAAAGGTGGAAGACCGGATTATCGTGCCGACCATCAAGGGTTTGCAGGATGAAGGGATCGAATACAAAGGCTTCATTTTCTTTGGCCTGATCAACTGTCATGGTGAGCCTTATGTTATCGAATACAACGCCCGCCTGGGGGATCCCGAAAGTGAAGTGGTCCTGCCACGGCTCCGGACCGACCTGGTTGATCTGCTTGAAGGCGTTGCTTCGGGTACCCTGGCCGGCAAAACAGTTGCGATCGATGACCGGTTTGTAACCACAGTCATGCTGGCTTCAGGAGGCTATCCCGGTTCCTATGAAAAGGGCAAGGAAATAACGGGACTTGACCGCGTAAGTGGCAGCGTGGTATTTCATGCCGGCACAAAACAGGATGTTGACCGGTTGGTCACCAACGGCGGGCGGGTAATAGCAGTCAGCTCTTACGGCAATACCATGCAGGAAGCCCTGGCGACATCGTATAAGAATGCGGCTGTCATTGATTTTGAAAATAAATATTACCGGCCCGATATCGGCTTCGACTTGAAATGATATTCAATTTCACTATCTTTAATGGACTGACGATGCTGTTCTCCACAAACCTGATGTCTATAATCATGAAAAAGTACATCACCTTAATTATTCTATCCATACTATTAGTTCCTGCCGGCCTTTCGCAAAAGCTTCCCGGGGGTTATATCCTGCAATACCAGCAGAGCTTCAGTGATACGAAGTCTCTGGCTCATTTCAGTGTTGTAAACCCGGAACTCTGGGGAATCCACAAGTCAGGATCAAATTTCTACCTTCAGTTTGCAGGAACACCGGGTTCCGTTGTCCGGACATTCCTGCCGCAAAACATGGCCGTTTTGAACAACCGCATCTTTGGCGATTTTATTCTCGAGGCCGATGTAATGCCCCGGATCGATACACTGGGTTTCGGAGAGATTTGTCTTTTCCTGGGTATCAAGGATCAAAGCAGGTATTATTGCGTTCAGCTGGCAAGCCGGTGTGACAGTCTCAATCACGGGATATATGTGGTAAGGGACTCCACCCTTAAAAAGCTAACCCCTTCGGATGTACTCCCCGTTGTGTGGAAAAAGAACAAATGGCAGAAAGTTCGTTTGGTGCGTGATATTGTCGCACGTACGATCCTGATCTATGTCGGGGATATGGAGAAACCCCTGCTTCAGGCGAAAGACTTCGCGCTGGTCATGGGCTCAGTAGGTTTCGGCTCCTTTTCCGGCGCAGGACAGGTTGATAACATCAGAATATGGGCACCGACTGTTATTAGTGAAGAGTGATGAGTGAAGAGTGATGAGTGATGAGTGATGAGTGATGAGCGGAATTTGGGTTCAGGGAGTTGGGGGCAGATATCCGACAAATCAAATTTGTCATATAAAAAGCGTAACCACACACACATATCCCTAAGCTCTCACTCACTCATCACTCTTCACTCATCACTCATTACTACAGCTTAAATACAGGTACTTCCTCATCCCCCTTCCTCGCCGGGGAAAAGATTTCAACCCAGCCCGGGTTATCTTCCCGCACGATCCAGCCCTGCGTTCCGATATCCAGCCTGTGCAGCTTATTCAGGTCATTTGACCCGCTTATTGCATCCAGAATCACTTCCCTGCCATCGATCTCCGCGACTGCAATCACATGATTGAACTGTCCCTTTACCGGGTACATCTTTTCGGGCATGCCCCTGTCGGATGTCCTGATCAACAGCGGATGAGCCATGATACCAGCTGTGCGAAGGAGATTCACCAGCATCAGGTTGATCTCCGCCGAAGAACCAGCCTGATTTTTAACGAAATCTTTAAAATCCTGGCTGGCATATAGACTGAATTCCCCGTTCCATTTGAAGTTTTTCCTGACAAAGTCAAACAAAGCCTCCATGCTCTCCGGCTTGCTTTTGCTGCCTTGTGTAATACTGTCGATAAGCCGGGTTTCGCTGAAATTCTTCATCAGGTACATGCCAAACCGGTCATGATCCAGCAATTCTTCATTAAATTCCGTCCAGGTATTTAGCTTGAACTGCACATAGCCGACGATGGCCATCGGGTCGTTCATAAGCTCATACTGGCTCCTGGTATCATAATTCTTATGCGTGGTGAGAACCAGGGGCCGGAATGTCCTGGGAAGATTTCCGGCAGATTCAAACAAGTCAAAGCGCACCTGCGGGTAAAAAGCTGTGACAGGCTGACCGTCTGTGGCCTTAGCCAATCCGGGCAGATTTCGCATAACGATTTTCTTCTTCATATTGTTGGCAGCCCATACTTTATACCTGTTTTCAGGGGTGGCATACAGCAAATCCTTATTCCGGGCCAGTTCGTTGCGGCGTTTTCGCGCCCTGGTGGAATAGAGCCATTGCAGTTTCTCCCCATACACAACTTCTTCATCAGCCGCCAGTTGCCGGTTATTCTCAAAAGTCACCAGGTACACAAAGGGCATGGGGATCTGGAACCGCAATTCACTCCACAGGGTTGGGATTTCACGCTGAAAATACCAGTTGTCCAGCTTTTCAAAGTCGAGTGATGCCACAGTATACCGGTATTCAATAATAGCACCGGGCTTTACTTCGGGAAAGGTGAATTTCTTTTTGCTCCACTGGTCATTGATCTTAATATCTTCTACCTGGTTTGTATTCACTTTGTATGCCACCGCATCGCCATTTTCCATTACCAGTGTCTGGGCCTGCAGGGTGATGAAATCATCATGCCTGTACCTGGTCTGATACGGAATTTCAACGGATGCGTATTCCAGGCCCGATGTGTTGAGGATTTTCATGCGGATGTGCCGCGTGTAAAAGGTACGGTTGCTGATTTCTATATGGCCATAATCGCACAGCACGATGGCCGGCGCCTGGGCATCCCCGCCCTGTGGAAGAACAGTGAACTCCTTTGGAGAAACCTTACCCCAGCGAACCGGTAGTTTTTCCCCGAATCCGGCCAGGACCGGTACCGATGAAATTATCATCAGCAGGGCAAAATATATGTTTTTCATGATGGGCTGTTTTTGGATTACAATGGATTTGGACAATTTCTATGCCAAAGCAAGTAATGAGTGATGAGTGATGAGTGGGTGTGTGTTTGGGGCGTTGGGTGTGTTATGCAACAAATTCATAAAAAAATAATAAGTTGACTTACCATTCAAACAAAATAATGTATTTTTAAATCCATCAATATTACTACTAAACCGGCTGAATTTTGAAAGCGACCTGGTTAACACTTATACTTCTTTTTATTACTTCCCTGATACATCCGGGACACTGGCCGGGGCAGCCTGATCTGGATCAGAACCCGGGCAGGGATGCCTTTTTTAACTCCGTCAGCCAGGTTTACGAGTCACTCCGTGAACCCGACCTGAGCCTGGAAGCTTTTCAGAATGCCATGCTGGGTTACAGGTCGCTCTGTTCAAACGGCCTGGTTATGAATGACAGTGTCATTACCATTATCGATTACAGCCGGCCTTCATCGGAAGACCGTTTCTTTGTGATCAGCCTGAAGCAAAATAAGGTAATTTACAAAACCCTCGTGGCGCATGGCCGCAACTCTGGAGAACTTTATGCCAGCCGTTTTTCCAACAGGACCCAGTCGCACCAGAGCGCTTTGGGATTTTACATAACCGGAAACCCTTACCAGGGAGGACAGGGTTATTCGATGATGCTTACAGGCGTTGACACAGGCTATAACGACCATGCCCGGGTCAGATCGATTGTCGTTCATGGCGCCAGCTATGCAACACATCAATACGTGCAGGAATACGGCAGGTTGGGCCGTAGCTTTGGATGCCCGGCCCTGCCTCCCCGGCTGAATGATGAAATCATCAATTGCATTAAAGAAGGCTCTGTACTTTTCAGCTATTATCCTGATGAACTTTATCTGAACGGATCCCCTGTTCTGGGTTCGATTCCCCGCGAAGGGACTGCGTCAGATTCCGTCTTTTAAATACCCATCCATGGTGTGAATTCTTCCATTTCCTTTTTATCGATGCCATAAATGTCCTTGTAAAAGTATACATTGCCTGTTTCGTCTGCTTCACAGGTGATGTACCGGATGTGTAGGGATAACCTGCCCTTGATATTGACATCGTAATGGCGGCCGCTCCGGATCAGGTTGTTGATGTCGGTGGTATCGGTATTGATTTCACGAATTATATAACCTGCAAGTCTTTCGGGATCCTTAACCCGGATACAGCCGTGTGAAAAGGCGCGTATATCTTTGTTAAACAACGCTTTGCTGGGCGTATCGTGCAGGTATATAGCATAAGGATTTGAAAAGAGGAATTTGACCTTGCCCAGTGAATTGTCAGATCCCCGGTTCTGTCTGAAGGTATAATTAAAATTGTCTGCGGACAATTCAGCCATATTGATGGAGGATTCACTGACGGTCTGGAAGTTTTCATCCAGGATCCGGAACCCGTTTCTTTTCAGGTAACCTGAATCGGCTTTGATTTTCGGCAGCATCTCGTTCATGGCTATTTTTTTAGGAACATACCACACCGGGTTGGTGATAATGGTTACCATAGTGCCGGTCAACCTGGGAGTTGGCGATGAGGGATGGCCGACTACAACCCGGAAGGTATCAACGAGCTTATTGTGATTGAATATTTTAAGCCGGTAGGCAGGTATGTTCACATAGAGCAACGCCGAATCCGGAGTTCCCTGTTTCCTTAGCCTGTCGAGGTTAAGCGCCAGTTTCTTATACCTGTACATTGAGCTCTGTCCCAGGGCTTCAATTGTATTGATACCCGGTTTGCCGTCGGGATTGAGACCGTGGTAACGCTGAAACTCCATTAAAGCAGCGGTAAGATCCTTCTCATGACTATTTTTCCCGAAGTATCCGGTAGCTGTGAGTATCTCTTTGATTTTTTTCCGGAGCAGGGCTGAATCTTCCACCGGGTAGCTGATCGTGGTCCACTGGTCGGTAAGGCGATTGGTGCGCAGGTATTTTTCAGTGGCCTTTTGAAGCCGGGCGTATTCTATGAACCGTGGTTGAAGTGACAACACGCTCATCTGAATATTTCCATGCCGGACGCCCTCATGAAGGACCAAAGGCAGTTCGGTAAACCAGTCCTGTGAAAACAGCGCCGAATCCACCGGTATATAACCTGTATGGAGATGGACCATAAAACCGAGCAGGGCATCCGTCATCAGCAATTCGAACTCGGTCTTGCGTGTCATGACTTCGTCTTCCCGGGTATGGCTTACTATGGCCTGCTGCAATTCTCTCAGGGCCGGCATGTGGTAATGCGAGGGTTCCAGTCCGTATTCCCTTGCCTGACCGATGAGTTCTAAAAGATTATCGGCTCTTTTGCAAATGCCCCTGGCATGTGTCCAAACTGGTTTGTTCCCATCCAGCAGGTAAAAATTCCTGACGCTCTCAAAAAGCATCATTTTTTCCCCGTGGATCATGGGCTCGTTAAAAACTGCGAAGTCACTCAGGGTGTTTCCGAGCGAATCGATGCCTGCCGGCGTTAAGTATTCAAATCCCAAATCATTCTGTTTCTTCGGGCTTTGCAAATAACTGGTGCTTAACAGCAGAATTAACGCCAGCGGAAAAATCGGGAAGAAAGGTCTTAACATGATTCCAAGTGTTGGTTTCTGCCTGTGTATACGACAGTCCCCATACGGAATCAATATTATTTACACCAACACGGAACGGGATTTGATGAAATTGTAAAAACCGTAGAGACGCGATTAATCGCGTCTCTACCAGATATTTACTTTTTCAGCGCCGTTAACACATTCGACCCCAGCAGTTTTCCGTCGGAACTGTAGGTTTCACTTTTAACCATACCCACGCCTTTCGCATACCATTCCACACCCTTGCTTTTCATGTTCATCATCATTTTCATGGCTACGTCGTAGGATATCTTATAGCATTCGAAGGTGCCTGCCGGAGTGGTAATGCTTTCAACAGCATCTACCTTCCTGTTGGAGATGTTCATGGTAATATTCATGATGGTCATGCCTCCGCTTGAGAAGGACATTTTCATGTCCCCGTTCTTCAGAACATCTCCGGCTTTCATGGATGCAGGAATCTCCAGGGCGCCTCCTTCCATTTTCATTTCCATGTCCTTATACGCTTCCATGGATTCCTGGCTCATGAAGTTCTTCATATCGATGTAATACACGCCTCCTTCACACCTGGCTTTCAATTCGATGGACCCAAGGCTCTTCCCCTTTGCATCAAAGCTTTCTGCAGCCACTGTAACTTCAGTGGAACCTGCCGATTTTTTGATGCTGGTGATCTTTTGAATGCTGGATCCGGTTAATCCTCCCTTTTTATCATATTGCTTGTACTCCAGCTGCGCATTTTCCATGTCGGGGTAATACATGGGACAATCCTGTGCAAGGATTCCTCCTAAAAAAATACTGCATACCATGCAGCTTGTTAAAATTCTTTTCATGATAGGTTGAGATAAAGTTTTATCAAAACTAACCAATTTATTTCAGGATCGGCATGATGTTTATCGGTAATTTGGACTGAAATTTGTGCACGTTGTGCTAACTTTCCATGCATAATAAATCAGGTCAAATCACCAAACCATGAAACGAATTACCCTTATTGCCGCGGCTTTCATGCTGGGTTTCCCGTTGAAAGCATCCGATCCCCAGGAGGTAACCTCACAGATCAAAGATGTCACGGTTTTCCTGCGGGGCGCGCAGGTGACGCGACAGGCGAAGATAGCACTGCAAAAAGGAACTACAACGCTTGCTTTCCGTGAACTGCCTCTTCATATTGATCCACAAAGCATACAGGCAAGGGGTGAAGGAAATTTCGTGATCCTGTCGCTCCTGCACCAGGTGAATTATCTTGCCAGTCAGCGTAAAAATGCGGAGGTGAAAATCCTTCAGGATTCGCTCAGGCATTATGAGGAACAGCTCGCCTATACCGGCAGCATGCAGTCCGTTATGAAAAGCGAGGAAGAGCTGCTTCTTGCCAACCGCAGCATCGGGGGTGATGAAAAAGGGGTGATCATGAGTGAACTTAAAACCGCTGCTGATTTCTTCAGGGCCAGGCTTACGGAGATCAAGAAAGAACAGCTCAAGCTCACCCGGGAGACAACCCGGCTGAATGAAAGAATCGAGAAAATACGCAGCCAGCTGAATTTAATGAGCGCCGGATTGAACAAACCCACCTCGGAAATCCTTGTGAATGTCACCTGCAATGAAAATATGACGGCCAACCTGTGGCTCACCTATGCGGTTACCGAAGCCGGATGGGCACCGGCATACGATGTCAGGGCCAAAGACGTCCTGAATCCGGTGCAACTGGTGTACAATGCCCGGGTTACGCAAAATACGGGCGAAGACTGGGACAAAGTCGCGATAAAGCTGTCCACTGCCAATCCGCAGCAACGCGGCGATAAGCCCGACCTGCAGCCCTGGTATCTTGATTTTGAGCAAGATTACCGGGCCTTAAGTGAATACAACGTGGCCAGACCAGGTACGACCAAGAAAGCAGCCTATGCTGCCCCGATGGTAGCTGAAGATGCAGCCGAGTTGAAAATGGAGGAGGCCGTAACCGCCGCAACGTACACTGAAATCACCGAAGGCCAGACCAACCTGGAATTCAACATCAAGATACCCTATGACATACCATCGGATAACAAACAGTACACCATCAATATACAGGACAATACCCTGCCTGCCACCTATGAATATTACTGCATCCCCAAACTAGACCGGGAAGCTTTTTTGGTAGCACATATCACAGGCTGGGAGAATTTCAACCTGTTATCCGGTGAAATCAACCTGTTTTTCGAAGGAACCTATGTGGGGAAATCCTACCTGAACGTCCGGAACACGAATGATACCCTGGACCTGTCGCTCGGCCGCGACAAAGGCATTGTGGTCACCCGTGTCAAGATGAAAGATTTCACCGAACAAAAAACGGTCGGTAGCAATAAAAGAGAAACAAGGGCCTGGGAAATAACCATCCGGAACAACAAAAGGCAGGCTGTTGCTCTTCATCTGGAAGATCAGCTGCCTGTATCGATGAATAAAGATATACAGGTTGAACCGATGGAATATACAGGGGGCAAGTACAATCAGGAGACCGGACGCATTATCTGGAGATTCCGCATGGAACCTTCGGCCGAAAAGAAGATGAGGGTGTCATTTGCCGTTAAGTACCCCAAGGATCAGAGGGTATTTATCGAGTGATTCCTGGTTTATTCAATGATTTCCATTGAATCCGCCAGGTTGGGTTTTATCTTGGGTTTATGTTCTGAACGGGGTTTCCCGATAACGACAAATGCAAGCATCCTTTCAGGAGCCTTAATCTTAAGCATTTTCTCGAGTTCCTCACGCGCAAACATGGCGCCGCTAAGCCAGCAAGCTCCATAACCCATATCAACGGCAGCCAGCAGGATATTTTGTATGCTCGCGCCTGCGCTCTGAATGTCGGGATGATTTCTGATCTCATTAATGACATCATGTGAAATTTCAACAGCGCTTTCAAGAACAGTCTCGTAGGGCTTGGTAACCAGAATAAGCACTACGGGAGCATCTTTAAAAAAGGTGGAGAACCAGGTGACCTGTTTCTTCACATTGCCTGCAGCAATGGATTTCGATGAAGGCAGTTCCTCAATTTTCTGGGCAACAACATCAGCCATATTATTCAGGAGGTCATTGTTCATGATGGCGATATACCTCCAGGGCTGAAAATTATTTACACTGGGGGCCAAACCGGCCAGCCTTACCATTTCCCTTACATCGCTCAGAGGAATTTTTTCATCACTGAAAATCCTCACGCTGGTGCGTGCTTCAATAGCTGCTTTAAGTTCCATAGACTTAATATTTTCATCTAAAGTAAAATATTTTTCAATAAAAATGAAACCCGCGGCGGAAATATTGGTAGACAAGTATACACTTTGACAAAAAAATAGAAAACGGATTGAAATCGAAGTGTACAAATCGGGGTGTGTTGTTATGATGGTGACGGACCAGGATTATCAGCTTTTTGTATTTGCCTTAAAGAATTCTTCCAAATATGACTTCAGCCAATACTCTGAAAAGTCATTGAAGCGTAGGATATTAAAGGTATTGACTGATCATTCCATGAACATCACCAGCCTGGTTTCCCGCATCAAAAATGACCCTGAATTTGTTGAAAGCATCGTAAAAGAAATCACTGTCAACACCACTGAGCTTTTCCGTGATCCCCAGGTTTGGCAGACCATACGCTTTACCATCCTTCCCCGCTTCAAGAACAATTCCGTTATCAATATCTGGCACGCAGGCTGTTCCACAGGACAGGAAGTATATTCCATGCTGATCCTTTTAAATGAGCTGGATATGCTTGACAAGGCCAAGGTGTATGCCACGGATATCAACACCGATGTTATGGATATAGCCCGGCAGGGAGAATACAAATACCGGTTTAACCTGGCTTACCTTGATAATTTTGACAAGGTGATCAAGGAAAATCCTTACAATTACGAGGAATACAATGATGTTCCCTATGAAAAGTATTTCAAGCTGGATAAAGCCAACGATACGATCAAAATGCTTCCTTTTCTCAGGGAGAAAGCCGTTTTCAAAAAGCATGACCTGGTTACCGAAAACAACACGCTGTATGTTAAGTTTGACCTGATCCTGTGCCGGAATGTGATCATTTATTTTAATTATAACCTGCAGTGCAGGGTATTTGACCTTTTTCATCAGAATCTTTACGATTCCGGGTGTCTGATCATGGGAATGCATGAGACCATCCTGGGACCTCCGGCTTCCCGGTATCAAAAAAAAGGACATGCATACTTTAAAAATTGAGTCAGTTACGATATATTTGATTAATTTGATAACCAAAAGATTATTTTTCTAAACAAGGAAAAATGGAAAAAAAAGCCCACATAGCTGCCCTGAACAATAAAATCCTTCTGGGCCTATGGTTTGTCCTGTTTGCAATCGTGGTTCTCTTTGTTAACTGGTTATTCTCCAAACCTTTAAAGCAAGACGATGCGGTTATCAGTCAATTGGCTGCCACCCACCGGCAGATTACACGTCTGAAAGCGCTGCATGCTGAATATATTTTGAACTTTGACAAAGGAGATTATCTTTTCATCTCGCCTGAGAATGTTACGGAGACAGAGGCAAAATCAGTAATCAACTCCGTAAAACAGGATCTGCAATACTATGCTTCGGTCAGCTATCTCCGCAGAAAGCCTGACATGATGAATCGCCTCGATGAATTATCCGGTTCACTTGCCGGTTTTGAAAATAATCTCAATGATTTCTTCCTGGTATACAGGGAACGGGGTAATTCAAAAAGCGGTCTCGTATCACGCTGGAGGGAGTTGAGCAACCGGATGCTGAATGTAACCAATCCGCCTTCTTCTGATGCATTGAATAAACTGAACCTGATCAGGCGGTCAGAATCCGATTACCTGTTGGCGCGTGATCCCCTGGTCCTGGAAAACATTTCCATGCTTTGCGAAGAGTTGCGCGGTGAAATTATGCCCGAAGAGGGAGGAATTGATCTCGCCGATCTGGATGCCTACATCTCTTTGACCGGAAGTCTTCTGGCACTTGACAAACGAATAGGCAGTGCAGAGACCAATGGCATCCTTGCCAATCTGACACGTTCCCTGAAAGAATTACCGGTCGTTTTTGAGAATACACAAAACCTGATCCGGGAATCCGGCACAAAAATCCGGTTTTGGTGGACCATTGCACGCCTTCTCGTGCTGGTACTCATTATTGCCGGATGCATTTACTTTGTTCTCGGCATAGTCGGGAGGCAGGTTTTTCTTCCCCTGAAACGGCTTGGTGGTTTCGCACAGAAACTGGCACAAGGAGAATTGCCCGAAGAAAAAGTGATGCCCGGGAAAGTCCCCGAGATGATAGTCCTGCAGGAAAATTTGGGAAAACATGTATTGGGACTGCACGACAAAGTAGACTTTACCCGATCGATGAACGAGAAAAGAAATGATGCCCGTCTCACCCTGGCAGGCGAAAATGATGTTCTGGGTAAGGAATTGCTTGTGCTGCAGCAACAAATACTTGAAACTGCAGAACTGCAATTGAAAAATGAGGAGGAAAACCTCAGAAGACGATACATCAATGAAGGTTTGGCCAAATTTGGTGATATCCTCAGGTCAAAAAGCAATGACATTCATGCCCTGGGCGATGCTTTCATCCGCGAGATCGTAAAATACCTGAATGCCATCCAGGGTGGATTCTTTCTGTTTGATGATACGGAGAAATCCGCTCCTGTTCTGAACCTGGTATCCGCTTTTGCTTACAACCGCAAAAAATACCTGCAGACGTCGATCGCCTATGGCGAAGGACTGGTTGGAACCTGCGCCAGGGAAAAGCAGTTTATCAATCTTACGGAAATCCCTCCGGGATACATCAGCATCACATCAGGTTTGGGAGATACCCTTCCTGATAACCTGTTGCTCATTCCGGTGCTTCAAGAAAATGAACTGATTGGCGTGCTTGAAATCGCTTCCTTGCATAAATACAAGGAACATGAAATTGAGTTTGCCCAGGAAGTAGCACATAGTCTTGGATCAACCATTGTCAATACGCGCAACAACCAGCGTACTTCCGATCTTCTGACAAAATCACAACAGCAGGCACTTGAAATGGCCGAGCAGGAGGAAGAGATGCGCCAGAATATGGAGGAATTAAAAGCCACCCAGGAGGAATCAAGCCGGCGTGAAGAGGAATTCAAGGGAATTGCCGATGCCATTGAAAGAGCGCTGTTCATCGTTGAATATGATCTTGACGGACGTATCAGGCATGTAAATGAACGGTTGTGCATTTTCACCGGGTACACGTATGAAGAGGTCATCGGACATACCCATCAGGAAATTTTTGAAGGCAGCCTGGCCCCTGATAAGCAGTTCTGGGAAGATGTTCAGCTCAATACAAATTATTTATGCACCGAACAGATTAAAATCGGACAAAGCACGATCCGTTTAAAAGAACATTTCACCATTGTTCAAAACAAGGATGGTATCACTGTGAAATACATCAATTTTGCTACAGATGACTGAACTGGGAATAGTTGACATACGGGAGATCATCAGGACAGTCAAATCGGTTCACGACTATGATTTTTCCAATTATGCGCTGACCTCATTAAAACAAAGGTTGGAGCGGGTGATGAACAATTACGGCATGGCTTCTGCCGATAGTCTGATTAAAAAGATCACCCATGAACCTGCTTTTTTTGATGTCTTCCTGTATGAAATATCTGTTTCTTCCACCGAGATGTTCAGGGATCCTTCGCTCTGGCGATGGCTCAGAGAGGTATACTTTCCCGAAGCCCTGGATAAAAATATCGGAAAATTCAAAATTTGGCTTCCCGACTGTGTCTCAGGAGGAGAGTTGTATTCCCTGGCCATACTGATGAGTGAAATGGGATTGACAGATAAAGTTCAGATCACGGCGACTTACATCAGCGATAAAGTGTTGGAAATTTTGAAGAATGGTTCTTACGATACGAAGAAACTCGAGGTATCCGAAGAAAACTACAAACGGGCCAACGGCGCCAGGGAATTATCAGCCTATTACAGGACTGATAAAACAGGCATAGTAAGGAATACCTCACTACTGGCAAACGTTGAATTAAGGAAACTAAATATTAACTTTGATAATGCGCCCCAAAACATGAAGCTGATCCTTTTCAGAAACCACCTGATATATTATAATCCAACGCAGCAGGAAAAAGTATTGCAGATGTTGCACAGATCTTTGTCAGTTTCGGGGCATCTCGTGCTTGGCATCCGGGAAAGGATTTCGGGAATTAGCGCGAGCCGCGAATTTGAAATTATCAATGAGACTGAGAGTGTATACCGAAAAAGAATTTTGAACTGAATCCATGAATTGTAAAGCAGTCATAATAGGCGGATCTGCCGGAAGCTTCCAGGTTGTCACCAAAATCCTGAATTCATTGCCCAGGACTTTTCCTGTTCCTGTGTTATTATGCCTGCACCGTCTTAAACATGTCCGTTCCGGATTTGTGGAAGCCCTTTCCCTGAAATCCAACATACCGGTGGAGGAGCCCTATGATAAGGAACTTCTTAAACCCGGCAGGGCTTATCTGGCCCCTGCCAATTACCATATGTACGTTGAACTTGCCAATCGCATAGCGCTTTCAACCGAGGATACAGTGAATCATTCCAGGCCTTCGATCGATTTGTCGTTTGTAACTGCAGCCAATGCATACCGGGAAAAGCTTATCGGGGTGATTCTGTCAGGTGCAAATAAAGACGGCGCCTATGGGCTTAAGAAAGTTCATGATAACGGGGGCATTGCCATTGTTCAGGATCCCAATGAATGCGAGGTGAAAACAATGACACAATCTGCCCTGCAACTTACAAAGGTGGATTTCGTATATAGCACAGACCAAATCATTAGCTACTTACAAAAACTGAGATGATCCAATGACCAACCTGGGTAAATATAGAAAACTGAGCTATATAGCCATAACAGTCATGGTGGTGACCATGCTGCTCTCATTTGCAGCTCTGAGGAATTCTTTGCCCAGTGACGCAAAAAATGAAGGCTGGGTAATCCTTTTCTTCCTGCTGGCATTTTTGTCAGGGGTTTCTCTGTTTTATCTGGCCTATAAGTCCTCCGATGCATCCGAACTTGAAAACATCAAAAGGAACTCCTTTGAAGCAGGCAAGCGAGAGATTCTCCAGGAAATGGAAAAAAGAAACCAGGAAGTGCAAAAAGAAAAAATTGAAGAGGAAGATATTGACAAGTCTGCGGATAGCATTCTGGCCGGATTAAAAAACGTCAGAACAGAAACCGGTTTGTGCAATAAAGTTCTGACCAGCCTGGCCAATCAGCTTGGGTTTGTGCAGGGAATTGTTTACGTGAAGGAAACCGGCGGGGAACTTTTTAACGCTGCAGGCGACTATGCACTCACCGGTATGAAGCCCAAATCTTTCAAGGCAGGTGAAAATCTTCCCGGACAGGTGGCAGTCCATAAAGCCCCGGTGACTGTTTACGATATACCGGAGGAATACTTCAGCATTTCTTCAGGCCTGGGAAGCTCAAAACCCCGCTTTTTAATACTGGCGCCTGTGCTTTTCAAAGAGGAATGTGTTGCCGTGCTTGAACTGGCATCTTTTAAAAAGCCGGATGAATTAACCATCAAGGTTTTAAATAAAATATCATCAGAACTGGGAATCCGATTAAACAAATTTGCTGTTGCCTCATAATCCATGAACGAAGAAAAGAAATACAACATCCTTCAGGATGTCATTAAGACAGAGACGTTCATAACGGCCCTGGTGACAGGTTTGGTATTCATGCTGGCTGCCTGGATCATTGAGTTTTTACGCAACCATGTAATGATCACCCTCGCCGGCATAGGTGAAATACACCGTATGAGTCCCCTGCTCTATGTATTTGATCTTCTTCCCCTCTTCTTCATTCTTGCAGTATTCCTGCTTGACCGGCGCCGGGTAAAAGACAAGATCGCATTCACATCCCGGTTGAATGAAGGTGAATCGCGCATGAATGCCATGGCCGATTTTGCAAAACAAATCGGGGAAGGCAATTATCATTCTCAACTGACGATTTCCACGGATCAGGATATGCTTGCCCAGTCACTCCAGCTCATGCGGGACAACCTGCTGCAGAATTTCAGGAAAGAAACAGCGCAAAACTGGATTGCCGAAGGAAAGGAAACCATCTCGGATATCCTGCGCCAGCATAACAAAATAGAGGAATTGTCGGTTAAGGTGATACAAACCCTGGTTACTTATACCCGACTGATCCAGGGGGCCCTGTATATTTACGATGAAGAAAAGAAAATCCTGGCTACGGCAGCAACTTACGCCTATAACCGCCGGAAATACGACACTGCGGAATACAAGCTCGGGTATGGCCTTATCGGGCAATGTGCCTATGAGATGGATTATATATACCGGACAGAAATTCCGGATGATTATGTTACCATTTCCTCCGGTATCCTGGGCGATCAGAAACCCCGGAGCCTGCTGTTGATCCCGCTCATTACCGATGAGAAATTACAGGGTGTTATGGAATTTGCCTCCCTGGAAAACCAGATCCCCGCCCTCACCATCGAACTGATAAAAGAACTGGGCGAGATCATTGCAAGGACATTCTTCAACCTGAAGAACAACCAGCGAACAGAAAAATTACTTCACGAATCCCAGCTGATGACGCTTGAATTGCAGGAGAATGAGGAAGAGCTGCGTCAGAATGCTGAAGAAATGAGGGCAACCCAGGAGGAGCTTAAAAAATCAAATGAGCACCTTGAAAAGCAGATCCAGGAAGTTGAGAATGCGCAGAAAAGACAATACTCCCTGCTGGAAAATGCATCAGAGATCATTGCCATTTATGATGAAAACATGGTGATGAAATACGAAAGTCCTTCGGTCATCAAAATTCTGGGTTTCACACCCGAAGAAATGATGAGCGGAAAGGACATCGACCGGCTCACCCGCAAAGGCGAAACCGGTATGCGGAACATGTTCAAGCAGTTGCTGGCCAATCCTTCTGAA
Organism: Bacteroidales bacterium; assembly: GCA_041737175.1. Lineage (GTDB taxonomy): Bacteria > Bacteroidota > Bacteroidia > Bacteroidales > UBA10428 > UBA5072. Next base: position 73,948 of record JBGSSF010000006.1, read on the forward strand.
CCGGTCACCATTCAGTATACTTACATGAAAAAGAACGGGCAGAAGATTTTCCTGGAAGCTACCGGCCGGAACCTGCTCAGCGATGCCGCTATTGAAGGCATCATCATCAATTCGACCGATATTACCGAGCGCAAGCGTGCCGAGCGTGAAGAAAGGCTTAAGAGCAAAATGCAGGCTCTTTCTGAAAACTCTCTTGACCTGATTATCAGGTTAAGCACCGTGGGCCAGTTTTTCTATGCGAATCCCATGGTCCGCAACTTCATGGACATTGACCCCAAAGATCTTATCAATAAAACGCTCAGTGAGATATCCGTTTCCGAAGTCCTGCACAGCTACTTCAAACAGACCATTGATACCATTAAAGCATACCCGAATAAGACATCCGCTGAGATCACCGTGCCTGCCAAAATTGACGGAGTACAGACTGACAGGATCATGAGTTTCGCAGCCATCCCCGAATTCAATGAAAATGAGCTGGAAACCATTCTGTTTGTCGGACATGATATAACGGAAGCCAAGCAAATTGAACTCGAAATTCAGGATAAGAACCGGAAGATCGAAGATTCGATCAATTATGCACAGCGTATTCAGAGTTCCATCCTGCCTGATATCCGTGCCGTCCGTGAATACCTGCCCAAATCGTTCATTTACTATAAACCCAGGGATGTGGTCAGCGGTGACTTCCCCTGGTTCTTTACCCGTGGTCATGATATTTATATTGCGGTTGTGGACTGCACAGGACACGGCGTGCCCGGCGCGCTGCTCTCTTTTGTGGGTTATTTCCTCCTGAACAATATCGTTGACCGTGACCGAAAGATGTCGGCTGCTGAAGTCTGCGATCTGCTGCACTTTGGCGTCAGAAAAACCCTGAAGCAGGACAGCGAGGAAGCTGAAGCCCGCGACGGTATGGATATTGCCTTCTGCAAAGTAAACCATGTTGAAAAGGAAATTCAGTATGCCGGCGCACACAGGCCGCTTTACCTGCTGCGGGGTGAGGAGCTGATTGAATATAAAGGCGACAGGAAGGCCATCGGAGGCATCCCTCACCGTAAGAAAGAGGAAGAGAATTTCACCAATTATGCCATAAAATACAAACGGGGCGATAAATTCTTCTTTTTCTCCGACGGACTGCCCGACCAGCTGGGTGGGCCCGAAGATAAAAAGTATTCGCCCAAACGCATACGTGACCTGATCCTGGAAAACAAGAACCTTCCCATTGAGAAGTACAGCAACCTGTTTGCAGAAGACTTTGAACTATGGAAAGGAGAAGGAAAACAAATAGATGATGTTTTATTGATCGGAATTGAATTTTAGTAATATTGTAATTAAATAAACAATCTATGGATAATAAAAAAGATGTGAAAGGTTTCCTTGAATTTGTATATGAGTTTTACAAATCCATGAAAGCCCATGAAATTACCTTGGTGTACGAAGGTGAAATAACCCACCAGATCACAAAGGCATTTACATCTCTCACTGAATCGAACATGTCCAAAGAAGATGAGCCAAACTCGGTACAGCGTAAGGTGTTTCATGTAATGGTGGAATGTTTGCAGAATATCAGCAAACATGCCGATGATTTTACCTCCAATGATTACCTTTTTTCCGGGAGAGGGATCTTCCTGGTAAGCAAGGGGGAGAACGAATACAGCGTTACCACCGGAAATGCCGTTGAGAATGATAAAATTGAGTATCTTACCGAATTGCTTGAGAACATCAACCGAATGGACAAAGAAGAACTCAAAGAATTGTACAAGAGGCAGATGAAGGAAGGCCGGCTTTCTGAAAAAGGAGGCGCCGGACTGGGTTTTATTGATATCAAAAGAAAAACCAATAAGGAGCTTGAATATCATTTCCTTCCCATTTCTGATGATACCTCATTTTTTCTGCTGACTTCAACCATTTCAAGATCTGACAATTAAAATAATATAGTAACATATGGAAACAATAAAGATTCAAGGAACAGAGGATACCCCTAAAATAATACTTGATGCCGGGAACGATATCATGGAGATTAGCGGCCGTTCTTTGCCCGAAGATGTCAGTTCATTCTATGAGCCGGTATTGAACTGGCTGAACGAATATGCCGAGAATCCCAAAAAGAAAACAGTCTTCAATTTCAAACTTACCTATTTCAATACAGCATCGTCAAAACTCCTGCTCGACATCCTCATGAAACTGGAAGAGATGCACGAGAAAGGACAGGATGTTGTGATCAGATGGCATTTCCCCGAAGATGACGAGGACATGGCCGAAGCAGGTGAAGAATATGCTGAGATAGTTGATGTTCCTTTTGAACAGGTGCCTTATTGATATCTTGCCTGAATGAGTGAGGAGATCCTAAAAGCGCTGATGCAACTGTTTGCAATTATTGCAAAACAGGATGAAGGCGTGGAAACCACCCAGGTGGAATACGTCAAAAATTTCCTGCAACAGCAGCTTAATGATGAGGAGGTGAAGGAATATTTCCTGCTTTTCAGGCAATATAGCGGCCTGGAAAATGCAGAGAACAATACGGAAAATGACGAAGAAAAAAACACACGCAAGCTCACCTCGGTAAGGGACTCCGTAAGGATACTGGGCTTGTGCAAAAAAATCAACAAGACCCTTACACAAAAACAAAAAGTAGTTGTTTTAGTCAGGCTTTTCGAAATTGTAAATGCCGACCGAAAGTTCACTGATCAGAGGATGCAGATCATCAACACCGTTGGCGACGTATTTAAAGTTGAAAAAGAAGAGTTTGCCAGCATCGAATCTTTTGTGATCAGCAACGAAGTTGATCAATTGGATGATGGCAATATTCTAATAATCAACGATAAGCAGGAATCCCTGCAGTCCGCAAAGAAAATTGTCACCAAACATCTTCAGGCCAATATTTTTGTTCTGAAGATCAATAGCGTTGATCTTTACTTCCTAAAATATACCGGTAATGAGGACTTGTTCCTGAACGGATTACCTGTACGCAATGACCGTATCTATCTTTTTGCCAGCGGCAGTACCGTTAAACTCCCCAAATCAGCCCCGATTTATTACAGTGATGTCGTGGCTCATTTCATGGCTGATACCGTTAGCAGCCAGATATCCTATATTGCCCGGGACCTGGAATACAAGTTCCCCAACGGCAATATCGGGATAAAAGATATCAGTTTCTCGGAACTGCATGGTCGCCTGATCGGTATCATGGGCGCAAGCGGAGCAGGTAAAACAACCCTGCTGAACATGCTTTGCGGCATTGAACCGCCCTCCATGGGCGAAGTGCTCATTAACGGCATTGACCTGCACAAAAACAGGGAAAAACTGGAGGGCGTAATTGGCCTGGTGCCGCAGGATGACCTGCTGATTGAAGAGCTCACGGTTTACCAGAATCTGTATTACAACGCCAAACTCTGCTTCAAAGATAAAACCGAAGAGGAAATCGATGGCCTGGTCAGCAAAACCCTTCAGAACCTGGGGCTTTATGACCGAAAGGACCTGAAGGTTGGCTCTCCGCTTAAGAAAATGATCAGCGGTGGCCAGCGTAAAAGACTAAACATAGCCCTTGAGCTGATCAGGGAACCTTCCATATTATTCATTGATGAGCCGACATCCGGACTTTCATCGCGGGATTCGGAAAATGTGATGGACCTGCTGCGTGAGCTTGCGCTGAAAGGCAAACTCATTTTCGTGGTTATCCATCAGCCCTCATCGGAGATTTACAAGATGTTTGATAAAATGATCATCCTGGACACGGGAGGTTATATGATCTATTACGGCAACCCGGTGGAAGCCGTAATGTATTTCAAGCGTCTTGATGCACAGATTAACAGTGAAGTCGGGGAATGCCCCACTTGTGGAAATGTTAATCCGGAACTGATCTTCAACATCATTGAGGCCAAAGTTGTGGATGAATTCGGTAATTACACCGATGCGCGAAAAGTGACTCCGCAGCAATGGGAAGAACATTTCAAGGAACAGGTCTCTTACAGCGAGTTGAAACCGGGAGAGGATTCACCTCCGAAAAACCTGAAAATACCCGGCTGGCTGAGCCAGTTGGGAATATTTACCATCCGTGACTTCCTGTCGAAAATCAGCAACAGGCAATATGTAGCCCTGAGCCTTCTCGAAGCTCCCATCCTGGGTTTCATCCTGTCGTCCATCATACGGTATATCGAGGATCCGGATTCCGGGAAGTATGTTTTCAGACTGAATGAGAACATTCCGATTTTCATTTTTATGGCGCTAATCGTTGCGCTGTTTCTCGGGCTCACCGTAAGCGCGGAGGAGATCTTCCGGGACCGGAAAATCCTTAAGCGTGAACGATTTCTTAACCTCAGCCGCTCCAGCTACCTGGTTTCCAAAATTATCATCCTGTTTTCGATTTCGGCCATACAGGCCTTTCTGTTCGTTGTGGTTGCCAACCGTTTCCTGGGCATACGCGATATGGGCTTTGCCTACTGGATCGCCCTGTTTTCAACGGCAGCCTTTGCCAATATGCTCGGACTGAATATTTCAGCTTCCTTCAATTCCGCCGTCACCATCTATATCCTGATCCCCCTTGTCATGATTCCCATGATGATCCTGAGCGGGGCCATGTTCAGCTTTGACAAATTAAACCGCTATGTGAGCCGGGTGGACAAAGTTCCGGTAATCGCCGAGATGATGGTGACCAAATGGTCCTATGAGGCTCTGATGGTGCATCAGTACAAGGATAACAAATTCATGAAGAATAAGCTTTATGACATTGAAAAAGAAGAAAGTCAAAGTGATTTCAAAAAAGTATACTGGCTTCCCGAATTGTTTGAACGCCTGGAACGAATTAAAAATGAAGTTGAAAACGTTAGTACTGTTAATATGTCTGCCAACGATCTCCTGGTCGTTGCCAACGAAATCATCAAGGAATCCGCCACCAATCCGAATGTTCCCGCTTTTGAAAACACCGATGAACTGAAGCCGGGAAAATTCAGTAAACAAACAGCGGAAAGGGCTTTCGAGTATCTTTCGGCACTCGACAAATATTACGGGGATAAGTTCCAGCGCATCAGCAAGCAGAAGGAAAACTATTTTAACTATTACCTTGACAGGGATCCCGATGCCTATAACCAGCTGAGAGACAGATACAACAATGAGGGAGTCTCCGATATCCTGCGTAAAGTATACGAGAAAAACAAGATCCTGGAATTTGACCATCAGCTGGTGCAGCATTATGACCCGATTTACCAGGATCCCTTTGTAAAGAACTTCGCCACACTACGCACCCACTTCTATTCGCCGGTGAAGCCATTTCTGGGTAAAACCTTTGACACCTTCTGGTACAATATAATTGTGATATGGTTATTGACAGCACTCTTTTATCTGGCATTGTATTATGAGTGGCTCAGGAAACTCATTGATTTGTCACAACGTTTTCAAAAGAAAAGTTGAATTTGATCATAATATTATTTTTATTCATTTAATCAATCGTTATTTTTGTTGAACAAAATCAAACTATGGATTATGCGCAAAGCAATTGTATATCTTCTAGTTTTACTGGCTGCAGCTGCAGGTTCCTGTAAATCAGGCGGACAAGGTAAGGATTCCGGCGAAATTCCCGATTCTGTCCTCAACCAGGGGATTGAAATATCGGAAGATGTCATGCAGGACATTGTGCAGAACATTTCTTCTCCCGTTGAAATGGCAGCCATGATCAAGGATCTTGGCGTTCCCTACTCGAACAGGTATATTTCCCCTACTGACCGGGTAGGAAATTTAACCACCAGTTTCCAGCAGGCGCTGAACCTGGGCATTTATGCCGCAGATCTGGGTTATTTGAATATGAACAACAAGACTTCGGCTGTAATTGATTACCTGACATCCATAAAGAGTTTGTCCGATGCCATCAAGGTGGGACAGTTTTTTGATTTCACCACCCTGAAGCGACTCGCCACAAACAGCAAGAATCTCGATTCACTGATGTATATTTCAGTGCACAGCTTCAACGAAATGGATAAGTATCTGCATGCGAATAACCGTACCAACCTCAGCGCGCTGATGGTTACCGGTGTTTGGATCGAAGGACTTTATCTCGGCACGCAGGTCTACAAGATCACGCCCAGTCAAATGCTGGCCGAACGCATTGGGGAACAGAAACTCACCCTGGATCAGCTGATGCTGATTCTTGAAAATTACAAACAGGACAAGCAGTATGCCAAATTGCTGGATGACCTGCAGTTACTGAAAGATCTGTTTAAAACAGTCAATATTCGTATTGAAAAGGGCGAACCCGAGATGATCGAAGAGAATGGCATGCTTACCATCGTTCAGAACGATAAAAGTATCGTTGAGATTTCTCCTGAACAATTGACTGCTATCATTGCCACAACCGAGCAGGTCCGTAACAGCTTAATAAGCCTTTGATTATGAAGAAATTCATCCTCATATTAGCAGTCTTTACATTCGTTTGCTCTGATTTCCTTCAGGCTCAGGATGTATCACAATTGACAGCCCAATGCGCGGCCAATGCAGGCGACGTGATGTACCTGAAAGATTTTGTGGTGAAACTCGACCAGGGAACTCCGGGAGGAGCGCCTCCCACAGCGAGGTTTGCACTGCTTCTGAGCAAGAATGTTGTTTACCGCTTCTCCATCTGTTCCGCACCGAATTCCGAAGGGGAGGCCGTGCTTCAGTTATTTGACATGAATACCCTGCTTGGGAGTACTTTCATCACTGCAACCGGCAAGGATTTCCCGTTCTTTGACTTCAAATGTCAGAAAACCGGCGTATATCATGTATTTATTTCTTTCAAAGAGGGCAAAGCCGGTGACGGTGTGGGGATCATGTCTTACGTGAAGAAGCTCTAAAACCTCTGCCAGAGCAGGAGTAAAAGGAACAGTCCGAAGAAAATTTCATTGTACCAGGTAAACGGGCATTTCGCAAAATAGTACGAGAAAAGGTAGGCCAACGGTATGGCTGTATAATATACCATCCCGACGCCGGCTCCACGGATCACCCAAAAAATCAATACTGATAAAAGGAATAAAAGCAGGGATACCAGGAAGAATTTCCGGGCATGGATCTTCATTTTGTTCAATGCTTCTGCCATGAAATAACTGCTGAAAAGCATAAATACCAGCACATAGATCCAATTGACAATCTGACTGAGCTTGAAATGCTGCTCCGTTTTTTTCAGTGACTCAGACATATCATTGAAATAAGTCGCAAAGGACAAGTCAGCAAGATAATAAACAGATACCAGGAAGATATAAGGGATCGCAAGCCCCAGGAAGGCGAAGGCCCATTCACGCCATATAAATGGCCGGAGGATGGACATGCCTGCCAGTAAAAAAAGAAAGAAAACAAGGGAAGGAAAATACACCATGCTGGCCAGGGCTATCAGCATACCGGCATCCATAAAATGGATGGAGATTCCCTCGGTTTTGTAGGCGCTGAATATCCGGAATAATAACACGATCAGAATGGTTGAAGCAACAAGCGCCGGGGTAAGCTGGTGCAGTTGTGTCATGCCAATCACGATCAGGGCATAAAAAAAGGACGGAAGCTGCGTACGTACCGGAATGAAAATATGAATGGTGTTGAGTTGCACCAGAAGATAGGCATTAACCGCCACAAGTATCATGGCCAGTACTGAAGCAATAATCCTGAAGTCGCGGTTAAAGGCAATGATCCACCTGCCCATCGGAATTCCTGAAGATTCGGGCACAGCAGGAGCGATTGACGGAAACAAAGACGGAATCCAATACACTACGGGCAGCAGTGAGATGAATAACAGAATACTGATCCGGTTGCTGTTGAAATACTTTAACAAAATGTTCAGGTTTAATGCAAGCCTGATTACAAGAGGGCTTCAACTTTATTTACAAGATTGCCTTTGGGCACTGCGCCCACTTGTTTGTCTGCTACCTGGCCGTTTTTAAAGAAAAGAACTGTCGGAATATTCCTGATCCCGTATTTGAAAGAAACACCCGGGTTCGCATCAACATCGAGTTTCCCCACAATTACCCTGTCCTTGTAATCTTCCGCTATCTCATTCACAATGGGACCGATAACCCTGCAAGGGCCGCACCATTCAGCCCAAAAGTCAACCAGTACAGGTTTGTCAGCTTTGAGCACAATTTCATCAAAATTTGCATCAGTCAGAATAACAGCCATCTTAAAAAGGTTTTGATAATGATTATAATCGTTTATAATGAATCGCTAAGTTACAAAATGCACATGAACAAAAAGCAGCAATTAGTATAGTTTGAATTCTATTTCGTGGTTATTCGACAGAAATTCGATCAGCTCGTCTGAGAGGGCAACTCTTTGGGTCCGGCAGAACATATCCACGCTTATATTCTCCGCCGGATCAACTATCTGAACTCTCAGGTTCGAATTGCCTGTATTTTTTTGTGTAAATCGTGCCAGATGTTCCGTTAATTTTTCCGTGATCATATCCACCGAAAGTTTTATCTGGATATTTTGCACCAACTCATCACGAACTGAACTTAGCATGTAGATGTTCTTGATTTTCAATTCAAGTTCCGGATTATTTTTCCAGGTGTTCTCTGCAATCATACCTTTGATCAACAGCGAGTAACCCTCATAAAGATACTTTCTGTAGTTTTCGTAATCCTTATTAAACAGGGTCATGGAAAAAGTATCCGTATAATCCTCTATCGTAAAAGATCCATAAGGCTTGCCATTTTTTGTAGTGGCATGTTTCACCGTGGTAATCATGCCCGCTATTGCAATTTCTTTCCCCCGGAGTTGTTCCAGGTCCCTGAGCTCGGCAAGCGTCACATTGCAAAACTGGCTCATCTCAAGTTTGAAATTGTCAAGCGGGTGGGAGGATAAATATATCCCGATCACTTCCTTTTCTTTATTGAGCTTAACAAGCGGTGGCCATTCAAGTGATTGGGCAGGCCTGGGCTTGATCACTTCAATGGCGTTCACGCCTCCGAACAGCGTGGGAGCGCTATTCGACTGGCCCTGCATTCTGTTTCCATACCTTATCAGCTGCTCAGTAAAGCCCAGGGTTCCATCCTCATTGTCAAAGAACTGGTGGCGCTGGATTTCCCTGAAGCTATCAAAGCCGCCTGCCATGGCCAGTGCTTCCAGGCAACGCTTATTAACGGTATTCAGGTTGACCCTTTCCACCACATCATAAATATCCCGGAACAATCCGTCCTTGTTTCTGACCATGATAATATGCTCAACAGCTGACTCGCCCACGCCCTTAATGGCTGCCAGGCCAAACCGGATATGTCCCTGGGCATTTACCGTAAAGCGCGCCATACTCTCGTTAACATCAGGGACCAGCACTTTTATACCCATCCGCCGGCATTCATCCATAAAAAATCCAATCTTTTTGATATCGTTCAGGTTCCTGCTCAGTACAGCTGCCATGAACTCCGCCGGGTAATGCGCCTTCAGGTAGGCCGTTTGGTAAGATATCAATGCATAACAGGTGGAGTGTGATTTATTGAATGCATAATGCGCAAATGATTCCCAGTCCTTCCAGATTTTGCCCACCGTCCTGGGATCATGCCCGTTACGGATACAGCCTTCTTCAAATTTCAGGCGAAGTTCATTCATCATGGTAATGACCTTCTTACCCATGGCCTTTCGCAGGGAGTCAGCCATTCCCTTTGAAAAACCGGCAAGGAGCTGCGATAAAAGCATAACCTGTTCCTGGTAGACAGTAATTCCGTAGGTGTCTTTCAGGTACGCCTCCATATCAGGAATGTCATATACAATTTCCTCCTTCCCATGCTTGCGGCTGATATAACTGGGGATATACTCCATGGGGCCCGGCCTGTAAAGGGCATTCATGGCGATCAGGTCCTCAAACCGGTTTGGCTTCAAAGCCTTGAGGTACTTTTTCATCCCCTCCGATTCAAACTGGAATAATCCTGTAGTTTCTCCCCGGCTGTAAAGTTCATACGTTTTGGCATCATCCATGGGAAGGTGATCGATATCCAACTCGATCTTCCTGGATAACCTGACATTATCAATGGTATCTTTGATGATGGAGAGCGTTTTTAATCCCAGGAAGTCCATTTTCAACATGCCTACCGGTTCCATGTGCGAACCTTCAAACTGGGTAACATTTAATTCAGCATCCTTATTCCGGCAAATGGGTATGTATTCTTCCAGGTTGTCTTTGCCAATGATAATGCCACATGCATGAACACCGGTTTGCCTTACCGAACCTTCCAGAACCTCTGCATATTTCAGGGTGCTGGCAATTAATTTATTGTCACTGTTTCTTTCTGCCAGTAAAGCCGGTACCTTTTCGTAGGAATCTTTAAAACTGGTGCCCGGCATTTCAGGAATCATTTTGGCCAGCCTGTCCGCTTCAGAGAGCTCCAGCTTCTGCACCCTGGCAACATCCCGGATCGCCATCTTGGGAGCCATGGTGCCAAATGTGATGACATGCGCAACCCGTTCCTTTCCATATTTCTTAACTACATACTGCAATACCTTTTCCCGGCCATCCTCGTCAAAATCAATGTCAATATCCGGCATGGATATGCGGTCGGGGTTCAGAAAACGCTCGAACAGCAGGTCATATTTTATAGGATCGATATCCGTAATTCTCAGGCAGTAGGCCACAACCGATCCTGCCGCCGATCCTCTTCCCGGGCCCACGGATACGCCCATTTCACGCGCGGCCCTGATTACATCCCACACAATGAGGAAGTAACCCGGGAAGCCCATTTTGTTGATCGTCTCGAGCTCAAAATCGATCCTTTCCCTGATGATTTCATCCATCTCGGGGTAACGCCGGGCAGCTCCTGCCAAAGTCAGTGACCTTAAATACTCCTGGGCATCGGTGAAACCTTCCGGAATTGGAAAATCCGGCATGACCGGTTCACTGTTGAGCTCATACTGCTCAACCTTCGACACGATCTCATTGGTATTGTCAATAACAGCGGGCAAATCGGAAAACAACCGCTTCATCTCATCCTGCGTCTTCAGCCATTCCTGCCTGGTATAACGCAGGCGATTGGGATCATCCACATCCTTCCCGGTACTGATGCATAAAAGCCTGTCGTGCGCAGGAGCGTCCTCCTCATTGATGAAGTGAACATCATTGGTTGCGATGCATTTTATTCCGGATTCTGATGCGAGGTTGAGGAGTTGGTTATTGACAAAAACCTGGTTTTCATATACCTCCCTGTCGATTTGCGGATCCCCTGAAGGATGACGTTGCAACTCAAGGTAAAAGTCACTGCCGAATATTTCCCTGTAATCCGTTATGGCTTTCCGCGCTGCTTCAATCCCCTCGTGCCGCAGCAACCAGGGTATTTCACCATGCAAACAGGCTGATGATGCCATGAGACCTTCATGATACTTTTTCAACAACTCCTTGTCAACCCGCGGCCGGTAATAAAACCCTTCGGTCCATCCATAGGAGACAAGCTTGATCAGATTTTTATACCCCTGTTTGTTCTTTGCCAGGAGCACCAGGTGAAATCCTCCGCCATCCAGTTTATCGGATTTTTCATGACGCGAACGGCGCGCAACATATACCTCGCATCCCAGTATGGGTTTTATCCCCTGCTTTTTCGCTTCGTTATGAAACTCTTTCGCGCCGAACATGTTCCCATGATCGGTAATGGCAAGAGCTTCCATCTTATCGAGTTTGGCCTTTTCAATCAGGTGCTTTATAACCGCAGCGCCGTCCAGGATAGAGTATTGGGTATGGACGTGCAGGTGGGTAAAAAGCTGGGATCCTGCAGCGGTTTCAGCTACGGCCCCGACTTCTTCTACAGGCGCGCTGACCGGGGAGGAAGCAAAATTGGACCGGATTGAGATCTGAAAAGGAGGAAGGATGTCTGGATGGATTGATCTGAATTCCTGCAACAGGTCCGGATCGATATTCAGCCTTTTGGCACTTATAATCCCCCGGCGCAACAATTCAAAAAAACACCTCGCGGTTGCTGCCACATCCGCGGCAGCATTATGCGCCTCAGCGAATCCTTCCCCAAATAAACACTTATAGAGTTCCGGAAGAGCAGGCCATTTGAATTTTCCACCCTTGCCTCCGGGTATCGCACAAAAATCTGTGGATTCTTCCTTTGTGCAAATGTGGGTGATTTCATGCAGCCTCGAAGGAATGTTACTCCGTACATATTCAGCTCCCAGAATGCTGAGATCAAAAGACACGTTGTGTCCGACCACAACTTCAGTCCTTTCCAGATCTCCGGCAAATTCGATAAGCACAGTTTCGAGGTCACTTCCCTCAGCCAAAGCCTTTTCTGTGGATATTCCATGCACCACCTCAGCCGCTTGCGGGATGGTATACCCCTGGGGCTTGATGATGTAACTCTTGTCAAAGATTAACCTTCCGGTTTTGTCATGGTATTCCCAGGCTAGTTGCACCATTCTGGGCCAATTGCCTGTATCTGTGACCGGTGCATTATAATTGGCGGGTAACCCGGTGGTTTCGGTATCAAAAATCAAATACATGCGGTAAAAGTAAGGCAGATTACTGCACTTTCATACCGCTGTTAATAAAAATGGATAAATCCGGAATCCTTATAGGGTCGCTGGATTCTCTTTCATCAACAGCAGCTCTTCGATCTGCTGTATGAAGAGGTCCCTGGTGGCTTCCGGTGAATTGGCAATCCCTGATGATATGGTAGGCTTGCCTTCCATGGGACAAAACAGAAATGTAGGGATGCTCTGAACCCCAAATACTGCTGCCAATTCCTGCTCCGCGTCGACATCCACTTTGTAAATATTGATTTGACCGGCATATTGTTTGGCCAGATCCTCAAGGATGGGAGAAGTGATCCTGCAAGGAGCGCACCAGTCCGCATAGAAATCAATCAGACATGGCTTTTCTCCCTTAAACACCCAGTTTTCCGTATTTTTTTCATAATCCATCACGAGCCTCAGAAAGTCAGCTTTGCCGATATGCACCGGCGACTGACCGGAGACATTGTCCCCGACCCGGGCAACCTGTTCGCTATTGGCAGTGACTTCGGCCTTGACTTCTTCCGTCTTTGCCGGTTGCCCGTTACAGCTTATTGCTGACATCACAAGGATTCCTGCCAGCCAGTACCATGATTTCTTCATTGTAATTGGTTAAATTAATTAATATGTATTTATCTACATATTTATATTTTTCAAATATCATGCCAGTATTCCGAAAATCACTTATCTGAAATTTTGTCATATTTCATGCTTTCCGAAAATAATTTTTTCAGGTGAAAAAAAGTACTTTTTTCCGTGATCTCCGGCTCTATGACATCCAGCAGGATCATGTTAACCAGCAATTGTTCCGCCTGCAACCGGTTTGTCCGTGCTATTTTCATGAAATGTGACAAGGTGATGCTTTCATTTTCTGCCAGGTAATCGAGCAGCACTTTTTCCTCACGTCCAAATTTCAGCCAGACTCCCTTTTTGCCTTCGTTTTTCCAGACATTTACCAGGATGCGGCTGGCCTGGATATTCTGGTCCGCTACCCGCACATACGCCATCCACTCCCCTGCCTCGTTCTTCGCATAATGCGGCCGCTTATGGCTGGCAGGTATCTCAACTTCGAGGACACATCGTCCTTCCACCACCCATTTCTTCAGATTAAACGGTACAGCAGGTTTGCAGAATAAATGCGCCCCCGACTCGGCCATATAGGCTTCCTCTTCACTCCGGACTCCACTGATCTTTCCGTTGTCCTTAACGCCTATCAATAATTTTCCACCCCGGGTATTGGCAAATGCAGAAAAAGTGCGCGCAATTTTTTTGGCATCGCTGATTTCGAACTTGAAGTCCAGTTGCTGGTTTTCTCCCGATCGGATAAGGTTTTTTATATACTGCTCAGCATCCTTTAAGTCAGTCTTCATAACCGGGATTGTTTAAAAATATTCACTCCAATTGCAAAATTAGCGTATTTTGTAAATAATTTCCCCCGTCGTTTGAATCAATCCGATGCAATATTCCGTATTAGCGTATAAGTCAAAGGATCATGAAAAAGCACTTATTTATGAACGATATGAAAACAAGGATGTTGTTTCTCCTGGTATTGTCAGGTTTGTTTCTTCCTTTGTCCGGGATCATTGATATTTCAGCGCAGACAACCGACAAAAAGGCGCTTTATGTAGAACACATGAAGAAAGCGAATGGCTATTATACCGCTAAAAATTATGCTGCGGCTATGTTTGAATACGAAAAAGCTTCGGACCTGATGCCTGATGAAGAGGAACCAAAACTCAGAATGCAGAGTATTGAAGCCATGCTGGGTGAAAAGGAGCTGGCTGAAGTAAAACGGAAAGTTGAACTTGCCAAAAAGCAGGAAAAGGAACAATTGAGCAAAGCCGCGGCGGGCAAGACCACTGAAACAAAAATTGAACCTGCCAGAGTGGATCAGTTCATCCGTGAACGACAGGCAGAAAGTAAAAGAGACAGCCTTCGGAGAGTCATCTTTGATACATTTGCCGCCGAATTGAAGCAGGTTGAAAAGGGCAACGATATGCCTGCGAGATCAGTTGTTTACAGGAAAATCGCAGAGGCATTCAGAAAGGTGAGGGATGAAGAAATTGCCATCAACTATTACCAAAAAGCCCTGGAAATCGAAGAAAAATTCGGACAGCAGAAGGATATCTCAACGGTTTATGAAGATATTGCTGATACCTATTACAATTCCGGAGATTTCCAGAATTCCATCAGCAGTTATGAGAAATCACTCACGCTGAAAGAAAAATCAGGTGACAAGGCCGGCGCTTCGCAAGTCCTTTCGAATATTGCCAACGTTTATGAGACCACGTACGATTATAAAAACGCCATTGAATATTACAACAAGTCCGCCGAAATAAAAGACAGTATCAGGGATGAATCAGGACTGAAAGATGTGATGGATGACCTGGGCGATGTTTATTACAAGCAAAAGGTACTCACCAGTTCCATTCTTTCCTATGAGAAAACCGTCAATATCATTCAGAAGCTAAATATGAAGGAAGCCCTGGGTCCGGTTTACAACAAGCTGGGGGTTGCACATTATGAAATGGGCAATTATACCGAAGCTGAAAAGTTTTTCAAGGAATCGAACAAGAACCTGGTTGAAAACGGTAACCGAAAGGAAGCATCCATGGCGCTGAACAATATCGGCAACCTCTTGTTTATAAACAACAAATATGGTGATGCCATTACCTATTACGAGCGATCCCTGACTTACAAAAAGGAAGCAGACTATGATTACGGGCAGGCTGTAACCTTATTTAACCTGGGCAATGCTTACCGCAGATCAGGCAATCAGGAAATGGCAATCGAAAGCTATGAAAAAAGCCGGAGAATAGCCGACAGTCTGAATGTGCCGGCATTGATGGCCAAGAATATCAAAGCCCTTGTGGTTTCTTATGAAGCCTTCAAGAATTTTGACAGGGCTTCTGAGCTGGAAGAGGAGCTGATCGCAATGAACCAGACTTCCATTAGCATAGAAATTCCGGTTTCTGAAAACGAAATGGATCTTGAACTTCAGAAAACGCAGGAAATTCTGTCCAAATTGAATGAAGAGGCTTTGAAAAGAAAGGATTTAATTGAATCCGAAGCCGGCAATAAAATGACCGATATGTACATCAATAACCTGAACAGTCAGTATATTAAAGAACAAGGCAAAACGAGATTGCTGGTTATCCTGTCTTCCGCACTTGGTGTACTTTTGTTGGGAATTTTGATCCTTTATCTGAAAAGGAAGAAGAAGTAGTGGAGAATAGGGGAGTCGAACCCCTGACCTATTGCATGCCATGCAATCGCTCTAGCCAACTGAGCTAATTCCCCGACTAGGGTGTGGGTGTGGGTGTGGGTGTGGGTGTGGCTCACCGTCGCTAATGCTATGGCGAGCGAGGCAAAAGTATTAAATTAAAACTATTCCGCCAAAAATACGTATTGTTTTTGTACTAAACCACAATGTTTATGAAAGCATACAACAGTTTTTTTCTGTCTGTTTTATTGCTGATCAGTTGTTCCTCTCCTGAGAAACTTCTTACTCAGGGTAATTATGATGCATTGATCGAAAAATCAGTCAAGAATCTGATCAAAAAACCAGATAGTGAAGAAGATGCCAACATGTTGGATAAAGCCTACAAATTGGCCAATGACCGTGACCTGGAAAGAATTAAATACCTTAAAACAGAAGGCAATCCCAATACCTGGGATGAAATGCTGAGTCTATACAGCAACCTGAAAAACCGGCAGACTTCTGTCAGAAGGGTTTTGCCTTTGCATATTGGCGGACGCACGGTTCAATACAATTTCGTGGATTATGATGCTGAAATTGTCGCCGCCAAAAGAAAAGCCGCCGAATACTTTCATGACCACGGGCTCAAGCTCATGGAGAACAAAACCAAGGAATCATACCGGCAGGCCTATTACGAGCTGGTAAAAGCCAAAAATTATTCCGGGGATTCATACCCTAACCTCGATCAGGTAATCCAGGAAGCCAAATACCTGGGGATGAGCCGGGCGCTGATAAGCATCGTGAACCGTACCATCATCAATCTGCCGGCTGAATTCACCGATGGATTGGTTGCCGCAAATGCCACCCAGCTGAACAGCGAATGGGTTGAATATTATACCCGCAAATCCGACTCAGACATTAAATACGACTATTATATCGACATCATACTCCAGTCCATCCATGTTTCGCCCGATCTGGTGCAAGACAAAGACCTTATTGAAAAGAAAACCATTGAAAATGGCTTCGAATACGTGCTTGATGCAAAGGGCAATGTGATGAAGGACACTTCTGGAAACGATATTAAAATCAAAAAATACAAGGAAATTCAGTGCACCGTGATTGAATCCCATCAGATGAAGGATTGCAATATCACCGGTGAGATTGAATTCCATTCGGCCAATCCGCAATCACTCCTTAAAAAACAACCCATCGCAGCCGGTACACATTTTGAATATGTTTCAGCCCGCGCCATTGGGGATATCAATGCCCTGTCTCCCGAAAAGAAAAAACTGGTGGACATCAAGCCTGTTCCTTTCCCCGACGACATCAGGATGATCCTTGACTGCACGGAAGCATTGAAAAAATCAATCCACGATGTTCTCATTTATAATAAAGGGACTGTTCAGTAAAATAATTTTGCTTATTTTGCTCCCGTTGAAGCATGAAGAAATTCGCTAATGGGAGAATTCATCCATTCATTTGAACCGGAAAAGGCTGTTCTAATCGGTGTTTCCAACCAGGATCAATCGCTATCACAGGTTGAAGATTACCTCGATGAGCTTGCTTTTCTTATTGAAACTGCAGGAGCCGTCCCTGTGCAACGCTTTATTCAAAAACTTGACAAACCCAATTCAAGTACTTATATCGGAAGTGGAAAGCTGGATGAAATCAAGCGATTTGTTAAAAGCCATGAGATTGATATTGCTGTTTTTGATGATGAGTTATCTCCCAGTCAGATCCGAAATATTGAACAGGAATTAGAGATCAGGGCATTGGATCGTACCAATCTCATCCTCGATATTTTTGCCCACAGGGCAAAAACAGCCTACGCCAAAACACAGGTTGAACTTGCACAGTATGAGTATCTTTTACCCAGGCTGGCCGGGATGTGGACCCACCTTGAACGACAGCGGGGAGGAATTGGACTGAGAGGTCCTGGAGAAACGGAGATAGAAACAGACCGGAGGATCATCCGCACCAAAATTGCGCTTTTGAAGGAAGAGCTTAAAAAAATCGACCGGCAGATGATCACCCAGCGGAAGAACCGGGGAAAACTGGTAAGAGTATCCCTGGTGGGCTATACCAATGTCGGGAAATCAACGCTCATGAATCTTCTCAGCAAATCAGAAGTGTTTGCGGAAAATAAACTTTTTGCCACCCTGGATGCTACGGTCCGTAAGGTAGTGATCGAAAATCTTCCGTTCCTCCTTTCTGACACCGTGGGATTTATCAGGAAACTTCCCCATCACCTGGTGGAATCATTCAAATCAACCCTCGATGAAGTCCGTGAGGCGGATCTTCTCCTGCACGTAGTAGATATTTCTCATCCCGGGTTTGAAGAGCAGATCGGTGTGGTAAACCAGACCCTGCAGGAAATCAATGCCGCCGATAAACCCGTGCTGGTTGTTTTTAACAAGACGGATGCTTATACGTATGTTAAAAAGGATGATGATGATCTGAGTCCGAAGGGCCGGGAAAATCTAACCCTTACAGAACTTGAAAACAGCTGGATGGCCAAAAACAATTTTCCGTCCTTATTCATTTCTGCGCTCAGGAAACAAAACATCGATGAACTGAAGAGGATGTTGTATGAGAAAGTCCGGGAAATTCACATCACCCGGTATCCCTATGATCATTTCCTTTATTAAATTAGTTTTTTCTCCACAAGGTATTCGGCTATCTGAATAGCATTGGTAGCCGCGCCTTTGCGAAGGTTATCGGATACAATCCACATATTGAGCGTTTTAGGCTGTGTTTCATCGCGACGTATCCTCCCGACAAATACCTCATCCCGGTTATGAGATACAATCGGCATCGGATATATATTTCTTGCAGGTTCATCCATGACGATCACACCCGGAGATTTCCCGAGTAACTTAAATACATCGGACAATTCAAATTCCCTTTCAAATTCCACGTTTACCGCTTCGGAATGACCGCCAATCACAGGAATCCTTACGGTGGTTGCGGTCACCCCGATGGAATCATCCTCCATAATCTTCCTGGTTTCATTGACCATCTTCATCTCCTCCTTGGTATATCCATTGTCAAGGAAAACATCGATATGGGGAAGGGCGTTCATGTCGATCTTATGCGGATAGGCCATTTCACCGGTTATACCCTTGCGTTCATTCATCATCTGATCCACTGCCTTTTTTCCGGTTCCCGTGACCGACTGGTAAGTTGATACAACGATCCGCTTTAGTTTATAGGCTTTGTGGAGTCCTACAAGGGCAACAACCATTTGTATGGTGGAACAATTGGGATTGGCAATAATCTTGTCGGTTTTTTCCAGTACATGCGCATTCACCTCCGGAACCACCAGCTTGATACCGGGTTCCATTCTCCATGCCGATGAATTATCAACCACCGTTGTGCCAACCTCGGCAAACCGGGGGGCCCACATTTTGGAAGTTCCTCCTCCGGCAGAAAAAACAGCAATATGAGGTCTCCTGTCAATGGCCTCCTGCATGCCGATTACAGCATATTCATCCCCTTTGAAAAGCACTCTTTTACCGACTGACTTTTCAGATGCGACAGGGATAAACTCAGAAACCGGAAAATTCCGTTCTTCAAGAACACGGATCATCTGGGTGCCTACTAATCCTGTAGCACCTACAACTGCAACTTTCATAATAACAAATTATTAATTTTTACTATCTTGTGCATGCGTTAAGCGCAAAATTCGTAAAAAAAATGACTTATGAAAATGTCGTTGTTGTTTTTTTCAGGGGTCATGTTATTTGCAGTTCCCCGGACGCAGCCAGTTCAAACTATACAAGAGCCTGCTGTTCAGCAGATTGTCATAACTGAGATCATGGCTGATCCTAATCCCTGCGTCATGCTGCCCGACGCTGAATACATTGAATTGTACAACCGGGGATCCTCCGCCGTTGATCTGGAAGGCTGGCAAATCGAGCTGGGCTCCCATAAAAAAGCACTTGCCGCAGCCAGGATGGACCCCGGAGAATATCTCATACTTTGTGACAGCGACCAGGAAAGTATGTTCCGGGCGTTCGGAAGGACATTGCCGGTGCAGAACATGCCTGCAGTGGTTAACACCGGACAGACCATTACCCTGAAATCTCCAGATGGCGCAGTGATTCATACAGTCACTTTTTCAGACGGGTGGTATCAGACCCGGCAAAAGTCGGAAGGAGGGTGGTCAATCGAAATCATTGATCCGGATAATCCCTGCGGCTATTCTGAAAACTGGTCCGAATCCCATGATAATCGCGGAGGAACTCCCGGTCAAAAGAATTCCGCGGATGGGAGCAGACCGGATTTATCGTCTCCTGTGTTGTTACGGGCGACACTCCCTTCTGATTCCTCGGTTTTGCTTCTTTTTAGCGAGAGGATGGACAGCTCGACCATCCTTTCTCCCTGGTTGTATTCCGCTGACAAAGGCCTCATGCATCCATCCGCTGTGGTACCTGTCGGACCGGATTACAATGCTGTTCTGTTAAACTACCCGGGACGCTTTCAAACATCGGCCTCTTATTCGCTCACTGTATTAAACACCCTGAAAGACTGTGCCGGTAATACCCTGGCCCCAGATGCCGTGGTTCATTTCGCCGTTTCCGAAATGCCCGAAAAGAATGACATAGTCATCAACGAGATCCTGTTTAATGCCCGTACCGGCACTTCAGAATTCATTGAGCTCTATAACAGGTCATCCAAAGTCCTTAACCTGGAAAACCTGGCCATCGCGCTGGCGGATTTTCATTCAGGTGAAATAAGGCGTAAGGTTTCCCTGGGAAAATATCCCTGTTTATTGTTCCCGGGCAGCTACGTTGTCATTACAGATTGTGCCATCAACCTTCCCGAAAACTGCATTCGGCAATATCCCGCCTCCATCGTTGAAATCAATGATCTGTTTGCCCTCCCCGATGAAGAGGGCTTCCTGATTTTGTTCAATGATTTTCCCCGAACCATTGATGAAGTCCGCTATGCTGCCTCCATGCACACAGAATTTCTGCAGGATGCGGAAGGCGTTTCTCTTGAAAGAACTGACTTTGATAAGCCTTCCGGCACTCCGCAAAACTGGCATTCCGCCTCCACGGCATCCGGTTATTCAACGCCTTGCCGCATGAATTCCCAGGCCATGCATGAAGACATCCCTCCGGCAGAAGTTATCCTGAGCCCACAGGTTTTCTCTCCGGACAACGATGGGGTTGATGACCAGATGATCCTGCACATTCAAACGCATGAACCGGGATGTTCAGCATCCATCCTTATTTTTGACATGAACGGCAGGAAAATCAGGAACCTGACTTCCAGAATTCTGCTCGGGACTGATGAATACTTCACCTGGGACGGAATATCGGAAGAGCATGAGCCGGCTGACCCGGGCATATTCATAGTTTATCTTGAAATCTGCAGCCCGGTGGGAAAAGTGAAAAAAATTAAGAAAGTTGTTACCATAACAAGGAGATAGTAACCTTTAAATCATTAATTTCATACTCCGAAAATTAACTGTTAAATAGCTTATTCATGTTCATTGCCAAAGAATACCAGGATAGATCCCTGCTCATATACCAGGGACTGTTCACAGTAAATCTGATTTCAATATTGGGTAACCACATCAGATTGCTCCCCGATCATGACTCCATTCTTCTGCAGCGGATCTTTAAAGTATTCATTGAACTTTCTCAGAATGTTTCCTATTATTCCCATGAAAACTCGGAGATTAAAGAAGGTGTATTTTGCGGCATTGGCTGGATCTCTGTTCAGGATCTGGATGATTTTTACAGAATCACCACCGGAAACAGCATCAAGCCCGAGCATGCTCCCAAACTGGAAACGTACTGCAAGGAAATCAACGCTATGGAGGAAGAGGCTTTGAAGACCCTGAAACGTAAAACGAGAGCCCAGGCCATGCTGAGGGATATCAATGCGCAGATCGGGCTTATACAAACGGGTTTAATCAGCGGGAGTAAACTCGATTTTGATATTACTCCTGTTAATGAAACAACGCATTACTTCAGGATCTCAGCCACTGTAAACAAAGATTCCGATCAATAAAGCCGGGCCTAAAGAATTTTTGCCGTCAGGTATTCCCTGTTAAGCCGCGCAATATGGGATATTGATATTTGTTTCGGGCATTCAGCCTCACAAGCGCCTGTATTGGTGCAATTACCAAATCCAAGCTCATCCATTTTGGCAACCATTTTCAGTACCCGCTCTCTGGTCTCAACCTTTCCCTGTGGCAACATGGCGAATTGAGAAACTTTGGCCGCAACAAATAGCATGGCTGATGCATTTTTGCAGGCCGCCACGCAAGCTCCGCAACCGATGCACGCAGCTGCATCCATGGCGGTTTCAGCATGAGCTCTCGGAACAGGTATTGTATTCGCATCGGGAACACCACCGGTGTTCACCGAAATGTATCCGCCCGCTGCCATGATCTTATCAAAACCCGACCGGTCCACCACCAGGTCTTTGATGACGGGAAACGGTCTGGCCCGCCAGGGTTCAACAACAATGGTATCGCCATCTTTGAATTTCCGCATATGCAACTGGCAGGCAGTAACGGCTGAGTCCGGCCCGTGCGGCCTACCGTTAATGTAGAGACTGCAGGCGCCGCAAATACCTTCCCGGCAATCGTGGTCAAAACAAACCGGCTTCTCAAACTTGTCAATCAGCTGCTGGTTCAGGATATCGAGCATCTCAAGGAAAGAGCAATCCGGTGATATCCCGGCAACTTTATGGGTTTCAAAGCGGCCTTTTGTCGTTGCATTCTGCTGCCGCCATATTTTCAATGTAAAATCCATAGCACTAAATTTTGTAATTGCGGGTTTGTACCTTGATGTTTTCGTAGTTCAGCGGCTCCTTATGCAATACGGGTTCTTTTCCGGTGCCGGTGTACTCCCATGCAGCCACGAACATGAAATCGTTATCATTTCTGCTTGCCTCACCTTCGGGAGTCTGGAATTCCTCCCTGAAGTGTCCGCCGCATGATTCCTCACGTTGTAAAGCATCCCGCGCCATCAGTTCGCCGGTTTCAATGAAATCAGCCACCCGTGAAGCCTTTTCAAGCTCAGGATTCATCTCGTCAATACCTCCGGTAATTCTTATATCGGTCCAGAACTCCTCGCGAAGCGAGCTGAACTCTTTGATTGCCTTGTTCAGTCCTTCACTGTTACGCGCCATACCCACCATTTCCCACAACAGCAAGCCGAACTTCCGGTGCATGCGGTCAACCGACTGTTTCCCCTTTATTTGCATGAGCCGGTTTAGCCTTTCCCTGATCTGTCCCTCGGTTTCCAGGAATTCCGGCCGGTCAACCGGCATGCGGGGTGTCATTATTTCCGCTGCCAGGTAATTCTGTATGGTATAAGGAAGTATGAAGTATCCGTCGGCCAGTCCCTGCATCAGGGCAGATGCCCCCAGCCGGTTGGCCCCGTGATCTGAAAAATTGCATTCCCCTATGGAAAACAAGCCCGGGATGGTGGTCATCAGTTCATAATCAACCCATAATCCACCCATGCAATAATGGATGGCCGGGTAAATCATCATCGGCGTTTCATACGGGTTTTCATCCACGATCTTTTCATACATCTGGAAAAGGTTGCCATACCGCTCCTCGATCACCTTTTTTCCCAGTCTCCCGATGGATTCTTCAAAGTCGAGATAAACTGCCAGTCCGCTCCCCACACCATATCCGGCATCACATCTTTCCTTGGCAGCCCGTGAAGCGACATCACGCGGAACCAGGTTGCCAAAGGCCGGGTAGCGTCTCTCAAGATAGTAATCGCGGTCTTCATTCGCAATATCCTTGGGTTTGACACGACCGTTGCGGAGGGCTTCTGCGTCCTCTTTTTTCCGGGGCACCCATATTCTCCCGTCATTGCGAAGGCTTTCGCTCATCAGTGTGAGTTTCGACTGGTAATCCCCGTGCACCGGGATGCAGGTGGGGTGGATCTGTACAAACGATGGATTGGCAAAAAGAGCGCCGCGTTTGTATGCCTGCCATGCAGCGCTTCCGTTTGAGCCCATGGCTTTCGTTGACAGGTAAAAAGCCCTGCCATACCCGCCGGTGGCGATCACCACGGCATGGCCAAAGTGTCGTTCAATGTTTCCGGTCACCAGGTTGCGGGTTATGATGCCTCTTGCCTTTCCCTCCACCAGCACAATATCGAGCATTTCCGTTCGGGGATAAAGTTTTACCGTACCGGCATTCACCTGCCTCATCATGGCACTGTATGCGCCAAGCAACAACTGTTGTCCCGTTTGACCCCTGGCATAAAAAGTTCGCGATACCTGTGCACCGCCGAAAGACCGGTTGTCAAGCAATCCTCCGTAGTCTCTTGCAAAAGGAACTCCTTGTGCCACACACTGATCGATGATGTTGCCGCTTACTTCGGCCAGCCTGTAAACATTGGCTTCCCGGGAACGATAATCTCCTCCTTTAATGGTATCATAATATAACCGGTATACGCTGTCACCATCATTGGGATAGTTTTTGGCCGCATTAATGCCTCCCTGCGCGGCAATGCTGTGGGCTCTCCGCGGACTGTCCTGGTAACAGAAGGCTTTGACATTAAATCCCAGCTCTCCGAGGCTGGCAGCTGCTGAGGCTCCTGCAAGTCCGGTTCCCACCACAATAATATCGAGCTTGCGTTTGTTTGCCGGATTAACCAGTTTCTGTCCGGCCTTATAATTATTCCACTTTTCGGCCATCGGGCCTTCGGGAATGCGTGCGTTCAGCTTTGTCATATCAGAAAATTCAGATTCTTACATCCAGAAATAAACATATACAGGAATCAGGATAAATCCTGCCGTCACCAGAACGGAGTATATTATCCCAATGGCTTTGATCAAAGGCGTGTAGGTTTTATGCTCAAGGCCCAGCGACTGGAAAGCCGACTGGAAACCATGCAACAAATGAAAAGACATGATCAGCAGGCAGATAATGTAAAAAACCGCATAACCTCCCAATTTGAACTTTTCAACCACCAAAATCCCCAGGTCATGATACTCTTTACCGTCATAGATTACCAGGGGCACATCCCCGAAAAATTTGGCCTTTAAATAAAAATCGAAAAGATGCATAACCAGGAATATCCCGATTATTACAGCCGTATGGATCATAAATTTTGAGAAAAAGGAAGTTTGCGAATAGTTTTCGATTCTGTACCTTTTGGGACGTGCCAGCCAGTTCTGCAACTGGAGCAAAACTCCGTAAAACATATGCAACAGAAAACCTCCGAACAGAACAACCTCCATCACCTTGATGATGACATTGGTTCCCATGAAATGTGCCGCTTTATTAAAGGTCTCCCGGCTACCGGTAAAAATGAGGCTCAGGTTGATTCCCAGGTGCACCAAAAGGAAAATAATCAGGAAAAGCCCTGCTAGGGACATCAAGATTTTTTTTCCGATGGATGAGGTCAGGATATTGCTCATAAAACTAGGATTAAAGGCTTAAGAGGTAAAAAATTCAGTTAAGGATCCGGTAAATTTACCAGCTTCGGTTTATTTTTACAACAAATGAAATCCAATTATCTAATTTAGATAAATTATACATAGTATCACCTGAAATAATTCCTGTATGAGTATGAAAGCCGTCATAATACCTGCATCTCTTTTTGAGAAGAACCGATCGAAAGTATCCCATTCCTTAAAAGACCATTCTTTGGCCATTTTTCATTCGAACGATGAGATGAACCGCAGTGGGGATCAGTATTACCCATACCGTCAGGATTCCGATCTGTTCTATCTTTGTGGTATTGAGCAGGAAAGGACGGTTCTTATCCTGGCTCCCGATCATCCCGATGAATCGCTGCGGGAGTTGCTGTTCATCAGAAGGCCGAATCAGAAGGTTGAAACGTGGGAAGGCCATAAATTTACCGCTGAAGAAGCCCAGGTGGTATCAGGGATCCGAACAGTGCGGTATGATGATGAAATGGATGCTTCCATGGCTGCCCTTTTTATGTTTACTTCGAACATTTATCTTAACCTGCCTGAATTGCCCAAATTCATTCCGGAGCTTCCCAACCGGAATCTTCGGCTTGCCCGGGAAATACAAAAGAAATTCCCTGCGCACAATTACGAGAGGCTTGCACCCATCATGCGTGAACTGCGCACACACAAATCAGAGGAAGAAATTGCCCTGATAAGAAATGCCTGTGATATAACGCGTGATGCCTTTTTAAGGGTTTTGAAAAATATGAGACCTGGAATGGCAGAATACGAAGTGGAAGCAGAAATAATCTATGAGTTCGTCAGGCAGGGAGCCCGCGGTCACGCCTATCAGCCCATCATTGCTTCAGGCATCAATGCCTGTGTATTGCATTACAGTGCTAACAACAAAGTGTGTGCTGACGGCGAACTGCTCCTGATGGATTTTGGTGCCGAATATGCGAATTATGCCGCCGACTGCTCAAGGACCATTCCTGTGAACGGAAAATTCACACCCCGTCAAAAAGACCTATACAAAGCCGTACTCGACGTGTTCCGTTTCGCCACCGCCCTTATGAAACCAGGCAGCAGCATCAACAAGGTGCATCATGAAGTTTGCAGGCGGTTTGGCCATGAACATGTGAAACTGGGTCTGTATTCCGCTGAAGATCTGCAAAACCAGAGCCAGGAGCATCCGCTTTACCAGCAGTATTACATGCATGGCACATCCCACTTTTTAGGCCTTGATGTTCACGATGTGGGTGGAAAGGATACAGAATTCAGGCCGGGTATGGTGCTGACCTGTGAACCTGGCATTTATGTGCCTGCCGAGCAGACCGGGATCCGTCTGGAGAGCAATATACTGATCACGCGCGACGGGAATGTGGATCTGATGAAGGATATTCCCCTTGAAATGGAAGATATTGAAAAACTAATGAATTATCAATAACATCTGCACACCCGCCTGCCGGCGGGCAGGTTTGCACATCTGCACATTTGCACATTTGCACATTTGCACATCTGCACATCTGCACATCTGCACATTACTTCCCCACTATCTTTTCCACTTCATCCATCTCCTTGGCAATGCCTTTGCCAATAATCCTGTATCCTTTGGCCGTTACCAGAATATTGTCTTCTATCCGTATGCCTCCAAATCCACGGTACTTGTTGACCACCCTGTAATCGATGAAATCACGGTAACGTCCTTCGCTGTGCCATTTATCAATCAGAGGTTCAATAAAATATATGCCGGGTTCAACAGTCACCACATAACCTTCCTGAAGGCGTTTGGCCAGGCGCAAATAAGCCGTGCCAAACTGCTCTGACCGCCTGAATTCCTGATCGTATCCGATATAGTCCTCTCCGATATCCTCCATATCGTGAACATCGAGGCCCATCATATGCCCGATACCATGCGGAAAGAACAATGCATGTGCTCCGTGGCGGACAGCATCTCCCGCATCACCCTTCATCAGTCCGAGTTCTTTTAGTCCCCTTGCCAGGGCTGTTGCAGCTAGAAAATGAACTTCATAATAAGGCCTTCCCGGCTTTATCGCCTGTATAGCTTCCTGCTGTGCGTCCAGCACCAGCTTGTATATCTCTTTCTGCTGATTGCTGAATTTTCCTCCGACAGGGTAAGTTCTGGTGATATCTGTGGCGTACCTTCCCGGCGACTCAGCGCCGGCATCAACCAGGAGCAACTGTCCTTTCTTCAGCTCATTGCCATAATAATGATTGTGCAGTGTCTGTCCGTTTACCGTGCAGATTATCGGGTAGGCCATTCTGCAGTTTTTCGACAGAACAGTGCCTTCCAGTGCACCGGCCACCTGGTATTCAAAAGCTCCGGGCTTTATATTCTTTACAGCCTGACTGTATGCTTCCCGGGTCACTTCATTCATCGTATTCTCCATTTCCTCCACTTCAAAGGCATCCTTCAACGAACGCTGGGTGGCTACCGCTCTGATCATTGCTTCCGACGCATTCCGGTCCACTTCTTCATACTTCAGATTGTCATAATAGGCAAGTTGAAGTCTGCGCTGCTCACGATAGGGAGGCAAGTAATGCACTTCCCGGTTATGTGCAATAACCCTGAAAACATCACCATCAAGTCTTTCCAGTGGTTTCACCTGGGTTATTCCAACCTTTGCTGCTTTTTCCTGCAAAGGTTCCTGGTTTCCAACCCATATGATATCTTCCAGGGAAGGATCACTTCCGTAAATCGTTTCACTTCCCATTTCGCAATCAATCATTCCGGCCAACCCCGGCATATCAAGGCCAAAATAATACAGGAAGGTGCTGTCCTGCCTGAAAGGATAGTTGTTGGCTGCATAATTCATGGCGACCTCCTTGTTGCCAAGAAACAACATAACCCCCTTGCCCACAAGCTCTCTCAAACGCTTTCTTCTTTGAATATATACTTCAGATGGAAACATAGCAATAGCTTTTAAGTATGAACATTAAAATTATAACCTATTTTCCTTTAAACCCAATAAATTCATCATATTTTGTTCGGGTTGCACAACCCCGCGAATGTCTTTACGTATAGTTAAATACAATTTCCTTCGCAATAATTCCAGAATTCATTATGCCTTACAGAAGATTACCAAATACAGATCTGGCGAGGTTAAGAGCTCTCCGCATTGCCTATGAGAAGGGCAAGGAGCTGCATCCTTTTAACCTGGCATTTTCTCAGGCTACGTATCAAAAGGTGCTGTCAAATCTTCATGTCTTTGAAAAAATAGTTCAGGAAAGCCGCCATGCTTTTAACATACAGGTAGAAAAAAGCAAGGACTATGGCCGGTTACAGAAGAAAGTTAAACTCTACATGTCACATTTTATCCAGGTCGTGAATATGGCCATTGCCAGAGGAGATCTTTCACCGGCTGATCGTGATTATTTCGGGTTTGGACGTGATCAGGGCAAGGTGCCTTCTTTCGGTACCGAGGCTGAAGTAATTCAGTGGGGCGAGAAACTGATCCAGGGAGAAACCCTGAGAATAAAGAAAGGCCTTACACCGGTTATGAATCCGACCATGGCCGTTGTGAAAGTAAGATATGAAGATTTCCTTGAAGCGTATAACTTCCAGAAGATACTTCAGAAAAACCTCCAGCGCAGTCAGGAAAAGCTGATCGAACAAAGAAAAGTCGTAGATGGCATTATCCTGTCGGTTTGGAATGAAGTGGAGGAAACTTACAAGGACCTGCCCGATGAAACCAGAAGACACCATGCCGCTATTTACGGCCTGGTGTACTTTTACAGGAAAAGTGAACCCGGACGAACTGCCAAATGATACCTATAAGGGCAGCGGAGTTTTAGCCTGCCGCTCGTGCAGGTAGATCATGCCGATTATTGCAGATGTTAAAAAGACACTCAGGTAGAGTGCATAATGTCCGCCCTGCTCCGTGCCCAGTTTATCCATCATGGTGTCCCCCATGGGTTGGGTGGCAAAATGGTAATAAACAACAGCAATGCCGTTGTTGATCAAATGAGCAGCCACAGGCACCCATATGGAAGAACTCCAGATCAGAAGATAACCAAAATACAGTCCCAGCAAAAACCGGGGAATGAACCCGTAAAACTGGAAATGAATAAAGCTGAAAATAAAAGCTGCCAGGATAATACCTGCATGATTGTTTTTTGTCCAGTCGATAAACAGTCTTTGCAGTACACCCCTGAAGAGAAACTCTTCACCAATTGCCGGTAAAATGGCTATCATCAAGAAATTAACGGCAAGATCCCCATAGGAATTGCTTTCGAGGAAGAGCTCGGTGAGTTTACCCGCACTTTCCTCCAGGGTTTTCATCGTATTTTCAAGGCCACTCCATCCGTCGGGCAGATCCAGCATGGCATTATAATAGGTCACGAAATTCATAAGCGGAACCGCAATGAACAAGGACACCAATACAAGCAGAAGCGAATAAGGGGAGGGCCTTCTGTCCGCCTTCAGGTATCTCGTTGTATTATCACTGAACAGCCAGGCTGCCAACAGGGCCGGAAAAACAAACAGGAACACCGACTGCACGATCTGAAAGAATTTCACAACTGCAATATGATCCGCATCAGGATTTTCTATCAGTCCGTACAAGGTGCGCATGTCATGACCGAACAAGGGTACTGCTATCATAACGGCCGCTGCCGAACCCACTATCAGAAAAAAAAGAACCATCATTAACAGCAACAGCAGTTTGGCTGGCACCGACATGTGCATGAAACTATGGCGGAGTGATAAAACGAATTCAGACATTTTCATACTTCAGCATATTGGGCAAAAGTAATAAATTTGCAGCCTGATTCTAAGAAATTGCTAACAATCGGCAACATACAGCTTCCCGACAAGTCCCTTTTCCTCGCGCCCATGGAAGATGTGACGGATCCGTCATTTCGCTTCATCTGCAAGCATTTTGGCGCCGATATGGTATATACCGAATTCATACCATCGGATGGTCTGATACGGGATGCCAAAAAAAGCCTGAAGAAACTTGAATTGTCAGATGATGAGCGACCTGTCGGAATTCAGTTATACGGTCACCTGATCAGCAGTATGGTTGAAGCAGCGCGGATGGCCGAGGAAGCAAAACCGGATCTCATTGATCTGAATTTTGGCTGTCCCGTCAGGAAGATTGCCAACCGTGGTGCCGGGGCCGGCATGCTCTGCAACATACCCCTGATGGTGGAAATGACGCGCGCCATCGTGGATGCAGTCAGGCTGCCGGTAACAGTGAAAACAAGACTTGGCTGGGATGACAGCAGCAAAAATATTGTTGACATTGCTGAAAGGCTCCAGGATACAGGTATCAGCGCGATTACAATACATGGCCGCACCCGGGCCCAGCTTTACAAAGGAAATGCCGACTGGACTCTTATCGGGCAGGTCAAAAACAATCCCAGAATGAGAATACCCGTTATCGGCAACGGCGATATTGTCACCCCCCAGTCGGCCCGGGAAGCATTTGACCGGTACGGTGTGGATGGCATCATGATTGGCAGGGCTACCGTGGGTAAACCCTGGCTTTTCGCTGAAATCCGGCATTTTTTAAATACCGGGGAATTATTGCCTCCCATGACCCTGGCTGAAAAAGTAGGTCTCGCACGTTTACAATTCCGAAAATCGCTGGAGGTTAAAGGAATCCCAAGAGGTGTTTTTGAGATGCGCCGGCATTTTTCCAATTACTTTAAAGGTCTTCCCGATTTCCGGGAGATCAGAATGAAACTGGTGACTTCACTGGATATCGAAGAGATCGAAAAACTGCTGGATCACATTCTGGTTACATATCAGCAGAGTTAGCCGGATTTTTAGTCGGGTAATCGAGTGTGTAGTGCAATCCCCTGCTTTCTTTTCTTTGCTGGGCGGCCTTAATGACCAGATATCCCGCATTGATCATATTCCGGAGTTCGCAAAGTTTCTGTGAAAGCTTTGACCTTACGAACAATTCCTCGGTCTCATTAAAAATAATCCACAGCCTCTCCATGGCTCTTTTCAGCCTGATGTTTGATCTTACAATACCGACATAATAGCTGAATATCTGCTGGACCTCCTTATAATTCTGGGTGATCAGCACCATTTCCTCGGGATGTGTCGTGCCTTCATCGTTCCATACGGGTATATCCTCCTGGATGGAAAATTGCCTGAAGCTGTCCAGGGAATGTTTTGCAGCCCTGTCGGCATACACCATGGCTTCCAAAAGTGAGTTGCTGGCCAGTCGGTTTGCCCCATGAAGCCCGGTGCTTGCGCATTCTCCCGCCGCATACAGCCTCTGGATTGAACTGCATCCGTTCATGTCAACCCTGATCCCGCCGCACAGAAAATGAGCCGCCGGCACAACCGGGATCATTTCCTTTGTAAAATCGATGCCCAGTGACTTGCATTTCTCATAGATATTGGGAAAACTTTGCCGGAGATCCTTCCCTTCCAATTGCGTGGCGTCGAGAAAGACAAATTCATCCCCGCTGGTTTTCATTTCATTGTCAATGGCCCTTGCCACAATATCGCGTGGCGCCAATGATCCCCTCTGGTCATAGCGCATCATGAAATCCTCCCCCCTATGATTCCGGAGAATGGCTCCATGTCCACGCATGGCCTCAGTGATCAGGAAAGAGGGCCTCTCTCCGGGATTGTACAGGGAGGTGGGATGGAACTGAACGAATTCCATGTTGTCGATGATCCCTTTGGCCCGGTATACCATGGCAATGCCATCGCCGGTGGCTATGAGCGGATTGGTGGTAGTATGGTAGAGGTTGCCGATACCGCCCGTGGCAAAGAGGGTAACCCGCGACAGAAACTTATGCATGGTCCCGCTTTTCAGGTCCAGTGCATAAGCTCCGTAACACTGAATGTCCGGCGAATATCTCTTTATCAGTTTCCCCAAATGATGCTGGGTGATAATTTCAATGGCGAAGAAATTTTCAAAAATCTCGATATTGGGGTGATTTTTAACTGCTGCGCTTAACACCCTTTGGATCTCAAATCCCGTATTGTCTTTGTGATGATAGATCCTGAATTCTGAATGTCCCCCTTCACGTGCGAGATTGAATTCACCTGATTTTTCACGGTCAAAATCTGTGCCCCATGTCAGTAACTGCTGAATTTGCGCCGGACCCTCCCTGACAACCATTTCAACCACTTTCCTGTTGCAAAGCCCATCCCCTGCAACCAGGGTATCGTTGATGTGTTTCCCGAAATTGTCAACTTCACTCGATACCGCCGCTATTCCGCCCTGGGCATAACTTGTATTGGTGTCACTCAACGAGGCTTTGGTGATTACTGCCACTTTTCCGTGTTCAGCTACCTTGAGCGCATATGTCATCCCGGCAAGCCCCGATCCGATTACTAAAAAATCATAATAGTGGTCCATTTCGCAGCTTTTTTCACAACGACCAAAATTAACAGAATTATCGGAATAAAGAATTTTCAATTACATTTGTGCCCGTTATAGCAAACTGATACACTATGGTCCAGGAAGATCTCTTTAAAAAAATCATTGCCCACAGCAAGGAATACGGTTTCATTTTCCCGTCGAGTGAAATTTATGACGGCCTCAGCGCTGTTTATGATTATGGTCAGAACGGCGTGGAACTCAAAAACAACATCCGAAGGTACTGGTGGGAAGCCATGGTAAAACTGAATGAAAATATCGTGGGCATTGATGCGGCAATCTTTATGCATCCGCGTACTTGGGAGGCTTCGGGACATGTTGCAGCTTTCAGTGATCCCCTGATCGACAACAAAGATTCGAAAAAGAGATACCGGGCTGATCAGCTTATTGAAGAACATCTCCAGAAGATTGAAGATAAAATCCAGAAAGAAGTTGACAAGGCCGCCCAGAAATTCGGAGCTTCCTTTGATGAAGGCAAATTTAAAAGCACCAGTCCGCGTGTCATTGAGAACCAGCAAAAGTACGATGCTGTTCATGCCCGATATATCAGGGCGCTTGAGAATGATGATCTGAAGGAATTGTACCAGATCATTATCGATTCGGAAATCGTATGTCCGGTATCCGGCACGAGAAACTGGACCGACGTGCGGAAGTTCAACCTCATGTTCAGCACACAACTGGGCTCGGTAAGTGAAGAGGCCAACACCATTTACCTCAGACCGGAAACCGCCCAGGGTATTTTCGTGAACTTCCTGAATGTACAGAAGACCGGCCGTATGAAGATCCCCTTTGGCATTGCTCAAACCGGAAAGGCTTTCCGCAACGAAATCGTGGCACGACAGTTTATCCTGCGCATGCGTGAGTTTGAGCAAATGGAAATGCAGTTCTTCATCAAGCCCGGTACCGAAATGGAATGGTATGCTTACTGGAAGGAAAAACGCATGAAATGGCATAAATCCATTGGCATGGGTGATCACAAATACCGCTTCCATGATCATGATAAACTGGCGCATTATGCCAATGCCGCCTGTGATATTGAATTTGAGTTTCCGATCGGGTTCAAGGAAGTGGAAGGCATTCATTCACGCACCAATTTCGACCTTGGCAATCATGAGAAATTCTCAGGAAAAAAGATCCAGTACTTCGATACGGAAGCCAATGAAGGTTTTACGCCTTATGTAATAGAGACTTCCATTGGTCTCGACCGGATGTTTTTCACCGTTCTTTCCAATGCTTATGTTGAGGAAAAGGTTGAATGGGAAGGCAGCGCAAAAGAAGAACGCGTGGTATTGAAAATCCCCCCTGCCCTGGCGCCTGTGCAACTGGCCATACTGCCCCTGACCAAAAAGGACAGCCTTCCGGAAAAAGCCAGGGAGATCATGGACAGGATGAAGTACGATTTCAACTGTCAGTACGAAGAAAAAGACTCCATTGGCAAACGTTACCGGCGTCAGGATGCCATTGGCACTCCTTTCTGTATAACAGTTGACCACGATACCCTGCAGGATAACACGGTAACCATACGCTACCGGGATACTCTCCAGCAGGAAAGAGTGGTGATTGACCGCCTTCCGGAGATCATGGGAGATAAGGTGAGTTTGAAGGGACTTTTGAAGAGGTTATGAGGTAATGAAGTGATTAAGTAATCACCTAATCACCTTCTTCATCCTATTCCAGCCTAATCACTTCGCTCTCCGCTCTTCTTCCTGCAAAATCAATGGCTGCCACTGCATACTCATGTGCATCCCCGTCGGAAAGCTTGTCGATGAATGTAAACGGAGTTTTACCGGTTTGTGGCCTGTGGGTCACTGAGTTGATCTGGTTCCCGTCTCTCGAGATTTCATAGGATTTAATGGGCGAATTGCCGGCAAAGGCCGTATCCCAGGATATATCCGCAAACCGTTCATTACCGGAAGTGCGCTGTTTGACGACTACATGACCAGGAGCCGTAAGGCCTTTATCCGGCATCTGGAAATAATTGGTTTTCCCCTCTTTCACGGATTGCGTCATTTTTTCAATGGTCTGACGATCTGTGGAAGTCATGCCGGAAGGTTCAACCTGTGAAGCGCTGAGATTTTGTTCCAGTTGGCAAAGAACAGGGTTGTCGCTGATCTGCCCTATTCCAATGATAGCCGTGTGCACGCCCGGCGTGGTAAGGGAATATTCCACCAGGGGCCGGCTGGGCAGGGCAGTACTTCCAACAGTGCGCACAACTTCCATGGGTCCGCGTGTCCAATGGGGTTCCTTGGTGTACATAGCCCCGTCGGCGAATACCTTCATGGCGATCACCCCCATGTTTTTAGCTGCTGCCACCGGTATGACATTGTATTGCATATTGAAATTGAGCCTGTCATTTGTATTGATGGATATCAGCATGGCATCCAGAAGATTGGTCTTATCGCGCTGGATCATCTCTACCATCACCGGGGGTGAATAATGTCCGGAGAAACCAATATGTTTGATCAGCTTTTCCTCTTTGGGATTGAGACCCGTAAGGTTGGTGCCGTCCCGGTAATCGCGCAAGGCAGCCAGCGCCCCGATACGTTCAGCTTTTGGATCGGTGTCAGATAATCCCTCGTACAGGGCGTCCACTTCTTCCATGGTGTTGAGGTTATGGATCAACACCATATCGAGGTATGCCCCGGCAGGATAATTGCCCTGATTGTCTCCGAACATTTGGGATAGGCTTCTTTTCACGTCATCCACCGTAAATGAACCTTCCGCTCCATTCGTGCGGCTGGATACACCCGGCGTGTTAACGCCGCCTTTGGCATGACGAAGATGTGTTTTGGTGGTCAGAAAAACAGACCGCCTTAGTTTTTCATTATATCCCGCCCGGGAGGGACTGAGACTGAGCTCCTGAAACGCTTTGCCATAGTTGATCTGACTGGGACCGTATACGTTTGAGGTATCAAAGTAATTCACTCCTTTGCTGAAGGCTTTAAGAATGATCTTAACCGGGTCGACATCCTCGGGTGTCCATTGTATGGAGGCCTGACCTCCTAATCCCAGTGTGGTGACTTCAAAACCAAGCTTTCCGAAAGTTCTTTTCATGGGTTTTACAACCCTGTTGGTCACAAAACCAAATCCGGGCATCAGGGCGATCCCGGCAGCAGCGGCTGCTGTGGTCTTAATGAAAACACGACGGCTTTTGTTTTGGTTATTCATGGCAAATGTTGGTTTGATTTATTTTCTATAAACAATTGTAATTGCGAAATGGTTGCGAATTGGACCTGTTTTAAAAGTTCGGATTAATTGTTGAATTCAACAACAGAATTCCCGATTTTTTTAATTCAAACCAAAGAAATATCATTTTCGTATACTCGGGAGATGCTTTTATCAATATTACCTTCCGGAATTGTTGAATAATTGGTAGATTGCAAAAAAAAATCATGCGTCTTAATCTCGTTACAGGCTATTCTGTTATTTTCTCACTACTTTTTGCACTGCAAGGCAGATCTCAGGAATTAATCTGCTCTGCCGGGGATGTTTTTACAAATTCTTCGGTGCAGATGGAATGGTCATTGGGTGAATGCGCCATTGATGCTTACTATGATGATGATATCATTCTTTCCCAGGGATTTCATCAGCCAGTTGTCTTGAAACAATCTGAAACAGATTTCGAAATAAAAGTCTATCCGAATCCCTATGATTTGAGTCTATTTATAGAGATATCCGAACTTGAAAGTGAGCATATGTACGCCCGGATCTTTGATATAAGTGGAAAACTGATTCTGAATAAACCTGATTTATTGAATTACAATAAAATCATAACCTCGGAAATGTCCGACGGCATTTACCTGTTACGCATATATGATTCTCAGTCCCATGTTCTGAAAACTGTTAAAATCGTAAAATTATTCCAGCCATGAAAAAAATCACATTGGTGTTAATTTCTCTAATTGGCGCTATATCCCTTATGGCACAAGCCCCGCATAGTTTCAGGTATCAGACCGTAGTCAGAAACAATTCCGGAGAATTGCTTGCGGATAACCCTGTGGGACTTAAAATAAGCATTCTGAAAAACAGTCCGACCGGAATGGTGGTTTTTTCCGAAACCTACAACCTGTTCACGAATTCTCTTGGTATGATCAATATTTCTGTGGGTACTGGTTCACCTTTATCCGGTTCTGTTGATGCCATTGACTGGGGAAATGGCGAGTACTTTCTGAGAATTGATGTGGACAAGGATGGTGGGATAAATTATGAGTTCCTCGGCACTTCGCAATTGCTCAGCGTACCTTATGCATTGTATGCCGAGAAAGCAGGTAATGGAGGCACACAATCCGAATTATACTGGAAAAGAAACGGGAACAGCCTTTATTATAGTGATGGATATATTGGCATCGGAACTGATTCTCCCGATTTTAAATTGCATATCGCTGAAAATAATAACAAGGTCGTAATCGGTTATCAGCCAGCCTATGATGGACCTTTTTTAAATTTATACAGCTCAACAACAGACCTGGCTGCCATGTTGGCTTTTGGTGTAGCCAAAGTTGATTATGAGAAAAATGAAAATACCCTGGCATTAAAAGATTGGGCATATATCTACGGGAATAATTTAAATGCAGGAATTTCAATTCTACCTGATATGCAATATGCCCCGGAAGGATTATATATTAAAAGAGGAGGGCTGATCGGAATTGGGACCCCATTACCCGCGGCAAGGTTAGAGATTGCTGATGGGGATGTCTATATCAAAGATATCAACAGGGGAATTATAATGACTTCCCCAAATGGTCAATGTTGGCGCGGAACCATCAATAACTCCGGACTGCTTCAGTTTTCAGCCATACCCTGTCCGTAAAGTTTACATAAAAGGCATTTCTTACGCCATTGATTTTCAATTGATGGCGTTTTTTATTTGTAATTTTTCTATTATTGCTGCATATTATTTTACCAATGCCCAGGGTTCTAATTATAACCTATTATTGGCCTCCCAGCGGTGGTTCTGCAGTTTTGCGATGGCTGAAATTCGCCAAGTACCTCCGTGACTTTGGCTGGGAACCGGTAGTATATACGCCAACCAATCCCGAACCCCAGGAGATCGACATTTCACTGCTCAAAGATATTCCTGAAAACATGGAGTTGATCAAATCCCCGATCTGGGAACCTTACAATATCTATAAGTGGCTTTCTGGAAAAAAGAAAGAAGACAGGCTCGGAGTAGCCCTGATGTCGGATAAAAAGCAAGGCTTCGTCAGTAGATTATCGCTTTGGATCAGAAGCAATTTATTCATTCCTGATCCGCGGCGTTTCTGGGTAAGGCCTTCCGTTAGGCTATTAAGCAAATACCTTAACGACCGTCCGGTGGATGTGATTGTAACTACAGGTCCGCCCCACAGCATGCATCTTGTTGGCCTTGAACTAAAAAAAAGGTTGGGAATAAAATGGGTGGCTGATTTCAGGGATCCCTGGACCAATATTGATTTTTACAGGGATCTGGCCTTGACCCGGTGGGCTGATCGCTGCCATAAAAAGCTTGAACGAAAAGTGCTTCATGAGGCTGACCAGATCATTACAGTCAGTCCGGGCATGAGCCGGGAATTCGCAGCCATGGGGATCCGCAGGATCGCTACCATCACCAACGGCTTTGACGTTGTTCCGGCCTCATTGACAAAGCCTCTGCCGGAGAAATTCACCCTGCTGCATCTCGGCTCCATTCCCAAATCACGGAATCCCGAAAACCTGTGGCGGGTATTGGCAGATCTGGTGCGGCAAAATTCCGGTTTTGCAGAAAAACTGCAGATTAAACTGATCGGGAAAATGGACAGGCTAGTGCTGGCATCGATCGGAAGTTTTGAATTGCTGGATTTTGTTTTATCTGAGGATTTCATACCCCATGAAAAAACCTTTCACGAGCTCACTGAAGCGGCTGTGCTTCTTTTATTTATTAATAATACACCCAATGCAGGAGGTATACTGACGAATAAATTCTTTGAGTACCTGTCTGCACGCCGCCCAATTCTGGCCATTGGTCCGGTGGACGGAGATGCATCCATGATCCTGGGAGAAACAGGGGCAGGGAAAATATTCGAATACAAAGACCCCACAGGATTGAAAAATCATATATTAGACCTGTTTGGATTATATTCGCAAAATAAATTGATCACTGACAGCAGCGATATTGAAAGGTTTTCCCGTAAAAGCCTTGCGGGAGAACTTGGCGAACTTTTAACAAAACTCATCTCTTGAAAAAGATCCTGACCGTAATAGGTGCCCGGCCGCAATTCATAAAAGCAGCCGCCGTCAGTAGGGCAATCCGCAAATCCGGTGGTTTGCACGAAGTCATTGTGCACACCGGTCAGCACTTTGACAACAATATGTCCTCCGTTTTCTTCCAGGAGATGGATATCCCGGAACCAGATTATCACCTGGAGATTAACAGCCTTTCACATGGCGCCATGACAGGCAGGATGATCGAAAGGACCGAGGAAGTGCTGTTGACTGAAAAACCTGAACTGGTTTTGGTTTACGGGGATACCAATTCCACGCTCGCCGGCGCCCTGGCTGCCAAAAAACTTCACGTTCAGGTCGCGCATGTGGAAGCAGGATTGAGATCTTTCAACATGGAAATGCCTGAGGAAATCAACAGGATACTTACTGACCGCATTTCAGATATCCTGTTCTGCCCCACGGAGAATGCCGTAAACAACCTTCACCGGGAGGGATATAAAAGTTTTCCCTGCAGGATCATCCAGGTTGGGGACGTGATGTATGATGCCGCTCTGTTTTACGGGGCCATGTCGTCACAACGTTCCGGTATCCTGAACAGTTTATCTCTTGGCAAAAACAATTATGTTCTTTGCACGATACACCGGCAGGAAAATACGGATAACCTCGAAAATCTGAAATCCATTGTTTCAGCCTTGAACGAGATCAGCAGCGAAACACCTGTGGTGCTTCCCCTGCATCCCAGGACAAATAAAATCCTTAAACAGAACAATATCAGACTGGCATTTCAATCGATCGATCCGGTCGGATATTTCGATATTGTTGAACTGCTCAAGAACTGTAGCCTGGTTATCACGGATAGCGGAGGTATGCAAAAAGAGGCTTATTTTTTCCGGAAATATTGCATAACCCTTCGGGAAGAAACAGAATGGATTGAACTGGTAAATCATCATTTCAATGTTCTTGCGGGTTCAGATCCTGTTTTAATTAAAAAAGGATACCAATCATACAGCGGAAAACTGATTTCTGATCTGATACCATTGTATGGCCAGGGTGATGCGGGTGACAGAATTGTCGACATACTTTTAAAAAGCCTTTCGTGAAGAT
Organism: Bacteroidales bacterium; assembly: GCA_041737175.1. Taxonomy (GTDB): domain Bacteria; phylum Bacteroidota; class Bacteroidia; order Bacteroidales; family UBA10428; genus UBA5072. The sequence continues at coordinate 113,647 of JBGSSF010000006.1, forward strand.
TTTAATGGTGCTCGATCGTGAGTTCCCTCCCGATATCCGGGTGGAAAATGAAATATCTGCTTTGTCACAGGCGGGACATGACGTTCATATTGCCTGCTATACCCGGAAAAACAAGCCGGAATATGAAAAAACACCCCGGGTAACCATACACAGGAAACCCATCACTCCGTTGATTTACAAATCAAGTGTGGCAAGCCTCACACTGCCCGGCTATTTCTTGTTCTGGAAACGATTTCTCAGAAAAATACTGGGCAATGAGCCGTTTGATGTCCTGCATATCCATGATCTGCCCCTGGTTGGCGTTGGAAGGATATTAAAAAAAGACTTTCCCCTGAAATTGATTGCCGACCTCCATGAAAACTGGCCTGCTTTTTTGGAGATTTCCAAACACACCAATACTCCAGCAGGAAAATTACTTTCTCCGATCTTTTTATGGCGCAGGTATGAGAAACGGATTCTGCGACATGCAGATGCAATTATTGTTGTGGTTGAAGAAGCAAAGGCCCGGCTTATCGGTCTGGGGATCCCTTCATCAGGTATCTTTGTTGTTTCCAATACCCTTAACCTCAGTGATGTTCAGGTGACCGATCGTCCATACACCGGTGGCGCCATGCTTTATTATGCAGGCGGAATTAACTTTCACCGGGGTTTGCAAAACGTCATTCTCGCCATGCACCGCTCCAGGAATAAACAAATCAGGTTCCGGATACTCGGTGAGGGCAGCTATAAGACTGATTTGGAAAAGCTGACAGAAAGTCTTTCTTTAAATAATAGCGTAATATTTGAGGGTTACCAGCCTTTCCGGCAGGTTATGGATATGCTTTCCGAATCAGATTTTGCCATAATTCCACACATTAAGACAGAACACACTGACTCTACCATACCGCATAAGCTCTTTCAGTACATGTATGCACAAAAACCAGTAATTGCAAGCGATTGCCTTCCGCTTAAAAGAATATTGGAAGAGACAGGTTCAGGTTTTGTCTATCCTTCCAATGATATCGAACGCCTGGGGGCATTGCTTGACCGGTTAGGAACAACAGAATATAATGACATGGGCACCCGTGGCAGAAAGGCGGTGATCGAAAAATACAACTGGGAAAACGACAGCAGGGTGCTGGCTGCCATTTACAGGGATTATTTACCGCGACAGGTTGTTAATCATTAAGATTTAAACTATGCTCCAGGCATTAATACACAAAGGTTCGGTCAGGGCAGAAGAGGTTCCTGCACCGGTGGTTGGTAAAGGCAGGATTCTAATCAGGGTTGTAAACAGCTGTATATCGGCAGGAACTGAAATGGCAGGCGTATCCACCACCGGAAAGTCACTGGTCAGAACCATGCTTGAACAGCCCGAAAAGATCAAAAAGATTCTGAATTTACTTAAATCCGAAGGCCTTTCAAAACTTCTTAACCAGTACAAATTCATCCAGGAATCAGGACAACCCACAGGATATTCCGTGAGCGGAATGATCGTCGGAATCGGAGAGGATGTTACAGGTTTTAAACAGGGTGAGCGTGTGGCTGCTGCAGGAGGCGGTTTTGCTTACCATGCCGAATTTGTGGAGGTACCTAAAAACCTCGTTGTGCCTGTTCCCGCAGGTGTTGATTACCGTGAGGCATCCACTGTTGCCATCGGAGCCATCGCGCTGCATGGCGTGAGACGAACCGCCCTGGAAATCGGAGAATTCTGTGTCGTAATCGGGGCAGGCATCCTGGGTCTCATAGCTGTTCAGATACTAAACAAAGCTGGTATACGGGTCATTGCAGTTGATATAGACCATGAACGTCTCAGTATTGCGGCTGAAACAGGAGCCGAACATACTATTGATTCCTCTGCCGAAGATCCTGTTAAGGCCGTCGAAAATATTACAGGCGGCCATGGCGCCGATGCTGTGCTTTATGCCGCAGCAACCTCCGACAGCAAACCTTTATCCCAGGCTTTCCAAATGTGCCGGCGGAAGGGGAAGGTGGTGCTCATGGGAGTATCCGGCATGGAACTTAACCGGAAAGACCTGTATCCAGGAGAGCTGGATCTGCTGATTTCCACTTCTTACGGTCCGGGCCGATATGACAAGGATTATGAAGAAGATGGAAAGGATTATCCTTACGGATACATAAGGTGGACCGAAGGACGGAATTTCACGGAGTATCTGCGGCTGCTGGAATCAGGGAAGATACGAATTGAACAGCTTGTTCGCAAAGTATATCCGATTGAAGAGGCGGAACTGGCATTTGATTCACTTAAAGACTCGCACAATAAGCCTTTGATAGTACTGCTGGATTATGGTAAGCCGGATATTGCTGCCTCGCTTCCGATCAGCAGAAAACTGGATCTGAACCGAAATGCGCACATCAAGGAGGGACTTATCCGGGTAGGAATAATCGGTATTGGCAATTTTTCCCAGTCGGTTCACCTCCCAAACCTGGAAAAGCTCAGCAGTAAATATTTGATATACGCGCTGGCCAGTCAGTCGGGAGTAAAGGTTAAAAATGCAGGAGTCTTCTATAATGCGCAATATGTAACCACGCAATACGATGAAATCATCAGCGACAGCAACATCGATCTGGTTATGATATGCACACGGCATGGCAATCACGCTTCACTGGCATTGAAAGCCCTGCAGGCGGGGAAGCATGTGTTTGTCGAGAAACCTCTGGCCACTAAAGATAAGGACCTGATAGCACTTGAAGAGTACTTTGAAACAAAATCCGGTGATACTCCACTGTTAATGGTTGGTTTTAACCGAAGATTCAGCCCTTATATCCGTGAAATTAAAAAGCATACCGATAAGCGTGTGGGTCCCCTAATAATCCATTATCGCATGAATGCCGGATTCCAGCCTGCGGATCACTGGACTCACAAGGATGGCGGAAGGATCATTGGTGAGGCCTGCCATATTATTGACCTGATGAATGCTTTGGTCAACAGCAAAGTAGGCACCGTTCATTCAGAAAGCAGTTTTACCGGTAAAAGCAAATTCACACCTGATGATAATAAATCAATTCTAATTAAATACGAAGACGGTTCAATGGCCACGATCGAATACATTTCCATGGGCAGCAAGGAACTCTCTAAGGAATACATGGAGGTTCATTTTGATGAGAAATCAATCATACTCGATGATTACAAACAATTATCTTCACATGGATTCAAAATCCGTCCGATACGCTCAAAAGCAGGATTAAAAGGACATCTGGAAGAACTTGAAGTATTGTATGATTGTTTGAAAGGGAATAAACCGGGATGGCCCGTTGATTTGGCTGCCCTGTCAGAAACAACCCGGATCACTTTCAATATAGCTTAATAATAGCGTTGCGATCCATGTTTAAAACAGCATTTGTTATACTGCATTATGAGACACTCTCTGACACTTTTAAATGTGTGGACTCCATTCTTTCTGTAAATAAATACCCTGAATGGCAAATTGTTGTTGTGGATAACGGATCTGTTAACCAATCAGGTCATACCCTCAAGGAAACTTACAAAGACAATACAAGAATACATATATTGCTCAATGGGGAAAACCTTGGATTTGCCCGGGGGAACAATGTGGGTTATCAATTTGCCAAAGAAAAACTACATACAGATTTTATTATTGTCATAAATAATGATACCATCCTGCATCAACCTGATTTTATAGAGACCCTGCTGAACAGGTACAACCGGAAAAGATTTGATATCCTGGGGCCGGATATATTATCACTCAAAGACGGTTCACATCAGAATCCGCGGAAAGAAGTACTTGACAGTGTGCCGGTGGTTAAAAAGTACATTCGTTATTTTCGTGTGACTCTGCTTTTGAATTACCTGTTTATTGACAATTTCATCATCGGTATAAAGAAGTTTTTCATCCCGTCTTCCACGCTGCCAAGTGCCACCCAGGGGAAAATCAATCCGGATAACCTTGAAATGGAACAAGTGAAATTGCATGGCAGTGCCCTTGTATTTTCCCCGGATTATCTTAAAAAATATAATGTTGCTTTCTACCCTGAAACATTTCTATATTGTGAAGAATCAATTCTGTTTTTCTTTGTAAGAAAAGATAACCTTGCCACGGTATATTATCCCGCTGTCAGCATCCTTCATAAGGAGGATGCCACCAGTGATTATCTTTACAAAAAGGCACGTCTGAAAAGGAGGTTTTATTTAAAAAACAATTTAAAATCGGCTCGTGTTCTCCTGAAATTATTAAAGAACTCATAAAATGACTTGCAGAATTTGCGGTAATGAAAAGAACAACCCGACTTACACAGGTAGGGAAATGTATTTCGGTTTCCGTGATACATTTGAATATTTCCAGTGCGCTGTATGCGGTTGTCTGCAGATTGCGGAATTTCCCGAAAACCTGTCAAAATACTATCCCAGGGAATATGGCGCCTACAAGTTGCATGAAAAGATTCATGAGAATAAATTCATCCGGCTTCTGAAAAGGAAGAAACTGGAGAATAGTCTTGGTATTAATAATAATCCTCTCGGCTTACTGCTGAATTTAGTCATTGATAAAGGATTTGTCAGGTATCTTAAACCCACCCATATTACAATTGACTCAAGCATACTGGATGTGGGTACGGGCCATGGCTCACGACTCATAGGGCTGAAAAAGAAAGGTTTCAAAAACCTTACAGGTATTGAGCCCTTTATCGATGAAGATATTGAATACGATATCGGTGTCAGGGTATATAAAAAGAAACTTTCTGAAGCAGAAGGCCTGTATGATATGGTAATGCTGAATCACTCTTTCGAGCATATGCCTGATCCGCTGGGGGCAATGAAGGATATATACCGGTTATTGAAAAACGGGCGCACAGCTTTAATCAGAATTCCTGTGGCGGATTCATATGCTTGGGAAAAATACAGAACCAACTGGATGGCTATGGACCCTCCCAGGCATTTCTTTTTGCATACCAACAAAAGCATGAAAATCCTCGCGGAAAAATCAGGCTTTGTTATTACTGATGTAATTTATGATTCGAAGGATTTTCAGTATGCTGCCAGTGAACAATTGTTAAGGGATATTCCCTTGCAGGCTCCTAACTCTTATTATCTCCACCGGAAGTTATCTGTCTTTAAGAGATCCGAACTGAAAAAATTTGCCAAAATGGCAAAAGAGCTCAACCAGACCAAGCGGGGTGATACGGCTTGTTTTTACCTTTATAAGAAATAATTTTGGAAAGGATGAATGGTGAAGCATTATCAAGTTTGCATTCTCTCGATAATTGGATCAGTGAAAACGGATATGCCGGGTATGATCCCTATGATATTAAAGGAAATCCTTATATACTGACCCTTACTGAAAAAGGCAACCATAGCTTCCCGTTCACCATGATACGGGAGATAGTTTTCGAACTTTTTTATAATTTCCCTGTGCTCTCAAGACGCATCCTGAAGATAAAAACGGCCATGAATGCCAAGGCTATGGGCTTGTTCGCATCTTCCTATGCAGATCTGTATTCACTAAAAAAAGAAGAAGTTTATGCGCAAAATTCATCCTTTTGCCTGAACTGGTTAAAGGAAAACAAATCGGAGACTTCCCGTGGTGCGGGCTGGGGATACCCGTTCAACTGGCAATCCAAAGAATTCATACCTGCCGGCACACCCAACGGCATTGTCACAACTACCGCTGCGGATGCCTTTTGGAAACATTATAGGATTTTTAATGATCAGGAAGCATTGGTGTATTGCACCAGGATCTGCGATTTTCTCAGCACCTTACCCGTTGACCCGGTTGCTCATGATCAGATCTGCTTTTCCTATACACCCCTTTTCATCAATCATGTCCATAATCTGAATCTTTTTGTTGCCGAGTTTCTGATTAAAACGGGGATGGAAACCGCCAATAACTCCTGGATAGACCAGGGCAATAAGGCTGTCAATTATACCATCTCGAACCAGATGAAAAATGGGGCATTTGATTATAACGGTCCTCCTGAAAAGCCCGGCAATCATATTGACAATTACCACACCGGCTTTGTATTGCGCATGCTGTATTCCATCTGGAAGCTCACAGGCAGGGAGGATGTTTATATCGCTCTCAGCAAATGTTACAGTCATTATGTTAGTAACTTCTTTGAAGACAGGACAATACCTAAACTAATGCCCGACAGAAAATACCGGATTGATATCCATTCCTGCGCTGAAAGCATCCATTGCCTTTCCGAATTGGCTGATGAATTCCCTGAAGGGATTCCGCTGGCTGAAAATATCCTGAATTGGACCATTCAGAATTTGCAGCATAAAACAGGTTACTTTTATTACGGCATTTTGAAAAGCCGTTTCACTGGAATACCATTCAAATCGAAAATACCTTATATTCGCTGGGGTCAGGCATGGATGCTCAGGGCCATGACCAGTTACCTGATGGCTGTCAAATCTTCAAAAGCATGATATGCTCCCTGTACTGAAATCGACATTAAAGAATACCTTTATTTACAGCATCGGGACTTTTTCTTCCCGCTTAGCGGGATTTATCCTTATTCCGTTATATACAGCACGATTTAGCGTGGAAGAATACGGTATGATGGGAATTATGGAAATCACCTCCCAGGTATTGCTGGCCTTGCTCGGTTTTAGTTTGTATAATGCCTTTTTTCGTTGGTACTGGGACAAGAACTTTATTGCCAAACAAAAATCAATCCTGTTTACCATTCTTGTTTTTCTAATTTTTCAGATATCGCTATTTCTCATCCTGGTATTGTCTTTTCAGCAAGATCTATCCTATCTCCTCTTTGATTCGGACCGCAATTCCTACCTCATTCGGTTGCTGATCCTGGTAAGCGGACTCGAGGCTGTCGGGGTTGTGGTTTCCACCCTGTTGCGACTGAAAGAAAGAGCTGCGTTTTATACGTTGTTACAGGTTGTGAAGCTCACCATCAGCCTGTTGTCCACCATTTATCTGATCGTTTACCGCAACAGGAACATCGAAGCTGTTTATGAAGCCCAGCTCATCGCCAATGTTGTGTACCTCCTCCTAATATTCAACGTATTGCGAAAGAACATCGAATTGAAGTTTGAATGGAAGATCCTCAAGGATATGCTTTCCTTCAGTCTTCCCCTAGTTCTGACTTCATTATCCGGAATTATTCTGAACATAACGGACCGGTATACGCTGAGGTTTCTTGCGGATATGGCTGATGTAGGGGTTTATTCACTGGGGTTCAAGGTTGCCAATACCCTGCGGGTTTTTCTGATAGCCTCCGTTAATCTTGCCCTCCAGCCCATCATTTTTAAAATGATGGATGAACCCGGCAATAAACGATTTTACGCCAAGGTGATGACCTATTTCACCTTTGGCCTGATGTTTTTTGTTTTGTTCTTTTCCCTTTACGCTCCTGAGATCATCAAGGTCATTTCAAAACAGAACATGCAATACTGGAACGCCTGGAAACTTGTACCAGTCCTTTCATTTTCCATGTTGTTCAGCATGCTGCGGGATGTTTCATATACCGGTTTGAATATTACCAAGAAAACTAAAATTATCGCTCTCCTGGTGATATCCGCCGCAATACTGAATATTCTTCTGAATCTGCTTTTCATACCAGTCTGGGGTTTCTATGGGGCATCAGTGGCCACTGCAATATCCCAGGTTATTTACTTCGTTGCAGTTTACTTCGTGGCCCAAAGATTCTATTCCATTCCCTATGAGATTAAAAAAATCATACTGATGATCTGTGTTGGCATTTTGCTTTTTGCGGCAGGTCTGTTTACCAATTCGTGGCCCCTGGCATTCAGGCTTGTCATTAAGTTGGTTTTAATCGCATCCTTTCCCTTCTTCCTGTATTGGTTCGGGTTTTATGAATCCATTGAACTGGAACGACTCGGTCAGTTCTGGCGGAAGTGGCGGAATCCTTTGGAATGGAGGAAAAACTTGCGCAAATTAAAACTGAATTAAAGCAATTTAAATATCTTCGTTCCTCCTAATTATCCCGATCATGGAAAACAACAAAAAGGCATATCTTCAGTATATCATTCCGGTAATCCTTTTTTTCTTTATTTCCCTGGCCTATTTTATACCTGACGTGATGGAAGGGAAGAAGCTCAGTCAGCATGATATCGTGCAGTTCAAGGGGATGTCGAAAGAAATTGCCGACCACCGTGAAAAATACGGGGAGGAGCCACTCTGGACGAACAGTATGTTTGGCGGTATGCCTGCTTACCTGGTTTCCACCCAGTACAAGGGCAATGTATTCAAAAAGGTTCATCGCCTGTTAACCCTTTACGATTTCAGGCCGGTGAGCTTCATCTTTCTATACCTGACAGGTGCTTTTATAGCCCTCCTTTTGTTTGGAGTTAATCCCTGGCTGAGTTTTGCAGGGGCCATTGCCTATGCGTTTTCTTCCTATTTCTTTGTCATCATACAGGCGGGACATGTGTCCAAGGTCCTTGCCCTGGGCTATATGCCGCCTATAATCGCAGGTGTTTATGCAGCCTTCAGGGGAAAAGCCCTGCTGGGAAGTCTGGTTGCCGCTGTATTTCTCAGTTTACAGATTCTGGTCAACCATCTCCAGATAACCTATTACACTTTCCTTGTCATTCTCATTCTGGGCATTTTCGAATTGGTACGTACCCTAAAAAACAATACCTGGTTGGATTTTCTGAAACTCCTTGCATTGCTGGTACTATTTGTTATTCTGGCCATCGGGGCAAATTTCTCATCACTTTATACGACCTACGAATACGGTAAATATTCCATCCGGGGAAAATCAGAGCTCTCAGTGAATGCTGAAAACAAAACTTCAGGGCTCGATAAAGATTATGCCACGCAGTGGAGTTATGGCACCGCGGAGACCTTTACCCTGCTTATCCCTAATTTTAAAGGAGGCAGTTCAACGGGTTCCTTAAAAACAAGTTCTCACACCTACGACTATATTAAAAGCAATTATGGACCTTCCGAGGCTAAAAAGTTCATCGGCAATGTACCCTTGTACTGGGGCACGCAACCAAGCACCTCGGGACCTGTATACGTGGGCGCTGTAATCGTTTTTCTTTTCATCCTGGGCATGTTTCTTGTCAAGGGCCCGGTGAAGTGGTGGCTGTTTATAGTAACCCTGGTCTCTGTTCTTTTGTCATGGGGAAGTAATTTTCCCCTGCTGACCAATTTTATGCTTGATTATTTCCCGGGATACAACAAGTTCAGGACCGTGTCCATGATCCTGATCATGGCTGAATTTGCCATGCCATTGCTGGCCATACTGGCCGTGAAGGAGATCATCACATCGGATATTCCCAGGAAGGAATTTCTGAAAGCGCTGAAGTATTCATTCTTTGGACTGGCCGCGCTAATTTTGCTTCTGATGCTTGTTTCAGGTTCCTTTGACATGACTTCCCGGTATGATGCGGAATTCCGTTCCCAGGGTCTGGATGCAATTGTGGATGCCATACAAAAAGACCGCCTGGCCTTGTTGCGTTCAGATGCCTTCCGGTCGCTGGTGTTTATCTGCCTGACCGCCGCCCTGATTTATGCGGCATATCTAAAAAGAATAAAGTTCAATGTCCTGATATTGTTGTTATCGTTCCTCCTGTTGATTGATATGTGGCCGGTGAATAAAAGGTACCTCAATAGCAAGGACTTTGTATCCAGAAAAGAAGATAAAAATCCCTTTACCGCATCCACGGCCGATATGATAATACTGGAAGATAAGGACGCTAATTTCAAGGTATTAAACCTCAGCGTAAGCGTGTTGCAGGATGCAAGTACATCCTGGTTTCATAAATCATTGGGTGGCTATCACGGGGCCAAAATGAGGCGTTACCAGGAACTCTTCGACCACAGTATTCAAAATGAAATTTCAGGTTTATACAATACATTTCAGAAAAAGCCATCTCCTACCCCTGAGGACATCGACAGTACATTTGCCACGCTTGGAACACTTAATATGCTGAATACGCGCTATATTATTTACAGCCCGGATGCCCCACCCCTTGTTAACAAACATGAAATGGGCAATGCATGGTTTGTGAATCAGGTCAGAAAGGTTGCCAACGCCGATGAGGAGATTTCCGCTGTTGCCGATTTCGATCCCGGCTCGGAAGCCATTTTGGATGTCCGCTTCAGCAAGGAGATTGATGGTCTCCCATTGACACCCGACAGCACGGCAAGAATTTCACTGAACGAATACCGTGCCAATTACCTGAAATACCATGCAGTCACAGCTTCTGATCAACTTGCTGTCTTTTCAGAAATATTTTATGACAAGGGTTGGCAGGCATATATTGATAACCAGCCTGTTCCACATTTCCGGGTTAACTATGTCCTTCGTGCCATGCGCATCCCCTCAGGTGACCATACCATTGAATTCAAATTCCACCCGAGAAGCTATTTCCTGGGTGAGAAAGTTTCCCTGGCTTGTTCATTGTTGCTGGTATTAATGATAGTAGGAACGGGATATTACGAACTGAAGAACAGGGACAAGGGACAAGGGACAAGGGACTAGTAAGAATATCGTCATGCTCATACCCAAGACCCCAACCCCACTTGTCACTTGTCACTTGTCACTATTTTAATACCGATCCAGCCACCGGTATCGTCTGGCTGTATCGCCGAATTTAGCTGTAATGCAAATCTCATGCGAACCATAGGTGTATTGCGTAATGCCTTTAAAGCCGTAATCAAAGGAATATCCGAAATAGTAACGATGGTATTTTAACCCCGCCATGAAGATCATCTCTCCCGATGTTCTGCCGGATACACCAAACCAGTACTGCCGCTTATAATACGCTTTCAGGGATATATCAGCCTGTACGCGCAACAATTCGTTAAAAAGCACAATTGTGGATGGTTCAAGTTCCCAATCCGGATTACCCGGGAATACAATCCGGTAATCGGCCATTAAATAATAATGCCGTAAAAGCCTGATCTCTTCGGAGCTTTGAAAATCAGCACTGTTGCCTATTTTTAATTTCGATTGAAAAACCTGCGCAACTGCCACGCCAATATGGTATTTCTCTGTCAGATAATTAATGCCCACACCGGCATCCGGAACAATCGTGGATTTTCCAATGAGCCCGTTCAATGGATCAATATCCGGATCCTTAAGCTGCGCCCGCTCACTGTTTATTCTGTATTGAAACATATTGCCGGTCAAACCGAATGAAAGCTGTGAATTCTCAATAAACAGATGGTAAGCATAACTAAATTGAGCACCGGTACGTTCAATGGCGCCATTCTCGTCATGGTAAACAATCGCACCCAGTCCGACCCTTCCCTGCCTTCCTTTCCTGTATACATTTCCTTTCGATCCGGATTTCAAGCTGTATCCGGATTTCAAAATTCTTCCCTGCAAACTGATCATGTAAGAACTCGGGGTATAATTGGAAAATCCTATCCATTGTTTACGGGCAGCAAGATTGGCTACTGTTCTTCCGTCGCATCCTGCCACAGAAGGATTGACAATAAACTCATTGGAATAATACTGGCTGAACCGGGGAAGTTGCTGCGCAAAACCTGAAATGGACCATATCCATACCAGTGCAAGAATGATTATTTTTTGCGTTATCTTCATTTACAGCAACGGTGTCAATGTAGGACAGGAGGCATTTGGGGTTGTCAGAATTTTATTGTTTATGATACGTAACCACCAGTAAAATGTTTTAAATGTTTCTGTTATGGATAGAACCCTACCTGATTATGGTTACTATTCCTTTCAATGGGCCTTTGTCATCCCCGGTATTCATTTCAATAATAAAATAGTATGAATCCACAGGGAGGGCTCTTCCTTTCAGATCCTCTCCATTCCAGGCTTCCGGGCAACCTCCTGTGCAGCGGTAAACCAGGTTGCCCAGCTGGTCATACACCTGAATGACTCCATTGGGATAAACCTCGTGGAACGATGCTTCATCCCCTTCCTCCGTAATATAACTTATATCCCAGGTATCATTCGCATTATCATAGTTCGGTGTAAAGGCGGTAGGAATTCCGAGACAACTGCTGTTCTGAGCTGTCAGTCTGAATGTAGTGTCAGCCTGGCAATGGTTATTATCCATCACACTCACCGTGTAAGAACCTTCCTTTATATCATTTAAAATTGAATCCGTATCATCGGGATAGAGATCCCCCCAGTCAAATTGATAGGCAGGATGGCCACCCGTGACAGTAACCGCCATGGCGCCATTTTGCCAATCGGGACAGAATGGATAAACCGTATTGAAAGCGTCGATGGCAATATGCAATTTATCAGGCTGCTGAATCATAACCAGAGTATCCGCATCGCAGTTTTCAGTATCAACTACCCTTAGCGTATAATTGCCGGCCTTAAGCCCGTCGACTTCATTGCCGTTTACAGGAATGCTGTTCCAGTAATAAGTGTAAGTACCTGTGCCTCCCAGAGCGCCCAACCCGGCCATACCGTCAGATGAGCCGAAACACAGTGCGTCAGTAACTGTGAATACTATGCTCAAAGGGTCAGGATCATCCAGGAAGATACTTTGCGTGCCCGTGCATCCTTCATCATCGTTTACGGTTACCGTATAGTTGCCTTCACCCAATCCGGCATAGGATTGCGAGAAAGGTCCATCCAACCACGCATAAGTATAAGGACCAACACCACCGGAAGGAACCGCCCGCAATTCTCCGTCGGTTGACTGATGGCATGATACGGGTTCAGTTACCTGAATATCAATCAAAACACCTGTATTTTGCTCAATTGTAGCTGTACCGGTTACCTCGCACAGATTATCGTCCAGAACAGTGAGAACATATATTCCGGTAGCTAATCCCGACAGGTTGGGTGTAACAGCTCCGTTATCCCAGCTATAATTATACGGCGTAATTCCACCTGAAATTTCTGCCTGGGCACTTCCCAAAACAGTGCCGGTGCAATTCACATTTTTGGCCTCGATGATCAAATCCATTGCCGGAGGTTCCGTGAGGCTTCCAGACCAGGATATCTGGCAATTGTTGGCATCGGTGAGGGTAAGACCATAATTGCCTCCTGTAAGGTTTTCAATATAAGCTGTATCTTGCAATAAAGGTGTGCCATTTGCAATCCAGTCGAACAGGTAACCGGGGGCACCACCTGAAATACCGATGAAAATGGATCCATCAGAGCCTCCTCTGCATCGGATCCCATAACCCTTGTAATCCGAAAGGCCGACAGAATCAATTTCCAGTTTGGAAGGCTGGTTCAAAACAATAGTATCTCTTTCCTGACAACCCAACCCGTCGGTCACGGTTACCCTGTATTCCCCGGAGGGCAGGTCGTACAATTCATTCGATGTGCTTGTTGTATGATCCCATGCATAGTGAAATTCGGATGTGCCGCCGCCTGATGCCTGGAGTTTTATATAAGCGGTACTTTCGCCAAAGCAATTCAGATTGTATCCACCGGCAACAGATGAAGAAAGGTCAGCACTGATGGCTATTTCACCCGGCGCTGTCAATTCAAACGTATCGGCAACCGCACAGTTGAAAGAATCGCTGACAGTTACTGTATACAAGCCCGGCGCAAGATTCACCTGGTTTCTGGCTGATGAATTAACCGTGCCGGGACCAGACACAACATCCCAATTATAAGAGTATGGGGCATAAGCATGTCCTCCCTGTATGTCATTTAATTCAATTCTCCCGTCTTCGGAGTTGAAGCAACTGACATTATAAATGCCCGAATACGAGGAAAGGGTTACCTGATCAAGGCTGAGTGGTTCGGGTTGTGTCATGTCCTGTATAAACAAACCGCTGCATTCTTCCACATCGGTATAGTTTAGTGTATAACGTGCGGCTGGCAAATTCTGCAATAGGTTGATGCCATCACTATTCGTAAAGGTTGTATCCATACCATTGGTGCTTGTCCAGTGGTAGGTAAGCATTGTGCCTTTGGTATTCTGGGAAAGTATGGCCCCTGAATTCTCTCCGTTACACCTGATCTCATACTGGCCCGAAACATTGTAAGGCGCTACGTAGATAGTAAAGGCCTGTGGCTGCTGTAAAAGGATGGAGGAATTGGCAATGCAGCCATTTGTATCCAAAACTGTGATCTCATATTGGCCATCCATTACATTGATCAGTGTATCCTGACATGCAGGGGCATCCAGGAAATAATCATTCGGCAGAGTGCCCCAGCAAATCCGGTAAGGCGGTGTGCCGCCCGAAAGGATCGGAGCAATAGTACCATCGTTACCATGACAACTCAACGTATCAATTACATCTATTTGTGACAGTAATTTAAGAGGCTGTGTCAGAACAAATAATGAATCATCCATACACTGCAGCTTATCGGAAACCCTTACATTATAATTACCCGCATACAGGTTGGTTATATCTTTTGTTACTTTCCATCCGCTATTCCAGGAGTAAGTAAGATTGTTATCATTGTAGCCGGCAAATGCAGACATACCACCTTCAGGATTAAGCCGGATAAAACCGTTGTTCTGACCATTGCACCTGATATTGCGTCCACCTACCCAGGTGGAGACTGTATCCGTAACTATCCTGAGTTTTGGCGCCACCCAAACAAAACTTGTGTCGGGAATGCCCGCACATTTTCTCTCACCAAAAATGCCCGTCAGGTAAGGATATGTGATAAAGGTCACCTGTTGCGGTATGGTGGAGTGGTTCACTATGGAATCGATAAGCACGTAACCCGGATTCAGATCAAAGGTGTCCTGCTCATGGAACACTTCAACGTCTGCTATATTGTAAATCGTCTCATAGGCTAACTTAACAGGCTGCAGGGAGCGTGTTACTGAACTGGTCGCTATGGATGGCCGCAAAGAGGTGCAAATTGTATCCCTGAGCGGTGTGAGGCTGACTTTTGGCACGGGTTCTACCCATATCCTGACCGTATCCGCCATTCCGGGGCACTTTTCCAGCTCGGAATCGGCATATCTTGCATAGGGAGTGATGACAAACAATACGAGTTTTGCTGTATCTGTAGAGTTGGTGAGCACATCCGTGAGATTAGCGCCGTTAATTAATGCATTTCCTGAACCAGGCAAAACGTTGACTCCATAGGGTATTACAGTCTGATACCGGAAAAGCACAGGTCTTGTGGGACTACTGATACTGTTAAGATCAATACTGACAAGTTCCCCTGAGCACAGTGTATCGCTATCAGGCGTGCCATCTACAGTAACCGTGGGCTCTATCCATACATCCACGTTTATTGCCGTGCCCGGACAGTTGTTCGTGTTATGCTCGTTGATGGGCCAGGGTGTGATTGTATAGGTCACCTTCTGGGCTATATCGGTATCGTTGTTCAGCGTCTGCTGGATCGATGTGCCGATGTTCTGTCCAGTGGCATCGCTGTCCGTCTCTCCCGTTACATCCGGGTTATCGGTCACCGTCCAGGTGTATCGTATGCCGTTGGTCGTGGTGTTATCACTGGTTACAGGAATATCGGTGGTGCCGCCGTTGCAGATTGTATCAGCGGTGGCTGCGATTGTAACCGTGGGCTCTATCCATACATCCACGTTTATTGCCGTGCCCGGACAGTTGTTCGTGTTATGCTCGTTGATGGGCCAGGGGGTTATCGTGTAGGTAATCTTCTGGGCAACATCGGTATTATTGTTCAGGGTCTGCTGGATCGATGTGCCGATGTTATGTCCAGTTGCATCGCTGTCCGACTCTCCCGTCACATCCGGGTTATCGGTCACCGTCCAGGTGTACCGTATGCCGTTGGTCGTTGTGTTATCACTGGTCACCGGGATGTCGGTGGTGCCTCCGTTGCAGATCGTATCGGCCGTGGCGGCGATTGTGACTGTGGGCTCTATCCATACATCCACGTTTATTGCTGTGCCCGGACAGTTGTTCGTGTTATGCTCATTCACCGGCCAGGGGGTTATCGTGTAGGTAATCTTCTGGGCTACATCGGTACCGTTGTTCAGGGTCTGCTGGATCGATGTGCCGATGTTTTGTCCTGTGGCATCGCTGTCCGATTCTCCCGTCACATCCGGGTTGTCGGTTACCGTCCAGGTGTAACGTATGCCGTTGGTTGTTGTGTTATCAATGGTTACAGGAATATCGGTGATGCCACCGTTGCAAATCGTATCGGATGTTGCGGCAATGGTAACCGTGGGTTCTATCCATACATCCACGCTGACCGGGATACCCGGACAGTTGTTCGTATTGTGCTCGTTGATGGGCCAGGGGGTGATTGTATAGGTCACCCTCTGTGCTACATCGGTGTTGTTGTTCAGCGTCTGCTGGATCGATGTGCCGATGATCTGTCCCGTTGCATCGCTGTCCGTCTCTCCTGTTACGTCCAGATTGTCGGTTACCGTCCAGGTGTAACGTATGCCGTTGGTTGTTGTGTTATCACTGGTTACAGGAATGTCGGTGGTTCCTCCGTTGCAGATCGTATCGGCTGTTGCGGCGATTGTGACTGTGGGCTCTATCCATACATCCACGTTTATTGCTGTGCCCGGACAGTTGTTCGTGTTATGCTCGTT
>JBGSSF010000026.1:0-41217 GCA_041737175.1 Bacteroidales bacterium
CGCCATCGGCGGGGCTACACCCCGAAATACATAAAGAACTCCCAAACCAGGAACCCCGCCATCGGCGGGGCTACACCCCGAAATACATAAAGAACTCCCAAACCAGGAACCCCGCCATCGGCGGGGCTACACCCCGGACTAGTGTGTGAGTGTGGGTGTGAGTGTGGTTGAAGTGTGATATTTTGCCTGCCTTGCGGCGAGGCAAGGATTACTAAGTTGAATAACTGCGTATCATCCCCAGCAGCATTTTGGAGATTTGCTCATAGCTGTCATAAAATTCCGTGAACAAATTCTCTTCGATCAAAGCCAGTTCTTTAACTGTTTCCAGAATAGCTACGGATTCAAAAACACTTCCCCGCGAAATCGTAAGAAAATGCTTTTTATCGGAATTCGTCATCCGTCCGGTACCTTCAGCCAAATTTAAAATGATGCTCAGATTTGCCCGCTTCCATTGGTCTTTAATATACAGATCCATAGTTGGATGAGCAAAAATAAACTTCAGGATTTTTGAATTATTAGCTTTAATTACTTGATAAACATCAAGCTTTTCGAAATCAAACATAGGATATCCATTTTTCCGGTGCGAAGATAATAATTAATCTGAACGATGAGGTGTTTTACACCTTCAACCTTCTAAATTCGGTGTTCCTTGTTCGATGTTATTTTTAAGGGGATTACTTCGTGATCCCATATGAGAGATCCTTGCAAAAGAAATTCAATCCCTCCATCGCTTCGCGCTGGCGGTATCCCTCCATCGCTTTGCGCTGGCGGTCTTGGATTACTACGTGATCCCATATGAGGGATCCCTGCAAAAGAAATTCAATCCCTCCATCGCTCCGCGCTGGCGGTATCCCTCCATCGCTCCGCGCTGGCGGTCTTTTTCATTTTAAAAAGGCCTCAAACGAGTTTGGGCCTTTTTAAAATGAAAAATCCCGGGCTTCGCCAGGGATTGATTTTCTTTTGCGGAGAGGGGGGGATTCGAACCCCCGGTACCAGTTACCCAGTACGACAGTTTAGCAAACTGTTGGTTTCAGCCACTCACCCACCTCTCCAAACTCCGGTAAACTGCTTTTTTCAAAGTTCGACAAAAGTATAAAATATGATGGCAATCACAAAAGATTACACCTAAAATGTTATTCCGGCATATGCAGTTATCAAACGGAATTGCTATAGGGGATAAGAAGTTCCTATTTTTTCCGATAAGTCTTGTAAATAAAATATCCGAAAAGCAACAATGTAAAAGACAGCAATACGATACCAATTTTGCAATAAACCGTGCAGAAATACTTTTCATTGGCACGACATAAGCCTGAGAAACATCCGAGGATGACCATAATCAGCCAATCGGCAAACAGCAATGCGGCAATTACTAAACTCCATTTTAGTATTACTGATTTAGTTATTTCTGCTTTTTTCATTTTTGATATCTTTTTACATCCTGCAACACACATTGACTATCGTTAACAAAAGTAAAAAATATTTTTGTATTAAGCAAATGTTCATTACATTTGTAACGAACAATCGCTCATAATATGGCCCGACCCAAACGTATCCGGAGAATGACTAATCCCCCTCATTTCAAGGGGTATAGGCCAATCGGACTGCCTGAAGAGAACAATCCCGTAGTGCTTAATTATGAAGAATATGAGGCCATTAGATTGAGTGATTATGAGTTACACGGACAGGTTGAAGCCGCCCTGGAAATGAGCATTTCCCGACCCACTTTTGCCCGAATCTACGAAAGTGCGAGGCGTAAAGTGGCCCAGGCATTCGTGTTAGGAAGACCAATTGTCTTTGAAGGCGGTAAGGTGTATTTCGATAGTGATTGGTATTCCTGCAACACTTGTGGTTGCCTTTTTAATCATCCGGCAAAGGAAGAAGATGTAACCTGTTGTGCGCTATGTAGTTCTTCGGATATTGCACAATGCAAAGAGAATTCCCAACCGAATTATCGTGTAAAAGAAACTAATAATTGTTAAAATATGAAAGTTGCAATCACATCTACCGGGAATAGTCCGGATGCAAGGCTGGACAGCCGTTTTGGAAGGTGTTCCTATTTTGTTGTTTATGATACGGAAAGCCATTCTACAGAGTTTATTCCAAATCCAAACAAAGATAATGTAGAGGGCGCCGGGCCGGCATCAGCTCAGCTTGTGGCATCGAAAGGAGCAAGGAAAGTTGTTTCCGGAGAATTTGGTGCTAAGGTAAAATCATTGTTTGACAGTCTTCAGATTCAGCTGATTGTAATTCATGAGTCTGAAAAGAAGATCAGTGAGATAATCGAATTAATCAATACAAAAAACTAAACAAGATGGCACAAATGGATGGAAAAGGACCTCAAAACAGAGGTGCTGCTACCGGACGTGGTTTGGGCAGATGCCGGAAAATATCAGAAGAGGAAGCTGATGAAAAATTAGGAAAGGGTATGGGGTTACGCCGGAGGGCAGGTGGAGGAAATGGTAAGGGAAAACGGCTGAGGAGCGGCGGAAAATAAGTCTAACATTAAATAAATAACGATGAAATATACTATTGCAATTCCTTTGGAGAACGGACGTTTGTGTTCCCATTTTGGCCATTGTGAGCAGTTTGCCGTAATCAATGTGGAAAACAACACCATAGTCGATGAAAAGCTGATCACTCCGCCCCCTCACGAACCTGGTTTATTGCCCGGTTGGCTTGCCGAGCGTGGCGTCACTGATGTTATTGCAGGAGGCATGGGGCAGCGTGCAATCAGTTTATTTGAAGCACAGCATATCAGGGTAAATGTAGGTGCCCAGCCAAAGGCTCCTGAAGAACTTGTTGCCGACTGGTTAAAAAATTCATTGGTAACCGGAAATAACGCCTGTGATCATTGAATAAATGAAGATTGCTATTGCCAGCGGCAAAGGAGGAACAGGTAAAACCCTGGTTTCAACCAATCTTTTTTATTCAGCACAACAGGCAGGAATTTCAGTTGTATTGGCTGACTGCGACGCTGAAGAACCCAATGTTGCCGAATTTATTCAGGGGGAGATAGTGCATTCAGAGACCGTCAGCCAAAACATTCCCGTAATCGATGTCAACAAATGTGTTTTCTGTGGAAAATGCCATGAATACTGTAATTATCATGCCATTGTGTATTTGCCGCCATCGGGTTTTATTCAGGTAGTTGATGAATTGTGCCATGACTGTGGTGCCTGTCTGGTGGCTTGTCAGTACGAAGCAATTACCGAGAAAATTAAACAACTAGGCCAAATTAAAACAATGGTGGTTAATGATCAGGCAAAGATTATTGAAGGAAGTGCCAATGTGGGAGTCTATTCTCCGGTGCCAGTGATCCGGCAGACCATCAGGAAGTTGAATGGTGAATCCCTGTCAATCTTGGATTCGCCCCCCGGAATATCCTGCCCGTTCATTGCAACTGTTGAAAAGGCCGATTATGTTGTTCTGGTAACTGAACCAACACCCTTTGGAGTGAACGATCTGAAATTATCGGCTGCCACACTTAAACACCTTGGTAAACCATTTGGTGTCATAGTTAACCGGGCGGGACTTGGCAACAGGGATGTATATGAATGGCTTGAGCAAAACGGAATCCCCCTGCTAATGGAAATACCATTTGAAAAAGAAATAGCACGCATTTATTCTGAAGGCCGTCTTTTGGCGGAAGTCATTCCGGCTTATCGCATTCAGTTTATGAAGCTGTTGGATCATTTGAAATGTCAGGACACATGACTGAAATAGCCATTCTGAGCGGTAAGGGTGGAACCGGTAAAACAAGCCTGAGTGCAGCGTTCGCAACACTGGGAAAAGAAGTGGTGGTGGCAGACTGCGATGTAGAAGCTTCGAATCTCTATCTTATTTTGAAGCCGGAGAATTACCATGAGGAACAGTTCGTTTCAGGTCAAAAAGCAATGATCGACTATCAGATATGTGATAGTTGTGGTTTGTGCATACAATATTGCAGGTTTAGAGCTATTTCCTTGGTGGATAATCAAGTAATAATCTCTGAAACCGCCTGTGACGGATGCATGTTGTGCATGCGAATATGTCCCAAAACGGCCATCAACATGGTTCTTAGCGATAAAAGCAGCTTGTATGAAGGTAAGTTCCGAAAAGGACTGATGGTTCATGCCCGTCTGGAGCCTGGTGAAGAAAACTCGGGCAAACTGGTGAGTGTTGTCCGGAAACAAGCTCGTGAATTGTCAAAGCAAACCGGATGGGAAACCATTATTATTGATGGTCCCCCAGGTATAGGTTGTCCGGCCATTTCATCGGTGACAGGAGTCAGGAAGGTTGTTATTGTCACCGAGCCTACCCGATCGGGTTTTCATGACATGAAACGTATCCTGGAATTAACCGGGAATTTTAAAGTTAAATCGTACGTTGTTATTAACAAATACGATTTGAACATGGATATTACCCGTCAGATCGCCGACTGGTGTTATGACAGGAAGATACCGGTTACCGGAAAAATACCCTTCGAACCTGGCGTAGTTGAAGCCATGCTGAATTGTAAGAGCATCACGGAATGGCTTCCCGGTTCTGAGGCCAGTAAAGAAATCATTCATATTTGGAATAAAATAATTAACGATGAATAAACACCAGGAAATTGAAAAGACAAAATTGCCCGGTATCAAAAATATAATCATTGTTGCATCGGGTAAAGGAGGAGTAGGCAAATCCACTGTAGCGGCAGGTTTGGCTCTATCCCTGGCCATGGAAGGTTATTCAACCGGTTTGATGGATGCCGATTTATATGGACCTTCCATACCCGTATTGTTTGATTTGCACAACGAGCGACCGGATGCTGAAGAAAAGGAGGGTAAAACGATCCTGAAACCGATCATCAGGTTTGGCATTAAACTTATGTCAGTGGGCTTCTTCATCAATGCCCAGCAAGCCGTTCTATGGCGTGGTCCCCTGGCATCAAATGCACTTAAACAGTTGATTAACGATACGGCCTGGGGAGAACTGGACTATCTGATCATTGATACACCTCCGGGAACAGGAGATATTCACATTACCCTGCTTCAGCAATATGAAATAGAGGGAGTTATAATTGTTACGACGCCACAGTTAATTGCTCTGTCAGACGTTGAAAAGACTATCGGCATGTTCCGCGATAAGCATGTTGGTGCTCCCGTTTTGGGTATAGTGGAAAACATGGCCTGGTTCACTCCGGCAAAGCATCCCGATGAAAAGTATTTTTTATTTGGGCAAGGTGGAGGCGAAGCCTTGTCAAAATCCCATGCCATACCTTTATTAGCCCAAATTCCTGTAAATGAGAATATTTGCTCAGTATGTGATGGCGGTAGGCTTAATGAATTATTTAACGACAAGGGAGTAAAAGAAGGTTTCGATCATCTTCTCAAAGGAATTATCCACAAAAAAGCAGAACTCGTAAATTGATTTAATAGGTCATGATGGAGTATGAACATAAATTCAGGGTTGCTTACCCCGAAACTGATCAGATGGGAACAGTCCATCATTCAAATTATCCGAAATATTATGAGACTGCCAGATGGGAATTTTTTCGCAATCTGGGGATCACATACAAGTCGATTGAAGAAGCAGGTTACCTGCTGCCGGTTATCCGAATGAATTTCAGGTTTATCAAAACCATTCATTACGATGATCTGCTTACCGTAAAGGTTGTACTTAAAAACCTGAAAGGAGCGAGAATATGGTTTGCTTATAAACTTTACAACGAAAACGGAGAACTGGTCAACGTAGCAGAAACCGAACTGGCTTTCGTTTGTAAGAAAACCTGGAAGCCCTGCATGACACCTGAGTTTTTTCTAAAAGCTTTGGAGGCTAACCATAAACGTGAACCTTCTCATGTATGACAATAACTGAGAATGCAATCTAAAACACGAGAGGATATAATTTAATTTTTAAAGAAACGACCATATATGAAAAAAACTGATGTATTGATCATTGGCGGAAGTGCTGCAGGAATGGTGGCGGCATTGACAGGTAAATCCTCATGGCCTGAAAAAAGCTTCATTCTGGTAAAGAAACAGAAGGAGATGATGGTCCCGTGCGGAATACCCTATATTTTTGGAACACTCGAAAGCAGTCAGCAAAACATCATGCCTGTTGATAACATGCTTGAAAAAGCGGGTATTGAATCCATTGTGAATGAAGTAGTTTCAATCAACAAGGAAAACAAGTTTGCTGTGCTGGAAAACGGTGAACAAATAGGTTATGAAAAGCTTGTCATTGCGACAGGCTCAACTCCTGTAAAACCAAAATGGCTGAAAGGAGCGGATCTGGAAAATGTATTTGTAATTCCTAAAGACAAGTGTTATCTCGATGAAATGAATGCCAAGCTGGAAAAAATCAAAAACATTATTGTTATCGGGGCTGGGTTTATCGGGGTTGAGTTCTCCGATGAACTGAAAAAAAGAGGCCATGAGGTTATACTTGTGGAGAAACTCCCGAATATTTTAAGCCTTGCTTTTGATGAAGAATTGTCAAACCGTATTGCTGGTATTTTAAATGACAGGGGCGTGAAGATCATTACCGGCAATGGCGTGACTGAAATTGTCGGCAATGGCAAGGTATCCAGGGTAAGGCTTGAAAATGGTGAAGAAATTTCTGCTGATGCAGTAATACTCTCCATGGGATATAAACCCAACAGTGAATTGGCCATGAAATCAGGTATTTTCATCGATGAGAGCGGTTTTATTGCTGTAGATGAGTATATGCGCACCCACGAACCTGATATTTTTGCGGTAGGTGATTGTGCTCAGAAGCGTGATTTTGTTACCCGACGTAGGGTACCCACCATGCTGGCTTCAACTGCCTGCGCTGAGGCGAGGGTTGCCGGCGTTAATCTTTTTGATATTAACGTGGTGAAGACATTCAGCGGTACCATCGGCATTTATTCTACGGCAATAGGTAATACCGGTTTTGGAACTGCAGGTTTGACAGAGAACCGGGCCATTGAAGAAGGAATAGCTATCCTGTCGGGTTCTTTCGAAGGGGTTGATCGCCATCCCGGGAATTTACCCGATGCACATAAGCAACTGGTGAAATTAATTGCTGCCAGGTATTCAGGAGTAATTATCGGCGGTGAAGTAATTGGTGGCATCAGCGCCGGTGAATTGACCAATGTGATCGGCCTGATCATAGAGAACCGGATGTCCGTGAATTCATTACTTACTTCCCAGATCGGCACTCATCCCTGTTTAACTGCCTCGCCGGCAGGATATCCTTTAATCAAAGCGGCTGAAATAATTGCTGCAAAAATGAGACAATAATCGGTTATGGCTACGCTGGTTGAACGATTAAAAGCAGACTTCCGCATTGTTGAAGGACTCAGGGCCTGCATCAACTGTGGCACCTGTACGGCCATTTGCCCTGCTGCAGCGGTCAGTGATTATGATCCCCGCATTGTGGTTGATATGGTCCAGCAAAACAACGAAGAAACATTGAAAGAACTATTAAAATCCGATACCATCTGGAAGTGCGGAGAATGTCTTTCATGCAAAACCCGGTGCCCGCGTGAAAACGTTCCTGGTTATATTATTCAGGCCTTGAGATCACTATCCATCGATACGGGATTATTTATTGAGAGTGAACAGGGGCAAAGACAACTGGCCATTAAGCGCACTGTCGGAGACCATATTCTAAAGTATGGTTACTGTGTATACGTGGATGAGGTTAATACCGGTATGTATCCTGAACAGGGTCCTATCTGGGACTGGGTGCAGAAGAACCGCAAAGAAATCCTGGAAAGGCTTGGCACAAGTTATGGAAAGGAGCAAAGTGGTTCTTTGCGAAATATTCCCGAGGAATCCATGCAGAATCTGCAAAAGATCTTCGATGAGACCGGTGCAACGAAACGATTTGAAAAAATTGAGCATTATAGTCGCATAAACGCCGAAAAGCTGGGTATAGATATGGATGCCACCAATGATTGCGATTATTTCAAGAAGATGTATGAGGAATAAAAAGTGATTTCAATGAAAATGCTGAATAAAAACCAAAACTGGCAGGCTTACCAGAAGGAAATTGCTGATGATCATTACTATTTTGCCCGCAGTTGCATACGGCAAAACGTATTCCCCGCGGCTGAAGATGTTTTTCTGAAGATTATCGGGAAGGAACTCGGCAAAGACATATTCGATGATGTCCGGCAAACGACCTGTACAGGTATTGCTTATCATTCGGGCATTCTGCCTTTTGAGACCACCATGACAGTTGTGGCTCACCAGTTTGCCCTGATGAAGGAGGCCGGTTATGAAAATTTCGTCTGTTCGTGTGTAACTTCATTTGGCATTTATTCCGAGGTATTGGAATCCTGGAAATTCTTCCCGGATACCCTGAAGAATACAAGGGAAGCATTGAAACGAGCCACGGGTAAAACATTCGAAATACCAGCCAATCTGGTTCACGCCAGCGATATTATTTTTAAATTCAGGAAAGAAATAGCTTCCAAAGCAAAATACAGATTGGTCAATGCACTGACAGGAGAACCTCTGAACGTGGTTGACCATATTGGCTGCCATTATGCCAAAATATTTCCTGAAAAGGGAATCGGTGGTGCTGAATATCCTTATGTGCTGGCCGGACTGATCGACGAATGGGGCGGGACACAGGTAGATTATCCTGAACGCCGTCATTGCTGCGGATTTGGATTCAGACAATACCTGTTGAAATCAAACCGGGGTTATTCGGTGGCGAATTCGAAAAAGAAATTCGAATCGATGCAGGCCTATAAGCCCGACCTGATTATCGCCAACTGCCCGGGATGCACATTCTTCCTGGACCGCTGGCAATATACAATTGCTGAAATGGAAGGAAAAACATATGGTGAGAATGGCTTTGGCATTCCTGTTCTGACCTATGAAGAATTGTCAGGTTTATTGCTTGGGTATGATCCCTGGGATATGGGATTGCAGGTCCACCAGGTAACTGTTGAGCCTGTTTTGGATAAGCTTGGCATACATTATGATCCTGAAGCAAAATACAAAGGCTTGAAGAATGCTGACCTGGGTAAGCCAATTATGCCTGAGAATTTAAGATGCATATAAAATGCGCATAGTAACCCTTATTGAAAATCTGGTTTACCAAAAAGATCTTTTTGCTGAGCACGGTCTTTGCTTTTACCTGGAAGGTAGACATAAGAAGATCCTTTTTGACACGGGCCAGACCAGTCATTTCATTCACAATGCCGGCATGATGGGCGTTGACCTCATTGCCATTGACGCGGTTGTGATCAGTCACGGCCACTACGACCATACCGGCGGATTATATCCGTTTTTAAAAATCAACTCCAAGGCCAAGGTTTATATTAAAAGGGAAGCTTTCCATCCCAAATACCATGGGCAGGGAAAATTTATCGGTGTGTTGTACGACTCGCTTTTAGATAAGCGGATTGTTTATGTTGATCAACGTATTGAACTGGATGAAGGCATCTTTATTATGCCCAATATACCGGTGAGGTATCCGGAAGATACCAATTACGGCCGGTTGCAGGTAAAAGTCGGCGATGAACTCGCTGAAGACACATTTAAGGATGAGCTTTACATGGCCATAACAGAAAACAAACAATTGTCGGTTATCAGCAGTTGTTCGCACCGCGGTATCATTAACATTCTGGAGGCTGCAAGGACCGAATTTGATTTTCCGGTTGAAACCATCTTGGGCGGGTTTCACATACAGGCCAACAGTGAGGATAAACTGAAAACGCTGGCGGATTATCTCAATCGAATTTCGCCACGTGCCATTGGCGTTTGTCATTGTTCAGGTGTTGAAAAATATGCCTGGCTTCTCCAGCATATAGGGCAACGGGTGTTTTACAACCATACCGGTAAAGTTGTTTGGGTAAATGGGTGAGGAAGTTTATTTTTGCATTACCTTATAAAACACGAAAAGTTAGAATACAACATTGGTATATTTATATCATGGATCGTATCTTCATGGCTACACCATCTGTAATGTTCTTACAATGTTTTAAACAGTTTCCCGTTATGTATCCTTCGCTATCTTTTGTTTTTGCGAAATTATAACCCCAGATTCCATAACAGCTTGTTGAACCGAATTCACTATGGAACCATGAGCCCAATTCTTCACTTAGCCGAATAGACCGGTTGAAATTATTCATTTCTTCGTTCATGGCTTCTTCAGTTCTGTTGTGCATCAGGAGCCAGTTCATCCGGGCAACCCTCGAATAGTCGTTCTCCATTTTGGCAGTTGCAGCACTTAATGCCATAACGCCTCCGGCAAGAGCGCCGCAGGTCCGGTTCATCATGGCTATTCCCCCAGCAAATATCCAGGAAGCATTGAGCAACTCTTTTGTCTGCGTTACCTTTCCACCTAAATTTTTCAGCACGCTTTGGGCACAATGAAATGCATTCTTGTCGAATTCACCTAACAGAAGCGAAAAGGATTCTTTTTTCTCTTCAGACAGTTCACCTGAACCTGATATTGCGGTTGAATAAAGCTGATGAATGCCACAGACGGCTTTTATACATGATGACATGCCATTCCCCTGAATGATCCTGCAGATACTTGTATTGTTATACCTTGTGAATTCATTATAATATACCTGTGATTTATGGATCATTCCCAACTTTTCTTCAATCGGAACAGAATCAGTCATCTGGGAACTCATAAACATCAAAGGAGCTGTAAGGGCTCCACATTCCATATCAGAACCGGCTATACCTCCCGCCATTGCTCCGGCATAGAGAACCAAATTGCTGTTATTAATGTCGTTTAATTCAGTCAGAGTCTGCATAACGCTTGGAGCGCAATGTCCCATACGCAGTATGTTGTTCAGGCTTCTTAATTTCTTTTTATTGTAAACTCCATAACCGGCCAGGCTGATCGTTCCAATGCCGGCAACTGCGATCATGCTTTTTCGGGCAAAATCCCTCCGGCTTATATAGCGGGATGAACCATTTCTTGCCATGGTATTGTATTATAAATCATACGAATTTATTAAAACCCGGATAATTAAAAAAGGTCAAATAACTTATGTTTTTAAAAATGAGAAGCTATATTTGTAAAACGATTGAACAATTGTTCATATAATACCCTATGAAAAAACCAAGTCCTCGTAAAAATTTGCCAAACAGCGTAGAAAAAGCAAAAGTGATTTCAGTAAAGAAAAAAATGAAGACCGAAAAATGTTTTCATTACCTGGCAGAAACATTTAAAGCGATGAGTGATCCCACCCGTGCTAAAATAATCTTTGCCCTTTGCCAGGAAGATGAGTTGTGTGTTAGTGATCTTTCAAGCATCATCGAAACGACTAACTCCGCTATTTCTCACCAGCTGAAAACCCTGAGAAATATGAAACTGGTAAAATACAACAAGGTGGGTAAGCTGGCTTTTTATTCTTTGGATGATAAACATATTAATAATCTCTTTGCAGAAGGTTTACGGCATGTCGAGGAAAAATAATCTTTTTCGGTCTTAATTGAATTGATGTTCACCTATTGATATTTTAGTTAACATGATTGCTGAGAAAAGAAACCGGCTTTTATCTGAGATGAAAAGCGGTGAAACAGGTTTAGTTGTTGCGGTAGCCGGTGGCAAAAAAGCTACAAAAAGACTGGCTGATCTTGGATTGACTCCGGGAACAATGGTAAGAGTAGTTAGAAAGACTTTGTTCTCAGGGCCTATGCATATTGAGGTTTGCGGTTCAAAATTTGCCATTGGAAGGGGACTGGCTCAGAAAATAATTATGGACTTTAATGCCTGAAAACAATCATATAACAATTGTATTAGCAGGCCAGGGGAATGCCGGGAAATCTTCGTTGTTCAATAATTTAACCGGACTGCATCAGCATATTGGCAACTGGGCCGGAAAAACAATTGAAAAGCGCGAGGGTACACTTTTTTATAAGGATTACACCATTGATGTACTTGATTTGCCGGGTATTTACTCCTTAACCACATATTCTGTTGAGGAGGTAATATCAAGAGAGTATATTACTCATCATCATCCAGATTGTGTGATTAACGTGGTTGATTCTACGAATCTTGAAAGAAGCCTGATATTTACGCTTCAATTGCTTGAGCTGGAATGTCCGCTCGTATTGGCCTTAAATATGAGCGATCTGGCAAAAAAACGAGGGATAAATATTGAATATAAAAAGCTGCAGGGCATGCTCAATACGCCTGTTATACCAACAGTCGCATCTCGTGGTTACGGATTAACAGATCTTATCGACGAGATTCTTAAAATTAAAGGTAATAGAGCAAGTCATGAGGTTCACAGGTACGGGAAAGAAATTGAAGATTGTATCGGACAGTTGACGTCACTTATCCAGGTTAATGAATTTTCCTACCCGGCAAGATGGATAGCCATCAAATTGCTTGAAAAAGACAAAGACATAACCAAACTGGCAGGTGATCAAAAGCCAGAAATCCTGGAAAAGACAAAAGAACTTTGTCACCATCTGGAAGAGATGCACGGACACGATTCCTCCCTTGTTATTGCTGATGAAAGAAGCCATCTGGCTTACCAGATAACCAGGGAAATAGAAACAATTTTACCTAGCAGAACAACAAGCCTGAATGACAGGTTGGATGCCATTACCATGGATAAAATTTCCGGGTATATTGTCATGGTACTGATCATGGGGGGAATGTTTTTCACTGTTTTTACCTTTGGGAACTGGCTTTCAGGATTATTCGATACATTGTTTGCCCAATTTCATGACTGGTGGAACACAGCTGTTGGTGTGTCCTCGCTGGCATCTTTAGGATGGGCAGCCGTTGAAAGTGTTCTGGCGCTTGTTCAGATTGCCTTCCCATACATCCTGCCGTTTTATGTCATGTTATATGTATTGGAGGATTGGGGTTATATTGCCCGAATATCTTTTCTCATGGATCATCTCATGCACAAAATGGGGATCCATGGCAAGGCTTGTATTTCATTCATCATTGGATTGGGATGCAATGTGCCTGGTTGCCTCTCCTGTCGCATAATGGAGACCCGACGCGAAAGATTCATTACGGCTGTGCTGGTGACACTCGTCCCATGTTCGGCCGTGTCTGTAATTGTTTTCGGTCTTGTGGGCAAATACGTCGGGCTCCTGTGGGCACTGGGCTTATATGTTTTTGCCATGATCATGATTTTTGTGGCAGGCAGGATATCATCCAAATTGTTACTGGGGGAACCCGTGGAACTCATTATGACGATGCCCGATTATAAGGCCCCGCAACTGAAAACGGTATTTTCCCAGACCTGGGATTCCCTGAAGGAATTTATCTATATTGCAGCTCCGGTCGTAATCGTATCGGGGGTTGTTATTCGTGCCATTGATATGGCAGGCTGGATGCCGGCAATTTCTTCATTCTTAAGTCCCATTACTGTGAAGTGGCTTGGATTGCCAGCAGTAACCGGAATATTGCTGATATTTGGCGTTTTGCGCAAGGAACTGATACTTGTAATGCTTGCGGCCTACCTGGGGACCACCCATTTTGCCGATGTGCTTAGCCCGCAACAAATGATCACCCTGGCGGTTGTAAGTATGTTTTACGTTCCCTGTGTGGCTACCATTTCTGTTTTGTGGAATGAATACGGCTGGAAGAAGACTTTGATCCTATGCGCGCTGGAAATCTTTTTTGCCATTGCGTTGGCAGGACTTGTCAAAAGATTACTGGATTTTGTTTTCTAGCAGGTTTTTAATTTCAATGAAGAATTATCAGATATGCAATTTCATCCTTTGTTTTCCGTGATTTTTTGATTCAGCGGGGTAATTTTTTCCGAATCACATTTTCTGCACTGTGTAATGGGTTTAATTGTGGCAATGGTTTCATGACAGTCCTGGCATTTGTACCAGTAATCTTCGGCGATATATGTTCCTCCCTGAATGATTATGGCTTTCCCTTCAACAAAAGCTTTGGCCACACTTTTACGGGCTTTGTCGTATAATCTGGTGAAAGTTGGCCGGGAGATATTCATTTTCTCAGCGGCTTCTTCCTGCGTGAGATTTTCATAATCTGACAGCCGGATGGCTTCAAATTCTTCGAACAACAGAACAACAGATCCCAAATCGCGCATGGGGATTCCGAATGGTTTATATCCCTCCATGGGAGGAAGCATGGTTATCCTTCTGTTTCGTCTTCTGTTCGGCATTTCTATTTCGAAGTGTTATGGTATTTCTGGGTTTTGATAATTTCCCGCAATTTACTTCGGATCAATTTTTTCCGAATAGAACTCAGTTTATCAATAAATAAAATTCCCCGCAAATGATCATATTCATGCTGAAAGATACGCGCAACCAATCCATTCAAAACTTCCTCACGAACATTAAAGTTTTCGTCCCTGTACCTGACCTCGATTTCTTTGGCACGTGAAACATCTTCATTGATGATTCCGGGGATGCTCAGGCAACCTTCTTTACAATAAACCTCTTCATCACCATAATGAACGATTTCAGGATTAAAGATAACTTTTTCAACCGGAATTATTCCCTCTTCTTTCATGGGTGTGGTGTCAATAATAAAAATATTCTTCAATAGTCCCACCTGTGGGCCGGCTAATCCAATACCCCCTGCGTTTTTCAGAGACTGCAGCATATTTTGGGCCATTACTATAAAATAGTCTCCTGGATCAATAGCGAAAGATTTTTCTCTCAATATCGGGGAACCATATTTAATTATCGGCAGGATCATTTTACTATTTGCAATGATAACTTCTTATATAGTATGTTTTACCCTTGTAGTGGGTAGCCTTAATTATACCTTGTTTAATTAAAGCATGAACAACATTTTCATCAGCCTTGTTTTTTCTCAGTAATTCCGTCATGGTATCCTCCCGCAATGGATGAACAGCTGTTATATTTAAAATATCTTCATAAGCATTGCCCGTTATACCCGTTCCAGTACCTTCAAAACCTGTTAATAATTCGGTTTGGATATTCAGGTCCCTGAAAATATTCCAGGCTTTTGCTAGAAATGCAGATGTGGCAGGCCTTACTTCTTTTAGGGCAGGGGGCCTGGTAGGCACCGAGAGATAAGCCATTTCAGGATTTAGTGTGGCAATCAATGAAGCCGTTTGTTTCAATTGGGGAATGGAATCATTGTATCCTTTCAGAAGCATGGACTCGGTATGCAAAGAACCAGGATAAGAAAGCGAAAACATTTCCAGTCCACGGAGTATTTTTCCCAAATCAGAGGAAGGCAATGGCTGATTGATTTTTCTCCATATTTCTTCGTCAACACTATCCACTTTCACTGAAATCCAATCTGCTTCCATCAATTCCTCCCTGACCAGGGGATCGTAAAGGAGCGAAGAATTAGTAATAACAGCGACAGGTATATTTAGTCTTTTCAGCAGGCGTATCTCCTTTCCCAGGTTGATATCCAGGGTGGGTTCCCCATTTGTCACAAAAGTCAGATAATCAGGAAAATTTTCCTTATCCAGTTTCAAGAGATGCTTTTCGACCTCGCTGAAAAGCAGATCGGGTTCATAAAACGCCATTCTGTCTTCAGATTTGTTTCGGGTAATTCCAATCTGACAATAGACACAACTGTATGAGCAAATCTTATGTGAGGCGATATTATTAATGCCTAAACTTTTACCCAGTCTGCGGGAAGGTATTGGACCAAATGCGATCATTGCGAATGAAAAGTTAAATCGGTATAACCGGAGAATAGAATAAGCAATGTATTGGATACAACTACATGGATATCAAAGTCTATTCACTTTTTCCCTCCAGTTCTTCCAACCTCTTTTCAATAACCTGCTGTGAGCTTTTAAAGTACTCTGCCTGCAACTTTAATTGATTGATTTCATCTTCTTTACTCATGACATAAATATTTGGGAAGTTTTGGACTTTGCCCTTACCGAAATTGCGAAATCTGTAACCTCTCCCAAAGCCTCTGCCTTTTCCCATATTTTGTCCGAAGCCGAAACCTCTGCCTTGTCCTTCAAATCCTCTTGTGAAACCCGGTGTGTCATACCCCGAGCATAATCCTAATGATTTTCCGGTTCTGGGACCTTGTCCCATCGGTCCGGTGCGGTCTCCTTGTGGCATATTCCTTATTTTTAGTAGTTTTTAATTGTATTCATTCATATCCAAAGTAAATTCATGAAGCAAATATAATACTTTAAATGAACATATGTTCATTTCAAGTAAGATTTTTGAATTATTTTTACGATTATGGTATATTCGGTTGATTTATGCAAAATCTATTTCAGAAAAGCATTTAACATCCAAATGGTCTTTTCCTGGCCCGATATGTAACCAGTCATGAGATCAACCGTTCCATCATCGTTATTTTCAGCTGCAAGAGCTGCGATTTCACGCTCCTGTTTTAGCAAAACCAGCAAAGCATCAAGAACCTCTTTAATGGTTGCCTGATCTGATGATAAATTGGTCTTTTCATGAATATCAGCGATTTTCAGGTATTCCGAAAATGCATGAACAGGTTTACCTTCCAACATCAGGATCC
Source organism: Bacteroidales bacterium (assembly GCA_041737175.1). Lineage (GTDB taxonomy): Bacteria > Bacteroidota > Bacteroidia > Bacteroidales > UBA10428 > UBA5072. The sequence goes on from JBGSSF010000026.1 coordinate 16,408, forward strand.
TTTCGGCAACCTCATCTGCTTTTTCATTCAGGTCATCATACAATTCTTCGAATTTTTCATGCAACTTGAAAAAGTGTTTTCCGGTGATGTTCCAATGAAACCCCCTGGTGTTCATATAAAATACCTGGATATTGCTCAAAAGCTTATTCAGTTTTTCTGTCATCTGGTTTGCATAACCTGATTCTAATCCAATTTGATTTTTCATTTTATTACTATTTATTTATTATTAAAAGAGAATTAATCTTATGTAAGAATCAACAAATTTATGACAGGTTTTACTCATATACAAATCATTTAATTATAGGCTTATGTAATTCAACTTCCATAATGTTATGAGATGAGTCAGTTTAAATTTCCGGTTTGATCTGGTAAGGTTTTATTCTTACTGCGTGCGGAATATTTAATCGTTTTTAACAAGGCATGGAGCTATAAATTTATTCAAAATTAGTCTAAATAATTTTTAAATGAACAAAAGTTCATATAAATTTACATGCGAATTTTTTTATACGTGGATGGATGATATTCGTAATAGCATTCTGAAAGACAAAAAGTAGCTATGATACAAGGAGGATCGTATGTTTGTTCATGATAGCACTTTCATCTGGATAGCTGTATTTGCCATTCTTGCTGCAATTGTAAATGGACTTGGCATGTTCATACTGTTTAAATTCAGAGCATGGGCTGAAAAAGCCAAGACCTATTTTATGTGTTTTGCCGCCGGAGTGCTAATCTCAACCCCCTTGATGCTGGCATTACCCCAGGCAATACAAAAGAATTTCTATGCAGGGTTTATGGCTTTGCTGGGTTTCTTGTTCATGTTTTTCTCCAATGAATACATAAAACATCTGACGCAAAAGGAAGCTCTTGCTTTTGGAATTGTTGCCGCAGAAGGAATAGGAATTCATTCGTTTATTGATGGGGTTATTTATACGGTTACATTCAGCATCAGTATTCTGACCGGTTTTTTAGCCGCAACAGGATTGGTAATACATGAGTTTGCCGAGGGAATTATTACCTATACTATTTTTCTGAAGGGGGGCATGAAGGAAAAAAGAGCCATGTTTTACGCCTTTCTGATAGCAGGGCTTACAACTCCCATAGGCGCATTTGTAGCCTATCCTCTCATAAATAAGCTTGACCAAAGCACATTAGGACTCATATTGGGCTTTGTAGCCGGAGTGTTAATTTATGTATCAGCCTCCCACCTTTTGCCTGAGGCACGAGGGGAAGAAAAAAAGCATTCCAGTCTTGCTTTTCTAAGCGGAGTTGGATTGGCAGTTTTTATTGTATTGTCAAAGCTCCTTTAATATTGTTTAGTGGTCATGTTGCCAAGCATTATTTCCTATCATCCTGTAGTAATTTCAGCAAGGTCTGGTGCTTTAATTTACGATCCTTCACGACCAAAGGAGTAACCGGTGCTTTGGATTTGGCGTTGAATATCATATCGTGCCCCAGGCAAAGCCCCATCATAATGTTGAGTTCAGTGCCCTGCTCCTCGAGATATTTTGCTTGACCGGCCGGGTTGCACGAAACGCCGACATAACCGGGAACTAAATCAGCAAAGGGCACACGTCCGTATTTGCAATTTACTTTGGCTATGTGAAATCCTTCATCTATGAGCATTTCTTCGAGACGGTCTGCCTCCTTATTAAAGGATATACAATTGGCTATACCAATTTTGGTTATGCCAGTTTGCCTGGCATATTCCACAATTTCCTGTATTCTGTCAACCTTTGGATTTAATGCATCTTCGGCCGCTTTTAGTATTTGTTTGTCTTCGCTGTTATAAAGTCCGGTGAAATCCATTTTTAAGTTTTATATTCAATTTATTTAATTTCTTCAGGCTAAGGCGTTAAAAGCCATGTTGTTAATCCATTGACAACCGGAACCGCCCCCCGTTTCATACTGACCCAAATAATCAATACAAAAGTAATAAATGGCATGGTTTACCTCAACAAAAGCCGGTTAGGAATTCCATGATTTTAATTGAAATAGTACAACTTTTTTATTATGATAATTCAATGCAGCAAATTATCAAAGTGTTTTCAGTTTTGATTTAAATAATTTTTTATAGAACATAAGTTCATATAAATTTGCTTTGTTTGGATATTGGGCTAAACATACTTTACTTGACTAATCTAGAAATAAGTTGATGGTCTTTCTGTAAGGAGCATTAAAGATGAGTGAATTATAAGTTTATCTTTAGCGAATGAAACAACTACAAAATATCATTTTTTTGGTTTTCGCATTGGCAATATATGCGTGCGAAAAAGATAGTCCACCAGAAGAAGAACCTGATCAAACGCTTGAATTTCAATCGTTAATAGCCGACAGAGACACCATAGTAACCGGTGAAACCACAGGAATCACTGCTTTGGCGAAAGGATATCAAATTACATACCATTGGTCAGCATCATCCGGCGCTATTCTCGGAACAGGTTCACGGGTTACATATGCCTCCGCCCCCTGTGGCTGTGGGGGAAGTCGCATCTCCTGCCAGGTTATCGATGGGTATGAACAAACAGATATAAAAACTATCATTATTGTTGTACAATAGGATATTTATATTGACCCTGGTTTTTTCAGGTATTTGCCAGTTCCATTCCCTGGCACAATGCCTTTCATCGGTTAATCCTGTAGGGGGCACAGAAAACCTTTTGGTCCTGCCAAAGAAATCATTAAGGATCATTTCCTTCTATAAATATGCAGAAGGAAAGCAATATTTTGAAAAGGATCATCATTCGGACTTTGACCTGATCAGCAGGTCATATTATAATTACCTCTCGGGTATTATAGGTTATGGGCTGACCAACAGATGGACCGTTGAAACAGAATTCGGATATTTTATCAATAAATCCCAGGTTTATAACACGAAGCCTGTATATCATCTTAAGGGTTCAGGTCTTTCCAGTGCTGTCGTATCCGCAAAGTACAATATTTATGCTGAACAGTTTAAAAGAATTTACTTTTCAACCGCTGTAGGTGTCAGGATGCCTTTTTCCAGGATTCCGCAAAAGGTCGACAATGTGGAACTGCCTGTGGATGTGCAGCCCTCCATAGGCGCTTATGGTATTGTTTTGAATTCATCTTTTGTAAAGGAAAACACCGGAAAGGGTCTTCGTTTTTTTATCACCAACAGGGTTGAAACGATGTTTCCCAACCAGCAGGACTTTCAGCTTGGAAATTCGGTCTTTACTTCCTTCTTCGTTTCGAAACATCTTATGTTTGGATGGATGAAAGGAGACTGGACCGCCATTTTACAATTGCGTAATGAAATAAGAACACGCAACAAAATTTCGGGGCAATTTAATGAGTCATCAGGTGGAACCCTGTTTTTTGTGGTTCCACAGATCAATTATGTTATTGCAGAAAACTGGTACCTGTCGGCACTTGTTGACCTGCCCGTTTACCAATATTTCAATGGTATTCAGATGGGAGCTGGAGTCGGGTTTACTTTTTCATTATCAAGGGCTTTTAACCTGGCATCTTCTTTAAAATGAAAGATTGCGCATCCATTGCAGAAATTAATTCATTGAATTTATAACATCATACATGAAAAATACAAACATTCCCTTTCAAACCATCAACTGGACAAATATTCCAAAGGTTGAACACAAGGGTGAAACAGGTACATCGCATTGGCAAACCCTTCAGTTTGAAGGATTGCGGATAAGATTAGTGGAGTACACGAGCGGCTATTTGGCCGACCACTGGTGCGAAAAAGGCCATATTGTGCATTGTCTCGAAGGTGAATTTGTGAGTGAGCTTAAGGACGGCAGCAGTCATAAACTGACCAAAGGAATGACCTATGTGGTTACCGATGAACTGAGTTCGCACCGTTCGGCTTCGGAAAACGGAGTGAAATTATTGATTATTGATGGGGACTTTTTGCGGCAGATAGTAAACTAAACCGAGAATATCTTTTTTGTCAAGATGATAATTCCCACTACGATTTGCATTATCCGACATGGTGAAACCGACTGGAATGCATCGGGCCGGTTGCAGGGCTGCGAAGATATTGAACTTAATGATGCCGGCCATGAGCAGGCTCATAAACTGGCCCATTATCTCAAAAGGGAATCTTGGGACGTTATCGTCTCCAGTCCCCTGAAACGGGCTTATGAAACAGCCGTTATTATTGCCTCGTTTATTTCAGTACAGAATATAATAGTTATTAATGAGTTAAAGGAACGCAATTATGGTTTGGCTTCAGGTTTGCTGCCGGAAGAACGCCGGAACCGTTTCCCCGATGGTACAATTCCCGGTCAGGAAGAATTTGAACATTTACGCATTCGGGCAATGGAAACGTTAACCAGAATCGCTACTGATCATGCCGGGAAACGAATAATTGTCGTGTCACATGGGGCACTGACCAACTCCATTTTGTATACCTTATCGGGAGGTGAATTTGGAAGCTTCAAAACGCGGTTGAAAAATGGATGTTTGAATAAAATCCTTCATCAGAATAATAGCTGGTCCGTGGAATTCTACAACAAAACAGTTGAGGAATTGATCTAATTGCCTTTCAGTATGGGTTTCTTCATGACCTTACCTCAAAAACCTTCCCGAAGTGATACCCGTAAATACTGTAAGTGATGGCCAGTGAAAAAGCCTGAGGCTTGTTGAATAAAGTCCAGAATACAAGATTCCAGTAATATTTCCGGGTATTCTTTATAAATCCAAGATAAACCATTGACTTAATCATGGCCAGGATCTTGTTGAATGTTATTTTCCGGTACATGGTCAGGGGTGGATTGTAATTTTTCAGGAATACCAGCACCCTGTCGTAAAATGCTTTGGCAGAATAGATGTCATGAACGATTTTGCGGTATCCGTCGGCGAGCACTTTCCTGTCCATTACCGGTTTGAAATTCATGGAGTAATCCGTGTTGTCACCGGTGAATGACTTGACGATCCTGCCTTCCGACTGAAGACGTTTGTATAAATTCGACAACCGGGGAGCATTGAGTAAACCCACCATGGCGGTTATGATGCCACTTTGTTGTATAAAATCCACCTGGCGTTGAAAGATGTTTGGCGGGTCGGTGTCGAATCCTACAATGAATCCGGCCATTACCTCCATACCCGATTTCTGAATGGCCTGAACATTGCTGATCAGGTTTCGCTTATTGTTCTGCATCTTGTTACAAGCGGTCAGACTGATTTCCTCAGGTGTTTCAATTCCGATGAAAACCTGGCCAAAGCCTGCCTTAACCATCATATCCATCAGTTCAGTGTCATCGGCAAGATTGATGGTAGCCTCGGTGGTAAATCTAAACGGATACCGGTTGGCCTCCATCCATTGGATTATTGCAGGAAGTAAATCATTCTTAAGCCTTTGCCGATGGCCAATGAAATTATCATCCACAAAAAAAACGCCGCCCTTCCATCCCAGCTGAAAAAGAGCATCCAACTCAGTAATAACCTGTTGCGGTGATTTGGTTCGCACCTGCCGGCCATATAAGGCAGTAATATCACAAAATTCACAATTGTACGGGCAACCCCGGGAATACTGAATTGCCGCGGTGGAATAATGTCCCAGGGCAAGCAATGAATAGTTGGGTACAGGAGTGAGGCAGATGTCGGCAAATTCATCTGAACGGTATACTTTCTCTGGTTTTCCTTTCTGCAGATCGTTCAGAAATAACGGCAGGGTAATTTCTGCTTCATTCAGCACCAGGTGATCCACATTTTCATACGATTCGGATTCTTCCGTAAATAAGGGACCTCCGGCCACAATTTTTGTTCCAAGTTGTTTGCAGCGGGCAATGATACTTTTTACAGAGGCCGATTGTACTACCATGGCACTGATGAACACATAATCCGCCCAGGTAATGTCGGAATCACGAAGCAGTGAAACATTCATATCGGTCAACCTTTTATTCCATTCACGGGGTAACATGGAAGCCACCGTTATGAGTCCTAACGGAATATGTGCTGCTTTCTTCGACACAAATTTCAAGGCATGCTTAAAGCTCCAATAGGTATCGGGATATTGAGGACAAACTAACAGAATATTCATGGGTACAATTATTGATTTACGGACACAAATTTATTTGCATCCCTGTAAAAGAGGAAAAAGAAGGGATTAACAGACTGCTTTTGTGGTGTGTGCAGATGAAATTGGTAAAAGGCAGATTAGTCCGTGAGTGCCATTCACCCCTGTCTTACGACCATGGCCTCTTTTAACTTTAATACGTATTGGCGGGAAACCGGGACTCGTTCATCCAGCTTTTTCAAGACAACATAGCTGGAGTTGATTTTGAGGTGGATTCTTTCTACGTGCCCGACATGGATGATGAATGTTCTGTGACAGCGAATGAACTGATCATACGGTCGCAACATTTGTTCAATATTCTTTAAGGTGTTTCTGACAAGCTTTTTCCTGATACTGTCATGATCGATGTAATAGATTTCCACATAATTATCGGCTGATTTTAATAATACAATATCGGATATGGAAAGTTTCAGCAGTTCAGAAGCAGTATCTGTAGAATAAAACTCAACGATATTCTGTGTGGTGGTCTCATTTAAATCCCGGAGCCGGTTCTGCAAAAGTTCATTTTCTCTGTTAAGCACATTATTCTCCTGTTTCAGTTCATTGCGTATCCGGTAAATCCATAAAATAGCCGGTGGCGCGATGCAGATCAGAATAATTTTCGATACGGTGTAAAAGTTAATGGAAGTGCGGCCGACATACATGAGATAGAAGGTAAATGCTACAACGCTCAGAAGAAATAACACAAAATCGTTGAAATAAGACATTACTTCCATGTCGGGAAGCCTGAAAGTCTTAGAGAGAAATTGAATGAGATATAGCAGGATGAAAATGATGGCGCCAAAACCGGCATTGAAAACCAAAACGCTGTTCAATTCAGTAAACCTGATGGGGAAGGGCTGAAAGAAAAGCATAAACAAAAAGATTCCGATGCTGATACCTGCGTACAGCAATAATTTATCCCTGATATCAAAAATAAACCGCTTCAGAATATAATGCTTTGGGTGTTACAGATAATAAAGGTAGTACTTTATTAAGTTTCCTGAATGGCAAAATCAATTTTTTCAGCGCCACAAACCGGACAAGCCCATGTTTCCGGCAGGTCCTCGAATCGTGTTCCCGCAGGTATGCCATGCTCGGGATCTCCCTGGGCCGGATTGTAAACATATCCGCAAACAGTACAATAGTACTTATCGGATGGAGCTGAATTTGCCTGTTCTTTCATCTTTTCTGCATTAATATAGGTTGGAGCATTTTTCGGAGTTTTACCCTTTTTTACTTCCCGGTAGTAGGCATACGTCATTGGTTCATCGGATGCATTCAGCAAATCACCATCTACGACGTCCCCGATGAAGAGCAAATGTGTACCTGTATCAACCATTTGAACCACTTTACACTCGAACCATGCCAGGGTATCGTCCAGTAGAACAGGTGCACCTGTTATTCCTTTTTTAAAGGTGAATTCGGAGAACTTATCTGTATCCCTGCCGGACTTGTAACCAAAAGTTCCCAGGATATCGGGCCGGGTTTCTTTTTTCAGAACGGATATTGAAAAAACGCGACTGTGCTGTATCATTTCAGCTGTATAATTATTCTTGCTGCATGCAATGGCAAAACGGGCCGGTTCGGCAGTGACCTGAAAAACCGTATTGGAAACATATCCGTTCAGTTTATTATCCATTGCCGAACTAACCACATAAAGTCCGTAGGAGATCTTAAAATAGGCTTCAATATTCATATTAACCGGGATTATTACCTGTCTAAATTAGTCTGATTTTTACTGACCAGCAAATTTATTATCTTTGTTTCCTGTTAATCTGGTTAATTGATCAGAACAAGATACATAACATTTCTGTTTCTTTCCGCCATTGCCCTGGTGATGTCACATGGCATCATTCCCCACCATCATTGTGATGAACCATGCCAGGAGAGCGTTTACCGGCACCCCCCATCAGAAACTGATCAATCCGAAAAACCGGGCAAAAATCCATGGCATTGTCAGCCTTTTAGCCACATTGTGCTGATTGAACAACAATTGGCCAATAAATTTAAAAGTATCTTGACCATCCATTTTGAATACACGGGTGATGAGGTACAACAAATATTTTCACGGATAGAATCAGGAATTAGAAATTTAGATTTAGTTGTCTGCCTGGTAATCCAAAAGCCATTATTTAACTCCTCCCCGCTGAGGGCACCTCCTGTATAGATTCTTTTAGTCGATAACGCAAAGGTTGTTGACGGTATTTCCTAAATCAAAATCCTTAATTCTTATTATCATGTGCAAGCTTACAATAGCTATGATTTGTGCTTTGGCATTGTCATGTGACGGGAAAAGTCGGTTTTCCGAAGGTTCAGAAGAAAATGATATACATTCCGGGATCATGCTTCATTCAACCCTATTTTCAGACAGTACTGAATTTTTTACGGAATATCCCGCACTGGTTAAAGGTGAGAATGCCGGACTGATGATTCATATCACGCGATTAAGCGGTTATAAACCCTGTTCAGACGGAGAGGTATCATTGGAATTAGGTAATATAAAGGCTTTGGCCAGTGCAACAAAAGAACCCGGAATTTTCAGTGTTAGTATTCAACCCAGGGAGCTGGGCAAACAATTGATGCGGATTTCTCTGAAAAGAGGGAACCGGACGGAACAGGTAACCGATAGTGTCAGAGTGTTTCAATCCGATGTGGATGCACATGAAAACCATGATGAGCAAAGTGATCCATCAGTGATCGCTTACAGCAAGGAACAGGCATGGAGCGCTGATTTCATGGTGCAAAAGGTGATTTCACAACCTTTTTCATCGGTGATACCGGCAAGCGGGGAGATGCTTCCGGTTCCGGGAGAGAAACAGCATGTAGTAGCACGTTCCAATGGCATTGTATTATTTGCTTCCAAAAATCTCATCCAGGGAAGCCGGGTGGCAAAGGGTCAGCTGCTTTTTACACTGAGCGGACAGGATCTGGCCAGCAATAATATCACGGTTCAATACGCGGAAGCCCGGAACCGTTTTCAGCAGAGCAAAAGTGAATTGGAAAGGCACAGCAGGTTACATACTGAAAAGATCGTTTCCGATAAACAGTTTTACGAAACGCTGGCCCGGTATAAAACTGACAGCGCATTCTATGATGCCTTATCTTCGAGTGTCACATCACGGGGGCTTGAAATTTATGCCCCGCTTTCAGGATATCTGCATGAACTTAACATTGCCGAAGGTCAATTTGTTGAAACCGGCGATCAGCTCGCTACTGTTTCAGACAACAAGGTAATGCTGCTGCGTGCGGATGTTCCACAACAGTATTTCAGACAGCTGAACCTGATCAGGACGGCTCATTTTCGGACCGCCTATTCTTCCAGAATATATACCATGGAAGAACTTCAGGGCCGTTTACTGGCCAGTGGCGCCTCAGTTGCAGAAAACAACCATTATATGCCTGTTTATTTTGAGGTTAGGAATGACGGAAGCCTGCTTGAAGGGGCTTTTGCCGAATTCTATCTCATGACGCGGAATTCCCCACTGGCATTGGTAATACCATTGTCTTCCATCATTGAAGAGCAGGGAAGTGCCTTTGTATATGTTCAGCTGCAAGGGGCAGGTTATACCAAACGGGCTGTCACCCTGGGTGAAAGTGACGGAATGAACACTGTAATAACATCAGGACTTTCAGCCGGCGAACGGGTAGTCACACGGGGTGCGATGCTGCTTAAAGCTGCCTCCATGTCATCATCCATGCCGGCACATGCCCACGAACACTGAAATACAATGATATGCTAAGTAAGATTATTAAATTCTCGCTTCAAAATCGCCTCCTGGTAGTACTTTTGTCGTTGTCCCTGCTGGTGGGTGGAATCATTGTCACCCTGAACATGGAGGTTGATGTATTTCCCGACCTGACTGCTCCTACGGTGGCGGTTCTCACCGATGCCCATGGCATGGCTGCGGAAGAGGTCGAAAACCTGGTGACCTTTCCCATCGAAACTTCCTTAAACGGAGCTTCTGACGTTCGCCGGGTCCGCTCATCTTCCACCTTTGGAATGTCAATCGTATGGGCTGAGTTTAACTGGGGCACCGACATTTACAAGGCCCGGCAGATTGTGAATGAAAAACTGACAACGGTCTCAGCTGCGCTCCCGGAAGGTGTGGAGATACCCATCCTTGCTCCCCAGACATCCATCATGGGCGAGATCATGTTGATTGCGCTGACTTCCGATTCCCTGTCCATGTACGATCTGCGAACACTTGCCGATCGGCAGGTCAAACAGCGTCTGCTTTCGGTGACCGGTGTTTCCCAGGTAGTTGTCATGGGAGGATTGCCCAAGGAGTACCAGATACTGGCAAATCCGGATAAGATGCGCTACTTTAATGTCAGCCTTGAAGAGCTTACTGATGTATCGAAAAATACCAACAGCAATGCTTCCGGAGGAATGATCAACGAGTTTGGACAGGAATATATCGTGAGAGCCACAGGCCGTTCATCTGATCTCAAAGGCATCGGGAATACGGTGGTGAAGATCATGAATGGAAAGCCTGTCAGGATCAGTGATGTTGCGGAAATGAAAACGGGTACTCCAACCAGGATCGGGGATGCATTTCTGAATACACAACCTGCCGTGATCCTCACGGTGCTTAAGCAGCCCAACACCAACACCCTGAAACTCACCCGGCAGATCGACCTTGCCCTGGAAGACCTGAAACCCTCCCTGCCGGACAGGCTCGAAATAAACCCGGAGCTTTTCAGGCAAGCCACATTTATTGAAACGGCCATCCGAAATGTCATAAAGGTGTTATTCGAGGGTGGTCTGTTCGTTGTCATCGTGTTGTTCTTTTTTCTGCTGAACCTGAGGACAACCATGATCTCCCTGGTTGCAGTCCCGCTGTCACTGCTTTTATCCATTATTACATTGAAACTCCTTGGACTTACCATCAACACCATGTCGCTGGGCGGTATGGCGATTGCCATTGGTGCGCTGGTGGATGATGCCATCATTGATGTGGAGAACGTACTGAGACGGTTGAAGCAAAACATACGGAAACCTTCAGAACTGCGTGAACCGGCCCTGAAAGTTGTATTTGATGCTTCGGTTGAGATCCGATCATCCATTGTTCAGGCCACCATGATCATCATCGTGGCCTTTGTGCCCTTGTTTTTCCTTTCCGGAATGGAAGGCCGGATGTTGAAACCACTTGGGATCACTTTCATCGTCTCACTGCTGGCTTCGCTGCTGGTAGCGGTATCGCTGACGCCGGTGCTTGCCAGCTATCTTCTCACAGGTAAGAAGCAGCTTAAATCGGATGAACGGGGCAGCAACCGGCTTGTTCAGCGTTTAAATACCTGGTATGCCGGTACCCTGGAAAAGGCGCTCCTATACCGCAAAGCTATCATCTGGGCGGCGGGAGTTTTGCTTGTGGTTTCCCTTTACCTGCTGACTACCCTGGGCACTTCATTCCTGCCTGATTTCAATGAGGGCACATTAACCATCAATGCCGTAACATTACCCGGAGCTTCACTGGATGAAAGCAATAAAATCACAGGCGAGATTGACATCAGGCTCCTGTCCGTTCCGGAAGTGCAATATGTCAGCCGACGCACCGGCAGGGCTGAACTCAATGAACACAGCCACGGAGGAAGTAATACCTCTGAGATTGATGTTCCTTATAAACTGGACAGGAGGGATAAGAAGGAGTTTATGGAAGAAGTGCGCTCGCGCCTGGGATCTGTTCCCGGACTCAGCATAACCATCGGGCAGCCTCTGAGTCACCGGATCGACGCCATGCTTTCCGGCACCCGGGCCAGTATTGCCATCAAACTATTCGGGACCGATCTGACCAACATGTACACACTTGCCAACAGTATCCGGAATGTTATTCAGGAAGTTCCCGGCCTGGTGGACCTGAATGTGGAGCAACTGGTTGAAATACCCCAGATACAGATACGTCCGCGACGGGAGATGCTTGCCCGTTATGGCATACCGCAAAACCAGCTGGTAAGGTTTGTTGAGACCGCTCTGGCCGGAGAAAAAGTGGCCGAGGTGTATGAGGACAATCTGAATTTTGATCTGGTATTGCGGTATGATGAACCTTTCCGGAGCAGCATTGAATCCATCCGGAATGCCCTGATTGATACCTATACCGGTGAAAAGATACCCCTCAGGTATGTGGCAGATGTGGTCTCGGTCAGTGGTCCGAATGCCATCAACCGTGAAAACGTTCAGCGGAAGCTGGTGGTTTCAGCCAATACCTCCGGGCGCGATGTGGGCAGCATTGTGGCTGATATCCGAAAGAATGTTTCAGAACAGGTGATACTTCCCGAAGGCTACCATATTGAATACAGCGGTCAGTTTGAAAGCGCATCCAAAGCATCCCGGTTATTACTGGTTACTTCGCTGTTATCCATACTGGTTATTTTCATCATCCTTTTCCAGGAATTTAAAAGTATCCGGCTGGCAGGTGTGGTTCTGATCAATCTGCCTCTGGCGCTCATCGGCGGGGTGCTGACCCTCGTGCTGACTTCGGGTCATTTAAGCATCCCTTCTATCATTGGATTGATTACACTTTTTGGAATTGCAACCCGTAACGGAATTCTCCTGGTTTCGCGGTACAGGCACTTGCAAAACGAATGCCGGAGTCTGAAGGAGACCATTATCCGGGGATCGGCCGACAGACTGAATCCCATTTTGATGACAGCCCTGGCATCAGCCCTGGCTCTTATTCCGCTGGCCCTGGGTGGTGATAAACCTGGCAATGAAATTCAGAGTCCTATGGCGGTTGTTATTCTGGGGGGACTGCTTACCTCAACTCTGTTGAACTTATTTTTAATCCCGGTAGTATATTATATGATTAACCGGAAAAGCGTAGTTGCAAACTACGCTTAGCTTAAGAATATTGAACAAGGAACACCGAATGATGATTGACGAAGCACAATCAGATCCGTAAGATGATCTTTAAAATCAGAGGTACTTCGAAATTCTAAAATCAGTGTTCCTTGTTCGATGTTAACTATCAGACCGTTTTCTCAATGTTCCAAACGAAAGCCCGTATACCCACTTCGTGGTTGATGGCATCCATCTTTTTGACACTTTCCAGCAAGGTATCCACAATGTCATCATTCACAATGGTGATTGTGGCCGAATTCATTTCCGGCCAGGTATGGGTTCCCATACGCGGTTCGCCATTGGTGGTTCCGGTTCCCCAAACCGTGGGCCATTGCGTAAAACCGCGGATAGCCAGTTTTTCAAGCATGAATTCCACCTTTTCGGTGAGGGCCTGGTTGTATATGATCATTATTGCTTTCATAATTCCTTTCAGTTAAGCTTCCATAAAATCCAATTCTTCTGTTTCCTTCTGTTTCCGCCTTTCAGACTTTCTTACCACATACCGGTAGATAACAGGCACAACAACAAGAGTTACCGCGGTAGAGATTAATAATCCCCCGATAACAGATATGCCCATAGGTCTCCAGATCTCTGATCCTTCACCCTGGCTGAGGGCAAGCGGAAGCATACCCAGGATGGTGGTGGCAGTCGTCATGATAACAGGACGTAAACGTGAACGGCCTGCACGCCTAATGGCCTCATCGAGTTCATAATCCCTGTCGCGCATCAGGTTGGTGTAATCCACCAGTACGATGGCATTCTTTACCACAATTCCCACCAGCATAATGGCTCCCAGGGCAGCAATAACGCTCAGGGTGGTTTTGGTGACGACCAGTGCAAGTATCACTCCTGTGAAAGAGAAAGGTATGGATGCCATGATGATCAGCGGCATCTTGAGAGATTCAAATTGCGATGCCATCACAATGTATACCAGGATAAGACTTATCAGGAGAAGCATACCCAGATCGGCAAAAGATTCGGTAAGATCCTCGTAAGCACCTCCCACATCGACCAGGATGCCCGAAGGTATTTCCATCTGGTCGATCTCAGCATTGATTTTGTTTGCCATTTCTGCCAGGGGCACCTTATAAGGTGTCACTGAAACCGTGACCACCCTTTCACGCCGTTTTCTTTCTACGTTGGGAGGAGACCAGTATTCTTCTACTTTGCCAATCTCGCCCAGGCGTAAGATTCCCGAGGCCGAAGGTATGGCAATGTTTTCAATATCGCTGATTGAATTTCTGAAGTTTTCATCAAACCGCACCACAATATTGTATTCATTGCCTGACTCCCGGAACTGTGAAGCGGTCAAACCGACAATCCGGTTGCGGATCATGGTTGATACAGTTGCCGTATTCAACCCATTCTGCGACATCTTATCCTGATCCAGGGTAATTCGCAATTCAGGTTTCGATTTTTCCCGGCTGATAAGAACATCGCGGGCACCTTGTATTTTGCCGATTCGCTCGGCAACCTGACCGGCCAGCGCCGTTGTCTGGTTAAAGTCATACCCGTATATTTCCACGTCAACGGTGTTGGAGGTACCTCCCATGCCGGATTCGCCGGTTATCACATTGTATTTTACAATCTCAGGAAGTGTTCCCAGATAGGTACGCAAGTCTTCGGCAATCTCAAAAACGGAGCGCTCTCTTTGAGAGGTTTTAACCAGTGCAATCGTGACGTTGATGATATTTGATCCTGAATTCTGGAACAAGGCGGTATACCCGGCGTTATCATCGGAGCCGGATGATGTGGACACCAAATCCTTTTCGGGGATGTTTTCATTAATATAGGCATCGATCATCCGCGCAACCTTAACGGTTTCATCTACCCTTACACCGGCCTGCAGTTCAACGGAAGCCGTAATCTGACCCTGGTCGGCCTGGGGGAAAAACTCACCCTTGACAAAAAAGATAGCCAGAACTATGGAGAAAATGAAAAACGCAGTGGCGATAAGGATTGTAAAACGTTTATGATGCAAAGCCCAGTTCAGTGTTTTTACATAAAAATCATCCAGTTTATTGAGCCAGGGGAGGATCAGGCGATCATGACTGAACCGGCCGGGCTTTTTCTTTTTGGATTCCAACTTTAGCATCTTGGAGCTGAGCATGGGCGTGAGCGTGATGGCTGCCACGGCCGATGCACCAATGGTGATGGTTACAATCCAGCCCAGCTGCTGAAACATGACCCCGGTCATGCCTGACACCATGGTCATGGGAAAGAACACGGCAATGATAGTCATCGTGGAGGCAATTACAGCAAGCCAAACTTCGTTGGTCGCATAAATAGATGCTTCCCTGGGCGTGCTGCCCCGCTCGATATGCTTGCTGATATTTTCCAGAACCACAATGGCATCATCGACCACCATGCCAATCGCAATGGACAAGGCTGACAATGAGATGATGTTGATGGTGTTGCCTGAAACCATCAGGTAAATGAAGGCTGCTATCAGGGATATCGGGATAGTAAGAATAATGATAAAGGTGGCCCGCCATCTTCCGAGAAAAAACAATACCACAAGCACCACAAAAATGAAAGCAAAGAGCAGCGTTTCCGTCAGGTTGTTGATGGAATCCGTGATAAATTCGCTGGTGTCAAAAATTTTCAATATTTGGACATCTGACGGCAGCGTCTTTTGAAGTTCAACAAGTTCCTTGGTAACTTCCCTGGCAATTTTAACCGTGTTGGCACCTGATTGTTTCTGGATCATCATGCTGATGCCGGGCTTTCCATTGATTCTTTCATCCAGGTTCATCTTCCTGAGCGAATCATTGACCGTGGCAACATCCTGAAGTCGGATCGTTTTCCCTTCAAAATTACCGAGCACAACGTTCTTGATCTGGTCACTCTCGGAAAATTCACCCTGAACACGCAATGGATAGTTCATATCACCCATCTCGACATTGCCTGAGGGCATGTTCATGTTCTCGGCGGCGAGGATCGAGCCGATCTGTTCAATGGTCAGATTATAGGCTTCCATCCTTCGCGGATCGATATTGATGCCAACCTCACGGGTGGGGACCCCCAGTAAACTGATCGAGCCGATCCCTTCAATCCGGTTCAGGGGATTTACTACCTTTTCTTCCAGTTCATTTTCGATGCCTGCATAACTTTCTTCAGCAGTTACAGCATAGAAAAGTATGGGCATCATGTTCGTGCTGAATTTGAAAATAACCGGATCCGCAGCTCCCTCTGGCAGGAACGATGTAACCAATGCCATGGCATCACGCACGTCCAGGGAGGCGTCGTCGAGATTCGTGCCATATTCGAATTCAAGGGTAACAACTGAAACATTGTCACGTGATACGGATGTAATCTGCTTTACATCGCTCACCGTGTTTAAGCTGCTTTCGAGAGGTTCGGAAATGTTTCTTTCCACGTCCGATGCATTGGCCCCGGAATAGCTCGTGAATACCATAATGGCCGGGAACTCCATCTCGGGGTAGAAGTCGATTGGCAATCTCATGAGGGAATAGATACCAAAAACGATCACGCCCAGAAATAACATGACGGTTGTGACCGGTTTTTTTACAGCGCTTCCATATATACTCATATCTGTAAACTTTAAATGCTGGTTAATAAATTGTTCCGAACGGCAATTACTGAACGACGGTGATACTTGACTGGTCCATCAGTTTCTCCTGTCCGGCAATGATCACACGGTCACCTTCTTTGATTTCACCGGAGATCACCTCCAGTTTATCATCATATCGTGAACCTATCTCAACAGGTACCTTTCGTGCGGTGTTGTTATCAGCCAGGAAAATGTACCGGTCGTTTGTGCCCTCCTGTTTTTGAACGGCAATGGCTGGCAGTATCAGCGCATCTATTTCACCCAGGTTCAGGGCAACCCTGGCAAACATGCCGGGACGCAAAACCTCATTCTGGTTACTGATAACTATTTCAACCGGAAAGGTACGGGTATCCGGACTTATCGTCGGGTAAACCTGGGAAATCTCACCCTTGAAGGTTTTTCCCGGGAAGATGTCCACTGTAATGGTTGCTTTTATGCCTTTTTTTGTGACCGGATAATATTTCTCAGACATATTCACGGTTAATTTAAGGGGGTTGATCTGCATCAACGTAACAACCGCAGCCTTACCTGCGCTGGTATTAGGTGCTCCGGAATACAACTCACCGCTTTCATAGTATTTTCCAGTGACAATTCCATTGATCGGGGACACCAGAGTCGTGTTCCGGTTCAGGAAATCGACATTTGACTTTGCCAGTTCATATTGTGTTTTGGCTGCTTCAAACTGTTGTTCGGATATGCTGTTCAGTTTAAACAAGGTGTCCATGCGCTCGAAATTCGAACGGGCGCTTTCGTATTGCTCATTGGCCTGCATCAATTGTGTCCTTTCCATCCGGGCAATAACGGTGCCTTTGCTGACGCGGGTTCCGACTTCCACGTTAATCGATTCGATCCGGCCCGGGGAGGCAGGCGCATAATGAATCTCCTCGTAAGGAAGCAGACTGGCTGTATATTCAATATTTTGTGATATTTTTTGCTTTTCGAGTGCAATGGTCTTCACCCTGTAAACAGTTGTATCAGCTGCTGAGACTGTGTTTTCTGCTGCAGGTTTCTGGCTGCAGGATATTACTACAGAAGCTGCAAGTATTAAAACAGATAGGATTCTTGAATTTTTCATGGTTCTATAATTTATAAGATACTTAAATCGTGTTGTATAATTTCTCAAGTGCGGTTTGTGACTGTAGTAAGGTTAGTATCGCAGAAAGGTAGTTACTTTCGGCACTGAGGTAATTACTGTTGGCTTGGGTCAGATCGAGGCTCGAAACGAGACCCTCGCGATACTTGTTCTGTATATTCTTCAGTACCCGGCCGGCTACATCAATATTTTCTTTTTGCGTGTTTAAGTTTTCATAAGCACTCTGGTAATTGAAGAGCAATTGATTTTTTTGGATTTCCAGTTGCTCCTTCACCATGTCCTGGTTTCTCCGGGCAATATCGAGGTCAATTTTGGCCTGACTTACCTGTGCCCGTCTCATGCCGCTGGAAAAAATGGGTACTGTGGCAGAAATGCCGGCCAGATGATTAGGGGATAAATCAAATCCCGTGGTTATGATCTTTTTGGTATAGCTGTAAAAACCGGAAATGGTGGGTGCATAAGCCCAATTTCGAATATCCACCTGCTTTTTGCTTAACATCGTTTGCGATTCCATCAGCTGGAAATTGATATTGCCGGTGATGTCAAATCCCGGATTAAGCGCTGTTTGCGGATTAATTCTTGACATTACCTGGTCGAGGTTGTCGGCAAGCTTAATGGCCGCATCCGGAGCCACACCAAGCTGGAACCGAAGCATGTTGTAATTCAGCTGAATGGCCCGTTCGAGTGCTTTCTGGCTGTTCTTTAACTGACTTACTGTGATTCTCAGCTGGTCCACATCAGTTTCTTCTGCTACACCTGCCTTATACATATTATTGGTATGTTCCAGCATGGTATTCAGATTGGTAAGATTTTCACCCAGGATCCTCAGGTTCTGTTCTGTAACCAGTGTGAGATAATAGGAATTTGTAATGCTCTCTTTCACATCGAGTTCACTCATTATCAGGCTTTGGTCAGCCAGCTTCCTGGCAATTTTGGCGGTTTGAAGACCAGCCCAGTACTGGCCGCTGAAAATGAGCTGCGAAACCTGTGCTACAGCGCTCAGCTGATTATCCATGATAATGGGACCGGATGATGAGCCCATCATGCCCATAATGGCTCCGAAAAGTTGGGCATCGCCGGCATCGTATGGCGGTACTGTGAAATCAGGAATTGTGGTTCCTTCTGAACTCCCAAAACTAAAATTCAACTCATAGTTGAAATAGGTCATGAAGTCCACACTGCCATTCACCTGGGGAAGTCCCTGTGCCATTGTTTCCTTGTACTTCTCCTTCGAGGAAGTTACCTGATCCCTGGAATTCAACAGGGTTTTGTTATGCTGAAGAGCATATTGACGTGCTTCATCCAGTGTCAGAAGATAGGGTAGTTGTTGCGCAAACAATAGATTGCCTGTCAACGCAAACGCCATTAAAACTGCAAATCGTATTACTTTCATATTCATTATACTTAATGGTTCTGTTTAGTTTAATTGTTTTATAACTTAATAAACCAATTATGATGTTTATTTTTGAGACAAATAATCTTTCTTCAACTCTTCAAACTTATCCAGAAAGTAATTCAGCATATCGATCAGATCCTTAAGAAGTATTGCATTCCCTGAGTTTTTATTTGCTTTAAGATCCAGCACGTTGTTCAGGAAATCACGGGTCTCCTTCAGTTTATTCTTGTGCTCATCCACGAGGGTGAACCTGTCGACCTTCTTGATCTGAAAATACCTTTTGCGGTCACCCGGTAAGGTTGTATACTCAATTATATTACTGATTCCCAGCATATTCAGGGCATTGCTCGCTGAACTCTTGCTGATCTGCAGTTCTTCCACGATCTCATCAAAGGTATACTGCTCTTTGTCCATGATCGTGAGAAGCCCGATAATTCGACCGGCGGTCGGCTGAAATCCCTTTTTATCGTACATACATCCGGTAGATTCCACCAATTCCTTTTGTTTTCTGATCCTTTCTTCGGAAGTCATGTTTAAAAGTTTGGTCGCAAATGTAGTAATAGTTTTTATAGTTTATAATAAAACGAACTAAGAAATTGTTAGCTTTTCGTTAAAACATACAAGAGCTTTTAGGAAACTTCAAAATTTAACCAAACAATACATCAGAACCCATGGGTTTAACAGTTCGAAACAAAGTAAACTTCACTTACGCTATTTTGGAACAATAAATCGGTAAACATTCAAATTTCTCCGGTAAATAGCATTTATGCCGACTAATTGGTGGTGGATTTAAAATATCATCCGAATATTCTAATTTTGTTTTCGATATATTTTCATAGGATGGAAGATAAATATTACAATCGGGTATACTGGTTGGCTATTTTCACGATCGGTTATAACCTGATCGAGGGTATTCTTTCGGTTATGTTCGGTATCCAGGATGAAACCCTGGCCTTGCTGGGATTTGGCATTGACAGCTTTGTAGAAGTAATCTCGGGGATAGGCATCCTACAGATGGTGATCAGGATAAAGAAAAATCCAGGCTCTTCCAGAAGTCTTTTTGAAAAAAGGGCTCTGCGGATAACCGGGGGAGCTTTTTACCTGCTTGCCGTCGGATTGATGGCCGGCGCAGTGGTGAATATCGTGCAGGGTCACAAACCGGAAACCGCGCTATGGGGAGTTATCATTTCAGTAGTTTCTCTGCTCGTTATGTACTGGTTGTACCGCTCAAAAATCTATTGCGGCAAAAAGCTCAATGCGGAACCCGTGATCGCTGACGGCAGATGTACCCTGGTCTGCATTTATATGTCCGTGATCCTCCTTATATCTAGTTTTATATATGAACTGACAGGGTTCGGATGGATTGATACGATCGGAGCGCTTGGTCTGGCCTGGCTTTCATTTACGGAAGGACGTGAAGCTTTTGAAAAGGCCGAAAACAAGGAATGTGGTTGCCATGATGACTGTAAAACCGAATAACCTTCATTTTTCAAGTCATTCTGACTGATGAGTTAATAAATGCATTATTTTTGTCCAACTTTTAGATAAGCATGTATGATTGACAGCAGAATTATTACAGATGAGCAAAGAAAAGCCGCCCGCTATGCCAAAGCCATGGGACACCCGGTACGCCTGTATGTTCTGGAGCTGCTTTCGAAACAATCCTGTTGCTACAGCGGCGACCTCACCGAGGTTCTGCCCATCGCCAAATCGACATTGTCGCAGCACCTGAAGGAACTGAAAGAAGCCGGGCTTATACAGGGTGAAATTGAAGCACCCAAAATCAAATACTGCCTGAATAAGAAGAACTGGGAGGAAGCTAGACTACTGGTGAAGAAAATTTTTACTTTGTAACTTTTTTTTCATATATTCGTTCGTATATTTGCGAACAACGAATTGATAATAATTTAAATATATGAATATAAAAATTTTGGGAACAGGCTGTCCCAGGTGCAAGGCACTTGAGCAGGTTACCCTTAACGCGGTTGCTGAAATGGGGATCACTGCCGATATAGAAAAGGTGGAAGATATTGTGAAGATCATGAATTACGGAGTGATGCATACTCCCGCGCTGGTTATCGACGAAAAGATAGCCCTGAGCGGACGTGTGCCCTCTTTGACTGAAGTAAAAGAAGTAATCACTAAAAATCAGCAATAAATAATGAAAACGATCAGACTTTTTCTTGTTATGGTTTTGCTTTTACCTGTTGTAGCATGCAATGCACAAAGTACCAAGGAAGCAACACCTGCTGGTAAGTCCGGAAAGGTTGAAGCCTATTATTTCCACTTCAACGCCCGCTGCGTTACTTGCAGAACCGTAGAAGCTGAAGCAAAGGCAAATATTGAAGCGCTTTATCCCGAACTGATTAAATCGGGGAAAGTCAGTTTCAAAACAGTTAACCTCGATGAATCATCAAGCAAAACCATCGCCGATAAATTGGGCGTAAATGGTCAGACTCTTTTACTGGTGAATGGTTCTGAAAAAATAAACATCACCAATGAAGGATTCATGTATGCCCGGAATGACCCTGAAAAATTTAAGGCAGTGATTAAGGACAAGGTGGATGGATTGTTGAAGAAATAATGTGCAAATATGTAAATGTGCAAATATGCAAATGTGCAAATGTGCATATGTGTAAATGTGCAAATGTGCAAATGTGCAAATGTGGAAATAGATGAATGAATTTTTTACGGGTATACTCGAAAGCAGTCAGGTACCCTGGTTATCTGCCATGATGCTTGGATTGCTGACTGCTATAAGTCCCTGTCCGCTTGCCACCAACATCACGGCTATTGGTTTTATCAGCATAGATATTGAGAATAAAAACCGGGTATTTTTAAACGGTTTACTGTATACACTGGGCCGTGCTATTACCTACACCAGCATTGCTCTTATCATATACCTGGGTGCGGACCAGTTTAAGTTTTCCGGTTTCTTCCAGCGTTATGGTGAAAAATTTATTGGTCCGCTTTTGATTATCATCGGACTCTTTATGCTTGATGTTCTTAAAATAAAATTTCCGGGAATGAGCAGACTTACCGCTAAAATGCAAAACAAAACCAGTTGGGGGTATTTCGATGCTATTTTGCTGGGCTTGGTTTTTGCGTTGGCATTTTGCCCGTACAGTGGTGTTTTATATTTTGGCATGCTGGTCCCCATGACTGTTACAAGTGCTTCAGGACTTTACCTGCCAATTATATTCGCCATCGCCACCGGGATTCCCGTAATCATCTTTGCCTGGGTGCTGGCCTATACAGTTTCCGGTATCGGTAATGTATATATGAAGGTTAAATCGTTTGAACTCTGGTTCCGCAGGATCATTTCGGTTTTATTCATCCTGGTAGGTATCTATTATATCATCAGAGTTTATTTCTGATAATTTTTTATAATTAATGTTCGTTGTTTCACGAATTACAAAATATATTTTATCTATGGAATTGAAAAAAGAAATGAAGATCCTTGTTTGGATCATCGTTGTTTTTGTATTTGCTTTCTTTCTTCCCATAGAAAGTGCCCGCTTTAATACCGCCATAGCTGCCACACTTGACCTGGTAAAATGGTATGCCCGTGAACATGTAGTATTATGCCTGCTGCCGGCCTTTTTTATTGCCGGGGTGATCTCTGTTTTTGTAAGCCAGGGATCCATATTGAAATACTTCGGAGCCAATGCCAAAAAGTGGCTGGCCTATACGGTTGCAGCTGTCTCCGGGACAATCCTGGCGGTCTGTTCCTGCACAATTCTCCCGTTGTTTTCAAGCATTCACAAACGCGGTGCAGGTTTAGGTCCGGCCATTGCTTTCCTATACTCAGGCCCGGCTATCAGTATATTAGCAATTATTCTTACAGCCCGAATTTTGGGTTTTGAGATGGGTGTGGCCAGGACTATTGGAGCTGTGGGATTTAGCATAATCATAGGCTCCATTATGGCACTGATTTACCGCAAAGAGGAAAAAGTGAAAAAAGAAGAGCAGATGAATATTATTCCCCCGCCCGAAAAGCGCCCCATGTGGCAAACTTCGCTGCATTTCTTCACCCTGGTGCTCATTTTGGTTTTTGCCAACTGGGGGAAACCGGCCAGTGGGGATACCCAAAGTGCCTGGTATTTTATATGGGCTTACAAGTGGTATATTACATCCTTTTTTGGACTATTCCTGGTGTACTCGCTTATTTTCATACTGAAGCTGAAATGGCAATATGTTCTGACAGCAGCAGTGGCAGTGGCAGTGGCAGGAATTCTGTCACCCAGTCCCATTGTTCCTATGATGGCAGGTGTTGCTGCTTTGAGTATTATTACGTTGCTTGACAAACGGGATGAAGACAACAAACAATGGACGCTGTCTACCTGGGATTTTGCCAAACAAATCCTTCCCTTGCTTGCCATAGGTGTTGTTATTGCCGGATTTCTGCTGGGATCAACACACGACAATACAGCCATTGCCGGAGTGATCCCGAATGAATGGATTGCCAAGCTGGTAGGGGGTAATTCTGTATTTTCCAATCTCTTCGCATCAGTTGTCGGAGCTTTCATGTATTTTGCAACACTTACTGAAGTCCCTATTGTACAGGGTCTTTTGGCATCAGGTATGGGTAAAGGTCCTGCTTTGGCATTGTTACTGGCCGGTCCCTCACTTTCTTTACCCAATATGTTAGTGATCCGTGGTATAATTGGTACTCAAAAAACTGTGGTTTATGTCACTCTTGTAGTGATAATGGCTACCATCACCGGGCTGATTTATGGATCTATATTTTAGATACCGATAAAGGCTGAAATTTTTACAAAACCTTAATATTTAAAAACCATGAAAACACAATCTTTGGGTTTTATTGGCGGTGGCAGAATTACCAGGATCTTTCTGCAGGCTTTTAAAAACAAAAAAATTGATTTTAAGAAAATTGTGGTATTTGACACCAATTCCGAAACCACGGAGAAGCTTAAAACAATGTTCCCACAGATCGAAATTTCGGGTATTGAACAGTGTTCCGCACAGGATGTGGTTTTTATTGCCCTTCATCCTCCTGTAATTATGGAAACACTGGACAAGGTTGCACCTTATGTTTCAGACAAATCAATTGTTATTTCACTGGCACCTAAAATTAAAATAGCGGGTATTACCGGTAAATTGAAAATCAAGAAAATTATCAGATTAATACCTAATGCCACATCTGTTATCAACAACGGCTATAATCCGGTCAGTTTTTCGGGCGATGTATCACAGTCTGAGAAATCAGAGATACTGGAATTATTGAACATTTTGGGAAAAACTTTTGAAGTTCCGGAACAGAAACTGGAGGCTTATGCCATTGTTTCAGCCATGGCTCCTACCTATTTCTGGTTCCAGTGGAAAAAGCTTTGTGACATCGGGGAAGAAATTGGACTGGACAAGGAGGAAGCCCGTCAGACCGTTTACGAAACAATGATTGCTGCAGCAAATACCTTGTTTAAATCGGGGATATCTGATCAGGATGTGTTTGATTTAATTCCATTAAAACCAATGGGTGAAAATGAAAAGGAAATAGAAAATATTTTCGATCAAAAATTAAAAGGATTATACGGCAAACTCACTTCTTAACTTTTTTGTCGTTGTCTTTGGCCAACCACAAAAGATACCTTAAAAGTTAGAATTCAATTCTACTGGTGATGCGTCAACTCATTAAAATATTATTATAATATTGATAATAAATATATTATAAACGTTTTTTGATTGTTTGATTTGAATTGACCTGGAAACCCCAAAGATAAAGCCAAATGGCATTCCAAATTTTTGAGTTGGAATTTTAAGATATTAAGAGACTTTTTGTTCTTTGACATTTTGGTTGATGATATCGATGTATTGTTGAATTACATGAATTGGTAGGGAGGTTGCCATT
>JBGSSF010000027.1:0-104206 GCA_041737175.1 Bacteroidales bacterium
ATCCTGTGTTTATATCATCAGGATATTTTATGACAGGCAGGCTGTCTTGCTGGAAAACGAAAAACTGTTGCGGGAAAACCTGCAGAGCCAGTATGAATCACTCAAAAACCAGGTAAGTCCGCATTTCTTGTTTAATTCACTTACAGCCCTTAAAACCCTCATCACCGACGATCCTAAAAATGCCTTGCTCTATTTAAACGATCTTTCGCAAGTACTCCGGTACACATTACAAAGCAATGAAAATCAAACCGTTTCTTTATCTGATGAAATGGAAGCTGCAAAGTCCTATATTTTTCTGATCAAAATGCGCTTCAATTCCAATCTTTCTATTGAATTTAATATCAGCGACCAGTATAACCATTACAGGTTGCCTCCCCTGGCCATTCAAACCCTGATTGAGAACGCAGTGAAACATAATGAGATCAGCAAACGCAATCCTCTTGTTATTGCCATAGCTACTACGGATAAGAACAGTCTGTTGGTCACCAATACAATACAGGAAAAGCTCTCTCTCGAGCCCGGTACCGGAATAGGTCTTTCCAATTTGTCAAAGCAGTATCAATTGCTAAGCGGAAAAGATATCCGGATTTCAAAATCAATCAATGAATTCAGGGTGGAGATCCCCCTGCTAAAACCAACAACAGATGAAGGCAATAATCGTTGAAGATGAGCAGCTGGCAGTGCGTAATTTGATGGTGATCCTGGATGAAATCGGATCGATACAGGTCATTGCCACACCCGACAGCATTGTGGAAACGGTTGAGTGGCTTAATAATAATCCCTCTCCCGATCTTATGTTTTTGGATATTCACCTCGCTGACGGTTCGGCCTTTGAAATTTTTGACCGGATACAGGTCCAGTGTCCCGTCATTTTCACAACAGCCTATGATGAATATGCCCTGAAGGCCTTCAAGGTGAACAGCATTGATTATTTGCTGAAACCAATTGATGCCAATGCAGTTCAGCAGGCATTAAAAAAATTGCAGGGCCTTTCAGGAGCAAGCAGGTTTCAGACTGACATGCAAAATCTCATTGCCGCCTTCAGAAAGACTGCAACCTATAAAACGCATTTTTTAGTCCCGACAAAGGGGGATAAGCTCATTCCTGTTCAGGCAAATGAAATTGCCTGCATTTTTATCGAAGCAAGTCTCGTAAAGGCAAAGACATTTAACGAAAAGTCCTTCCGGTTTGAATATACTCTGGATGAACTTGAGCATATGCTTGATCCCGGGATGTTTTTTCGGGCGAACCGTCAATACATCATTTCACGGACAGCGATAAAGGATATCGATCTCTGGTTCAACAACCGGCTATCCGTGAACCTAAAAGTACCGGTTACGGATAAGATCCTGGTCAGCAAAGCACGTATCCCTGAATTCAGGGAGTGGTTCGCCGTACAAACATAATTTTTTCTCATGCCTTTGTGGTGTTTACATTTGATCAAACTAGTTTAAAATATTCAAAAATGAAAAGAGCAACATCAACCCTGATTGGTTTTATAATTGTAATGAGTTCCCTGGCCTGGGAGACCGCAAAAGGTAAGACCAAAGATCCTTTGCTTTTCCACGGGGATAACTTTACAGTAGAAACCAGAACCGTGAAAACCTCTGCAGGTGAAAAGAAAGTCACCTGCCGTGCTTACAGGCACATTCCCTATGTGGCTAACCCGGTCGACAAAGATTATCAGAGCCTGAACGTGATTGTTCCCATGGAGATTGACGGTAAATCCGTTGACGCTGAAAATGCCCCTATTTTATTTGACATTGGCGTTGGCGGTTATATGTCTGTGAGGAATGCCGGTGGTAATACAGGTGGTCCTGGTAACGGGAGGGGTGGCCCTCACAATAGCGGCAGTGTCAGCAGCAGGTCGGATTTAGCGCTGGCAGCGGGTTATGTAATCGTATCCCCCGGTTGCCGCGGACGTGATAACAAGGCTGCTGACGGCACATATTACGGCAAGGCGCCTGCTGCTATTGTAGACCTGAAAGCCGCGGTCCGTTACATACGCCACAACCAAGGTGTAATACCTGGCAACACAGACAGGATTGTATCGGTCGGTTGCAGCGCTGGCGGGGCCTTATCCGCGCTACTGGGTGCTTCCGGGAATAGCCCTATGTATGAACCCTATCTCCAAGAAATTGGTGCTGCCGATGCGGCTGATAATATTTACGCCAGTGCCTGCTACAGTCCCATTACAGATCTGGAGCACGCCGACGGTGCCTATGAGTGGATGTTCGGGACCTTGCCAACCCAATCCGGCCTCGTAGACCAGGTGCTTTCAAAACAACTGAAAGCATCCTACGCCGGGTATCAGCAATCTCTGAATATCAAGGGCAAAAACGGCTTTGGAATTCTCTCAGCCGAAAATTACGACAAGTATCTGCTGCAATATTATCTGTTTCCATCCGCGAATAAATATTTAAATGAATTGTCAGAAAATGCCCGCGCAGCATACCTGGCAAACAACACCTGGATCACCTGGAACGGTAAGGGGGCCTCATTTACATTCACTGACTATGTGTCACATGTCGGCAGAATGAAAGGACTTCCTGCTTTTGACGATCTTGATGCGAAACAACCCGAACCCATCCTGTTCGGCACCACAACCACCAATGCCAGGCACTTCACCGATTTCAGCCTGCAGCTATCAAGCGGTGATAAGAATGCAGAGATTGACAGTGAACTGAAAACAATTGTAAACATGATGAATGCCATGTACTTCATCGCGCAGAACAACAGGGATTGCGCTGCAGCATGGTGGTTTCGGAACGGCAGCAGTGACAACCACACTTCACAAACCGTTATGGTGAACCTGGCCACAAGTCTTGAAAACCTGGGCAGAGGAGTAAATGCCTGGGTTTTCTGGGATGGAGGACATTGCGCGGATGACGATCCTGAAGGATTGATCAGATGGATCGGTGAGGTTACCGGTTTTACGAAATAAGCCAATACTGAAAAATAAGTGCCCCTACGAAGCATGCATACAAAACATCCTTAAAACAAGTGAGGTTTTAAGAAATTTCAATCCCTTTTACGGGTATTTCACAACCTAAATTGCCAGCCTCGCTGATATTTTTGTCTCTTCAGCCAGGTACGTCTGTACTTTTATCCAACTTACTGTGCAGGTCTGTATCCAACATGATATGAACCATGATGTTATCATTTGGTAAAGTCCTGTTGAAGAATTCTCAATTCTATTTTTTATCCGGATGGAATTTTCAAACCAGCAACTCATACATAATATTCAGAAGGGAGATGTTGCTGCTTTTAAAGAGCTTTACAGGCAATACTATGTTTTCCTTTGCATGGTGGCTGAACACATTGTCAAAAATCATGCGGAAGCCGAAGAAATTGTTTCGGATGTATTTGTAAAACTTTGGAATATCAGAGAAAAAATTATCATAACCACATCCATCAAAGCTTATCTGACCCGCGCCGTTCGCAACACATCCCTGAATTACCTCGAAAAAAATAAAACAATCCATAATCTCACTGACAGCTTAAGCAACCCGGAATATGAATTGCTTGCCTGGGGTAGTGATTATCCTTTAGGGCAATTGTATAACAAAGAGATCATGAAGTTACTTGATCAGGGAATCCGTTCGCTTCCCGCTGCCTGCAGGGAAATATTCCTGCTCAGTCGAAACCAAGATCTGAAATATATTGACATCGCTGACAAGCTAAGCATTTCGGTAAATACCGTGAAAACCCAGATGAGAATTGCGCTCGCCCGGCTGCAGGAAACACTCAAGGATTACATGATGATCCTGTTTGTTTTCACGCTGATCTCATAAATTTCTCATCGCTGTTTCACCCTACGCCGGATTTTTCCTGTCATTTAACAGAAGGACTTCATCATTATGCATACAAAAAATATAAATCATCCGGCCGACGGTTTAATTCCCGGTTATCTGAAAGGAGAATTAACCACAGATGAGATGAGAGCGCTTATCCGGTGGATAGAAATGAGCGACAGCAACAAACGCTGTTTCGATGAATACTGCGAGATATGGATCACCACCAGGGCTTCCATTAAAAATCCCGGTTATGATTTCCGGGAGGGTTTCCGGAAATTCAAACAAACCATTGCGGCAAATGAAACAATGGGGCCAGGGATTAAAACGATTCATGTATTCAAAAGATTATCCAGGTATGCAGCACTGTTTATTATTGCCTTTTCCGTAAGCGGATTTTTGTTTTATACCATCGGTAAGAACCGGGCGAACCATCAAAAACAAAGTTTCAGTGAATTATTCGTACCGATAGGTTCGCATGCACGTTTCTCTTTACCTGACGGGACAACGGTAACCCTGAATGCCGGTAGCAGATTGCAGTATGATAACCGGTTTGGCATAAAGGACAGGGTTGTGCAATTAGAAGGTGAAGGATACTTCGTAGTAGCAAAGGACAAAAAAAGACCCTTTACTGTCAAAACATCTGATTTAAACATCGTAGCGCTGGGAACCATTTTTAATGTAAAAGCCTATTCCGAAGAAAAAAGAATTGAAACAACACTGGTAGAGGGCTCTGTAAGAATCGAAGAAATAACTGCAAAAAACAGTGCGAGAGAAATTGTGCTTACACCAAACCAGCGACTGACCTTTTTCATGAAGGATTCAGCATTGGTTGAAGAAACATCAGGCTCGATCGAGAGAACAGAAAATAGTACAAAACTTTTGCAGGATCAAAAAACAAGTACCATTCCCAGGATAGTTACAGAAGATGTTGACGTAATACCCGTAATTTCCTGGAAAGAAAACCGCTGGATCTTTGAGAAACAAAGCCTGGCACAGATAGCCATTGAACTGGAGCGCAAATTCGACGTTCAGATCAATTTTGAGTCTGAACGACTGGAAAACTTCCGGTTCACCGGAAGCATCATGGCAGAACCTATTGAGCAGGTACTTGAGGTACTTAGTATTGCAGCCCCAATCAATTTCAAGCTTAAAGGAAGGGTCGTTAGCTTGTATGAAAACAAAGACTTTGCAGAACAGAACAAACTGCTTTATACCCGTTAATCCGTATTGTATAACATAACCTTATAACCATTGCCTATGAAAAAATAACACTCCGTCCCTAAAATCAAAGCGCAGGATGCTGTAACATCCCGCGCCGGATTTTAAAAGTCTTTCCAATAATACCTTCTGTATGATAAAATTGGTTTGTTAACCCTTAAAACCTAGTAAAATTATGAAAAAAAAACATAGTACCCTGATTTCTTTTTCCAATTCAGGGACGATAAAACTACTCATAACAATGAAACTGGCTCTGATAATAACTTTTCTAAGCATCCTGCAAGTCAGTGCAAATATTCATGCACAGGCTAAAATTAATCTTACGGTTCAGGACAAATCCATCAGCGAAGTGCTGAAATCAATTGAGCAGCAAAGCCATGTCAGGTTTTTTTACAGCAACGATCTGCTGATCATGAATGACTTGATTGATCTGAATGCAGATGATGAAATGATTATTGATGTATTGGATAAAATATTCTCAAACTCACCACTGACCTATAAAGTTTATGAAGATGATCTTATTGTAATTGTCCCACGGCAACTGGCGCAACAGCAGAGAGTTACCGGTACCGTCTATGATGCAGAAACAGGAATGCCCTTACCCGGTGTTAATATTCTGGTGCAGGGAACATTAACGGGAACGGTAACAGATCTAAACGGCAATTATTCGATCGATATCAGTGATCCGGATGTGATTCTGCAGGTTTCATATATCGGGTATGAAACTGCCATGGTACCCATCGATGGCCGGTCAGTCATTGAAATAAGACTCGCAACAGCCGTAAAGGCCCTCGAGGAGGTTGTGGTGATCGGTTATGGCACCCAGAAAAGAAGTGACCTTACAGGTTCATTAAGCTCTGTAAAAGGTGAACAGATTATTTCCACGCCGGTGGCCGGTATCGACCAGGCATTGCAGGGTAAAGCCGCAGGTGTTACTGTCATGTCTAATTCAGGAACACCGGGAGGAAGTTCAAGCATTCGTATTCGCGGTACGGGATCGCTTTACAGCAGCAATGAGCCCTTGTTTGTACTGGATGGTATACCCGTTGGTTCGGATGTTGTGAACCTGATAAACCCAAATGACGTGGAAAATGTAGAAGTACTGAAGGACGCTTCTGCAGCTGCCATTTATGGGTCGCGAGGTGCCAATGGTGTTATTCTGGTTACCACAAAACGTGGTAAAGCCGGTACTCCTAAAATTAATTTTGATTCCTACTTTGGAATTAAACACACGCCCAAGAATTATGAAATGGGTGATGCTGCGCAATATATCCAAATATACCTGCTTGGCAAAAAAGCATCCGGAGCTCCTATCAATGACATTAACGTTGATTTTCAGCCCTATTACAATATGCTGGATGGAATCGATTTTACACAGGATTATAGTTCATTTCAGGACGATCTCTACCACCAGATAAAAGAAGATTATCGGAATAGTACCGACTGGTGGAACGAATTAATCCACAATGGTTTTGTTCAAACCTACAATTTCTCCATCAGCGGTGGCAGTGAATCGTTTAAGTATGCTTCCAGCATAGGATATTATGATGAAAAGGGTATGATTAAAACATCGGGGTTTAACCGGTTGACCTTTCGCCTGAATGCTGATTATATTGTGAACAAGAAGTTAAAACTGGGTGCAAATTTCACTGTGGTTAACACACACCGATCAAGCGTTGGGGAAGGCACTTCACCCATAATCTCCGATGCACTGCAAATGGACCCGATAACACCGGTTACACGTTCAAAAGAACAAACACTGATAGACGGGGGTAATCCAGACAATTCTTTAGATCTCTTTTCACCGGCATTGTATACCACAGCCATCCTTAATCCCGTTGCTGCCCTGGAACGCAACATGGGAGGATATGACGCGCTGCGGTTGCTGGGGAATGGATTTATCGAATATTCCATCTTTTCAGGGCTGGTGTTTAAAAGCACTTTCGGATTAGTTGTTACGAACGGGAAATCAGATCGGTTTTCCCCTGTATACTACTTGAATACAACCGACAGGAACGCCGTTAGCACTGTATCTGAAGGAAGCGATTATGCCAACTCCTGGAATTGGGTGAATCAATTAACGTATGCTAAAGACTTTGGTAACCACAGCATAACCGGAATGGCTGCCGTTGAGGCTTATCATGACATTACTGAAGGTTTTACGGCTGCTGGCCAGAATACGCCTTCCAATGATGAGGCCTTCCGCTATTTGAGTATGACGACCCAGAATCCGAATATTGGCAGCACCATCAGAGAAAGTTCACTGATTTCGTATATCGGACGTATCAACTATTCCTATGCGAATAAATACTTGTTTACCGGCACTTTTCGGCGTGATGGCTCTTCTAAGTTCGCCAGCGGAAATCGTTGGGGCAATTTTACATCTTTTGCCCTTGGATATAAAATATCTGAAGAAGCGTACTTCAAAAATCTTAATATCAGTTTTATCAACAACCTGAAGATCCGGGGTGGATGGGGACAGCTCGGAAACTCAAACATCCCTGGCTTTGCCTATCTTTCACAATATAAACTCCACCCGGCGATCAGTTATGCGTTTGGCCCTACTGCACCCTATTCGGGCGGTGGATCCAGCGCTATACCAATTCCTTCCTATGCTCAGGGTATTGTTCCCTCGATTATTGGGAATCCCGCTATTAAATGGGAAACCCAGGAACAGTCAAATATAGGTCTGGATCTTGGTATTTTGAACAACCGGCTTACCCTGACAGCTGACTATTTTATCCGTACTACCAAGGATAATCTTATTCAGGAACCTATACCCGGATATGTGGGTTATCCTAATATTCCATGGACGAACAATGGAAAGATCGAAAATCGTGGTTTTGAGTTTACCACCGAATTTCGCAGCCAGGTCGGAGAATTAAAGTATGGTTTTGGTGGAAATATCAGTTTTGTCAAGAACAAGGTACTGAGCTTAGGTGAAGGAAAAGTAATTCCCGGAGGCTTTACACGCATTAACGGAAATGGAACCATAACGCAGGTAGGAAGTTCTATAGCGGATTTCATTGGTTATAAGACCGACAGGATCTTTCATACCCAGGAGGAAGTGAGCAATCATCAGGGTGTTAACGGAACTGTCCTGCAACCAAATGCAAAACCCGGTGATTTCAGGTTTGCAAACACCAAAAACGACGATGTGTTAAATGATGATGACCGTATAATTCTGGGATCAGCACTCCCAAAATTCACCTACGGCGTTAATGTAAACCTGGAGTATAAAGGCTTGGAATTGAAGTTGTTCTTCCAGGGACAATATGGTAACAAAATATTGATGTCTGAGAAGTATTACCTGAATACAGGGCAGGGATTTATTAACAGCGTGAAGGATCTCCCAAATATCGCATGGCATGGACCGGGGACATCAAACTCACAACCCAGGATCGTCAGCAATGATATAAACTTAAATTTCAGGATGTCTGATTTCTATCTTGAAGACGGATCCTATACAAGGCTGAAAAATGCACAGCTGGCTTACAATTTTCCGAAGTCGGTGTCCGGTTTGCTAAAAATCACCAATATCATGGTGTATGTTAGTGGTGAAAACCTGTTAACTTTTACCAAATATCCGGGAATTGACCCCGAAATGCACTCAAGTACAATATCGGAAATGATGTCTCCCCAATTGGGACTCAGCACCTTTGGATACCCGCAGGCCAAAACATTTATTGCCGGAATAAAAATTGATTTTTAATACCCAAAAAAACATAAAATGAAAAATAGCATTATCCCGAAAATAATCAGTATTGCTTTAGCCATGACCCTTTTAAGTTGTAGCGAGCAATTTATCGATATCCCTCCCAAAGGATTGTTGAGTGTTGAATCCTTTGTTCCTGATAAAGCAGTGATTGGATGTTATGCTGCTTTTTATAACAACGATCAGCCTTCCGGCCAGTACCAGATGTGGTCGATTGAAGTAATGGGAAATGTGGTTTCTGATGACAACTGGAAAGGAGGAGCAAATGCTTCGGACGGGGCACCCCTCGCAGAAATGGAACTTTTTCAGACCACCGCTAACAACCGGACGCTCAGAGGCTATTGGTTCAACTATTATAAGTTCATTAATTTCTTCAACACAACCATTGACGGGATATCCAACTATGCCGAACTGTCCGAAGATCTGCGGAACCGTTACCTTGGTGAAGTAAGGTTTTTAAGGGCTTATTCCTATATGCGGCTTGTCATGGCCTTTGGAAACAAGACAGCCGATCTGGGTGTTGTAGTAATTGACAGGCCCCTTGATGAGGATGAGATCGGTAAAGTTCCCCGTTCTTCATACCTTGAGAGTTGGGAACTGATCATTGATGATCTCAAATTTGCAGAAGAAAACCTTCCTTGTAAAAGCGAGTATCCCACTTCCGATCTGGGACGTGCCACCCAAGGTGCAGCACAGGCACTTCTGGCCCGAAGTTACATGTATCTTGGAGAATGGGCCGATTGCGAAACCTATGCAAAAAAGGTGATCGATTCCGAAGAATACCAACTGGAAGAAGATTTCGCCAATATCTATGATAAAAGGCATGAACATGGCGTGGAATCAATCTTTGAGATTGTGTACAGTCTGGATGCGCTTGGAACCGGGGCATATTCTCACAGCAGCTTTTGGGCAAGCTTTCAGAATCCCCGCGGGAAATGGGGCGGAATGGGTTTTGCTTCTCTTACAGCCGATCTGTTGAACGAATTTACACAGGACTCGGGCGATCCGCGGATCATCTGGACTTTTCTTTTCCATGGAGACGAAGATATCAGCCAGCAGCCGGCTGTTGTACTGGATTTCTCATCCTGGTTGTGCCCCGACGGCATGCATAACCGCAAATTATGGACCCCCATTCTGTATATATCCCCGAATAATCAGTGGGATATTAATATGCGGGTGATGCGCTTTGCCGATGTGTTGCTGATGTATGCCGAAGCGGCCAATGAAAATGGTCATCCATCAGAAGCCCTTTGGGCCTTAAACCAAGTCCGCAAACGTGCCCGTGAATCAAGTTTATCAGATCCGGTCAGAAATGTGAATGGTTATACCCTACCTGATTTACCAACCATCGATCGAGTTCCCGATGTAACCGCAACCAACAAAGATGAGTTGAGAAATGCCATATGGCACGAACGGCGAGTTGAGCTGGCCGGGGAATGCTTCCGCTTCTATGACCTGGTGCGTCAGGGAAGAGCCGGAGAAGTCATGCGGGCCTTTGGTGCAACTTATAATACCAATAAAGGAGCAGCTTTTGTAGACGGCATCCACGAGGCTTTTCCAATACCTTCCGATGATATTGCAGCCTCCAATGGAACCTTGGAACAAAACCCGGGTTACTGAGAAAAAAAAGGTTAGTTAGTTAGGGTGGTTAATAGATAGCGGGGTGTAGAAATACCCCCGTTATCATTAACTTTCGAATTGGTATCACAAGGTTTTAGTTGCTGTTAAAAATAATCCTGTAAAATGAAGAAACTTACCATTCTTATCCTCACGGAAGCTATTCTTGGCTTTCACCTGTTATCACAACCTGGCCCCGGCAACCTGTTCAGTGTTCACCGAAATATGGTTTATACCGGGAAAAACAACCAGGCGCTGAAACTCGATCTCTATGTACCCGGGGGTCAAGCCATGGCAGCAGGTGTTGGTGTAGCGGGGAAGCAGGCCCAACCGGGAATGCCCGTTGAAGCCAACGGTTCAGCAAGGCCTGTACTGATATGGCTTCCGGGGTATGGGAAAGACATTTTTCCGTCTCCCGTGGCAGGCTATGTCGGGAACGGATACGCCATGGCGAGCCTCCAGGTGGAAAGTGAATCCACATGCCCGGAGAACGTAGGGCAGGCCCTGGAATACCTGCAGCAACATGCAGGAAGATTTAATCTCGACACAGAAAAAACAGGCCTGATCCTGCCGGTATCCGGCGGATACCTTGCGGTGATCTGGCAAAACGGCATGCAAAAGCAGAAATCATTGGCAGAAGCAGCCATACAGGTGACAATTGTTGCTGAAAGTGACCCGGATTTTTCAATACTGCAAGTAACAGAAAATACAGACCATCTCATCCGTTTCTTTGATAAACACTTGCGAAATGGCATGCATACCGAATCTGATCCGCTGGCGTTAAGATGTCCGCCAGATTCCTGGATCGATCCGGTCACCAATCCCGTCCCCGGAACCACCTACCACCTGTTTCCTACTCCGGTCAGGGGAGAAAACGAAATGGGCAGTTATCTGATCTATTTACCAGGAGATTATACAACATCCGATAAAAGATACCCCGTTATTTACTGGTTACACGGCGGGAATGGCAATTCCCGTGATGGCGCCTGGATGTGTGCACAAATGGATGCCGCCATGCAAAACGGCAGCATGGTACCATGCATTGTGGTGTTCGTGCAGGGATTGCCCATTGGCTGGTATAACAACTCTAAAGACGGCACCATGCCGGTGGAAGATGTCATCATACGCGATCTGATCCCGCACATAGATGCCACATACCGGACCATCAACCGGCGTGAGGCAAGGGGCATCGATGGCATGTCGATGGGGGGATACGGCTCACTGCACCTCGGATTCAAGTACCCCGAACTGTTTGGCGTGGTATCCACCATTGCCCCGAGTATCACCACCTTTGAAAAGGAAAGGAAGGAAGTGCTCCTGCCTACTTTTGAAGATGATGCGGCTTATTTTAAGGTGAATCACCCTTCCACACTGGTTCAAAAAAATGCGGATTATCTCCGGGAGAATAGTGTCATCCGTTTGTTGGTGGGCGACAAAGATTTTCTGTTTGATATCGTCCAGCAATTTCACGGGCAGCTTACTGATCTTCAGCTCAATCATCAGTATGCCATTGCTGAAGGCGCGGATCATGATTACAAACAGGTAATTGCGAACCTCGGCTTCAATGCCTTTGAATTCTGGGGAAATGCTTTTAAATTGGATGAATAAGATTTTCCGTTGAACTTTCATCGTTCGGACAATATGTTTTAAATCGATTTCCTATGAATAGCAAAAGTCACACACTTCGATGGTTGACCCTGACGGCAATGTGCATCTTGCTGGCGGTTGATTCAGGATTTGCACAAAGCAGGAGTCTGCGTGTTGGCGCTGCGAGGATTGATATATCGCCCCCTGCAAACCCGGATTACCTGCCATCAGGAAAATATGACCATGAAAAGTTATATGTCAGGGCCATTGTACTGGATAATGGTGAGACCCGTGCAGCGCTCATTAGTGCCGATTTAGCCGATGTGACCAATCCGGTCTGGGCCGGTGCAGCACCAATAATTGCCAAAGAGCTTGATTGTCCGTTAGAGAATCTCATTTTATCTCCAACACATTCGCACAGTGCCTGTCCATCAGGCCCCCCTCCCCCCCGTTTTAATGAAATACAGACTGAACCTGTTGTGAATGCAATGGTGAAAGCAGTCCGCCAGGCAAAAATCAGGCTTAAGACTGCCAGGGTGGGCTTCGGTACCGGCAAAGCCTATCTGAATGTGAACCGGGATGCAATAGGCAAGGTAACCAGAAGATGGACCCAGGCAGCCAACATGGAGGGTCCCTCGGACAAATCACTTGCAGTGATCCTTTTTACTGATCCTGAGGGGGTACCCATTGCAGGCTACATGAATTATGCCATGCATCCTGTTAACGCTTTTCTGACTGGAATAACATCTGCAGACTTTCCGGGGGCTGCATGCTGCTATATTGAAAGAGCGTTCAAAAACGATATGGTGATGATATACACACAGGGGGCCTCAGGAGATCAGAATCCGCTTTGGTTAAGACCGGGCACCAATGTCCTGGCTTCAAAATCAGGTGTTGAAATAACAGGCTACGAAATGGTTCGCGAAGAAATAGAAGGTCCGCTGAGAGACGGACGTGTCCCTCACGGGAAACCGGATCCCCAGGTGACAGAGAACCTGTGCCGCTATATCGATGCATTAGGTGTTATAATGGGTGAAGAGGCCATACGGGTAATGACAAACATGGATATATTTGAAAGCGATGTCAAAATCATGGGTACCCATGAGGTTATAACACTTCCCGGACGACAGCGGACAAATACCGGGAGAGAAGGTGAGCCCGGAACCTATGCGGATGGACCACCGGTAAATATACGCCTCGGTGTCCTGGGAATAGGGAACATAGCACTAACAACAATCGATGCTGAGATATACAATCAGTTTGCCCAGCATCTGAAGCAGGCATCCCCGATGGCCCATACGGTGATGGTGACACTGGCCAACGGAAGAACAAACTCCGGTTATATAATTGCCGATGTGGATTATGGTAAAAATACCTTCCAGGTACTTGGGAATAAACTTAAACACGGTTATGCTGAACAAGAAATAAAGAATGGATTTCTTAAACTGATTGAGGCGTATCTGTGCAATGAATCTCCGGATGAATAGCGCTGCTTCGGGGAAGCACCAATACAAGAAAAGATGTCATGAAGAAACACTCTATACGACAAGAAAATGATAAAGAATATTTTGCTTCGCATTAGGTCAGTTGCAATGCTGTACAGCTTATTGCTTACGAATTCAGTATATGCACAACCGGAGGCTTTATTTGATGCCGCTCCGTTGGTCAGACCCGGTGATCATGTAAAATACGGTTCTTACGTAATTTACAAAATCAGGGAAGGCGTCTATAAGATCAATGATCCGGGTGTGACAACCGGGAAAGGCGGGGCGTGGGGCGTGGACATGTATCTGATCTGTGGTGATAACAAAGCCCTGATGATTGACCTGGGTAACAATTATATGGACGGCTATGAAAAGGATTTAATAGCACCCCGTAAGAATGCTGCCAATGCGCTTCGTGAGGTCATATACGGATTATCGGGCGAACTGCCGCTTGAAATCGCTATCACCCATGCTCATCCTGATCATGACGGCATGACAGCCGCTTTTGTTGACAGCCAGGTTGATTTTTGGATCGGGAAGGGAGAAGACACAGCCGCACTGAAAACGCAACATCATATAGATCCGTCAGTATTCAAGGTTTTTACACCCGGTGAAAAAATGTTCGATCTGGGAGGTGAACGCATTGTTGAAACCTTTCTGGTAAGAGGACATTCCAACGGTGGAACGGTATTTATCCTGAAGCATGACAAATTGCTTTTTACAGGCGATGCCCTTGGTTCAGGTTTCGGGCAAAGCTTTCGCTCCGTTGACAGGCTCAGATTAGCGGCAGAAGACGCTCAGAAGCTTGTGGAATATTTGAAAGCCGGCCTTGCACCCTATGACCGGTATGCCCTGCAGGTTTACACCGGACACACCTGGCAGAACGTCTATGGTGGCTTCATGCACCCTGAAAAGGAAAAAGTTGATGTGGGATACCTCGATTGGAGATTCATTCAGGATGTGGCATCGTGTGCAAATGGAATACTCAAAGGCAAATGGCTCGTGGAGGGCAGCGGGCTTCACCTTGCAGGCAGCATGGTGTATACTGATAGCTGGCCCGGCGCGGCGGGACAGGCCATTATGATCTATGGCACCGGCACCATTATCGTACCGCTTCATGTAGCTTACGAGGCAGCCGGTCTGAAGATACCGGAGTGATTTCCCTGGTATGCTTGTTGGTATTTTGAGAAGATTTTAATTTTTAAATATTCGTTTCACCAAATCTTATTTCAATGAAAATAAAAATGATCATTTCCTTATTTGTAATGATAATACTTTCTGTTTGTTTTGCCCATACATCCATCGCCCAGTATCAGGATATTAAAAGCACATTTGTACGGCCAGGACGCGGTGTTCCCGGGGTGTTATATGAACCGGTTTCATCTGGTATAAAAAGTGCCATTGGTGTTTTTGTAATGCATCCCGGATCAGATTATTTGCAATTCCACGCTGGCCCTGAATTGTCAAAACGTGGCTACACAGTGCTGTGTGCGAATAATACCACAGATGATTATGAAGAAAAAGTCCTTGCTGTTAAATCCGGCGTTGAATTTCTGCGCAATTACCACGGAATCCGGAAAGTTATTCTTTTTGGACACAGCGGGGGTAGCGGACTGATGACAACCTACCAGAACATTGCTGAAAATGGGGTTAAAGCTTCCCAGGGACCGGAAAAAATATACCCCTTTTCTGATAAGCTGGCAGACTTACCTCCGGCAGATGGCATCATGCTTATCGATCCAAACTGGGGAGATGGCGCTATGATGTTGTTCAGTCTCGATCCTGCGATCGTTGACGAGGAGAAAGCGCTGGAGCTGAATCAGGAATTGAACCTGTTTAACGCCCAAAATGGATTTACGCCACAGGGAGCAACTTATACGGATAAATTTATAGGCAAATTTCAGATGGAGCAGGGGAAAAGGAATAACCGGCTGATCGGAAAAGCTCAGGAAAGGTTGGAGGCAATTAACAGCGGTAAGGGAATGTTTAATGATGATGAACCATTTGTTGTGCCTGGCGCCGCATCCAATCTGACAAATAATAAACTCTTTCCGCAAGATATCAGGCTGATGTCGCACACCCGAGATAGCTGGCCCCTTCTACATCCTGACGGAACAATAACAACAGAGGTAATCTATTCCGTTCGTGTCCCAAAAAATCTGTCGAACATATCTACTCCTTCGCTCAATGGGGGTGCACTGAACACAACAGTCCGCAAATTCCTTAAACAGTATGCGATCAGCGTAACCGAAAATTATGGCTTTGATGAGCACAGCGTTTATGGCATTGACTGGTCCTCGAGCAATACCTGCCCGCCGGGCAATGTCATGGGCATAGGTGTCCCGATACTTACAATGGGAATGACAGGCAGCTGGGAGTACTTGTCGGCTGAAACCATTTATCTGCATGCCAAAAGTACCGATAAAACAATAGCCTTCGTAAAAGGCGCCACTCACGGATTAAGCACGTGCAAGGAATGTGAAACAACACCCGGTCAATTTGGAGACACCCTAAAGACATTGTTTGACTATATGGATAGATGGCTGATTAAAAAAGAAAGATTTTTTTAATTCGAGGATAAATAAAAGACATTGAATAGGTATATGGAAAAATCAGGTATGGTATTTAACATGATGGTGGTCATGCTGGTGGTGATTTCCTCATTATCGGCCAGGGCTGGTAACCTTAAAGCAGGTGCAGGCAGGTATTCAATCACACCGCCTGCTTCAGAATTCCCGTATAAGCCTGATAATGAGGATTTGAGTTATGTCGGAGTCCGCCACCCTGTATATGCCCGGGCACTTGTGCTTGATGACGGGGAACAAAGGGTGGTGGTTGTACTCCTTGAGGTCACCAAAGTTCCAATACCACAACAATTGGTCGCAGCGGCCGCAAAAGAAGCAGGTATTGATGAATCTC
The DNA here is from genome assembly GCA_041737175.1 of Bacteroidales bacterium. Lineage (GTDB taxonomy): Bacteria > Bacteroidota > Bacteroidia > Bacteroidales > UBA10428 > UBA5072. The sequence goes on from JBGSSF010000027.1 coordinate 16,338, forward strand.
ATGTGATTATTGCGGCGACACACACCCATAATGTACTTCTGGCGACATATCACGGAGGAGACATGCCATCGGTCATCGCACGTGAAATTGAACGTGTCAGGAAAGGGACCATTGAAGCGGTACGCGAGGCAGTAACCAATCTTGAGCCTGCTGGTATTTCATTCTCGCGTGGCAAGGCCTGGGTGAATATGAACAACGGCCAAAGATCAGGCCTGAAAACCCGGTATGATCCGGAAGGACCATCAGATAAAACACTCGACATCATTCGGGTTGCAAATCTGAACGGTGAACCTATCGCCCTGCTCATTAATTATGCGACACATGCGGAGGTCATGTTTCGAAGTGTGACAAAGGACAATGGCTATGAGGTAACCGGAGATATCCCCGGTGTTGTTTCAAATATCCTTGAAGATAATGCTGTCGGCGCCCCTGTAGTGCTATTCTCCTGCGGTGCAGAAGGCGATCAGTTATCACTGTTCACTTCACGACAACCGGCAGGATTGTTGCCGGCCACAGATGAAGGAAGTGCTGGCTGGGCATTGCTGAATGTGCAGGCTCATCGATTGGCAAATTCGGTACTCGAAACCCTCAGCATGACTTCCACCGGGGAACAGCATGTGAAACTACATGCCTCGTCAGGTATGGTAAGCTGTCCGGGACAAAAACTTCGTATCAATCCTCGCACCAACGAGGTGACCATTGAAGAAAGACCTCCTGTTGACATCAAACTCACAGTGGTGCGGCTTAATGATATTGCGATCGTCGGTGTCGCCGGAGATGTGGCCAGCGAAATAGGCACTGCCATCAGGGCTGCTTCCCCCATCCCTAACACCATGTTAATGACAATGCTTGCCGGTTCTGTCGGTTATATTCTTTCAGATGCAAGCTACGAACAACCGGGACACGGTGTTGCAGGTTCTCCTCTTAAGCCCGGCTGTGCGGAGAATGCCCTCATTGAAGGTATCAATGCATTGATCAATGAAGAATAACTTTACTGCGCATTCCAGACTTACATTTCGTCACTTCATCCCCCGATTCATCAGCCTCACTGACAATCAAAAGATTTCGGCCGGTTGCCTGCATATTTTTATCCTGATAAACAAAGTAGCTTATGAACACGATGTCTTATAAACTGGAGAAAACGTAGCCACCTATAAATTTCTAAAACAACGATTATGGAACAGAAAACAAAAAAAACATTCAATCAATACGCGAGAACCCTGCATCGCAATGTCGGATTTTTCATTGCCGGATTGGTAATTATCTACAGTTTAAGTGGAATTGTACTGATATACAGGGATACGAATTTTTTAAAGCGGGAAGCTTTGGTTGAAAAGAAATTATCCCCAAACCTTGCGGACGCTGAACTCGGCATTGCATTGCAATTAAGGAATTTTAAAATAGAAAAAACCGAAGGAGATATCGTCTATTTTCAAAACGGAAACTACAACAAAGTGACAGGTGAAGCAACTTATTCAATAACAGAGCTGCCCCCGTTGATCAAAAGGCTTACCGATTTGCATAAAACCCCGAGCAAAAATATAAAACACTGGTCTACCATAGCCTTTGGCGTGTTGTTACTGTTCATGGTCATTTCATCCTTCTGGATGTTCAAACCCGGCACAACTTTCTTTCGAAAAGGAATTATCATGGCCGGCGCAGGGATTGTGGTGGCCTTGATTTTGTTGTTATTATAATAGCGTATTCTTAAGCTCCGTAGGTGCGGCATGTCCTAAACATCCCGTTCCTACGGAGCTTTGTATTAAGGCCCCGCAGCCCACGTGCAGCAAATCAATCCTCCAAAATGTCATTTCACACCCAAAATCTTCAGCCTCACTGACATTTAAAGTCTTTCCGACTGCTTCCCGCGTACTTTTACGGGAGTAATCAAGTAAAACCATTATAAAATGAGACTCCTCCATTCCAGTATAATTGTATCGCTGATGACATGCATAGGTTCATTTACGTGTGCTTTTTCACAGGAAACCCTCACCATTCAGAAAATTCAGGGTGAATTTAAATTTGACGGGGCGGTGGATGATGCCTGCTGGCAAAATTTACAGCCCTTACCCATGGTCATGCATACCCCTGTATTCGGCAATCCGCCCACCGAAAAAAGCGAAGTGATGATTGGTTATGACAACACTTACATTTATGTGGGGGCAAGACTTTTCGATTCGGACGCGTCAAACATGCTTGTAACCTCCAAAAAACGCGACGAAATTTCGGGCAGCAACGAAGCCTTCACCATCATTTTTGATTCGTTCAATGATAAGGAAAATGCCCTGGCCTTCTCTACAACCCCGAGTGGTTTAAGGAGCGATTTTACGGTATTAAACGATGCCATCGCCACGAATCCGCGAAATCCGCCAACCAATGAGAGCTGGAACACTTTCTGGGATGTGAAAACCACAAGAGATGCCAATGGCTGGTATCTTGAAATGCGTATTCCGTCTTCGAGCATGCGTTTTAAAGAGAACAACGGAAGTGTCATGATGGGCGTGATCTGTTCCAGACGGATCGCACATAAAAATGAAACCGATGTGTTTCCTGCCATCCCGGCCGAATGGGGCGAATACAGCAATTACAGACCTTCCAAGGCCCAGGAAGTTATATTCGAAGGTCTGGAGTCCAAAAAACCTTTTTATATAACGCCTTATGCCATAGCGGGGTATCAGCAGGATTATGTGTTGAATGAAACAGGAACGGCTTATGAAATGAATGCGAGCCCGAAACTCAACGCAGGATTGGACGCCAAATACGGACTTACGAACAACCTTACCCTGGATGTAACCTTGAACACTGATTTTGCCCAGGTGGAAGCCGATGACGAACAGATCAACCTTACGCGATTTTCACTTTTCTTTCCCGAAAAAAGAACATTTTTCCAGGAACGCTCCAGTATTTTCAACTTCGCATTCGAAGGGCGCTCCAACTTGTTTTACAGCCGCCAGATCGGCCTGAACAAGGGTGAACAGGTTCCGATCCTCGGAGGGGCCAGGATTACCGGCATGGCCGGTAAATGGGACATCGGTTTTCTCGATTTGCAGACACAATCCTTTGATCCGTCCGATACTTCTCAAAGCTCCCTGCCTTCGGAGAATTTCGGCGTGATGCGTTTACGCCGGCAGGTGATTAATAAAAACAGCTATGTGGGCGGAATTTTCACCTCACGCCTGGGCATGGATGGCACCTATAACATTTCTTATGGCGTTGACGGAATATTCAAACTTTTTAAAAATGATTATTTTAATTTCAAGCTTGCCCAGGTAATGACGGAAAACGCAACAAACAACGCTTTATCACTCGACCCTACCAGGCTGTTCTTTAACTGGAAAAGGTACAATGACAAAGGACTCGGATATGATTTTACCTATACCCGGAGCGGAAAAGATTTTAAACCTGAGATGGGCTTCCAGCAGCGAAAAGACTATTCCTTTTATGCCGGCAGTTTGCAGTACGGATGGATACCGGGAGAAGGCGCATTGCTGATGAACCATAAATTTGAACTCAATGAAGAAATGTATTCCGATAACGTCAGTGGGGATGTGCAATCCTCCGAAACCGAACTGGCCTACAAATTCAATTTTAAGTCGGGATACAATGGCATGGTTGCGGTGAAGAACGGCTTTGAAAATGTTGATGAGGATTTCAGTTTTTCAGATGAAGCAGATGTACCTGCAGGCAAGTATAGCTTTTATTACTTTGAAACACACCTTCATTCACCCCAGTCCAATACCCTGATCATGAACCTGGATGGTGTAGCCGGAGGTTTTTATGACGGCAAACGTTTTACTGTCGGCCTTGAACCTGAGTGGAATATTGGTTCTTCTTTACAATTAAGCCTTGCCTATGAATACAACCATGTGAATTTTCCTGACCGTGACCAGCTGTTTACGGCAAATATAGCGCGCTTTAAGGCACTGGTAATGTTCAACACCAAACTCTCAGTCAGTTCATTTGTTCAGTATAACAGCGCTGATAATGCGGTTGCAACCAATCTCAGGATCCGATATAATCCGAAAGAAGGGAATGACCTTTACATTGTGTTTAATGAAGGACGGAATACATCACGCGATTTGGAAAATCCAAGGTTACCGGGGGTAAATAACCGGTCCATCCTATTTAAGTATACTTATACTTTCACGCTCTAAAGAGCTGATCGTTTTTTAGTTTATCTTGCAAGATATTTATCTTCAAATATATATAAGTACAGGATGAACCATAAATTGTATGCTTTTGAAAGTATCTATACAATAACTATATTTTATGGAGCGTCATAACTGATTAAATATCAAAAAAGCAATAACATCATTTGTTATGACCAATTCCAAAATTTCGTAACTTTAAGAAAAAGCATCTCTTTTCATAGGCAAAAGTTAACCAGAATGATGGGTAAACAATATGTCTAATAGAACAAATTGCCTTTTGGTTCATCCTGAATTTTCAAAGAACAGTTCTTTGAATTATGTTGATGTATGCAGGATAGCAGGGGCAAAATATCCCTTCCCTCCTTTAGGGCTTATGACCTTAGCGGCATTATTACCCCAGAACTGGAACTTCAAACTGATTGATTTAAATACAGCGCCTCTACAGGATAAATACTTCGAGTGGGCAGACATTGTCTGTACCGGTGGAATGTTATCCCAGCAACCAGGCATAATGGCCATTATCAGAAAAGCACATGCGTATGGGATAAAAGTTGTGGCAGGGGGACCAGATCCTACCTGCCAGCCCAATCTTTATTCAGAAGCTGATTATCTTGTTTTGGGGGAAGGTGAAAATACAATTCCTCTTTTTTTGACCGATTTGAACAACGGAATCCCAAAGGGTGTGTACCTCATGACCGAACCAGTTGACCTGAAAGTGTCTGTTGTTCCAAGGTATGATCTGATTCGTTTTTCTGATTACCTGATGATGGGCATGCAATATTCACGGGGATGTCCTTACAATTGCGAATTTTGTAATGTTATTGAACTCTTTGGAAAAAATCAGAGGGCTAAAAGTGTTGACCAGATAATCACCGAACTTCAATGTCTTTACAATCTTGGATACAGGGGACATATTTTTTTTGTGGATGACAATTTCCTGGCCAACGGAAAATCAGTGGAAGAACTTCTGAAATCCATTGCAGAATGGTCTGAAAAAAACGGTTATCCATTCTATTTCCAGGCTGAATCCTCATTGAACTTTGCCGGTAATGATATGTTCCTGCAGATGATGAAAAAAGCTGAATTCCGTTACCTTAGCATCGGACTTGAAACCCCCGAGGATGCTGTTCTGGAAAAAGCCCATAAACATCAGAACATGAATAAATCGATTCCAGGGATTATCAGAAAGATACTATCTTATGGAATTATTGTGGATGCAAGTTTTATCTTCGGATTTGACAATGAAACTGACCAATCCGCTTGCCTGATGATGAATTGTATCAGGGATTCAGGCATCTGCATGGCTATGGTAGGAACCTTGTACGCACTTCCTGATACACAATTGGCGAGAAGGTTGAAAAAAGAAGGCCGCTTATTTCAGGAAGTTGCCAGGATCAGTAATCCTTCCCTGGAAATAGACCAGATGACAAGCGGGTTGAATTTCCGGACCATCAGACCGAGATCAGATATTTTAAGGGATTATACCACCATCCTTACAAATATATATGATCCTGAAAATTATTATGCAAGACTGACCTATCTTGGTCTTAACCTGAAGCCTTGTTACAGGCATAAACCCGGAACAATTAAAAAAATGAGACTTTCAGGATCATTTATTAAAGTCTGCGGTAAGGTAGGATTCAATTTTCGAACAGGGTTTTTGTTCTGGAAACTATTGTTTACGATATTACTCAAAAACCCAAAGGCCCTTGAGCCGGTTGTTGTTTTTGCTGCGATGTATATTCATCTGTCAAAACATGCCCGGTTTATCATTGAGCTGAATAACGCAAAGATCAAAGATATTGAACAGTATGAAGAATGAATTTTTAATAAGTGAACATCTATTGGAAAAGATCAGGGAATATACTGATGGAGGGAATACTCCATTTTATATTTATGATACGAAGAGAATTCAGGAGAATTGCCGGGAATTTTTAAATATCCCATACACTCCGCTATCTGTTAATTATGCCATGATGGCCAATTCAAATACCCGGTTTTTAAATATTATCAAACAAGCCGGTTTAAAAATATTCGTAAACTCGTTATTTCACCTTGAAATGGCCCTCGATCTGAAATTCAGGGGCGACGAAATTATTTATGCCGCATCAGCCATGGATGAATCAACCATGAGGCAGGTTAAATCGAGCGGGGCAAAATTAATTCTTGATTCCATCGGACAATTTGAATTATGGCAATCCCTGTTTCCTGACGCCGGAATTGGCATACGATGCAATATTGGCGAATTGGTTGTTCCCAGAAAAACCACCGGGGGTCATTTTATCGGGAACCAAAGCCGCCTGGGACTCACCATGGACAATATTTACGGCCTTAAAGGAAATCCAGGTATTTCCGGACTTCATATTTATGTGGGGACCAACATTCCTGAAATAAACTATTTTCTGGATTGCTATAAACATGTCCTGAATCTGGCAGAATTTTTCCCAAAACTCGAATATATTGATTTCGGGGGAGGTTTCGGATCGGGGGAAAAGGTAAAAAAGAGCTTTGACATACATAGGTATGGCCGGAAAGTTACAGAATTAATGAACGATATAACCTGCGTTTCCGGACGCAGAATAAGTCTGATACTGGAACCGGGTAGAATAATCGGAGCTGATGCCGGATATTTTATTTGCAAAATTACTGATATAAAAATGCGCAACAATCAGCAATTAATCGGCGTAAATGCCTCCAGTGTTCAGTTTCCAAGACCGCTGTTTTATCCGGAGAATGCATTTCACCCGGTTTCAATCTTGAGTAGATTCAATACCGCATCTGATAAAACCGGCAGGTTGTCTTCCATTTACGGGTGCTCCACCTATTCACGGGATTATCTGGCACGGGATGTGGAGCTTCCGCAGGCTCATATCGGAGATATCGTGATATTGGGGCACGCAGGTTCATACTGTTCAACGGCACATACAAGTTTTCTTGGCTTTCCCAAAGCAGAGGAGTATTTTATATGATCGCAAAAGAAGTTCATACGAAAAGAGATTTTTCCACTTTTTACAATATTCAGGAAGAGATTTATAAGACCAATATTTTCTACCGTGCTTCAGAATATGAAATTACCCGACTGCTGGTTGAAGGCCCCTCTGCATTTCATCAACACGCAACCGTTCATTCATTTTTAATTTTAAATGAGGATGATGTGGTTGGGAGGTTTACGCTTATTCACGATCAGAAACTCCCCGAATATGTGCAGGTTTCCTTTTTTGAGGCACAGCCTGGTTTGTCCGGTCTGGTAAAACTGATTGTAGAAAAGGCATGTTCCGGATTTCCCCATTGTAAACGGTTAGTAATCGGACTCAATGGCCATTTGAACTACGGTGCAGGCATACTGACAAGCAATTTTGGAGAGGCGCCGGTATTCGGACTTCCTTACAACAGGGAATACTATCAGGATTACTTCCCTGATTTCAGGAAAATACCATTGGTTTCTTACCGGTTTCCCGTTGAACCCTTTATTGCATACCACCGGAGAATGGGCAATTATCCTGATTTTAAAGGTATAACGGTAAGAAAGCTTAATAAAATGAAACTCCGGCAGGAAACTGAAATTTACACCTACCTGAATAATGCCTGTTTCTCGGATCATCCGTTTTGGGCAGAACGGAATATTCAGGAAGATTATGAACTCTTTCATCCGTTTCGCTTTTTGATTAAAGAAGAAAATCTTTTGTTTGCGGAAAAAGACGGGAAGCCCATCGGATTTTTTCTTTGGTATCCCGATTTCAATCAACTTCTTAAAGGTCACCGGCATCTGGGATTAAAACACCTACTGCGCTACTATTTTACCCGTCCGATTGATACTTTCCGGTTTACGGAAATTGCAGTTTTACCCGGGTATAAAAAGAGTCATGCCGTGCAGGCGATGATTTTGTGCGCCATACCTTATATCCAAAAATCAGGAATTAAATACGGAGAGGGGGGATTTATTTTCAGGGAGAACACAAGCAGCATTGCAATGACCAGGAGATATCTTGAACGGGCAACAGGAAATAAAATGGAACCTCATCGCCATTACGCCCTTTTTGAAACTACTTTATAATATCAAAACCGGTTTCTGTGCAGGTAGAAAATACAATATCGAATCACCCGGATGTTTCGGGAAATAACAACCGGTTAAGAATTCTGGTCTGCAAACCCCGGCTGGCTATCCAAACCATCCGGTTAAACCGGTTTATCCGGTGTGAACCGTTGGAAATGGAGTATCTGTACACCGTTTTACAACATCATGATATTTATCTGCTTGACGGTATCGTGGATCGTCGCAATCCTGTCCGTTTGGCTGCGAAACTGAAGACTCAGATTGTCCTGTTTACCTCACTGATCACAACCGTTTCTGATGTGCTTAAAACAGCATCCCGCCTGAAAAAGTTGGAAAATCCACCGCTAATATTTGTAGGTGGACCGGATGCAGAAGTAGTTCCGGAGCATTTTTTTTCAAAAGATGTTGATGGGGTATTTTTCGCCAATCAATTGGAGGGAATTACACTTGTAATGGATCGGATAATGCAGTCAAAACCCTATCAGGATATACCTGGCGGAGCTTTCCCCGTCAACGGAAAATTTATTTGCAATCCGTCTCCTCCGCTTGATCCGGTCAAAATGCCCCGAGCAAAACATTTCCTTTTGGAACAAAATCCTGACCGGTATAAAATAATCTATTACAAACCTTGTGCTTCTATAAAAACAGCCTTTGGTTGTACAGGAAAATGTACTTTTTGTTTCTGCACCGAAATGAATGGCGGCACCTATGGTGCCCGGCCCATCCATGATGTTGTGGATGAGATTGAAGAAATTTCCGTACCAAATATTTTAATTCTGGATGATAATTTTTTTACTTCCAGAAAACGTATGTTGGAGTTTTGTGAGATCATTCAAAAGAGAAAAATCCAAAAAGAATTTATTGCTATTGGCAACGCACATTTTATGGTTCAGAATCCCGACATAATGGTAAAATTACGCAATGCGGGCGTAATAGCGGTGATGGTTGGATTTGAATTTGTAACCGACAGAGAACTGGAAGCAATTGATAAGGATTCATCGGTTGATGATAATAACCGGACGATTGAGATCTGCAGGAAATTGGATATTGATTTGTTTGCGCTTTTTATTGTGAATCCCGACTGGCGGCATGCTGATTTTAAGAGATTGGCCGGTTACCTCAAAAAAAATAAAATACCGTTTGCGCTTTTCTCAACGCTTACTGTTTTTCCCGGGACCAGGCTGGCCCGTTACAATCCGGAACCAGCGCCGGATATGTTAAAATCATGGCGCTACGATCTGCTGCGCCTGCATCAAAAGCCAGGTCACATGCCGGCTATTATGTATTATCTCTGGCTTTTCTACCTTTATATGATACCGGGAATGCAATTTACCTCCATCCGAAAATTCAGGCAGCGGTATGGAATAACCGGTATTATTCGTCATTCTGTTACAGGTTTTTTCATGGGTTTGGAATATCTGATTAAATTATTGGTATGGAGATAGTTAGGCTATTTTAAACAACAGCTAAAACCGGGAAGGAAATTAAAATGCTTCGTATGGATATTGAAATCACTTACCTATCCAGGGCCCTTGACCTTCCTGAAAACTGGGATCGTGCAGCAGTTGATTATTTTCAAACCCGGGAGTTCCTGAATCATGCAGAAAAATACAATCCCTGTAACCAGCGATATTATCTTCTTTATCAGAATGAAACTTTTAAAACCGGAGTTGTAGTTTATACCCTAAAACTTGACCTGTTAACTTATCTTCACATTCCCAGTCCCTTCCCGATGAATATCGCCGGGATTCCCTGCTCGGTATCTGCAAGCGGTATTATTGGCAATCCTGATTATTTGAATCAAATGATCGAACATATCAAAATCCGGGAAAAGGGTATGCTGCTTTTTCTCAATCTGGCACCCGGACTTGTGGAAGAAAAGATGATCACAGGTAAAACCCTTCCCACCATTATATTAACAAACCATTTTGGTAACTGGGAAGATTATTTGTTGGCAATGAGGGCAAGCTACAGACGAAGAATCAGACAACTTTCTATTCCGTTTTCAAAAATTCAAAAGAAACAGGTTGACTGTTCCTGTTTTGATGACCGGATGTACGATCAGTACCTCGGAGTGTTGAAACGCAGCAAGGGTAAACTGGAAAAACTATCCATGGAATTTTTTCAGAAATTACCGTCAAATTTTAATCTCACTGCATTTTACAGCGCAGAAAAGCTCATTGGTTGGTATATCTCATCCACTTTCAATAAGAAATTCTACTTTTTTCTGGGAGGTCTGGACTACAAGGTAAACCGGAAGTTTAATACCTATTTTAATATTCTAATAAACGTTGTAAAAGAAGGGATTGGAAAAAGTGCATCCATCATTGACCTGGGTCAAACGGCTGAAATTCCAAAGCTCCGGCTTGGGGGTAAACTTGTTGAAAAAGCAATGCTGGGATACCATTCAAGCCCGATAATGAGAAAACTCATGAAAGCAGGTAAAAGTCTGCTGGAATATTCGACGGTAGTGCAGCAATCACAAGTATTTAAAGAAATCAGATGAAGATTCTGTTTGTACGTCCGCGACCATCCAAAGACACCATTGGACTTCAGCATGTTATGATTGTTGAACCCTTGGAGCTGGAGGTAATGGCAACCCTGGCTGGTTCAGCGAATCATCCGGTGATTATTGACATGATTCTGGAAAAAAGGACGATTGATTATTTCATCAGACAAGAAAATCCGGATGTTCTTTGTGTGACCGGATATATTACCAACGTGCCGGAAATAATTAATTATTGCCGGTGTGCAAAAGGTATAAATCTCGGAATCATTACAGTTGCAGGCGGCGTTCACTGTGAAGTTTGTCCTGAAGATCTGAATGATAAATCCATTGATTACCGGGTTGTCCGGAATGCAACTGTGGTTTTCCCTCAACTCCTTGAATATTTTGAAAACAAGAAATTATTCCCGAAAGGAATCCTCAGATATAACGAACAGCTTTTGCTTTCTGATTTGCCTCCTTTTGATTTCTCTTACCCTCTTCCCGACAGGAAGCTGACTATCCGTTACAGAAAGAACTATTTCTATATTTTCCACAATAAAGTAGCATTGATTAAAACCTCTTTCGGTTGTCCTTTCAATTGCAACTTTTGTTTTTGCCGCGAGATTACTAGGGGGAAATATTATGAGCGTCCGCTCAGTGAAGTTATTGAGGAACTCCTTTCAATAGAAGAGAAAAATATCTATATTGTTGATGACGACTTTTTAACCGGCAGAAACAGGGTAAAAGATTTTATTGAGGCTAATCGTTCAGCCGGCCTTGATAAAAACTATCTGTTGTATGGAAGGGCTGACTTTATTGCAGACAATCCTGATGTCATGGCAGATTTCCGGACTATCGGATTGAAAACCGTTATTGTAGGTTTCGAATCATTCTATGACCATGAACTAAAAAAGTACAACAAAAATACAGATGCAAAAACCAATGAGGAAGCCATGAAGGTATTAAATCATAACAAAATTGATTGTTATGCCACAATTATTGTTTCTCCCGATTGGGGCAAGAAAGAATTTGACTTTTGCAAAGAAAAAATCCGCGAACTGGGAATTCATTATGTAAATCTTCAGCCTTACACTCCCCTGCCCGGAACCGGTAACATGGTTGAAATGGATGAACTTATTATTCCATATTCTGATTATGAGAGATGGGACCTGGCACATGTTACTATTCGTCCAAAAAAAATGAGCACTGCTGATTTTTATAAAAATATCCTCCGGCTCTATAATTCAATTCTCTTTCAACCACGGTTTTTATTTGATCACATCAAAAAATACAATCTGGAGATGATTCTGAGAATGATAAAAGGAAGCATTAAAGTCAGGAAACAATATTTGTTAAAAATCAAAGAAGTGAAACACGATGCCTAAAATATTGTTTATACAGCCCACCCAGTATGGTACAGATAAAAAGTTATGCAAACAGAAAAAGCTTCACCTGCCGGGTTTGGTATTCCCGTTGCTTGCAGCAATGACGCCAGAAAACTGGGAAGTTGAAGTGCTAATAGAGGTTGTTGATGATATTAATTTTAATTCTGATGCAGACATAATCGGAATTGGCACAATGGGCTATGCCATATACCGGGGTATTGAGATTGCATCTGAATTTCGAAAGCGGGGAAAAGTGGTGGTTATGGGAGGTTATATGGCTTCACTAGTGGCAGAAAAAGCGCTGGATTACGTAGATTCAGTGATTGTCGGGGATGCGGAAATTTCTTACCCCCTTTTGTTGAGAGATTTTGAAAAAAATAGAAGAATTCAAAGAATTTATCATCATCCGATAGAAAATCTTGAGGGACTGCCTCTTCCAAAATATGAGCTACTGCTGGAAAAACCAATCGGGAACATGCTCCCTGTTCAGGCAGGCAGGGGCTGCACCCAATCATGCAGTTTCTGCAGTATTGCATCTCTTTATAACGGGAATTATCTTACCCGACCAGTCAACGAAGTTTTACGGGACATACAGAGGGTAAAAGATCTGGGTTTTAACAGGTTTTATCTTCTGGATGATAACATTGTATCCAATCCGAAATACTTAAAAACACTTTGTAAAGAAATTGAGCCCTTAAAAATGACCTGGGCAAGTCAATGTACACTGCATCTGGCTAAAAACCCGGACCTGCTCGGGTTGGTCCGCCGATCCGGCGGAAATTTGATGAGCTTCGGGATTGAAAGTATTACGCAGGAAGGATTGAATAAACTGGATAAATCCTGGTTAAAGGTGGATGAACATAAAAAGCTGATCAAAACGATCTCCGGAAACGGAATCATGGTAAGTGCAGAAATGATGCTGGGAACCGATAGTGATACAGAGGAAAGTATCCGTGCAACCTACGATTTTATTCAGCAGACCAAAATCCCTATTCCCCGTTTTTACATTTTAACCCCAACACCGGGATCATCGCTTTATAAACGTCTTAAAGCAGAAAATCGCCTTTTGACTGAAGATTTGAAAGAATACGACGGTTCTCACTGCGTTCATGAACCGGCAAATATTTCTCCTCAAAAAGTCGATGAACTTTACTGGTGGATCTATCGAAAGGTTTTTTCCAGGAAGAGCATTATTCAGAGAATAATTCTGAATCCGGCTTTTTTGAAGTCACCGTTCTTGCATTTGTTTGCCCTGGCCGTTAATTTACATTACCGTAGGTATATTAAGAAAGGAGTACCACCTAATATTTTTTGACACGAGGATGTAACCATGAATGAAAAATATATATTGCTTTTTGACGGAGTTTGTAATTTATGTATTGGCGTTGTGAATTTCGTCATAAAAAGAGATACAAAGGAAAAATTTAAGTTCGCCGCATTGCAATCTGAAAGCGGACAGGCATTGCTTAAAAGGTTTGGTCTGTCAACAAATGATTTTGACTCGTTTGTTTTCATTAGTGGAGAAAAATATTTTATCAAATCATCAGCTGGACTTCATGTTTTGAAAGAATTAGGAGGAGTCTGGATGCTATTTTATACTTTTATTATTTTTCCAAGACCATTTAGAGATTTCATTTATGGCATAGTTGCCAGGACAAGATATAGAATCTTTGGAAAACGGGATACTTGCATGATTCCAACTCCCGAAGTCAAACGAAGATTTTTACAATAACTATGGAATTTAAAAAGGCAGGTATCAAACGGTATAAACAATAATGGGTAGCAAGTGTTCTTAAAGGATACAAAGGGAATTCATAATACACGAACAAACACAAAAATGAAAGCTGTTATTTATGAAAAATACGGAACACCAGATGTTCTTGAACTAAAGGATATTGAAAAACCATCTCCCAAAGACAATGAAGTATTGGTAAAAATACATTCAACAACTGTAACCGCTGGAGATTGGCGTGTGCGGAAAGCCGACCCGTTTCTTGCCAGACTTTTCAATGGCTTATTCAAACCTAAAAAAGTAAAAATATTGGGATTTGAATTAGCGGGTATCATTGAAGAAGTTGGCAAAAACGTTACATCATTCAAAAAAGGCGATAGTGTTTTTGCCTCCTGTGGATTCAAGTTCGGAGCGTATGCTGAATATAAATGCCTTCCGGAAGATGATTTAATTGCCCTAAAACCTTCCAATATGACATTCGAAGAGGCCGCGACAGTTCCCATTGGGGGCCTGACTGCATTAAGATTTTTAAATAAAGCCGGTGTAACGAATGGACAAAATTTGCTTATATATGGGGCATCGGGTAGTGTAGGAACGTTTGCCGTTCAACTTGGTAAATATTTTGGAGCTAATGTCACAGGTGTGTGCAGCACGACAAATATTGACCTTGTAAGATCCCTTGGAGCAGATGACATTATTGATTATACCAGGGAAGATTTTAAAAAAATTAAGACTCGGTTTGATATTATTTTTGATGCTGTTGGAAAAACTTCTAAATCAGCCTGTAAGAATTTATTAAAGCCAAATGGGAAATATATGTCTGTAATGGGTTCTGCACCCAAAAACTCAAATGATTTATTGACTTTGAAAGAAATAATTGAGTCTGGAAAACTAAAGACAGTGATAGACAGGAGGTACACGCTTGAGCAAATTAGAGAGGCGCATGCCTATGTAGAAAAATTCCATAAAAAAGGAAATGTAGTAATAAACATTTTGGAGAATCATGACCTAAACCGCGGAGCGGTTCAAGGTGAATAGCGCCGGGTGATAACCCGGTGAAGTATACCAAGAACAATTTCACAACCACGGAGTGCCTGCCTGCCGGCGAGGCAGGGTTGAATTTGATATTTTAACGATCATCGAAGTATAATCTTTTTAGTATATTTTTTAGAACCGGACACAACATCCATAAAATATAATCCCGGAGGCAAGAATGAAATTTTCACATGCAATTTTAAATCTTCATCCACATGAACCTTTTCATTATAAACTTCAATTCCATTTTGATCAAATATTTTGAGTAAGACATCCTCTTTGGGAAAATCCAGAAGAAGAATATTTAACCATTCATCGGTCGGATTCGGATAAATCTCCAAAAGACGGCTTTTCATATGTCCGTTTACATTTGTTATGTGTATAACATTCACAACCAATGAATCTGAGTTTGTGCATGAGTTTGAATCAATTGCTATTACAGATATATTGTGCAATCCTGTTCCAAGATGAAGTGCGGATATTTCATAATAAGGGTTTTGCGAGCCATCATTCCATAAATAACAATAGGTGTCCGGATAAGGCCCAAGTATGAGATTCTGATCAGAATATATCAGGGTATCCTTTCCGAGTGAAATATCAGGTAAGTCATTAATAATAAGTTTTACATCTTTGGGATTGCTTTCACAATCCATAATCGTCTGGGTAACATAATATTTATAAACGCCTGTCTCTGTTTGGCTTGTAACCAAATTATCGCCAGTCTGAACAAGGTAAGTGAGCAATGAATCGGTGTACCATCGAATATTCTCTCCGAAAGCGTATAAATCAGGCACTGGTTGATTTGCACATACTTTCAAGTCCTGTGATAATGGTAAAACAGGAAGTGATTTTATTGTTAATACTACAGTATCGGCTTGACTAACACAATTTCCAATAGATTGTACTACATAATATACATATTGTCCGGGGGTAGTCTGCTCTGTATATAATGTATCTCCACAGTGAATCAAATTTGTCAAATGCAGGTCATCGTACCATTTCACACCTTGTCCCTTGGCGATTAGATAAGGAACCGGCTTCCCCTCGCATATTTCAATATTATTGCTAATAGGAGCGAGAAGATTATCGATCTGAACATCGTCAAAACCTGTTAATTCACCATCACTGACAGTAAGCCTTAAAATATATGTGCCAGTATCAGAAATACTTACCTGTGTACCTGGAGCATGTGGATTGAAAAAACTTACATTTCCGGGTCCGCTGATTTTATCCCAGGAATAGGATAATGATGACTCTGCCGGCAGATTATCATCACTTATCATTCCATACAACAATAATGAATTGTTACAGGATATTGTATCTTTTCCGGCATATACATATGGAGCAGTATTTTTTAATGAAACCTTATAAATATCCATTCCTCTTCCTATCAAACTAATAAGAATATAAACACAATTTTGATATTTGAATATGTTTTTCGAATTACAGGAATAACCTTCTGTGATCTGGGATTCAATAAATATTGGATTTGATTTATCGGTAATATCTATAATGCCTATTGCATCGTTAATGGCCCAGGAATAATAGTACAAATAATTTCCTTCGACATAAAAACCCTTATATGCATCATCAATACGGGTATTATAAAGTCGTGTTACTTCCAAAGGTTTGGTCTTGTTCGAAATATCAATTATACTTATACTGCACAGATATGTACTATCACGGCACGATATATAAGCATAATTGCTTATCACCTGAATACTCTCTCTTCCACCATCATCAATATCTACTACATCCTTAAAATAGCCTACTTCTTTAGGTTGTGTCTTATTAGATATGTCAATAATTCGAAGTCCATTCGTTCCGTCAGCAATATAGGCGTAATTATCCTGGATATATAAATTTTCTGCATCACCACCAGTCGGGCTATAACCCATCAGTTTCGGATCAGTTCTGCTATGGATATCAAGGATCATTAAGCCTTTGATATTATCTGCTATATATGCATAATCACCAATTACCTTAACTGCGTAAAATTTTTCCAAAGATTCATCGGGTTTGAATGTGCCCACTTCATATGGATAATAAATATCAGAAATATCTATAATGACCAATCCTTTTTCACTTAAAGCGATGTAAGCATAACTTGAGTCAATATCCAAATTATTAAAATATGGGTAGGCAATAATTGGACCCTGAAATTGGTATGTACTAATGGTATGTGGATTTACAGGATCGGCAATATTAACAATATTAAAGAATAAGCCAGAAGAGATATATGCTAGTGTATCACGGACAATTATTCCCATCCCATGAATTCCGTTGGCCTCACCT
Source organism: Bacteroidales bacterium (assembly GCA_041737175.1). Lineage (GTDB taxonomy): Bacteria > Bacteroidota > Bacteroidia > Bacteroidales > UBA10428 > UBA5072. The sequence goes on from JBGSSF010000027.1 coordinate 33,478, forward strand.
TCCCATTTTATCCTGCCAACCTTTATCTCTTTAAAATCTTCAGATATAAATTCCCCATCTGCAGCAGATAGTTTTATTCTGTAATCACCTATTGTATCTAATTGCACAGATGTTGAAAGAGAATTTTCATCCTTAAATGTTGCATTACCAGGACCCTTAAGCAATTCCCAATTACACGTTATTGTTGAATTTTCAGGAAGTCCGTCGTCAGTAACAATAGCCACAATTTTTGCTATGCTATCAGACCATAGGATTTGCAGATTTTTGCCAATATCAACTAAAGGACCATGATTATTTCCCCCGGAATTGAACTTTATTAACGGATCACCCAAAATAGTCATTCCATAATGCCATGATCTTTCTGAATCATCATAAGGGGCAATATATTCAAACCAATCGTTATAAGACTTACCAATTGACTTGTTTTGTCCCAATGGTTCATAGAACGCATAAAATTGTAACATTGATCCAATTTTTGTACTTCCAATTACTACTAATGATTTTTCACTGTTATTAAAAATATACTTACTCCCTATAAAATCAGGCATTGAATAGTCGCATGCTGAACAGGCAAATAAATTATATCCTAATGCTTTGGGAGGCACATTTACAATTTCATCAGGATAAACTTGTCCCATGTTTGCAAATCCATGATTACTATAATCTGAATGAGCTGCCAACTGGATAAATTCATACTGTTCATTACTCAACCTGTTCGCCAAATAATCTTTACTACTAACTCTTTCATCTTTTATAGTTTGATAATTTCCTATCCCATAAAGGCTTGCCATACAGTCATTAATTGGGGAATAATCTTTCCATTCATCATCAGTATATACCAGTCCAGTTTTCCGTAAGGGATAGTTCCCAGTCCAATAGTTGTGGTTTCTGTTAAAATAATTCCGTAAATCTTCCACCAGCCCACCTTTATTAGGAGATAATAGGGAATTATCTATTCGTCCGATAAAAATCTCAGGAGCCACGTCTCCTGTTCCAGCTAAATGACTATCATAAATCCCATTGTTGTCGTTATCTGACCATGTACCATCAAGATCCATAAAGAACAGATCACAAGGAAATAAAGTGGGATGTTCTGCAGCCAGATCATTCTCAATTTCGTACATGCATACCGGCATACTTCCTATCAGAACACAACCAATAAGATCATTCTTTTGGGAAATTATAAAATTTCTCAGATCCTGTGCTGTTCCTCCTGAAGTTTCGAATAGGCTTACGACATATTCATCCGAGATATCCCCAACATAGCGGTCAATTTCCGCTCGCAATTCCGGATAGATAGCTGAATTAACCAATACAAGCACACGTCCTTCCTGAGCTGCGACAGAAAAGTTCAGTAGAAACAACCCTATAACTAATGCCGATAAATACTTCCTCATAATCTGAAAAAAATAAAACCGGATTTAATTAATTTGTTTTATATAAAAAGGAGCTGCATTTTTTGTTTTCATTTTGTCAGGTACGTATACTTTTTTTGCTTTGAAAGTATCCTCGTCAGTATCTTTGAAAATGTGTATTTTGGAATAATCAATTTTTTCTTCTAATGGAATGGTTTTATCAATGTCGTCCTTATTAATTACCATGTTCCTTATAAATTCTCGGCTAAGTTTAATCTTATCAGGGGATAACTCCAATTTTAGTGGTCTGCCATCAATCTGCAAATGAAATTCAAGCGACAATTTTGTATAGAAAGATAGTTGTCGTGTTTCAGGGAAATATTTAAATGGACATACATAAATTTGGTTTAATAAGAAACCTGCATATAATTCTGGCGGATCGTGTCTAATAATTTGATTGTCTGATGGATAATAAATACTTAAGGTATCAGCTATGCTTACTTCTAAAGGCTCTGCATTGCCAGAATAAGTGCTGTCAGAACCGCCATTTTCAATGTTTGTGGAAATAATATCATAAAATCCTTCAAAAGTCTCTGAATTACTATCCTTAATAACAATACCATCAATTTCTGAATTATGTGGTAACAGGACATAGAATGGAATATAAGGCAATTTAGGATAGCCTACTTTTGAAAAATATCTAATGTCAGTATTGTTTAGGCAATTGATCACGCTATATGAATCTGCTTTTTCAATCCTGAAATTGCTCAATTTGAAATCGACAGATATGCTAAATTCCTGGCTATATATAACCAATGTAGAAAATAATGCAATAAGGAAAGATATTTTTCTCAACTTCCATCCTAAGACACAATGTCTTAGAAAACATTTGCCGATAGATTTCCATTTTTGCCTCATAATATAATTCCAATTGTTTATGGCGTTGGTTCTTTCTTAACCTAATTAAGTTAAGCTGTTGTATTGATGATTCCAATATATTATTGATTAACTGTTAGAAAATGAGGTTTAACATCAAATGAGTGTTGATTTAATTAAAACTGATTAGCAAAGCAGTTTTCAGGATATTTTGTATGATGAATTGTGACCCTGGTTACCCCGTTATGCATTGGGGCGCTCTAACCCTGGACGGACGGTAAAATAGCTCTTATACAGATTTCAGACTTATACCTGAGAATTCCAATAGGTCCCTGGCGTTTAAACGGGACCTTCTTAGAATCGGAACAAACAGTTTGAGAAATATTGGCATATTGGAAGAAATATATAATTGGGTCGGGAGAAATCTGTTCATCATCCTTTTCTTGGTTTCATTGAGTGTTGGTCCGAAGTAAACTGTTTGAATCTTATTTTCAATGGCATATGCTACAACGCGGTAAATCATATTTTCATAGGCATGGTGTGTTGTAGGTAAATTTCGGTTAAACGCACCATTTAAACATCTTATCTGGTTCTTAAACTCTATAAATGAATGATAACCATAAAATTCATCATCCGAACGGCAAAGAAAATGGATTAAATTACGGTTATCTATGGTGGCTGAACCTTTACACATATCTGGATAATCATCCTGGTAAGGTAGTTTAAAAACACTTCTTTCTCCTGACAAAATAACGCATTCTTTAATCCTTTTAACTACATGTTCATCTAGCTTTCCTTTTGCTATTTCCACTCTTCCACCAATTTTTTGATACTCTTTCAACTTCTTTTTAAGGTTATGATGATCCGCAAGGTAATCATCAATTGTGATGTATCCACTGGTTTCAATAATACTTTCATCTGGGTAAGGCATAACTGTAGATGTTGGATGGAGAGATGCATTACCCGCCAGATCATGAATAAATAGCAAAAGAAACTTTTTCCGTAAAAGATTAAGTATTTCACCCAATTCATTTTCGCTAACTGCATTTTTATTAAGAAATATGGGATTGGCGAATATTTCTGCCGCAATACCTGCTTTCATCCAAATATATACAGGTATTGACAACATTCTTGCCATATATTTTACAATTTGCAGCTTTGATAATGAAGGACCATAGTCTCTGCATTCTATTAGAAACATACAGGCAGATAATTTACTATCAGTTCTTACCCTTACGATCAGTGGCTTCGAATACTTAGAGCCTAGCTGAAGGAATTTTTCATAAATCTCCCAGATATAATCATCTAAACCCAATTCGAGCAAATGATCATGGAAGAAGGATTTTTCAGTAGCTGTAAGCGGAACAGAGCTTATATTAAGTGTATGCATTGGGAAGTGGTTAAACTTTTACAATTTTGATTTGTAATGGTTTGATTTTCTTCAAAATTCGTCCATCTTTAACCAATTCAATATGCGAATTGGGAGCTTCCGACCTTACATTTTTTATCGATTAATATATAAATTTAATTATTTAATTTTTAAATCTTTAGTTAAAATGAAACCATTTTTTACCTTCATGTTTTGGATCAGGGAATTGTAATCATCGGGCAAAGATCTCGAACACTTACTGAACAGAAGCAGTAAGGATCATATTAAATGATCCCGACAGGGAAGCCAGAAAGACTTTGACTTAGAATTGAATAATTATGTGATTTAATTTACTGGGATGCATTTACCCTGCATGGGCTTCTTTTAGACTATTCAGGTTGTTCCAACTTTTACTCAAATCTCATCTGAAATTATCACTTATCTGCTTTAAAAATTAGCTGCTGAATTTTTACGGAATCATTCTTGTTTGTTTTCGATAAAAAATGGTTGCGTTGTAAAGGCAAGCATGGATAACAAACCTTAGAAATAAAGTATTGCTGAATTGATCCATTACGGGGCAATTTTTTCAGAGCGGACGGATCATCTAAAGAACGGCCGACATGCTTTCCACGAATGACCGGCAGCCGGTTACAACCGGGTAGTTTTTATGAATGTGGCCAGCATCGGCCATGAATTCGATATCGCTCATATCAAGACTTTTAAAAATCCCCCCTGCCTCGGTGATGATCAGAAAAAGAGGGGCAATATCCCAGATGTGGGTGAACATATTAATACAACCGCCAAATCTTCCTTCAGCTACATACAACATATCGAGCAGACAATTGGTGGATCGCACATTGCGTGCATGCTGCACCATGAACCCATACAAGTCAGCCGATTTCTTAACATAACGATCGTCTGCGGAGAAATCTGTGGAAAAGGACACAAGGGTTTTTGAAATTTCCTGGTTCTCTATTTTCAGTACTTTGCCATTCACCGAAGCGCCTTCTCCTGCTTCAGAAAGATACATGCTGTCAGACAGGGGAAGGTAGGCTCCGGCCAAAATCGGGGCATTGCCTTTCATCAGGGCGATCAGCACCCCGAACCAGGGCAATCCAGCCGCATAATTGGAGGTGCCGTCAAGCGGATCAATAACCCAGGTAAATTCAGAAGACCTGTCAATAAATCCACATTCCTCTGACAGAATATTGTGACCGGGGAATTTGTTTTCAATGGTTTCCATAATTTTTGCCTCACTTTCCAGATCCACTTCAGTCAGCACACTGCTGATACTTTCCTTTTCACTGATGGCATTCGCCGTTTGATAACTTCGACGCTGAATCTCCCCGGCGGACTTCAGTGCTTTAACAAGTGTATTCTTCATGGCTTTGCTTAATTTGTTTTATGGATTTAAATGAGAAGCCTCCGGAAAGGAGGGCAGGGAAAGGTAAGAATCCAGGTTACTCGGGGTGATGATTTCGATGGGAAAAAGGATATTTTGCATTACGGATTCATTATAGATCAGGTAGTTGTAAAATGCTTGGATGCTTTCTTCAATTTGTCGCCCGGGATTCTGGTGGATCAGAAACCGGATGGAACCGGTTTTCAGTAATTCAATATTTCTGCGGGTAAGATCATAACCCAGGAGGACAGTGCCTTTTATATTTTCTTTATGGATAAACGAACCTACCCGATAGGTCTTTGAAGTACTGACAAGAATTCCGCTTATCTTTTCCCTGGTGAGTATTTTTTTCAGCTGGTCTCTGTAATAATGATTTTTGTTGTTCAAGATAGCAACCATGCATTCCCTTTCCGGACATTCCTGGTTAATGTATGACAGGAAACCACGCTCTTTTTCAAGCATATGGGGTGAATTTTCCAGTTCTTCATCAAAATGGAGGATGGCAAATTTGCCCTTCTTTCTGGCTGTCATTGCAAGCAGCTCTGCTGCAACCCTTCCGCTTTGAAATGAATCGGTGCCAATGTAGCTCAGTGGTCGGGTGCCGGGAATGATTGTGTCGAACATGATAACCGGAATCGAGGATGACTGGCATTTTTCATAAAAGGATTTGCCTTCATGAAGAAAGTTGGGTGCCATGATCACACCGTCCGGTTCACTATCCAAGACCTGAAGGGCTGATTTTTCGAAAGATCTTCTGTCGTCCAGCTCATAGAAATAAGGTTCAAAATACAATCCCTGTTGCTCATATTTTGTCATGATCCGCTTTGCACCTTCAAGGACCTGCATCCAGTATTCATCGTGATGATGGTCGGGGATGAGCAGGGCCACGGTATGCCTTCTGTTGATTACAAGTGACCGCGCCATAAGGTTGGGTCTGTAATTGATCTTCCTGGCGATCTCGTCCACTCTGTTCTTTGTTTCCCGGGATACCCTCTCCCGGTTGTGCAGGGCTCTGTCAACAGTACCGATGGATACTCCTGCAAGCCTGGCTATCTCCTTAATACCCGGTTTGTTATGTTTTATCATGAGATCACTAGAAAAACAGAGAAATCAGGTGTAAATATAATCATATCCATTATATTTGCGTTTACGTTAACGCATTCTTTTTATGAAAACATTGCTGAATACAAAATTACTCATCGGCATATTATTCATGTCGGTTGCCATGGGTTTTTCATCATGTTCAGGTCCATCCGCATGTCCGGAAAAGCTGACCTCCTGCCTTCAGGTTTCCTGGCAGTTATTGGAAAATGTTACGGGACCGGAGGAACAGTGCTGGGCAGCATTCACCTTTGTTAATAACGGAAAATCGATGATCAGAAGCAGGGGGTGGAATATGTATTTCAACCAGAATACCCTTATGCCACTGCCTGTGAAGGATTCAAGCAAGGGCTGGGTAGAGCACATCAACGGCGACTTTTACCGGTTTGCGCCGGGAAAGGATTTCCGCATCAGGCCCGATGACAGCCTGGTATTTGAATATGCCTGCAGGGGATTCATGATCAAGGAGGCAGATGCTCCCAACGGTGTTTACCTGGCAGGAGGATTAAACAAAAGGAACATTCAACCCGCCTGGCTGAGCAACTTTTCTGTGAAGCCTTTTACAAGTATTGAAAAGATTTTCCCCGGCTTCATACACGCCCTGCCCACACCCCGGGTCGAGTATATCCGTAACCTTCCCCTTACCAAATTGCCCGAAGAAGTAACCGGATTGCTGGCCCCGACTCCTTTTCGCATGATTACCGGCAGCGGACAGGTGGAGGTGAATGAAACAACCGTCATATATTACAGCGATGATGTAAAGGGAGAGGCGGAATACCTTGTTGACATGATACAGGCTCTTTTCGGCGGAAGACTGTCGGCCCGGGAAGGAATCGGAGGTGAAAAGAATAGCATACTCCTGAAGACCGGTGATATCCGGGTGAACGGGATTTCAAAAGAATCTTACAGGCTCCAAATAAAGCCGGGGTCAGGGATCACCATTACAGGCAGTGATGCAGCCGGAGTTTTTTACGGGATACAAAGTCTCCTAGGGCTTGTAAATACGGCCTATCTGACCGGGTCTGTGTCATCAGTCCGTTTCAACGCCATTGATATCAGCGATTCACCCCGTTTCCCGTTCAGGGGATTCCACCTGGATGTATCGCGGAATTTTCAGCAAAAGGCTGCTGTATTGAAACTGATCGACCTGCTGGCCCTTTATAAGCTAAACACACTCAATCTCCGGCTAACGGATGACGAGGGCTGGCGGCTCGAGATAGCCGGACTGCCGGAACTCACCGAAGTTGGCAGCAGACGCGGTCATACCCTGGATGATGCCGGCTGGCTTCAACCCTCCTTCGGCTCCGGGCCCTTCCCGGATTCAGCAAATAACATGGGATCCGGCTATTTTACCAGGGATGATTTCAAGGAAATTCTCCGGTATGCCCATCAGCGCCATATTGAGGTGGTCCCAGAAATCTGCTTTCCCAGTCATGCCCGTGCTGCCATCAAATCGATGGAAACCAGGTACCGCAAATTCATACAACAGGGCGACGAAATGGCAGCCAATGAATTCCGCCTCATTGATCCCGATGACAGGTCGGTGTATTTATCTGCCCAGCTTTATAAAGACAACATTGTTTGTGTTGCACTGGAATCAACCTATCATTTCTATGAAACTGTCGTAAAAGACTTGATTGCCATTTACCAGGAGGCCGGGATACAGCTGAAGCGCTTCCATACCGGGGGGGACGAAGTTCCCCGGGGAGCATGGGCCGGATCACCCATTTGTCTGAAGTTATTGGCAGAACATCCTGAAATTAAAGAACCCCGAAACCTGCAGGGTTATTTCTTCAATCGCGCCCTGGAGATGCTTGCCCCGTACGATTTGATCATTGGAGGATGGGAAGAAGTGGTGCTGAACAAGGGCTCAGAAGATAGCATCTCCGTTAACCCTGCATTTGTGGGCAGGAATGTCATCCCCTATGTGTGGGACAACACCGGCAATAATGTGGATCTCGGCTACCGTATTGCCAATGCCGGTTACCCGGTTGTACTCTGCAATGTGACCAACCTGTACTTCGATCTTTCCTACAACACGGATCCGGTGGAACCCGGACTTTATTGGGGCGGCTTCCAGGATGCAAAGGATCCTTTTGTCCTGATGCCCTACGATGTTTTTAAATCAGCGGTCTATGACGAATTTGGCAATGCGGCCGAAAAAGAGGAGGATTTCAGTCGTAAAGAACGGCTCAAGCCGGAGAGCCGAAAGAACATTATCGGACTGCAAGCCCAGCTTTGGTCGGAAACCCTGAAGCGACCCGATATGATGGAATATTACATGCTGCCCAAACTCTTTGCCTATGCTGAAAGGGCCTGGGCTGTTGCGCCCAAATGGGAAACAGATCCTGACCTGAAGAGCCGGACACGCCGGATTGATGCTGCCTGGAATGAATTTGCCAACAGGATCGGCCAGCGGGAATTACCCCGGCTCGATTACCTGTTCGGCGGATTCAATTACAGGATTCCACTGCCCGGGGCGAAGGTCGAAAACGGTATACTGGAGGCCAATATCGCCTATCCTGGATTTACCATCCGTTATACTACCGACGGGACTGAACCAGCGAGTTATTCCCGAAGTTACAATGGACCTGTCGAAGTTTCTGGGACGGTTATGCTCCGTGCCTTTTCTTCCTCGGGAAGACCGGGCAGGGTGGTACTTGTGGAATGAGACAGGTCTGGGAGAAAAACTAAAACTGTACCGATGAATCGTAATGATCTGGCCTATTTCGGAGGTCCCAAAACCGTTGACAAGCAATTCCCCTGGCCTGTTTTTGACCAGGAAGAGGTAGACGCGGTGACCAGGGTGGTGCAATCCGGCGCATGGGCCAACCCGAATTGCGACGGCATGGTTGCAGATTTTGAACAGGAATTTGCATGCTTTTGCGGAACTAAATACGCCATCACCTGTGCAAACGGATCGGTTGCGATCCGCCTTGCCCTGATGGCCTGCGGCGTGAAACCCGGTGATGAGGTTATTATACCTCCTTACACCTTCATTGCCACTGCATCTGTTGTTGCTGAAACCAACTGTGTGCCTGTTTTTGCCGATATTGACCCCGATACGTATAATCTCGATCCTTCGGCTGTTGAAAGAGCCATAACACCGCGCACCAAAGCCATTATACCGGTGCATTTTGCAGGACAGGCATGCAATATGGATGCCCTTACGGATATTGCCAAAAAGTACAATCTGAAAGTGATTGAAGATGCAGCCCACGCACACGGAGGAGAATACAAGGGCAGGAAGCTCGGAAGCATAGGCGATGCCGGATGCTTCAGTTTCCAGTCCTCTAAAAATTTAACCAGCGGCGAAGGCGGGATGGTTGTCACCAACGATGAAAAACTGGCAGACATGATCGATTCGCTTCGCAATGTGGGCCGTGTGAAAGGAGGGCAGTGGTACGAGCACCATTACCTGGGATGCAATTACCGGATCACACAGCTTCAGACTGTTCTTCTTTCACACCAGCTGAAACGGCTCGAAGAACAAACGAGAAGACGAAACGAAAACGGATTGTATCTTAATTCCCTTCTGGAGAAAATACCGGGTATCAGACCGCTTGCAAGGGGGCACGGCGAAACCCTGCATACGTACCATCTTTGCATATTCAGGTATGATAAGAACTGCTTCGGCCAGGTTTCGAAGCAGGAATTCGCAGCCATGCTAGCAGCGGAAGGTGTTCCTTCGTTCATGGGATATCCCGAACCGCTTTATAAACAACCTGTATTTCAAAAGAAAAACTTCATGTGCTATGCCATTCCTGAGCACGTGGACTATACTGCAGTGCATTGTCCGGTCGCAGAAAGGGCGTGTTATGATGAGGCGGTATGGATTTTACAGCAAGGCATGCTGGGATCCATAAGTGATATGGAAAAATTTGCTGAGGCCATCCGGAAGATCCGGCAAGTAGTTATTGCCTGTTCATCATAATCGAATAGAATAAAGCGTATGCATTCAATTCAAAAATCAGACAAGGGCCAGCGACTACTTTCATTGGATGCCTTCAGGGGATTCACCATCGCCGCCATGATCCTCGTGAATTTCCCCGGAAACTGGGATCATGTTTTTTCACCCCTGCGCCATAGTGAATGGAACGGCATATCCTTTACTGACCTGATCGCACCCTTTTTTCTGTTCATCGTGGGTGTATCCATAGCCTTTGCCTATACGAAAAGGCTGGAAACAGGCATTCAGGCAAAATCGATGTACGGAAAACTTTTTTCACGGGCACTGAAGATATTTGCAGTAGGGATGTTCCTGAACCTGCTGGGGATCCTGGATGATTTCAGCTTTGCCGAGCTCAGGTGGACAGGCACACTTCACCGGATTGCCATTGTTTTCCTGGTATGTGGATTTTTATTCCTCAAGACAGGCTGGAAAACCCAGGCCATCACCGGAGCGGTGATACTGACCGGATACTGGCTGGCCATGACATTGATACCCACGCCCGGATACGGCAAGGTGATGCTTGAGCCGGGCGTTAACCTGGCTGCCTGGGTTGACAGCAAATGGTTGCCGGGGAAAATGTGGCAGGACACCTGGGATCCGGAAGGCATCCTGAGCACCTTCCCCTCAGTCGTCACCGGAATCACGGGTATGCTGGCCGGCTTTCTCCTGCTCAGCAAACGGTCACAGGAATTAAAAGTGATGTCGCTTTTTACCATTGGCTTTGTAACTGCCATTGTGGGTGTAATCTGGAGCTGGGTTTTCCCACTCAACGAAAACCTCTGGACCAGTTCTTTTGTTCTTTTCACCTCCGGTCTGGCTTCCATGACGCTGGCAGGGAGCATATTCCTCATTGACCTGTTGCAATACCGGAAGATTGCCAGTTTCGGTATCATTTACGGATCCAATGCGATAACCATCTATGTGCTGGCCGATATACTCGCCCTGCTTTTTTATGGTCTTCAGATCGGAGAATACAGTCTCAACGAACACTATTTCAATTTCCTTACCTCATTGGGAGGATCACCGAAAATCGTAAGCATGACCTATGCCTTGATTTATGTGGGCATCAATTTCATTCCAGCCTGGATACTGTATAAAAGGAATATTTTCATTAAATTGTAGGGATCGGTTTATTAGTGCACCAAAAACATACACCCGTGGAATAATAACAGTCATGGTGCAATTGTATGAATTGAAAGGTTAATTGATATAATATCGTATTATGAAAAAAATCCTTATTTGGACAGGCGCCATTATTCTGGTGATGGCAGTTTCCCTGGTCATCTTTGTTGCCATACAAACCAGGGAAAGAAACCAGGAGTACAATTTAAACCTTAGCCTGCCTGAACAGCATGCAGTTTCCGGGCAGCTTAAGGCAGGTTTTGCCACAATGAATATCACGCCGTTACTGCCTGATACATGGACAGATGTGGACAGCAACGCCAGGTACGAACCTGAAAAAGGCGACACCTATGTGGACGGCAATAAAAATGGCAAATTCGATGCCTTCTGGATGGCTGGCTTCGATAATAAAAGGGCTGCCAACGGAATTCACGACAGCCTCTGGGCTCGGGCCATAGTTTTTGACGACAGCGCTTCGGTTATCGGAATGGTGGTAATCGACGCCATCGGTTTCTTTCATGATGATGTGATTGCTGTCCGGAAACTGGTGGCCCAAAAAATTCCGGAAATTGACCATGTGATCCTTTCATCTACCCACACGCACGAAGCTCCGGATTTGCAGGGATTGTGGGGCGAATCGGAATATAAATCGGGTGTAAACCAGGAATACCGTAAACAGGTGCAGCAGAAAGCCGCCGATGCCATTTGCAAAGCTTATCAGAACAGGATGGCAGTCAGCCTGGAATTTGCACAGGTCGATAGCATTGCAAAGGATCTGATTGACGATTTCAGAATGCCCAGGGTGTTCGACGAAGGTATCCGGCTGATGCGGGTAAAAAACAAGGCAACAGGTCAAACCGCAGGACTATTGGTAAATATTGGCGATCATCCTGAAACAGCCGGGAGCGAAAACCTGCTGATAACTTCAGATATTTTCCATTACCTGCGCGATGGTGTGGAACGAGGTATTGTTTACGATAATGTAAAAAAGCGTGAAGGAGTTGGAGGAACTGTAATTGTGATGAACGGAGCTGTTGGTGGCCTGATGAGCAGTATGGGGAGTGCAACCCATGACCCATGGCTGAACAAGACCTTCACTGCTGAAGAAAATAATTTCGGTAAAGTGAGGGCGCAGGGATATCGTTTAGCTGATCAAATCCTGTCAACACTGGATTCGGGTCAATGGAAAACCATGGATAAGACAGATTTGAGCCTCCGGGCCAAAACCTTCTATTTTAGAATGGACAACATTCTTTTTAAACTGGGAGGTATTCTTGGCGTTTTCGACCGGGGATTTAAAAGACTGAAATATGTAAAAAGTGAAATCAATCTGCTGACCATCGGTCCGGCCTGGTTCCTGACCATACCAGGTGAGATCAATCCGGAGATCGTGAATGGCGGCATTGAAACACCTGAGGGCGCTGATTATACAATTTCGCCTGTTGAAGTGCCCCCCATCAGGCAAATGATGAAAGGGGACATCAATTTTGTCATCGGACTGGCCAATGATGAAGTGGGGTACATTATGCCCAAGACGCACTGGGATGAGAAACAACCGTTTACCTATGGTGAAAAGGAAGCACCCTATGGCGAGGTCAACTCCCTGGGCCCCGAAACCGGTCCCGAGTTGCACCGGCAGATTATGCGGCTGATTGACGAAATGCTTGGTTCAAACTGACCTCTAGGGTATATTTATTCAAAATTTTAAGCCAATGCGATATCTTCCTCTCTTTTTTCTGGCAGTAATGGTATCCTGTACCCACCGGGATGTTACCCGCTATGTCGATCCGAACATCGGCACCGTGGCACCGCTGCTCACCACCAAGGCACCCACGGTGCACCGTCCGCACAGCATGGTAAGGGTTTTCCCGGTTACCAAGCCGGGACTGAACGACCGTTACCTGAGCGACCGGATATACGGATTTGCCCTGAATCTGCCGGCATATCGCTACGGACATGTCACCGAACTGATGCCCCTCAGTGGTAAGCTCACCTTCCATCGCGATGGATCCGCCCAGCTGTTTGACCATGACCTTGAAGAGGTTCATCCCTGGTATCACAGGGTATTGCTTGAGGATGACGATATCCTGGCCGAGTGGACCACCACGGAGCGCACAGTAGTGTATCGTTTCACCTTTAACCGCAAGGATTCGTGTTACCTCCTTTTCCGGTCCGGCAGGAAGGCAGTTTTTAAGGTAACGGGGGAGAGCACCTTAACAGGATGGGAGGAATTTGAGCAAACCCGGCAGTATTTCCATGCGGAGTTCAGTCAGCCGTTTGTGTCCTCGGGATCCTTTGGTTCAGGGGACGAAACTGGCATCTATGTCCGTTTTAATGCTCCGGACAAGCCTGTTGAGGTAAGGGCAGGCATTTCCTTCATCGGGGAAGACCAGGCCACAGCAAATCTGCACAGGGAAACTGCGGGTAAGCGCTTTGAAGTCATACGCAACGAAGGTCAAAAAATCTGGGCAGAAGCCCTAAGTGCCATCCGGTTGCAGGGTGGAACAGAACGGCAGCGGCGAATCTTTTATACCTCGCTTTACCGGTGCATGGAGCGGATGGTCAATATTTCCGAGGATGGACAGTATTTCAGCGCATACGACGGTCAGGTGCATGCCGATGAAGGCAGGTCTTTCTATGTCGACGACTGGCTGTGGGATACCTACCGGTCGCTTCACCCGCTGATGCTGATCCTTGAGCCCGCTAAGCAGGCTGATATGATCGAATCGTATATCCGCATGTATGAACAAAGCGGATGGATGCCCGGTTTTCCGCAGGTATACGGCGATTTCCCGGCCATGATCGGCTTTCATTCAGCAGCTTTGGTATGGGACACCTGGCAAAAGGGGATACGGGATTTTTCCATAGAGAAGGCTTACGAAGGCCTACGGAAAAATGCCATGGAGGGCACCATGCTGCCCTGGCGGACCGGACCCATGTGTTCACTCGACTCCTTCTATCACACCCATGGCTGGTATCCGGCACTACCGGAAGACAGCGCCGAATCGGTAGCCCTGGTGGATGGTTTTGAAAAACGGCAAGCCGTGGCGGTGACGCTGGAGCATAGCTATGACGACTGGTGCCTGGCTCAGCTGGCCAGAGAACTGGGAAAGGAAGAAGATTACCGGTATTTTATGAAACGGTCGGAGAATTACTGCAATGTATTTCATCCGGAAACAGGTTTTATGACCCCCAGGATGGCCGATGGCCGCTGGGTGGAGCCTTTCGATCCCCAGCTGTCGGGAGGCGTTGGCAGCCGTATGTATTTTGCCGAAAACAACGCCTGGACCTGGAATTTCAGTGTGCAGCACGATATCCCCGGTCTTATTCAGCTGCTGGGCGGGAAGGAGAAGTTCGAGGAACGACTCGATCGTTTGTTCAACGAACCGACCAGGATTTCCAAATGGCAGTTCATGGGACAATTTCCCGATGCCACCGGACTGAACGGCATGTTTGTGGCAGGGAACGAGCCTTCCTTTCATATTCCCTACCTGTACAATTATGCAGGCCAGCCCTGGAAAACGCAGCGCCGGATCAGGGAGATCATGGACCTGTGGTTCGATGACCGACCATTGGGTATTCCCGGTGATGAGGATGGCGGCGGGCTATGTTCCTGGTATGTATTTTCCGCGATGGGATTCTTCCCGGTTACGCCTGGCAGCGGAGAGTATGCCATCGGTAGTCCCTTTTTCGAATCGGTGAAAATCCGGTTGCCCGGAGGGAAGACCTTTACCATAATCGCTAAAAACTGTTCGAAAAGCAATAAATACATACAATCGGCCCGCCTTAACGGAGAACATTTGAATAGGCCATTTATCCGGCATGAGGACATCATGCGGGGAGGCCGACTGGAACTGGTAATGGGAGAAAGGCCGAACAAGGAATGGGGTGTTGGTCTCCGGTAGAAACAACCCTGGCAGCAGGCTCCGGATGCACCGGGCCCCATGGCGGTAAGGGAGGAAATGAAAAACATCATCCGGTTCTGGTTTGACCTGGGGGCCGACGGATTCCGGGCCGACATGGCCTAGCGATTGATTCTGATTGATTGAATCGCAACTTCAAAGGCGGACAACCTGGCTAAATTGTCCGCTGATTACCTGACTAACATAGCTAAAATAAAATTGAAGGTGAAGTTCTGTCTCCGCCAATATAGGTTTATTCCTTTACAACTGCCTGGCTAACTTTTTGTTTTTGAGCTTAGCCAGATCGGGAATTACTTACGTGATTCCTCGTTGGGGGGAAGCTTTGTAGCGAGAGGGAGAATTACTACGTGATTCTTTGGGGGGAAGCTTTACAACGAAAATCCCCGAACTTCCTGCGGAAGTATTATTTTATGTGGCCTCCGTCCCAATTCATGCAGGAAGCATGAATTGTGCCGAATGCCAAATAAAAAACCCGGCTTAGGCCGGGTTCTGAGGGATTTTCGTTGTAGCGAGAGGGAGAATTGAACTCCCGACCTCATGATTATGAATCATGCGCTCTAACCATCTGAGCTACCTCGCCGACTAGGGTGTGAGTGTGGGTGTGGGTGTGACAGGGCATGGGCATGAGTTTGGGGAGTGCAAAGATATAATTTTTGGTTAAAAATGAAGAATTATCCCCGCAAAAATATCAGCTTCCTGAAACCTACCATTTTCCGGGCTGCCTCATCCCAAAGTCTGAGATGTAAAGTACTGAAGCTTGATAACAGGGTTATGGGTTGTACTTCCCTGAAAAGTGCATTCTCGTAATGACAACGAGCCAGGTTATAATTCGGAATTTTAGGGCTCAGGTGGTGAACATGATGAAATCCTATATTTCCCGTAAACCATTGTAAAATGGCCGGCAGTTTCAGGAATGAACTCCCCTTTATGGCAGCATTCTTATAATCCCATTGATGGCTCCTGTCCCAGGTAACATCATCAAACTGATGCTGTACATAAAACAACCATATCCCGGCGCTATGGGAAATGAGAATGACGGGTATCTGGATCATCAGATAAGCTTTTACCCCTATCCACAAACTCAGCAAAATAGCAACCACCAATAGTCCGATGTTGGTGACATATACACTCATCCGGCTGCTGCGGTTCATTGTTTTCCTGGAAAAGCGATTTACGACCAGCACCATGTATAGCGATCCGATCGTAAACATAACGAGGGGATGACGGTACATCCGGTAAATGAAACGGTCGTGTTTCGAACAGGCCAAATATTCATCCACAGTGAGGGTCCAAACGTCACCCACCCCACGCTTGTCGAGATTGCCGGCCGTGGCATGGTGCACCCGGTGACTAAAATGCCAGGGTGAATAAGGAGTGAATGTCAATATACCCATTAGTATGCCTGTTATATCGTTGGCTTTCTTCGACCGGAAAAACGATCCGTGCCCGCAATCGTGGAATATGATAAATAACCGGATAAGAAGTCCCGCTGCAGGCAGTGAAAGCAATAGTGTAATCCAGTACGAATATTGCAAACTAAAGTACATTAAGATCCATAATCCCACATAAGGAACGAATGTATTGAGGATTTGCCACAGGCTCTTCCGCATATCAGGCATGTTGTATCGCATGATGATCTTTTCCCACGATCTGTCAGTATGGATGGTATTTTCTATTGTGCTTATCATAATTTTTTTTGGTTTACTGGTGAGTCCGATGTCCGGATGGCTGGATAGTCGAAAGCAGGGTTCAAACTTTTTATGATGCCGGGATTTATTTTGGGTGCTAAGTTACAAATTAATACGGTCAGATCAATTCTTTCACGAACCTGTTTATGCTCCTTACGTTTCCACTAAACGAATGAATATCATAGAATTCATGGAATTAGTCAAAAGTTTCAATCCATTTGATGGTAAATAACGTTTAATTTCATGAATAACAAACTCAAAGGGCATGAATACCATTAATATTAAAGCCACAAATTCGACACCGGCGGTAATTTTTGAAAATGATAACACGTTAATTATCAAGGGCCGGTCGATACCCGCAAATGAAAACAAATTTTACAATCCGCTGATCTCATGGGCTGAAAACCTTGAAATCAGAAGACTTACAGTTGACATCAACCTGGAGTACATGAACAGCGTTTCCTCAAAAATGCTGCTCTACCTTCTGAAAAAGCTGGATACCAATTCCAAAATTGAAAAACTGGCCATAAGATGGTTCTTTGAAGCAGGCGATGAGGCAACGTATGAATGCGGAAAGATTTTTAAAGAGATGCTAAAAAAGGCTGAATTCAGATTCTGCAGATTCAGGGACGCTTCCTGATCAAAGATATCCCCTCACTGATTTTCTTAAATTTGTACCTTTGTCTGTATAAGTACAGCAAAGGTATTTTTTTTAATAAGTTTCTCCATGAAATTCACCCGTGAAGATTACAACCAGCGTATCATTGATAAAGAAGGCAGGATTCCCGAGAATGAACCCGTTTTCCTTCTCAGGGCCCAGGATGTATATGCCCCCTCAACACTGAGATTTTATGCCAAACTCCTGGAGGAAGACGGCAACAACGAAATGGCCGAGGAACTAAGGAATCACGCCCGACAGATGGTGGTGTGGCAAAAATCGGTGAGGGTACACTTGCCGGATAAATGAGATTCCATGAAATCCTACTCATATGTATACATACACATTTGGCGGCAAACACGGCAAAAAACACACCCTGTACGAAAGCACTGACAGGTTGGTTGTGCGCACCAGAAATGCCCGTGATCTTGACAAGTCAGTCTTTTCAGAGGAAGGACTTGAAGTGCTGAATGATTTTAATGTGGAGATGGAATTCCCCGATGCGGATGTCACTGTATTAAAGACCAGGGATTCAGTGACAGACCATGTAACTGCACGGGATAATGCCAGATCGGCCCTGAAAAATGAACCGGAAGTGAGATTTGCAGGCAGGGTCCTGGTGGAAGCCGATGGTTTAACACCTGTAATATACACTGAGAATATATTTATCAAGTTCTTTGATGCAATTAAGATAGATACCTGCGAAAAAATTCTTGCAGAAAACAAACTGACCATAAAACAAAGACTTACCTATGCCATGAACACATTTTTTGTGAGCGCTCCTGAAGACACAGGTTTAGAGATTTTTAAAATTGCCGAATACCTGTTGAACCGGAAAGAGGTTGAGCTTTGTCACCCCGAACTGATCCGGAAAAAAGGTTTCAGGAATATCCACTCCAAACAATGGCACCTTAAGGATACGATCGTCAATGGTGTTCATATCAATGCAGGTGTAAAGGCCGACCAGGCGCACCGGTTATCCCTGGGAGAAAATATTGTTATTGCAGTTATTGATGATGGTTTTGATATAGATCATAATGAATTCAATCAACCTGCAAAAGTGATACACGCGAGAGATATAACTCTCAACAGCAACGATCCGCGACCAAAGAACATAGGAGATAATCACGGTACTGCCTGTGCCGGTGTTGCAACCGCCGCAGGCATTAAAGCCTCCGGCGTTGCACCCAAAGCGGTTTTGATGCCAATTCGCCTGCATGCAGGATTGGGTTCCATTGCTGAGGCGAACGCTTTCAAATGGGCAGTGGATCATGGAGCCGATATTATTTCATGCAGTTGGGGTCCAATGGATGGTTACTGGACTGATCCTGATGATCCGGTGCATACTTCCCTTGTTGAAGTGCCCGACCATACCCGCCTGGCCATCGATTACGCCGTCAATCAAGGGCGGGAGGGTAAAGGTTGTATTATCACATTTGCTGCGGGTAACGGCAATGAGGATATCCGGTATGACGGATACGCCAGCTATCACAAAGTACTGGCAGTGGCAGCGTGCAATGACACCAACAAAAGAAGCGTTTACAGTGACTTTGGTCAAAGTGTATGGTGTACATTCCCCAGCAATGATGTCGGATACCCTCCGTTCAACCATCCTGATCCTCTCACGCAGGGCATTTATACCACAGACCGCATTGGTGTTGCCGGTTACAACAGAACTGACGATTACACCAGTGATTTTGGCGGAACTTCCAGTGCTTGTCCCGGTGTTGCCGGTATAATAGCGCTGATATTATCTGTAAATCCAGGGTTGAACGCTCAACAGGTGAAGGAAATCATCCGCGAGACGGCAGAAAAAATTGATGCGTCAAATGGTCAGTACGATCTGCAGGGCCACAGTATTTATTACGGTTATGGAAAGGCGAACGCTGAAGAAGCGGTAAAAAGGGCACTGGCCTTGCGATCCCCGCTTCCTGCTGATATGGTAAGGATTGTCTCTGCCCTGGTTAACCCGAAAGGTTCTGATAAGGGCGCTGAAAACATAACCCTGCTTAATACTTCCTCTGATATTGCCAATATCTCCAACTGGTCACTGGAAGTCAAAGGCAGGAAAGAAATGCTTACCGGAGTTCTATCCGGCGGAGAGGCACGCACCATCAGGCTGGATGGTTCATCCTTAAAGCTACCCAATACAGGCGCTACGATATACCTGTTAAACCCGGAGCAGAAAGTTATTCATGCGGTTACTTACCGGAAAAAACAAATCCAAAATGGCGTTGTGGTTGAGTTTTGATTATATCGGGAAACTGCTTTATTGGCAATTTCATTCTGCAAAATTCATTACTTCCCTTTTAATTTGCTTTGCCAAAACATTTTTTATATATTGCACAAAAACCACGTGGAAAAACCCGGATCTAACACCCGTTTGTTCAGATGAAGAAGAAGATTACCCTGGAATATACCTTAAACTCATCGCCCAAAGTACTTTTTCCGCGATTGAGCACACCTGGCGGGTTATCGGAATGGTTTGCCGACAATGTAAATATCACAGGCAGTCTGTTCTCTTTTTTCTGGGATAAATCTGAGCAAAAAGCTGAAATTATTCAGAAAAAGGAAAACAAGTATATTCGTTTCCGCTGGGTGGATTCAGAAGATCCGGAGTCACATTGGTTTGAGTTCCGCATCAGCACCGATGAACTTACCGGAGATACTGCTCTTATCATTACTGATTTTGTTGATGATGAAGACAGGGATAGTACGATCGAACTCTGGAACTCCCAAATTGCCAAGCTAAAACACGTTATTGGCCTCTGATCCATTTTACCTCTCGCGAAAATATCCTAGCTTTGTACTGTGAATCGTAATTCATTCTGTTAATCCGATAGTATTGTGAAGCGACTTTACCGGCTGGTTATTGGTTCGTTTCTGGGGCCATTTGTCATGACCTTCTTTATCGTGCTTTTTCTTCTGCTGATGCAATTCCTCTGGAGATACATTGATGAATTGGTAGGCAAAGGATTGGAGTTTAAGGTCATCGGAGAACTTATGATATATGCCTCAGCAAGTCTGGTTCCGCTTGCAGTGCCGCTCGCGATCCTGCTTTCCTCGTTAATGACTTTCGGCAGCATGGGAGAATATTATGAACTAACTGCCATTAAATCTTCGGGAATTTCATTACGCAGAGTATTAATGCCGTTGGTTTTCGTGATAATCCTGGTTTCCATCGGAGCTTTCTTCTTTAACAACAACATTCTGCCTGTCACGAACCTGAAAATGAAATCGCTGTTATATGATTTACGGCAGCAGCGGCCTGAAGTACAGATTACTGAAGGTGTTTTTTACAATGGTTTGGAGAATTACAGCATCAAGGTTGACAGGAAGGATCCTGTCACCAATTTGCTTTATGATATCAAGATCTATGATCATTCTGATCGCAGGGGTAACAACAAAGTGACCCTGGCCGATTCCGGTCAGATGAAAATGACTTCCGACAAGCGGAATATGGTCATTACCTTGTGGAATGGTTCCACTTATTATGAAAGGAGCGAAGGCAGACGGAAAAAAGACAAAGGGTATTATCCGCATGAGATTGACAAATTCGGTGAACAACGTATTATCATTGAAATGACCGGATTTGAGCTCCTGCGCACTGATGAAAGCATCTTTAGAAATTCCTACCAGATGCAGAATGTCACACAGCTTAAAAAAGCTGCTGACTCCCTGCAGCGGGAGCTGGACTTCAAAAGCTCTGAATTTCATCGTACGCTGCTCAAGGATCATTATTTCAAGATAAGTCGTGCCGGGAAGAGCATACTGGCTTCGGATGTGCCGCTGGCTTATATGAATAATCCAATTCACCCGACAGCCTCTGGGAACATAAGACCAGCTACCTCGCCGACATCCCCGGCCAATGCAGAAGCGATCAAAGCATTAAGAGCAAGAGAAAGAGCAAGAGAAGTAAAGACAAAGCCTGTAAACGATGTAGTGGCAGATAAATCCTTTGAACAGCCATCTGATACCAGTTTAAAGCCTGATTCGGTGATTTTTCAAAAACCGGTATTAAAAGTGCAGGATTTTGACAGCCTGTTCAATTCCTATCCCATCGAGCAAAAGAAAAACTTTTTGAGGTCGGCCACCAACTATGTCATGACGACCCAGTACCTGGTTGGAGGTGTTACTTCCAACCTCGATTTCGTGACCAAAGTACTTCGCCGGCATGAGATTGAATGGCACCGGAAGTTCACACTTTCTTTTGCCTGTCTCATTTTCCTTTTTATTGGTGCACCGCTAGGAGCAATCATACGAAAAGGAGGACTGGGTATGCCCACTGTGATTTCAACCCTGCTTTTCATCCTGTATTATATTCTTTCGATGACTGGTGAGAAATTTGTACGGGAAAGTGTTCTGACCCCCTTTGAGGGTATGTGGATGTCTTCTTTTATCCTTGTCATTGCCGGCGTGTTCCTGACCTATCAGGCTACCAATGATTCCGCCATCCTGAACCTCGATACCTATTTGAACTGGATACAGGAAAAAGCCGGTCTCAAAAAGGGTGCATTGCTTGAAAAAAAGGCCCATGTTACGGGAAGATTTGAGCTGATTGAAATTTCCAAAGAACAATTGCAGGAAGGATTTGCCGATATCAGTGAAATGGCCGGTCATTGCATTGAATCCCTGAAGAAGGATATGCGCTGGAAGGTACTGTTCCAAAAAGCAGTCACCAATACTGAATTCTTTTATCTGATCGAGTTCGGGATCCATTACAATAGTTATATCGATCAGATGATATTAAGCAAATGGTTCAGGATGCCCTATTTTAAGAAACGATTGACCGAATTTCCTTTGATCACCGGACGGATTGCAGAACCCATGTTAAGAAAAAAATGGCTGATGATTATCCATCTTGTGGCCTTTCCGCTCTTAATCCTCCGGTTGATCTACATCAGGTTCAAAATGATATATATCCGCAGGAGCCTCAGGAAAGCGGTGGAATTATCTGCAGGCATGATTAATCTATTGAACAGTTCAGCCCTCAAACTGGATATCGAGTATCTGTCATGAGAATATTGCAGGTTTGTCATAAACCGCCTTATCCTCCGCTTGACGGCGGATCAATTGCCATGTTAAACCTGGCACGATCACTGAGCAGACTTGGCCATGAAATCACCGTGCTTACCATGAGTACTCCCAAACATCAGCTTTCTATTGAGGACAAGCAGGAATTCTCAAAAATGATGAAGGTGCATTCAGTTTATGTGAATACGAAATTACGATTCACGGCAATGGTCAGGAATTTGCTTTTCTCTCGGGAACCCTATATTGCCATTCGTTTTATTTCGGCTGCATTTGAAAGCATGCTGGTTGAGCTGCTTTCTGCTGAGACCTTTGATATTGTACAGCTCGAAGGACTGTATCTTACACCCTATATACCCGTTATCCGGAAATACTCCAATGCATTGGTCGCTTTGCGTGCACATAATGTGGAACATGCAATCTGGCAACGCCTGGCAGCCACAGTAGGAAATCCTATGAAAAAGTGGTATTTTGGAATACTTGCCCGACGAATAAAACGATTTGAATCGGAAGCCATTGACAGTTATGATGTATTGCTGCCCATTACTGCTTATGACCTTGATAATTATGTCAAAATGGGCAATACCCGACCTGCATATGTTTGTCCGGCGGGCATTGATACAGAATCCGCCGGGACAACTTCGAAGAAGACCCATACCATGCATCTCACTTTATTTTTTCTGGGATCGCTGGATTGGATACCCAACCGGGAAGGATTGCTATGGTTCGTATCCGAAGTCTTTCCTGAACTGCTTCGCCACAATCCCGAACTTAAGCTTCATATAGCCGGCCGGAATGCACCGGCAAGGCTTAAAGAAAGTCTGCAACGACCCGGTATCATTTTTCACGGACAGATAGCCAATGCAAAGGAGTTCATGCAGGCCTACGGTATCATGGTTGCACCCTGTTTCTCAGGAAGCGGTATGCGAGTAAAGATCATTGAAGCCATGGCCATTGGCAAGCCGGTGATTACCACACCCATTGGCGCCGAAGGCCTGGCTGTGAAAAACGAAGAAAATATCATAATTGCTTCTCAGGCAGACGAGTTCATTGATCAGGTAGAAAGATTATTGAATCACCCTGAATTTTATCTGAGAATAGGACAAAACGCGCAGAGTTTTGTGTTGGCAACATTCAACAATAAAATTCTGGCGGCAGGAGTTGCAGAATTCTATAAAGCACATATGAAATGATCCTGAAAGTGCTATTCATCCTTTTTCTTTTCATCATTCTGTATGCCTATGTCGGATACACACTCCTCTTACTGATCCTTTCAAAGTTTAAGCAACTTTTTAAACACGATGTGAGACCATCTTCCATCCCTGCTGAACCTTCTGTAACCTTATTAATTCCAGCATATAATGAAGGTGATTATGTTATCGAAAAGGCCAGGAATTGCAAAGATCTCAATTATCCAGCCGAAAAGCTGCACATACTTTGGGTAACTGATGGCACAACTGACAATACTGCGGAATTGCTGTTGCGTTACCCTGAATTTAAGGTAATACATGAAAAGGAACGCAGGGGAAAAATCCATGCCATGAACCGGGGTATAAACCAGGTTCATACGCCGCTGGTGGTTTTCACAGACGCCAATACCATGCTGAATTCTGAAGCCATACGCGAAATCGTACAATTTTTCGGAGATGATAAAACAGGTTGCGTAACCGGGGAAAAGAGAATTAGCGGAGCAGGTTTACAGGTAGCCGTGGGCGCAGGGGAAGGGTTATACTGGCAATACGAATCATGGATAAAAAGACTTGAATCAGATACAAGTTCGGTGATGGGCGCCGTTGGTGAGATCTTTGCAGTGAAAACTGCATTATATGACGAAGTGAAGGAGGATACTCTGCTGGATGATTTTACGGTATCCATGCAAATCATGCAGAAAGGATATAGCATCAAATACGCTCCAAAAGCCTGGGGAACGGAAACCGCCTCCTTAAATATCCAGGAAGAACTTAAAAGAAAAACCAGGATAGCTGCCGGTGGTATGCAGGCACTGGTAAGAATGCCCGAACTACTTAATCCTTTCCGCTACGGTATCAGGTCTCTCATGTACATCTCACACAAGGTGTTACGCTGGACCCTGGTGCCCATTGGTTTTCCGCTTTTATTCCTGCTGAACCTCCTGATTGTTTGTGACCCTGTTATCAATGACAAGGTTTTCACTTTTTTATTTATTCTTCAATGCATTTTTTACCTCTTTGTTCTGACCGGAAGAATATTACAGAATGTAAGTCTGGGATTAAGAATTCTGTTTGCACCTTATTATCTTTTCATCATGAACTTTGCCATAATCAGGGGATTCCTACTTTTTATCACAGGCCGGTACACTGTTAAATGGCAGAAAGTTAAACGCAGCTGATGAATTTCATGGATTGGTAAAGGGAAAGTTATAATTTTGCATTCCTTGAATTACTGAAAACTAGAGGTATGCCGGGAAGGGTCAAAAATAACATATTGGTTGAACTTAATACCATTGCGGAAGCCATTGAGGATATCAGGGCGGGGAAAGTCATCATTGTTGTGGATGACGAAGACCGCGAAAACGAAGGTGATTTTATTTGTGCGGCTGAACTTATAACACCTGAGATCGTGAATTTCATGGCCACCTATGGCAGAGGACTTATTTGCGCTCCGATCCCCGAAAAAAGATGTGAACAGCTTGAACTGGAGCTGATGGTGAGAAGCAATACCTCCCTTCATTCAACCCCTTTTACCGTTTCAGTGGACCTGCTCGGACACGGCTGTACAACTGGTATTTCTGCTGCCGACAGAGCCAAAACCATCCGTTCATTGGTCGATCCTACCACCAAGCCTGAAGATCTGGGAAGACCCGGACATATCTTCCCACTGAAAGCGAAGACCAAGGGTGTTTTACGCCGAGCCGGACATACCGAAGCCACTATTGATCTTACACGACTTGCCGGATTAAAGCCCGGCGGAGCACTTGTTGAAATCATGAATGACGACGGCAGTATGGCTCGTTTGCCGGAACTGGTAGCTATTGCAAAAAAATACAAACTCAAGCTGATTACGATTAAAGGATTGATTGCCTATCTTCTGGAACAGGAAAGTCTGGTTATCAAAGGCGAAAAAGCAATACTCCCTACCAAATACGGAACTTTTACGGTTATTCCTTTTATTCAGAAGTCAAACCGTATGGAGCATCTTGCCCTGATTAAAGGTACTTGGACACGGGAAGATCCGGTTATGGTGAGGGTACATTCCTCGTGCATGACAGGTGATACCTTCGGCTCATACCGCTGTGATTGCGGATCGCAACTGCATGAAGCCATGAGGATGATTGAAAAAGCAGGACAGGGAGTAATTGTATACCTGAACCAGGAAGGAAGGGGCATCGGGTTGTTTAACAAGATCAAAGCATATAACCTCCAGGAGAAGGGCAGAGATACTGTTGAAGCCAACCTTGATCTCGGATTTGAAGAAGACGAACGTGATTATGGCGTGGGTGCCAGTATATTACATGAACTGGGATTGGGTAAGGTACAACTTATTACCAATAATCCTGTCAAAAGGGCCGGACTGGAGGGGTACGGTATCACAGTAGTCAAAAATATCCAGCTCAATATTCCCCCCAATGAACATAACCTTTCTTACCTGAAGACCAAGAAGAATAAAATGGGTCATCTTCTGGACCTTCTCGAAGACAAAGACTTCAAAATTGTAAACGGAGATTAGGTTGATGAAAAGCTCGCCCCCGGGAATAGTTTTTATGGGTACGCCCGAATTCGCTGTGGAATCCCTTAAGGCCATAATAGAGGCCGACTTTCCGGTCAGAGGAGTTATTACATCTCCCGATAAACCGGCAGGAAGGGGCTTAAAGCTGCATGCCTCGCCTGTCAAGGAATTTGCATTAAAGCATCGTCTGCCGGTTCTGCAACCTGCAAAGCTTAAAGATCCTGAATTTCTCGCAATTTTAAAAAGCCTGCATGCTGATCTGCAGGTTGTGGTGGCTTTTCGTATGTTGCCGGAGGAGGTGTGGAGTCTTCCAAAGTTGGGAACCTTTAACCTGCATGCCTCACTTTTGCCTCAGTATCGGGGTGCAGCTCCCATCAATTGGGCATTGATTAACGGGGAGACTAGAACCGGCGTTACTACTTTCTTTTTAAACCATGAAATCGATAAAGGATCCATACTATTTTCTGAAGAGGTCCCCGTCGGACGAAGTGAGACCGCTGGCGATGTGCATGACCGGCTAATGACGGTGGGTGCAAAACTGGTAGTAAAAACCATTGCTTCCATTGCAAACGGCAACGCAGTCAGCCGGGAGCAGCATCTGCTGGAAATACCGGAACCTTTGAAGAGTGCGCCGAGGATCTTAAAGAATGATTGCAGAATAAAATGGGAAATGGATGCGGAAAAGGTATATAATTTCATTCGAGGATTGAGTCCTTACCCGACTGCCTGGTCTGAAATCATTAATGCCAGGGGAGAAATCCTCATGGTCAAGATTTATTTCGGTACCATAATAAACCGGGTGCATTGCCGTGATTGCGGGGCAATTGAGTCTGATGGTAAAACCTATCTATGCGTTGCCGTAAGGGATGGATTTATTAATATTGAAAGTATCCAGTTGCAAGGCAAAAAACGGATGGGAATAGCCGAATTTCTAAGGGGTTTTCCGCAACCCAATGATTGTATTTTCCAATAACTTACTCCAGGTTTAACTCCACTTTTATCTCTTCCTGTTCCTCACCTCCTGCCGGAATTTCTTCCTTTAACGGTGGCGCAGGTACCGGTCTTTTCAGTGGTTTTCTCAATTGCAATGCAACACCAGGGCTGACACGGGTACCCGGGTTGAAAAGATTCATACTGTAAAGCCTGGCAAGTTTAATGGCATAGCGCTGCGAAACTGTGTACATGGTTTCGCCCGCTTTCATGATGTGCACGTTATTACCAACTTCAGCCTTATTTCTCTTGGGTTGAATAAATACAACCTGCCCGGGAAACAGAGAATCACCGGCCTGAACATCATTGTATCCCGGAATTTCCCAGTCGAGTTTTCCGAATTCCCGGGTGAGTGATTCATACGTATCCCCCGGTTCTGCCAGAACATATTTGACACGGTTCTTTTCAAGGATCGTGCGGGTTGCGATAGGACTTGCAGGCCTGGGAGGCCTGCGATGATGCACCTGCGCAATATCACCCATCCGGTCATACCTGTGAAGATCATATTCATCAATAATCTCAATCAGCTTGCTGGCATAAGATGGATTGGTGGCATATCCTGCCTTTTTTAATCCCCTTGCCCAACCTTTATAATCCAGCGGATCCAGTTCAAATAAAAATGCATACCGTTGCTTTTCCCTCAGATAATCGGAATGGTCGCGATACGAATCTTCAACCGACGTGTACTTCCTGAAGCACTCGTTTTTCGCATCATCATCATAGTAGATTTTTCTTCCATTCCAGTCATTGTGACATTTAATTCCGAAATGATTATTAGCGCTGCGTGCCAGCGTACTGTTTCCGTCGCCGCTTTCCAAGGCTCCCTGGGCAAGGGTAATGCTAGCGGGGACGCCGCTGCGGTGCATTTCATGGACAGCCATCTCCCTGAAAGTCTCAAAATACTCTGAACGGGACATCCTTCCAAAAGACTGGGATAAAACCTGTCCGCCGGTGCATAAAAAAACCACCAATAACCAAATGATTCTCATAGTTCAAATTGTGTGTTGCAAAAATAACGCTCAAAAGGTTCTTCCTGTTGTTCATTAGCGGAGAGGTTTTCAACAGAAAGCATTTTTTTATGAAGTCCGGCAGGGTATCATCCTGTCTGCGGGGCTAGTTTATACAAGACAGGTTAATCATAAAGTAATTCTGGAACCGTACTTTTTGTTTTCGAGTTTTGTAGCCTCGGTTATTACACTGCTGCTGCCCCCGTGTTCAACAAAGTATATCGCAGCCTTCATTTTGGGGGCCATACTGCCTTCACTGAACATCCCCATCTTCAAATATCTCATGGCCTCATCGCGACTGATAAATTCAGCGATCTGCTGATCGGGCTTTTTATAATTCAAGTATACATAAGGGACATCTGTGAGGATATAGAATTCATCTGCCTGAATGGTAACTGCCAGTAATGCAGAGGCCATATCCTTGTCGATCACCGCTTCAACCGGCCTGTAATTGCCCTTTGCATCAATATAAACCGGAATCCCGCCTCCTCCGGCGGCCAGGACTATGTTTCCGGCAGATACCAGGTCTTTGATGATCCGGCTGTTCAGGATGTCAATGGGCTGGGGCGAAGGAACTACCCTTCGGAATCCGCCACCGGACTTAATTTCCTCTTTGAAAACCCAGTTTTTTTCCTTTTCGAGCTTCCTGGCCACATCTTCAGAATATGTGCGTCCCACCCGCTTGACAAGTTCACGGAACGATTTACCTTTTCGGTCAACAACAACCTGGCTGATCAAACTCACCACATTTTTGTTAATTCCATGTTTGGTAAGGGCATTGCGCAATATGCGCTCAATCATGTAGCCGATTTCACCCTGGGTACCTGCCACACAAATGTCGAGCGGCATTTGTGGTATCCCGTAAACTTGCTCACCGGCATCATTGCGTTGTAATAAGTCGCCCACCTGGGGACCATTCCCGTGGGTGATCACAAGATCATACCCGTCTTTCAGGAGAAAAACAAGATTCTCAAGTGTTCTAAAGGTATTTTTCTCCTGCTCCTCTATTGTTCCCCGTTGATTATCACGTTGAAGGGCATTACCGCCTAAGGCTACCACGGCCAGTTTATTCATAATGCTGAGTGTGAATAATAAAACTCAAAAGGTAGGACAAAGAGACTGGTTAAAAAATGACATAGTTCACTGAATTACATCTGAAAGGTATGATCATTATATTTATCTTTGGGGCAATTAATTTTCACTGTATGGAATTAACAAGAACATTTGATATTCTGAACAACCTTGTAAACATTTGTCCTGACAAGGAAGATATGCTTGTTAATAAGGATAAAGGCAAATGGATAAAGCATTCCGTTAAAGAATATGTCGAAACGGCTGAGAACACGGCATATGGCCTGATGGCCCTCGGACTGAAGAAGGGCGACCTTGTAGTAACAATCTCCAATAACCGCCCAGAATGGAATTATATGGACATGGCCCTCAGTCAGTCCGGCATCATACATGTTCCTATCTATCCCACAATTAGTGAAGATGATTACACCTACATTTTAAATAATTGTGAACCAAAGATCCTCATCGTTTCAGACAAACTGCTGCAGGATAAAATAAAGCCCATTGTTGACAAGATTCCCTCAGTGCAGGCGATTTACAGTTACAATGAAATAGACGGGGTAAGGAACTGGAAAGAAATATCGGACATGGGACGCAAGCATGCTGATCAGTATGCGCCCATATTGAAAAAGGTAAGGGAAGAAATTATACCGGATGATATTGTAACTCTCATCTATACTTCCGGAACCACTGGCAATCCCAAAGGTGTCATGCTGTCACATGGCAACATCATGAGCAATGTGGAAGCGATCTCAAAAGTATACCATTTCGATTACACCCACCGGACACTGAGCTTTTTACCCATCAGTCATGTTTTCGAAAGAACCATAAACTATTACTTTCAATCAGTGGGCGTGGGTGTTTACTACGCTGAAAATATGGGTACTATTGCTGAAAACCTGAAAGAAGTGCAGCCGGATGTCTTCATTTCAGTGCCCAGGTTGCTGGAACGCACTTATGACAAGATTATCCAGAAGGGCAGGGACCTTAGCGGAATTAAGAAACAGATTTTTTTCTGGGCGGTTAACCTGGGTATGAAGTACAAAATTCCAAATGGTAACGGACTTATTTATCAACTCCTGTTAAAGGTAGCCGATAAACTGATCTTCAGTAAATGGCGTGAAGCCCTTGGCGGCAGGGTTCAATTGATTGTTACCGGTGGCGCTGCCCTGCAACCCAGGTTGGCTGTGATTTTTAATGCTGCCGGTGTTCCGGTTGTCGAAGGTTATGGTATGACCGAGGCATCACCGGTAATTTCCACCAACCGGGAACCCCGGACCGGTGATCTCAGGATCGGAACAGTAGGAACTGCTATACCAGGTGTGGAGATCAGAATTGCCGATGACGGGGAGATTCTGTGCAAAGGGCCTAATGTCATGAAAGGTTATTACAAAGAGCCTGAGTTCACCCGTGAGGTAATTGACAGCGATGGCTGGTTGCATACCGGTGATATTGGTATTATGGTCGAAGGAAGGTACCTGAAGATCACTGACCGAAAAAAAGAAATATTCAAATTATCCAGCGGTAAATATGTTGCACCCCAGGTTATCGAGAACAAGCTGAAAGAATCCCCTTTCATTGAACAGGTTATGGTGATTGGTGAGAATCAGAAGTTCGCCAGTGCCATCATCTCTCCTGACTTCAATTTTCTTCACAACTGGGCTATGCGGCATGGCATCAATTTCCGGGATAATCTCGAACTCATCCAACATCCCCAGCTAGTGGCACGCTATCAAAGGGTGGTAAATGAAATGAATGTTCAACTTGGACAAACGGAACAGATTAAACGGTTCCGGCTTGTTCAGGAAGAATGGTCACCCAATACCGGTGAACTTTCACCCACTCTTAAACTGAAACGTAAATTTCTCACCGATCGGTATGCAACTACCATTGATGAAATTTTCTCGGTTCAAAGAGGTGAACTGGCTGATTAACTATCCAAACCCTTTCATTCAATACGTTGTTATCTTTCTTAATTCACCTTCAAGTTATTATAAATTATGAGTTTACAGATATTAGGTCC
Source organism: Bacteroidales bacterium (assembly GCA_041737175.1). GTDB lineage: Bacteria > Bacteroidota > Bacteroidia > Bacteroidales > UBA10428 > UBA5072. Next base: position 64,751 of record JBGSSF010000027.1, read on the forward strand.
TTATGAAGGAAGTGGTTTGAATTTCATGAACTTCTCCGGAAAAACCATCGCCGAAAGATTTGCTCCATTAAATAACTGGGGCTTGCTGAGAGAAGAACAGCATATCTGGCCGTTTGCCATGACGCATGATAACAGGCAACCTATGAATTTCGGGACACAGGACTATCTCGGTTTGTCCCACAATGATACAATCATTGAATCTGTCAAGGAGTTTATCGATAAGCATCACACGATCCACAGTGCCGGCTCTCCCACCCTTACAGGAAGAACCATATGGACTGAACAGCTGGAAGTAAAGCTGGCAGCCATCCTGAAACAAAAGACCAGTTTGATCTATCCGTCAGGTTGGATGGCCTGTTATGGTGCTGTAACCGGACTGACCAACTCGAAAGACACCATCGTGATGGACGCATTTGCGCACAATTGCCTGCAGTTGGCCGCCAGGTATACTACGCAGAATATTTTTAAATTCAATCATAACGACATGGCCCATCTGGATGAGGTGCTGGAGAAATGCAGACAGATGGATGACCGGAACGGACTTATTGTAATTACAGAAAGCTTGTTTTCCATGAATTCAGATTCCCCTGATCTCAGGCGGATTATGGAACTTATGCATAAATATGAAGCCATACTGATCATTGATATCGCTCACGACCTGGGTGTGCTCGGTGAAAAAGGACTTGGATTGCTTGAAACCATTGATTTGCTTTATGAAAAAAATATAATCATTTGTGGCGCTTTCAGCAAGGCTTTCGGAACCAATGGCGGTTTTATTGCGGGACCGTTGGAAATAAGGAAACAAATGACCACCATGTGCCCGACCTATGTATTCTCCACCGGAGCTTCCCCTCTTCAGTGTTTCGTGGCAAGCAAGAGCATCGATCTGGTTTTTTCGGAAGAAGGCAAACGACTGCGTAAACGACTGAAAGAACTGGTTGATTTTACTGTTGCCAAATTCCGTGAAAACGACTTTGTGCTGAACGGAAAACCAACACAAATTGTACCAGTTCACATCGGCCACGAAAGAATCGCAAAGATGATCTTTAAAAACCTGCTTGAAAAGGGGTTGATGGTAAACCTAATTGAGTTTCCCGCAGTCCCTAAGGGTAAGGCCATTTTCCGGTTTCAGTTGATGGCCAGACACCAGGAGGAGGAAATAGAACAGGCCATTGATATGATGAGAACTGCCAGGATTACAGTGGAAAGAGAAGTGGCGGATCTTATTGATTAAAGATTAAAGATTAAAGATTAAAGACCTGCCTGCCGGCAGGCAGGTTAAAGATAACAGATTACTATTGGGATGAATTGGTTAAAGATATCACTAATAATTAGTTGGGTCATGTTTACGGCATGCCAAAAGGACAAAGCAGATCTTCTGCTGTATAACGGTGTGATCTACACGGTTAACAATACATTCGAAGTGGTTGATGCCCTTGCGATCCGCGGCGGGCAAATCGTTGACAAAGGAACAACTGCCGGTTTGCTTGAAAAGTACCAGGCTACACAGGAGATTGATCTTCAGGGCAAACCGGTGTACCCCGGGTTTATAGATCCGCATTGCCACTTTTACGGGTATGGTCTTGGACTCAGACAGGCTGATCTTACAGGATCAGTCTCCGCCGATGAGGTAGTTGCCCGGCTCAGAAAACATCACCAGCAGTTTCCGTCATCATGGATCATAGGGCGGGGATGGGATCAGAATGACTGGGAGAATAAAAGATTCCCTGATAAACACATCCTGGACAGGGAATTTCCGGATGTACCGGTTTATTTGACAAGGGTTGACGGACACGCTGCATGGGTAAATTCCAGGGCTCTTGCCCTGGCCGGTATCGGGCAAAGTACAACGGTTAAGGGAGGCGAGGTGCTTGCAGATGCCAGGGGAACAACAGGCATTCTGCTCGACAATGCCATGGCGCTTGTAGAAAGACATCTTCCGGATATTGATCACACTGGTAAGCTTCACGCTTTGCAGGCAGCAGAAAAGAATTGTTTTGCCGTTGGTCTTACCCTGGTCGGGGATGCCGGGCTCGACAAGCAAACCGTATTGCTGATCGATTCCCTTCAGCAGGCGGGTCAATTGAAAATGCACGTGTATGCGATGCTGAATCCCACACAGGAGAATATCGAACATTTTATCAACAAAGGCATTTACCGCTCAGCCAGCATGAGTGTAAGATCCATAAAGCTTTTCGCTGACGGCGCCCTGGGTTCAAGAGGTGCATTGCTGACGTCGCCATACAGTGACAGCCCGGGAAACAGAGGAATACAGGTAAGCACTTCCGGTTTCCTCTCAAAAATCTGTAATCTTGCCTATGAGAAGGGATACCAGGTAAACACGCATTGCATAGGTGACTCGGCTGTCAGGTTAATGCTGGAAATCTACAGCAGCATTCTTCCTGAGAATAACGATTTGCGCTGGCGAATAGAACACGCCCAGGTGGTACATCCCGAGGATTTTCCGCTGTTTGCCATATATAGTATAGTACCAAGTGTGCAAACCACCCATGCCACATCGGATATGTACTGGGCCGGTGAACGACTCGGACCGGAAAGGATTAAAACAGCCTATGCATACAGAACTCTGCTGGCCCAGAATGGATGGCTGGCCAACGGCAGCGATTTTCCGGTTGAATCCATTAATCCCCTGTATGGCTTTTATGCAGCAATCGCCCGCAAGGACCAAAAAGGATATCCTGCTGAGGGTTTCCAGCCGCAGGAAGCGCTAACCCGTGAAGAAGCCCTGAAAGCCATGACACTGTGGGCTGCCAAAGCCTGTTACGAAGAATCCAGTGTGGGCAGTCTCGAAAAAGGAAAATCAGCTGTTTTTGTCATCCTGAACAGAGACATCATGAAGATCGGCGAAAGCGAAATTCCGGATGTACAGGTTCTGGAAACTTATGTAGGCGGGGAGAAGGTTTATTCAGTGAATGGTGAATAGTGAATAGTGAATAGTGAATAGTGAATAGTGAATAGTGAATAGTGAATAGTGGACAGTGAACAGTAAACAGTAAACAGTAAACGGTGAAAAGTGAAAATGAAGATTAATAGTTATTTTATTGTTTTGCTATTACTGATTTGCGGAAGCTGTTACCGCAATTCTGTCCCGACTCCCGATAAAAAGGCCTATTTCACTGAAATAGAAACGTGGCGAGCCGGCAGACTTGAACGACTGAAATCCCTATGCCACCTGCCCGCTCCCACTCCGCAGAAATATTTTACCTGTCCGGATCGAAGCTGGAGAAAAAGCTGTGCACCTTTCATATTCTGCACTTATCAAGGATAACATGTAAAACGGAACGGTCTGTTAACAATATTTAAAATACCCGTTTCGTAGAACGAGGTTCTTTTTTTATATTTTTGGAAACTGAAAGCTAACAAATTCCTTTATGGCGATTGTAGGTTCTATCCTTCAGGAGGTTATTAAAAAGAAAAAGAGTAACCTCGAGAAAAAGCAGCTTAGTATGAGGATTCAGGAGGAAACCCTTCGTAAGCTGATTCAAAAGGCAAAGAACACTGAATTTGGACATGCTTACGGATTCCATGAAATTTTGAAATCCGGTGATATACTGCCTGGTTTTCAGAAAGCAGTTCCGGTTTTTGACTATGAGAAAATATTTGCACAATATTGGTATAAACTTCTGGAAGGAAAACCAGATGTTACCTGGCCAGGGAAAGTGAAGTTCTTTGGTTTGACATCCGGGACATCCAACGATTCGAGCAAACGGGTGCCTCTGACCCACGATATGATCAAGGGGATCAGACGCGTAGGGATCAGACAACTCTTGTCCCTGGCTGAATTTGATCTTCCCCCCTATTTTTATGAAAAAAGTGTGCTGATGCTGGGTGGCAGTACATCACTGGTAAAAATGGAAAAATATTTTGAGGGCGATCTGAGCGGCATATTGGCCAGCCGACTGCCTTTCTGGTTTGGCTCATTTTATAAACCCGGAATTATTGCCAAGGAAAGGGACTGGAATACAAAGATCGATAAAATCGCTAAAAAGGCGAAGGATTGGGATATCGGAGGAATTTCAGGTGTGCCGGCCTGGGTGCAGATCCTCCTGGAAAGAATCATTGATTATCACGGCTTGAAAACCATTCATGACATCTGGCCTGATTTCAGGGTTTATTCCTATGGCGGTGTTAATTTTTCTCCGTATAAAAAGAGTTTTGAAAAGCTGATGGGTAAGGAGGTCTATTACCTCGAAACCTACCTGGCCTCCGAAGGATTCATAGCCTATCAGCGCTATAGGGACCATGCCATGCAACTGGTTCTGGACAACGGAATATTTTTTGAATTTATTCCTTTTAATACAAGCAATTTCAAACCCGATGGCATACTGGTGGACAATCCGGAAATACTTTTAATTGACAGGGTGAAAGAAAATGAGGATTATGCACTGCTGATCAGCACCAATGCAGGTGCCTGGCGATACCTGATCGGCGATACAATCCGTTTTACTTCGGTTAAGGATTTTGAAATTGTGATAACGGGAAGAACCAAACATTTTCTTAGTCTTTGCGGAGAACATCTCAGCGTGGATAACATGACAAAAGCGATCAGCATCATTTCAGAAAAGCTGAATATCGTTATCAAAGAGTTTACAGTAGCCGGAATTCCTCATAACAAGTTATTTGCGCATAAGTGGTTTATTGGCACCGACCAGCCGTTCAGTGACCGCGATGGCCTGAGACAATTGCTAGATCAGACACTGTGTACCTTGAATGATGACTATGCGGTGGAACGCAAGGCGGCTTTGCGGGATGTAATTGTAGAAATAATACCGGTAAAGGCTTTCTATGACTGGATGAAGTTTAAAGGCAAAGAAGGCGGACAGCATAAATTTCCCCGCGTTATCGGCAACCTGTACAACGAATGGAATGAATTTACAAAACAGTACTTGAATTAATATGGAAATCATTCTCAAAGGTTTGATTACCGGACTCTTTCTCAGTTTCTTCATAGGAGCCACTTTTTTTATGCTTATTGAAACAAGCATAACGCGTGGTTTCAGGGCAGCCCTATGGTTCGACCTGGGAGTGGTGATCTCGGATGCTGCCATCATTACAGTGGTATATTTCTTTACCTCCTGGATCAACAGCACGATCATTCAAAACTCGTTTTTTAATATTGCCGGAGGACTTGTTTTCATGGGATTTGGCGTGAATTATATTCTTTCGAGACATCGAAATGATTCCCTCATGGTTGCAAAGAGCCGCAACATCAGGCTTTTTATGAATGGTTTCTTTATCAACCTGATGAACCCTTCCGTAGTGATTTTCTGGCTTAGCGCCATGGCCATTACCTTGTCAAAATTCAGGCTTACCGGTCGTGAAACTATCCTGTATTATGGATCAGCACTGGGCGTTGTTGCAATAACCGATATTCTTAAGGCCTATTTTGCCTATAAACTGAGCGGCCTGCTGAACAGCAGGTTGTTAAAACGCGTTTACATCATATCAGGGCTGCTTATGATTGGTTTGGGCGTGTATATCATTTTCAACTGACCTTCACACTCTCGGAAAAACTCCCGTACCGGTAGCATCCGTGATAATATTTCTATCCAGCGGCCGGTTGACAAAATGTACGTTTTCAATTGTAAAAAAGGCATTGGGATTATGCTTTTGAATGATCTCAATGGCATGTTTCTGGTTCTTACGGTTAGCTATGATAAAGACTATCCCGACTTCACCCTGCATACCCATTGCTTTTACCGTTGTCACCCCATATCCTGAAGTTCTTAGGGCATTTACCATTTCGCTGGCATCCACCCTGGTTATCACCCTGATCAGTTCGTGGCCAATGGCCAGCTTTTCATCCACAAGCATGCCGACATAATTACCTGTGGCAAAACCTGCAGCATATGCGATGTAAGCAACCCAGCTATTCAGGTTTTGCATAATCCGGGTTATTGCCACAATCCAGATCAGAATTTCAAAAAAACCAATGATCGGGGCCAGGTATTTGAATCCCTTTGTCATGAAAATGATTCGCAGGGTATCGAGGGTTACGTCACATATCCTCAGGCAAAAAATAAAAAGAGGAAGAATGAGGTAATCGAAATAAGGAGAGTTGAGTATTTCCATGGGTTCAGGCATTACTAATTTCATGCAAATTTATAAAGTTAGGCGGGAAAACTGAATTTCTCTTTTGTTATCTTTAAAGATTAATTCAACCCATAAACCCGTTATTTTTATATGCGGATAAAAAGCCTGTTTTTATTCATAATTCTGGCCGTTACTTGGAATAATTTGGAATCTATGCCAAACGGACTACCTGATAATATACTTTTGTTAAGATCCGGTGCCATGGGTAATGTGAATCTGAAAGTTGGTTTCCGGGGCGGCATCAATTTCTCACTACCTTTTGTTATGGGTCGCAATGATGTATTGCAGGTTGAAGATCCTGCGGATGTTTTTGAAAAGGACTATTTACCGTTTTTTGCCAACGCCGGTTATCATTATGCCTTTGTATTCCAGACGTATCTGAATGAATCGCTCAGTTTGTCGGTTGAACCTGCCATGACCACATACAACTATAAATATCGACTATCGACATCCTGGACAAACGGAACCGACCCTGAAGACTTCATCGAATATGAAACAAAACACAGGAGCAGCATTTCTTACATAGAACTTCCCGTTGTATTGCGTTATGAATTCGGCGGCAATAAAATCAGGCCTTTTGTATCGTTGGGACTCACTTACGGTTACAGGATATCTGCATCAGCAAAGATGGAATATTCTGTCACCCGACATACCGGTGTCTTGTCCATTCCTTATGAAAACTACACGTTGAGAAGCAACTCAGCAAAATCTTATATTCACAGCCGGTTCGGGATTGCTCCTGGAATCGGTTTCTTTTATCCGCTGGGACCAGTGAAACTATTCCTGAGCGCTGATTTTAGCTTCCCGCTGAACAATATTGTGGATGAATCGCAGCGATATGCCAATTCAACTGCTACTACCGGAATGTATAATGTTCAGGATGATATCAGGCTGGGCGCCTTGAACCTTACACTCGGCTTTATCTTCAGCAAAGGTAGCACCCAGGTTGGTTCAACATGGAAAAAACGGGGAGGCAAAGCACTGGAATGTCCCGATTTTAAACGCAAAAGGAAGTAGTTATGAATTTCACTGTAAAACATTTCTTCAAGTACTATCTTGTGATTTTTTTTACAGGTATTTGGATATCATGCGATGTAAAGAAGAGTGACATAGACCCATCGGAGGAGTTTTCCCGGATCTATGATCATCCTGATATGAATATTGCGTTTTACCCCGTTGATTTTGAACAAACTCCCGATGGTGGCTTTTTAATTCTGGCTGTATACACCGACACTGCTTTATCAACTTTTCCGCTGATCTATCTTCTGAAAACCGGAAGAGCCGGTGAAAAAATTTGGGAAACATGGGTTGACAGGACCTATAGCAGCGCAGTGCCTTCACTTTTGCCTTCGGGCAGCAATTATTTCTTTGTATGCATGGATTCTGTAAACCAGGAAACCAGGGTATTACAGGTTAATACCGGTTCAGGGGAAGTATCTGAGTTCAGTGCAGTGGAATTGCTATATCCGTTATACACCATTAAAGATTCAGGAGGTGATATCCTGGTTTTAAATTTCGATCGTGAGAGGCGTATTTCCATCCTTTCGCAATACAGTGAAGCATTTGTGGAAAAGTGGTCACTGGAATTCGGCATAATCGATGACGTGGGGGACCAGATCGTAAATCATCTGGCACGAACCGGCAGGCAGTTCCCTTTTTTTATGGGTGAAGTAGGTACTACGGATATCTCCCACTACTATGTGAATTGCTTCTATAACAATACCATGACCTTGCTGTTTGCAGATGCAACAGAAGGGAATCATACGGGCACACTATACACTTACCAGGATGATGCCGCCATAAGCTCCACCGTCAGTATTGACGGGGACCGTTTTGCTTTGTCGAGATATTACCTGGAAGATAATTATGTTAATCCATCTGTTGCGCTTGATCCAGGCTCAATACAAAGTGTAACTGACTTTACGGATTTCTCGCTGCCGGAACTGGAACATAATGCACAGGTCAGATGCCTTCACGCGACGCTGAATGAAAAAGACGTGGTGGTTTATGCCAGTCAAACCCGAACCAACCAGTTGGCATTGTACTTTTACAGCGCTTCCGAAAGCACACTGCAATCCGTAAAATTTTATAACGAAAAATACCCGGTTTCTCTTGCTGCATTTGATCTTACCCGGGAAGGAGGTCTTGCCATGCTTGTCCAGACCTATGTTATAGGACGTTTTCCCAGGATCAATCTGGTGAAGTTGTCACCAGAGGACCTGGAATATTAGTAGCTAGTAACGAGTAACCAGTAATGAGCGGGAGTGGCGCATGGGAACTGAGTGGTGGACATGCACATTTCCCAAGCTCACTCTTCACTCATTACTCTTCACTATTTTCTACTTCAAACTCTTATTAATAAAAGCGGCAACTGATTTACCCAACTTGGCATAGGCTTCTTCAATACGATATCCGGTATCATAATCGAATCCCATGGCATCGCGACCGGGACAATTCTGCACGGTTAATACCGCCACTTCCTTACCCGAGGCAATATCTTTAAAGGTAACTTCAACATTGATATAGGCAGGTTTGCGTGTCACACCTATGTTAAAACCCGGCTCAATGAAGCTGGTATGCACCACCATGAGATACTTTGTATCGGAAGCGTTCTGATCGCATTTGAGACCTCTTGATACCATATTTTCGTTGAAGAGCAGTTCAAATTTAGGTTCATAACGCCCGGACCGGTCATTAAACCAGGCTTCTTTCCATTTTTCACCTTTCCCTGCTTCATCTTTATTGTAATCAGCCATTTTTTTGCTGACGTAATCATCTTCCTTGTCGAATTTTCCCACCCCGAGATTGCTGTAATCATATTTCACCAGGAGCGTTTTCTGATCTTTCAGAAAATCAAATGAACCACTTTTTAATGCCATTTTCTGTGCATTCATGCTTAGCCCAGATAACAGCATGGCAGCCAGGACAAGAAGAACTGTTTTTTTCATAATGATTTGAATTTAAGTATAAAATATTAAGAAAATTGATATCCTGTATTACGAGTAAATACATGCGGAGTTACAGGTATACCTGTTGTTATTCATTAAACTCCTTTCAGCGGATATTGTTCAGTACAAACAAAACATTTGAAGTGAGCCTCGAATTGTCAATCACCCGGGTCTGCAGGTTGTGCTTTGCAGCGAATTCCCGGATGGTTTTTCCTGAAAGGAAGAACAACCTGTTTTGATCGGATTTGTTAAAACCCGAACGGGTGGAGAAAAACTCAGTGTATCTTGTACCCCTGTGCCTTTTTTCCATATCACGGTCAGCATCCCGCACAATGATAACACCCTTCGGGTTCAGATTCCGGATGCACTTCTCGAGCAGCATCTCCTGTTTTTCGTGGGACATATAATGCAGCACGTCACTCAGAATGAAAACATCGGCAAAATCATAGGAGAATTCAATTGCATCCGCTGCGAAAAAGTTCACATGTTCATTTTTGGAAATGCAATGGTTGGCCATATCAATCTTATCCGCATCATAGTCAATACCTGTTATCTTTCGTTTTGGGGAGACAAAGCTGAGCAGGTAGGACAAATAACCGTATCCGCAGCCTATGTCAACTATTTTTGCCTCGCGTGGCACAAAGCTGTTTATCAGGTTATAGTTATTCTCGAGTGACAGCTTAATGCGTGTATACCATTCCAGCACCGGTCCCTTGTAAATATAATTGCGGATCAGCTTTTTCCTGAAATAATCGGGTGTTTCAAGTTCTTCCTTTAATATGGCATATTCCCTGCGGTAGAATGCAAGCATCAATTTTGTCCGTTCGTGGTAATTTGCGCCGTATGCTTTGTCACCAACCTGAACACGCGGATAAATCTTTATGGTGATGGATCCTCCCCGCAGATGGTTCTCACCCTTGTTCATGCAATCACCAGCACCATGGAGAATAATGGGTATCATATCCAACCCGAGTTTTTCAGCCATCAGGAAGGCTCCCTTATGAAAGCGCCGGATGGAAGAATCGGCTGAACGACTTCCTTCAGGAAACACCAGGATGGAATAGCCCTCGTTTACTTTGGCTTTTAGTTTATCGGTAAGTTCCTCATAGCCGCCCAATACCGGGTAGTAATCAAGGTATCTGATTACCAGTGCGTAAATGGGATTATTCCATACCCATTTCGTGGTGAGAACGATCATTTTCGGATGAAGCATCAGCAATAAAAGAAGGTCGATGTGTGATTGGTGATTGCTGATGATAATCGCAGGTTTACTGAAGTCTTCACCGCCCAGGTTAATGATCTTCTTGCGGATATGCAACATGGCATAAACCGGAACCTTGCACCAGAAAACCATACACCGGTGCATGATCAGTTTCTTATTCCGGGAGGGAAGCGGAAGTAAAACCACAATTCCGAGCAGGAGATTCATGATCAGGCATCCGGCCACAAAAATAGAAAATACGATGATGGTGAGCAGAATATCTGATAAGGTAACCGGCAATAAACGCTTCCGGTTCTTTTTTGAAACCAGCCAGTAAAAGAATACCGGCTCGAAAGTATAGGAAATCAGCACCACCGAAAGTAATCCGACTATGGAAATCAGGGCTATCGAATGCAAAGCGGGATGTTGAGCGAGGATTAGAACCCCTGTTCCGGAAATTGATATCATTACTGAAATCAGGATGCACGTCTTGTAGGACAAAAGGTTGGCGTTTTCTGTTTTATATCCCTGTACCAGGCCTTGCATGATGTAAATGCTGTAATCGATACCCAGACCGGTGATAAATGAAGAGATGATAATATTGAAGATGTTGAACCTGATGCCGAAAAAACCCATGAAACCCATTGTCCATATCCAGCTGAAAAAAATCGGAATAAAAGTGATCACACCCAGTTCAATGCGACCAAAGGCAAAGATCAGGACTCCAAGAATTAACAAGAGGCTCACATTGGCAATGAAACTGAAGTCTTCACCCAGAGTATTCACTATGCCGGAAAGGATGGACTTGCGGTCGATCACTACCACGCCATCCATGCTGCCGTAACTTTCGGTCACCTGTTCCTTTCCTCTGTTGTCAACCTTAAGTATTGTCACAATGGTGGCCAGCGAAGGTGTGACCGAAATATTATCCACAAAAAAGATTTTTTCCAGCGCTTTAAAGGTGGCGGAATCCGCTACTGAAAACTCTTTTTTTAAGAGACCGGAAAATTCACCAAATGAACTGGGTTTAAAGCCTGCCACAATGGCCTTCTCATCCAGTGACTCCAAAAACTGGTCTTTCCCTTTTTTTTGCCAGAAGCTGTTCCATCGATCAATCTTTTGAAGCTGGAGGGAATCGGACATCAAAAGCGAACTGGGTGAAGAATAACTTTTGATGACACCCTGCTGAATGAGCGCATCAGCTTTTCTCAGCACGTTTTCATTGCTGATCAGCGCCTTTTGCATGTTGCTTCCATGTGCCACCAGGTAAACTGAGTTCAGCTTGGCATTGTTGATCCTGTTCAGATTTTCCTCTGTCTTTTTAAGCTCGTCTGACATGTAATTCATTTTCATCATGTCGGTTTCAAAACCCACCCGTTTCAAATAGTACAGGGAGAGTATTGTGACAAGCGCCATAAAAAGCAATAGAAGCTTGTTTTTATGAAAGCTGTAAAGGGTGATTTTATCCAAAACCCTTTCAAGGTAATTTTTCTCTTCTGTCTCATCTTTTTCACTACGTGTGGCGTCGAGGATATGAGGCAACACCACCATGGTAAAAAAGGCGGCGGTCAACACGCTTATGGCCGCCAGTATGCCCAGTTCATGCAACGATTCTGAGGAAACGAAAACCAGGGTAAGGAACTCAAATGCCGTGGCAAATCCGCAGACAATGATGGGAAAGGAGACGTCTTTGATGGTATCGATAATGGAGTGCTTGTGCTTATAATGGGTTGTGATATGGAGGGCGTAATCAACTGTTATGGCCATGATTACCGAACCAATGCTGAGCGAGATGACAGATATTTTACCCTGAAACAGGTACAGGAAAGCCAGGGCAACCAGTCCGCCAAATACAGCCGGAAGAAAGATGAACGGGAACAGCTTTTTCTTTTTTACAGAAAAAGTAATGATCAGGGATAAAAGAATTATTGTAATGGTAAGGGTAAACCGGATATCTCTCTTCAGTCGATCAGCATTGCCGACCGCCACAATGGCGGAGCCAAAATATTCGATCCTGGCTTGGTTTTCATAAGAACCGGCGACCTGTGCCGCCAACTGCCCGAGTTTTTTAACGAACACTGAATTCCCTGATGTTTCATTCGAAGGCAATGCCGGGCTGATGAACATCATCAGGTGCTTCTTGTCGCGTGAAAACACGCATCCGTCGAGCAGGGTATAGTTCTCATCATTCTGATAGGAACCTAAACGGCCCAGGGCCATGGTGCCTATTCCGACCGGATCGCGCACAATTATCCGTTTCATGGTAAAACTCGCCGGTGAAAGCAGGCTCCTGAGGTTATTGTTCAGCGCTGCCTGTATATTCTCAGGCCGTAGCAGGGTATCAAGACGCAAATAATCTTCTTCTTCCAGAAAAAGGGGAAGATTCTCGTACACGATATCAAAAAGTGCTTCCGTAAGTGTGTCAGACATCCTGTATGTCAAACCTTTAACAAATGGAGCGAAGGCCTGTGCGTTCAGGCTGTCGGCAAACTGATCACCAATACGGATCAGTTCCTCGGGAATGAGCGGCCTGGTCGTATCCGCAGCAGAGACCGTAACGATGATCTTATCGAGCATTTTGGATTGTTCTACTACCCGGCTCATAAGACCCTGTGTGCCATCTCCCGAGATCATCCGGTTAATATCCTCTTCAAGCCGGATCCGTGAAGCGAGAAAAGTGGCAAAAGCGGTAAGAAGAGTTATGATTATGAAAAGACGAAGTCTTCGTTTCTGAAAGAAGTGATAGACATATAAAAAAAGCTTGTCCATTGGTTAATTGATTAGGGCAGGCTTTCTGCGAATCACTTTCAACAGAATATACGTCAGAAGACCGAAAAAAAGTGCAGCCACCACCGCGAAAATCAGACTCCCGATAATATATTGAAACAGGTTGTCCCGGACCCAGGTCAGGGAAATATCACTGCTAAAGGACAGATGATTATCGCCGGAAAGGACAATGCCCCCTGCAACATAGCTCAGGTAAAGGATAAAAGGTATCATGGGGGGGATGCTGATATTGGCAGCAACGGCAACGATGAGTTTGTTCAACCTGAGAAAGTACGCAAGCGCTATCGCAGTAATTAACTGGTAACCCCATATGGGGACAATACCCATGAACACGCCAAGCATTACTGAAAAAGTAATTTTGGCAACTGAATCTCCTGTTTGCAGAACATGTTTCCGAAGAAATCCCATGACACTTTCCTTTCTCAGGTAATGCAGGAAGGAAAATGGTTTGACATAGAAAAGGGCAATGATCACACATATAGCATTCAGGAGACTGATCCGCATAAAGTCTGTAAACGGCCGGTAATGACTTACGCGTTCCGCCCTGGCAGGATAATACACCTGGATTGGAATGCCGATCAGCTGAATACCCTTCCACGCTGACCGTATCAGAACTTCGAGTTCAAATTCATATCTCCGGGTGACAAACCGGATATTTTTGATCATTTCCAGCGGGTAGAGGCGAAAACCAGATTGCGTATCCGGCAAAGTAACGCCAGTAATGAACCTGAACCAGAAGTTGGAGAATTTATTGGCAAAGCCACTGCCTTTCCGCAGCTTCTCCCGGGGGAGAGTGCGACTGCCGACAATGAGAGTTTGGGGAGATGTTTCAGCTTCCCGGATGATTTTTTCGATGTCGGATGCGTAATGCTGTCCGTCCGAATCCAGTGTTACAGCATGCGTATAACCCTCCTGAAGTGCCCTTTCAAATCCTTTCCTGAGCGCAAAACCTTTCCCCTTGTTACGGAAAAAGCTTACAGTGATGATGTTGGGGAACCGTTGAAGAACCATAGGTGTATTATCGGTGGATCCGTCATTCACAACGATTACATGACCGGTATACTGCAATACATCCTGAATTACCTTTTCCAGCGTATTTGCATTGTTGAAAGTAGGAATCACAACACACCAGTTCATGCCGACCATGCTTTGTTTTTCTGCAACAGGCTGCAAATATAACTTATTTGTAATTCATCCTCTGGTGAAATGACAGGTTTACCCCAATCTGACCGCTGGTATAATTCATCCTGAAATCTTCCCATGCAGGATCAGAAGAATCGGTGGCGCCCGCATAGTTGAAGGCACCAAACGGTTGAAGATTGAACTTGTTTAATTGCAGGCTGAAACCCGCCTGCAATCTGAGTCCGGGACTCGATGCCTTGAAATCTTCCAGTTTCATGAAACTGTAATTTACCCCTCCACCGATAAAAAAAGCATGCCTGCCCGAGGCCACAGGAATGTAATAATTGGCGCTTATACCAGGTGCAAAGCGGTTGTACATGAAACTTAAATCATCCCCATTGGTGATCATGACCAGTTTGGGTGCAATGTCATACTCCACCATACCAGAAATATCAAACTGTTTCATTCTAAAGGTTATCCCGGCATGCAGGTCGAGATACATGATCAGTTCAGTGAAACCGTATTCGGTGACATACCCGGATGGAAGTGAGGCTTCAATGTAATCATTCACATCTCGCGGGTAAAAGAATCCGATACCAAAACCGAAAGTGGGATACACGGCATGGTCTGGCGTTGATTCCTGGGATTGAAGCAGGGCACTCTGAAGAATGAATGGCATGATCAGCAATGCTTTTAGCAGTTTTCCCCTGAGGGATGAAGTTGGTTTAAACAGGTCTTTCATGGCAAAAGTTTTGGGTAATTGATGATGAATGATTCTTGTAAAGCACTAAAGATAATATTAAAAGTATCTGCAAAAACACTTAAAAATTAACAATGTATGTTCAATAAAAAACCGTTTAAGCTAAATCACATGACCCTAATTACAATTACACTGATTTTTTTATTATTTTGCAGCCTTTTTGACACTAACCCCAAATCCTTTGAATTGAACATTTTAATATTTTACTTCTTTTAACCTTATAACAAAAATGCTGACGATAGGCGATCGAAGAATAACATTGGATGATTATCAGCGCGTTTTATTGGATAATGAAGAGCTCAGGATTCACCCGCAGGCACTGGAAAGAATTCAAAGAAGCCATGTTTTTCTCGAAACATTCCATAAGGATAAAATTATTTACGGCATCAATACCGGGCTTGGACCCATGGCACAATACAGGATTGATGAAGCTGACCGGCTGAAGCTTCATTATAATGCCATCCGGAGCCATGCCTCAGGATGCGGTGAACCTGTGGATCCTGTTTATGTGAGATCTGCCATGATTACCCTGCTGAATAATTTTTCACACGGATTTTCCGGAATTCACCCCGAAGTGCCGGTATTGATCTGTGGTCTGATAAATCTTCAGATTACTCCTATTGTACCCGAACATGGCGGCGTTGGTGCAAGCGGTGATCTGGTTCAGCTTGCCCATATAGCCCTGGCCCTGATCGGTGAAGGAGAGGTTTTTTACCAAGGGAAAATAGTGCCTACCGCGGAGGCCTTTGCTCAGCATAATCTCAAACCCATTTCGATTCATCTCCGTGAAGGTTTATCACTGATCAACGGCACCTGTTTCATGACAGGTACCGGCATTTTCAACCTGATGCATGCCAGAAATCTAATTTACTGGGCAGTAACAGCGGCTTCGATGATCAATGAAATTGTAAGGTCATTTGATGATTACTTTTCCGCGGAGCTGAACCAGGTTAAGAAACATCACGGACAAAACAGGATTGCCGAACTGGAGAGAATGATCCTGCATGACAGTAAGCTGATCCGAAAAAGGGAAGATCATTTTTTTAATGGTAAGCAGGGTAAGGAATATGTGATTGCCGATAAGGTCCAGGAGTATTATTCCATTCGGTGTGTTCCCCAGATCCTGGGACCAATACTGGATACCCTTGAAGCAGCTGAAAAGGTGCTGCTCGATGAGGCCAATTCGTCTAGCGATAATCCTGTAATCGATGCCGAAAACAGCAACATCTTTCATGGCGGCAATTTCCATGGCGATTACGTGTCTTTTGAAATGGACAAGCTGAAAATTGCCATCACCAAATTATCCATGTTGCTTGAGAGACAGATAAATTACCTGATGAACGATAAACTGAACAATAAACTGCCGCCATTTGTTAACCTGGGTAAACTGGGAGTTAATTTCGGTATGCAGGGTGCTCAGTTCACTGCTACTTCAACTGTTGCAGAAAACCAAACCTTATCATTCCCAAATTACGTACACAGCATATCCAACAACAATGACAATCAGGATATCGTAAGTATGGGCACAAATTCGGCGCAGTTTGCACGGAAAGTAATCGACAATACCTACCAGGTCTTGTCAATTGAGCTGATAACCCTCATACAGGCCATTGATTACCTGTCCTATGAACCCAGGTTATCCGGTTATAACCGTGAAAAATACCGGGTGTTGAGGAATATCGTACCACGATTCACGGAGGATACTATAAAATATGTTGAAATAAAGAGAATTAAAGACTACCTTTGCAGTTTATTTATTAAAATTAATTAGAAACTTAACTTTTTGATAATTAATGAAGTACGCGCTTGTGACTGGAGGTTCAAGAGGAATTGGAAGAGCAGTTTGTGTCCGATTGGCCGAAATGGGTTACCATGTACTCATTAACTATCTGGCCAATGAGGAAGAAGCGGGCAAGACCCTTGAACGGGTTCATGAGGCCGGCAATTCTGGTGCCCTGTTGAAGTTCGATGTGGCTGATCATGCACAGGTTGAAAATGTACTTGGCAAATGGCAGGTGGAAAACCCCGATGAATATATTGAAGTTCTCGTGAATAATGCCGGAATCAGGAAAGATAACCTGATGATATGGATGGAAAACAGCCACTGGCAAGATGTTCTTGATACCAACCTGGGTGGTTTCTTTTATGTTACCCGTTTTCTCCTCAAAAACATGCTGGTAAAAAAATACGGCAGGATAGTCAACGTAGTTTCCCTGTCCGGATTAAAAGGACTCCCCGGTCAGGTGAATTACTCGGCCGCCAAAGCCGGCATAATAGGAGCCACCAAGGCGCTGGCCCAGGAAATTGGCAAGAAACGCGTAACGGTCAACGCGGTTGCACCCGGTTTCATTAAAACCGATATGACGAAAGACCTGAATGAAGATGAACTGAAGAATCTTATACCACTTAATCGTTTTGGCCTGCCCGGAGAGGTTGCAGAAGCCGTTTGTTTCCTGGCTTCTGAAAAGGCATCCTACATTACAGGCGAGGTGATTTCGGTAAATGGCGGATTATATACATAATATTAGTTTTCTCAATTTCTTATGAACAGGGTTGTCATCACCGGCATCGGAATTTACTCCTCCATCGGAAAAAATCTGGAGGAGGTAAAAAACGCTCTTTACCAGGGAAAATCCGGAATTGTTCTGGATGAAATCAGGAAATCCTATGGTTATCAGTCAGGGCTTACAGGCAAACTTGAGAGGCCTAATTTAAAGGGAATTCTCGACAGGCGGGCACGGGTTTGCATGCCCGATCATGCGGAATATGCTTATGTTTCTACTTCTGAAGCATTGAAAAATGCAAATCTCGGTGAAGCCTATTTTGATAATCACGAAGTCGGTATCATTTTCGGTAACGACAGCTCCACACCATCCGTCATCCAGAGCGCCGACATCATCCGCGAAAAACGGGATACGACCATGGTTGGATCAGGAGCTGTTTTTCAGTCGATGAATTCATCCGTCACCATGAACCTGTCGGTTATCTTCCGGCTAAGGGGCGTGAACTTTACGCTCAGCGGTGCCTGTGCCAGTGGCTCTCATGCCATCGGCATGGGTTTTCATATGGTCCGGCACGGCTACCAGGATATGATAATCTGTGGCGGTTCGCAAGAAGTCAACCTTTTCTGTGTGGGAAGTTTTGACGCACTGGGTGCATTTTCAAAGCTTGAATCTGCCCCGGAAAAGGCTTCTCGCCCGTTCGACAAAAACAGGGACGGCCTTGTCCCGAGTGGCGGTGCAGCAACCGTGATCATAGAAAGCCTGGACCACGCCCTTAAAAGAGGAGCACCTATTTTGGCAGAAATTGTCGGTTACGGTTTCTCTTCTGATGGAAAGCATATATCGGTACCCGATGTGGATGGACCCGTCAGAGCTATTGACATGGCCTTAAGGGATGCCCGGGTTACACCGGACCAAATCGACTACATCAACGCACATGCTACATCAACACCTATCGGGGACCAAAACGAAGCAAAAGCACTGGATCAGGTTTTCGGGAGTTTTAAACCCCTCGTATCATCTACCAAATCGATGACCGGGCATGAACTTTGGATGGCAGGAGCCAGTGAAGTGGTTTATTCCATGCTGATGATGCAACATTCCTTTATTGCGCCGAATATTAATTTTGAAGAACCTGATGAATTCTCAGCCAGGTTAAATATTGTTACCAAAACCACCCACAGGGAATTCAACACTTTCCTTTCGAATTCATTTGGGTTCGGGGGCACCAACTCAACACTTATTATCAAAAAATACAAGTAAAACAAAATACAATCTATATCTATTCATTTAGTATGACGAAAGAAGAAATTGCGGGGATTATCAAGACTTTTCTGATCGAGGAATTTGAAATTGATGAAGCGAAAATTATACCCTCGGCGCATCTTAAAGACGATTTAGGACTCGAAAGTCTTGATTTTGTTGACATTGCTGTTATCGTTCAGAAGGAATTCGGCCTTACACTGAAAGGCGAAGAAATGACTGCCATCAGAACACTGGACGATCTGTACGGATACATTTCCAATTGTATAAACAAGAAATAGCCTGTTGTGGCTGAATGGAAAGGCAAAACCCGGGGTGGTATAGTCGGTTACAGGATCTTTATCACCGTATTAAAGTACCTCGGTCTTCCTTTTGCCTATTTCCTGCTGCGATTTGTGGCGTTTTACTTTTTTGCTTTTAATCCCGTTTCATTCAGAAATATTTATTATTTCTACCACCGTAGACTCGGATTCGGCGCTTACAGGTCAGTACTGGCAATTTACAGGAATTACTACGTTTTCGGCCAGGTATTGCTCGACAAATTTGCAGTCATGGGAGGATTTAGTCCCAGGTTTAGTTTCAATTTCGACGGAGAGGACCATCTGAAGCAGCTGGTGAATGATAAATCAGGCGGACTGCTCATCAGTGCGCATATCGGTAATTTTGAAATGGCTGGTCATTTGCTGGAGCGCCTTGATACCAAAGTCAATATCATTATGCTGGATGCCGAGCATCAGAAAATCAAAGAATACCTGTCGGCTTTTACGCGTAAAAGTTTTCACATCATTCCCGTTGGGGAGAATAATGATCACGTGTATGAAATCAGCAAAGCTCTGAAAGATCATGAAATCATATGCATGCACGGAGACCGCTTCATGCCGGGAAGCAAAACAATGAGGTGTGAATTCCTGGGAGAAAAGACCAGTTTCCCAACGGGACCGTTTTACCTGGCCATGAAGTTCGGTGTGCCGGTTTCCTTTGTCTTTGCCATGAAAGACAGCAAATACAGGTACCATTTTTATGCCACGCCTCCAAAGCGTTATGAGCTGCAGTTAAGCCCTGCCAAAAGAGATGATATGCTGAAGAACATCATCACAGGATATATAACCGCCATGGAGGAGAAGATAGAACAGTATCCTTACCAGTGGTTCAATTATTACAATTTTTGGAAAACATGAACCCTTCCGATTTAAACATAACCGATCTCATTCCACAGCGTCCGCCGATGCAGATGATCGACCGGCTGGTTTACGCCGATGACCGATCGGCAAAAGGTAGTCTTTACATTAAAGCCACGAACCTTTTTTCCGAAAAAGGCTTCCTTCGTGAATCGGGGCTCATCGAGTTCATCGCACAGACTGCGGCAGCCTTTACAGGTTATCGGAATAAAATGAACAGCGGTTCCGTAAATGAAGGTTATATAGGCGCTATTAAAAACCTGGTGATCTCTTCCCTGCCCCCTGTCAACTCGGAAATTCAATCGGAGATCACGGTGGAAAACGAGATCGTGGGTTTTACGATCGTGACGGGGAAAGTTTTCTGTAAGAATCGTGTTATTGCGGAATGTGAGATGAGGATACTGGGGAAGCAAAATATTCCCCTTTGAAACTACAAAGTGCTGTTCCCCCTTCCGAAACCGAGGCGGTGCAACTAAGTGCCCCTGTTTCCAAATTCTTTAAAACCAATTCAAACTGGATTTCGCTGGTTGTAAAGGGATTAATAAATCCCAGGTATTTGATATTGCCGGCTCTGGCAAGCAACAACTCCTTTTCCAGGGACTTTTCCAATAATTCCCTGATGATCTGAACGGTGCAGACACCCGGAAGTATTGGATTGCCCGGAAAATGGCCTTTAAAGACCGGGTGCTCCCTGTTCAACAGAATATAAGCGGTAATTTTATCCTTCTCCTTCGATAATTCAAGAGATGACAGGGTGTACAATTTATTCAGCAGCATGGGGATTTTCAATTATCCGGTAGAGACTTATGGCCAACCGGAGATTATCATGTTTGATTTTTACCGAGTCAATTCCGGCATGTGGATTTCCATACAGGTCAGCCGTGACTTTACGGCTGATTCCTGCCACTTGTCTGGCCAGGTATGGCCGGTTGTTTTGTGATGCGACATAATAGCAGTTTTTCCTGCTCCCGATTTTAAACCTGAAAACCAGGTCATGTGAATCTTTTAGTCCCAGTACTTCCGGTTGAAGCCGCTGCAGTCCGTTCATCAAAACAAGGCTGATGTCGTTGGACAGGGTATTGACCAATGCTTTCCTGTTCATGGCGTCCATCATGTAGTGAACTTTCACCTGGCGGTCGGGCATAAACTCCAAATCGAAAATCTTCAATCCTACCTCGGTAAGGAAAACCACCCGGTATGAACTGTCAGGAAATGGCTTCACGACCATCAGGCCGCTGAAATGGTCTTTCATGAGGTCAATCTTCGTGTTAAACAGGAAATGGGATGAATCCGACTGAAACCATGATGCCGGGGCAACTGCATCGGTCTCAGCCTGCCGGTGATAACCCGGGAAGAGAGAAAGGGAGCAAGAATTGAGCAGCAGCGGCAGCAGCAGCAGAAGAAGACTCGCCCGATGCTGGGCGTAGTTTGAAACTACGCCCAACAAATCAAACCTATCTAAAACTAAATTTTTCAAGCGGTATATCGGTATTCAGCTTTTTCCCGGTAAAATCAATTTTTGTATAATCCCCTCCAGCTTCCATCATAACTATTCTTGAAACCGTGAGATCATTCCGGCTAAACCAGATCCGGACCTCATTGAGCATTTCACGCATTTTTTCTGAAATGGGAACCAAACTTACATAGTAGCTTTTATCATCTTCGAAATACCCCACCTTGTAGTCTTTTTCATTTTTCAGAATATCACCCTGGATGCAACCGCTGATGAATTTATTCATCTCCTGGAACATCTTGTTGCTCTGAATATCATACTGCTTCTGGTTGTTATCCTCCTTGATGAATATCTTGCCATTGCTGATGATGATCAGATACCTGTATGGGTGGAGATATTCCCATCGGATATTGTTTTCCTTCTTATAGCAAAAACGACCCTGGGAAACGATTTTATGGGCCAGGATGCTGAGGTCCTTTTCCTGTACGAAATCGCTTTCGATGGTATTCACTTTGTCTGACATGGTAACCAGTTTTTCCTTAAAACCGGAAATATCCTTCATGGGTGTACCGGGTACCTGGCATAAAACACTGAAAGCCGGAATACTAAATAACATCATGAAAATCAATCTGAGATTACCTGACATAAGGTTCAATATTTAATAGTTGATCAATCTCTTTCACCATATACCCATTATCCTGCAGATACTTTACCAGGGATTTCAGCCGGTTGACAGTCCAAGCTTTGCAATCGTGCATCAGCAGGACATCCCCGGGTTTCAGTCTGGTTTGGATCCTTTTCAGCAGTGCGCTGTCATCCTGGATCACAGTATCCTTTGATCGCAGGCTCCAACCCACTGAAGTAAGCTTCAGTTCTTTAACAACCCTGGCAACTGTAGGATTTGTGACTCCATAGGGTGGCCTGAAAAGCCTGATATTTTTCCCGGTAATGTCAAAAATAACTTTCGCGGTATGGTTCATTTCCTTTTTCATCCTCCGCGATGAAAACAGATCAAAGAAAAAGTGATGAGAATAGCTGTGTCCACCAATGATATGGCCTTCCCTGTCGATCCGCTCCAGAATCTCAGGATGCTTTTCAGCATTATGACCGACAACGAAAAAAGCCGCTTTCACCTTATTTTCTTTTAAAATATCCAACACCATGGGTGTTACCAAGCCATCGGGTCCGTCATCAAAAGTGATACTTACTGCCCTGATGTTCCGGTCGCCGGAACAAACGGACCGAAGATAAAAGTCCGCCTGAATCCTGATCGAACCCCAGGTCAACAGGGATATCACGGCAAGAACAATGCCAATGTATAGCCATACGCTGACCGGTTCGAAAACATCAGTCACTGCAACGCCTGCAAGGGCAAGTGAAAATACCACAAAGGTGTTTCTGTAATTCAGCATCTCTCTGTTAAATACAGGACGTGATTATTATCTCGTAAATGGTTGTATATCAATACTCTTTCAATCCCAACCGGTGCAATATCTTCCAGCAATGCGCAGTCAGGCACATGTTGGTCCTTCAAAATAACCGAAGCCAGCCACAGGGCAAACGATGATGAGGTATCATATTCACCGCACAGGTGCTTGTACCAGGCAAATGGTTTATTTTCCAGAATACCTTCCTTCAGTTGATAGTATATCCGGTCGGAGGTAAAATCTCCGTTTATTCCGGCAATGACCAGGTCGATATCGGCGGTTGTTAAACCCTCATTCCTGAGAAATTGTTCAACAATGGATTCGATTTCCGGGTAACCGTGCGGTTTATAAAATATCTTAACCGATCTCAGGACGGCCAGGTCGGAACCCTTCTTTCCTCCCAGCATGAAAAAAGCCACACCTTCACCGGGAAGACTTCCACGGGTATGATAGTTCAACAGGTCCAGGCAGTTCACCGGATGGTTTTTCCAAAGTCCCATCCTCCGGGTGATGTTGTATGAATTCGTTGTCAGTTCATCAAAGGCGCCCGCAAGCAGGTTTAGTTCAGGGTTTTCTTCCAGGTGCAGAAATGCATCCTCCAGGGCGCTTTCAAATGAAAATCCCCGGTGTGTATAGGTGGCATTATAATTATGGCATTTAATGGCAAGGGCGATGGCGCCTGCAATGGTATTGTGCGTTGATTGAATGAAGGGTGTCGGATTCAGCAGCTTTTCTTCGTGTGTATAAACGGATCCCAGGAATTTTTCCGTATCCTCGAGACAACCGAGGCCAGTACCGGCCAATATGGCATCGGGCATGGAAATTCCGGTATCCTGCATACATTTCAGCGCACTGCAAACGCCCATCTTCACAATACGACTCATACGCCTGGCGACCATCGGATCGATGAAATCACGGTAGGCAGGTTCGATACATTTCAGGTAGCTGACTCCATGATAATCGGTTACTTCGCCGGGGAAGCCTTGTTCACCAAAGGTTTTCTGAGGTGATAGGATTGCTGCTCCTTTAATATAAACCTTCATATCAGCACTTTGAGAATATCAGTGAAGAATTATTGCCGCCAAAACCAAAGGAATTGGACATGACATGCCTGATCGGCAATCCCGCTGAAAATCCGGTTACCGGAGTGAAGGCAAGCTCATTCATTTTTTGGGAAAAGTTCAGGTTCGGGTAAATCCATCCGTACTGAAGGGCGAGAACGCTTAAAACCGCCTCAATGGCGCCGGACGCACCCAGCGTATGTCCGGTATATGATTTTGTTGAACTGCAGGGGGGAACTTCCCCGGCGAACAGCTTTTCAAGGGCGTTTCCTTCGGACAGATCATTATTCTTCGTTCCAGTGCCGTGGGCATTGATGTAGCTGATATCTTCCGCTGCAAGATGAGCCGTTTCAAGAGCTTTCTTCATGGCCAGGAAAGCGCCGTGTCCTTCGGGGGATGATGCCGTCTGATGATAGGCATCACAAGAGTTGCCGAAGCCTTTTATTTCGCACAATACAGGTTTGTTCTCCCGGGTGACTGATGCTTCGGATTCCAGCACCAGAAAACCTGCTCCTTCGCCCAGGTTCAATCCGTTGCGGTTTTCATCGAAAGGACGACATGGCTGCCTGTCGAGTATCATCAGGCTGTTGAATCCATTCAGCGTGAAGAGAGTAAGTGCATCCGATCCGCCCGCCACTGCCCTGTCTAGTTTTCCCTGTCTGATCATGCGTGTTGCCAGTATGATGGAATT
Source organism: Bacteroidales bacterium (assembly GCA_041737175.1). Lineage (GTDB taxonomy): Bacteria > Bacteroidota > Bacteroidia > Bacteroidales > UBA10428 > UBA5072. Next base: position 89,257 of record JBGSSF010000027.1, read on the forward strand.
GGCTGAAGAAGAGCAGGCAGTATTGATTGTGGACAGAAAGTCCTTTATTCCCAGGTTATCGGCTATCCTTTCGGTACTGTCACCGCAATCATGTCCGATAACATCCCGGATCCTTCCTTTGTGGTTGTCTTTCAGATAGGCCTGGTAGAAATGTTCACTTCTGTCCATGCCACCTGTGGTTGTTCCGGAAATGAGACCCGTGCGGAGATTTCCAGAATCGCTGAAACGGGCTTGCGCGACGGCCTGTCTGGCAGCAATTAATCCCAAAAGAGCAGTGCGGGAAAAGCAAGTCCTGGCAGACGGTGAGGCTTCCTCCAATAGCTCACGGTTGGAAGCCCTGATCTCTCCCACCGGGATTTCATCTTTGTAAATCGAATCAATCAGGGTAAGTCGGCCCACACCGGTCCGCATTTCTTTCAGGGAATCTATCACCTCCTTTACATTGGAGCCGATAGCAGAGATGATACCCAAACCTGTAACGAATACTCTTTGCGGCACGGTTTAAGAGGTTTTATCCCTTCTTGTTCTCAGTGATGAATTCAGCCATGGATCGGACAGACCTTAAGACTTTCTTTCCTTCTTCAGCGGTTCCCAGTTTCAGGCCATAATTTTTTTCAAGCAGAACAATCAGTTCCAGTGCATCAATTGAATCGAGACCCAATCCTTCAACGAAAAGCGGGGCATTTTCATCAATATCATCCGGGGCCATCTCTGAAAGGTTCAGAACCTCAATAATCTCATTCTTTAGTTTTGCTATCAGTTGTTCCATGATTCAGCTTCTTCGGGAATAAATTTCTGTAAGTTTTCCTGGTTCAAAATTAACAATTCCATTGGTAACAGAGGATGATTTTTCAACCAAATACAACACTCCGTCATAACGGTCGCCGTCAAACTCAATCCAGCCAGTGATACAGCTTTCCACCAGATTATCATCCAGTAATTGCTGTACATAGGTATATAATCTTTCGGCATCGAACTCCCTTTCAATAAAGAATGTGCTCTCTCCGTAAAGCTTATGACGGATACAAATCTCGCCGATGACAATATTAGCCAGGGTGTAAACAAAAACAGAAGGACTTGGGAAGTATGCAGTCCGGTCAGTGATTGAATTCTGGTGATTTCTGTCAGTATCCAGTGATGAAGATGCGTTATACAGGATAATGCCGGTTGCATCGGGAGCATAGGACTGCTGCAAGTTTTTGTCTTTGAGCAGTATTTCTGCGGCCAGGAATCCAAGTTTGCAGAGGTTGTCCATCTTATAAAACTTGGGGTAGTTCATACCGAAATGCCTGTAAATCTCAATAAAGAAGGAAGCCGGCGGCATGCTTTTATCGCCGGTAAATAGAACCTGGTCACCCCGGATCACCTTATGATCCCGGATGAGACAATAATCATGTATGATACTGGTATGTTCCATCATTTGTAAAATAACAGGGCAGCATTACTCCCTCCGAATCCCGAAGCGATCTTCAGAAAGGTATCTGTCCGGACTTCCCTTGCTTCACGGATCACATGTATCGGATGAGAGACTCCCGGGGTATGAAAACCCAGGGTGCCAAACAACAGGTTGTGACGCATGGAATAAATCCCCGCAATTGATTCTATCACACCTGCCGCCCCAAGGGTATGTCCCCAGTATCCCTTGAAGCTGTTCACAGGAATATGCTGAAGGCCGGCCCGGGTGAGGGCAATGGATTCCATTTCATCGTTGTACGGAGTTGCTGTGCCATGGGCAGAGATATAATCCACCGCTGCTGCTTTCTGCAATAAATTGTCATCTGCTGCAATCTCCAGCGTTCGCTTCATGGCAATGTAAAGTCCCTCTCCTGTCCTGGAAGGACCGGAAATATGGTTGGCATCATTGCTTGAAATACCCGGCCCTGCAATGATCTTTTCCCCTTCTCCAACCTGTTTCCGATCTGAAGAAAGAACAACTGTTCCCGCGCCCTCTCCAAGTGAAAGTCCCTGCCTGTCTTTATCAAAAGGTTTACATGGACCGGAACACAAAGACAAGAAGGAATTAAATCCCGAAATGACAAATTCTGTAACCAGGTCAGCACCTGTTACAATCACATGATCGTACTCACCGGAGCGAATGTACCGTGCTCCGATCATTATTGCCAGAAGACCCGAAACACAGGCATTGGAAACTACAACCGGCTTATGATACAATTTAAAGAATTGCTGCAGAAGCAATGCCGAATTCCACAGGTATATCCGGTCCTCATTAAACCGGTAACCGGACTTGCCGTCAAGGATCTCCACATTGCCTTTTGTTGTGGACAGGATGAACAATGTCCTTTGACTGGAGACAGGGATGGAGGTATTTTTCAATGCATCCATGACCGAGCAGATTACCATTTGTTCGAAACGGGTGAATTGCTCCGGATCTTCGTATTCAGAAAAATGGTCCGGCAATGCACGGTTGTCAACAAGGGATGCCCAAAAAGGAGACGGAGCCAGCCGTTGGTCATCATGCATCTCAATGCCTGTTTGTCCTGATTTCAATGCATCCGCATTCTCTTCAGTGGTAAAACCAAGTGAGGTTATGATGTTATCCGATATGACGAATGCTTGTCTCAAAAATAGGTGATTAGGTGATTAGGTGATTAGGTGAAAAAGTCATTAATATCAGTGTTTTCATATAAAACCCTGGGCTTTCTTCCAGTCATAAAAGAAGGGCGGCAGGTCCAGCAGAAGTTCCATATCCCGGTTCAGAAAAACCTGGAGGGTGGAACCGGTAGCCACAATATCGTCGGTGGTATTGCGGTAAATGGTATAATCATACTGTAACTTGGCGGCTTCGCAATTTACGAAACGGGTTTCGATGATGGCAGTGTCACCGTACTTCAGCGGTTTTTTATAATCACAGGTTATTTTCACAATAGGTATCATAACGCCTACACGATAAAAATCCATGTAATTGATGCCATAAAGGTTGCCAAAAGCTTCACGGCCATCCTCAAAATACCTGACATAGTTGCCATGCCATACAACTCCCATGGAATCGACCTCGCTGAATCTCACCTGCGTTTCAGTCCGGCAAATCAGTTCTTTATTTTTCATTGAGTGATCGCGCTTAAAAAGACACCCCGTAATGCATTGGCCATTACGGGGCGCTAATATAGTCATTACTGTGTTTTAGTGATCCATTTCAGGTTAAAAATATGGCGATGGTACCATGCAAAAGTGCAAATACGCCAAGGGCTATACCACAGTATTTGTGGGCCTTATAGGATATTCTGACTATCTTGAGTCCGCTGAAAACCTGCACCAGCACCAGTATAAAGTTAATTATACCAAGAGGAAGAATAAGTGAATACATAACAAGAGCTTATTTTGTAACATTAATTGCAGCCTTTGCCGAACCTGCAGTTCCATGCAAATTGCAATGACCTTCGGCCTCAAGATTAAGTTGTTCACCGGCAGGCATTTTATATTCTACGGTGAAGACCTCGCCTGAAGGAAGAGCGTTTTTGTTGTACTCCCATCGTTTAACCTCTTTGCCATTCACTTTGAGATAAACCCAATCGGTATGATGGCCCTTTGAATTTCCCTTATGAATAACATTAAGGGTAATGGTTACCTCTGTTCCTGCTTTTACCTCAGCAGGTGCTTTGATCTCCACCTTTGTTTTGTTGGCCCATACCCCGGTCAACCCGAGGCCAAAAAGTACCAGTAAAATAAGCGCTGCTTTTTTCATGATTTAAAATTTATGGTTTGTACCTATTAGCACATTTTCACATCTGCACATTTTCACATTTTCACATTTTCACATTTTCACATTTTCACATTTACTTTGCCCACACCTTCAAAATATTATACACTGAGCCTGCCCAGTAATTCCGGAAGCCAATGCCGACAGCCTTAGCTTCAAATCTTTGAGCATCAATTATTTCCTTGGAATCCTGATCAAAAAAGCACACATAATAGCTTGCGGTTTGTTTTACCTTATTCAGGTTCTCAGCAACAAAAATCAATCCCAGACCCGTTTTCCCCTTTGTATTATAATTGGCTATGACATTTTTAACATCGTCCAGGGTAATTTTGTTCTCATCGCTGATCACCAGCCCAGCGGGATCGATCTTGGCATTTCTTTCGTTCACCTGATCGAGATCCATGGATGTTTCGGTCTTGTTGAACCATTTTTTAAGATCATACTTTTCCGGTTCCATCTGGATCAGCGTATTGATCGATTTCAGGTACTGGTTTACAATCATTGCAGGATCCTCGACAACCAGTGTGAATTTTCCCACTGTGAAATCAATGCCATACCATACAATGGTTTTTTCGCTTTTAGCTCTGGCTTTGTCCTGCGCCATCGAAGCAGTTCCCAAACAATATGTAAACACAAGAATGAAAATGAATAACTTAGTTTTCATGATTTATTATAGTTATAGGTTTATGGAATGCTAAATTAGGAAATATTTCAATGTGCAAATGTGCAAATGTGCAAATGCAGCCGTTAAAACACCATTCACAATTCACCATTTACCATTCACCATTCACCATTCACCATTCACAATTCATTTTATTATCCCAGAGCCCAACAGCTCCTCCCCGCCATACCAGGCCGCAAACTGTCCCGGTGTGATCCCGCGTTGCTTTTTTTCGAAGATGATATACAATCCTTCCGGTTTCCTGTAAAGAACTGCCTGTTGCAAAGGTTGCCGGTAGCGAATCCTGACAAGCATCCTGCAGCTTTCATCGCTACGCATTTCCATGTCCTGTCTAACCCAATGAATATCTTCAGCCGGAATGAACAGTCCCCAGCGGTTCAATCCCGGATGCCCGTGTCCCATGCCTACATAGAGGTTATTTTCCACCGTATCTGTGGCGATCACAAACATAGGTTCTGCCTTCCCGCCGATATTCAGTCCTTTTCGCTGACCTATTGTATAATAATGGGCCCCGTTATGAGTACCGGAAATACTGCCGTCACACGCGGAATATTGAAAGTCAGCAGCAAGTTCTGCCAATCCGTCTCCCGCTTTCAGAAACTCGCGGTGTAACCTCGCGTATTCAGCGTATGCCGGAAGGTCATCCGGTATCTCAATGATCTTACCCTGAAGTATCCGGAGTTTTTGTTTCAGAAATTCCGGAAGATCCACCTTGCCAACAAAACAGATTCCCTGGGAATCTTTCCTTTCAGCGGTTGCCAGTCCCTGATCACGTGCTATATCCCTCACCTGCTGCTTCATCAGTTTGCCTACCGGGAAAAGTACCATTCTGAGCTGTTCCTGAGAAAGCTGGCATAGAAAATAACTCTGGTCTTTGTTCGGATCAAGTCCCTGCCGTAACCGGTAAACCGGTTTGCCATTCACCTGAATTTCTTCCTTCCGGCAATAATGACCGGTGGCAATATAATCGGCCTCATTTTCAAGGGCGGCTTTTACAAACAGGTCGAACTTGACTTCACGGTTGCACAGAACATCGGGATTTGGTGTACGTCCTCTTTCATACTCGATAAACATATAATTCACCACCCGTTTGCGATATTCCTCACTGAAATCAACTGTTTTTAAAGGGATCCCCAGCTTTCGCGACACCAGTTCGGCAAAAATGAGGTCATCGTTCCATGGACAGTCACCTGCCAGCGTCCCTGTGGTGTCGTGCCAGTTGATCATGAACATACCCAGCACATCATACCCCTGCTGTTTCAGTAAATAGGCAGCCACACTTGAATCGACTCCTCCTGAAATACCAACTGCTACTCGTTTCTTCAGAACGTTAAAATTTGAACAAAGATAAAAAAACGACCGGAACCGGAGGGCTTATTCGCCTGCAATCATGTGTTTCTTTCGGTATTCATTGGGAGTACAGCCTTTCAGCGCCCTGAAGCGCCTGGAAATATTCTTTACATCGCTGAAACCAGTTTCAAAGGCTATTTCGGTGATATTCTTATCGGTTTCCAGCAGCTTTTCAGCAAACTTTTCAATGCGGAGGTTGTATATGTATTTATAAACAGGGAGGCCCGTCATTTGCAGGAATCTTTTTTCCAGTGATCGGCGTGACAAAGGAAGTTGCTTTAAAACATCATTGACCCGGATGCTCGCCTGGATATTCTGATGAATAAATTTCAATGCGGCAGCAATGTATTTGTCATGGGTGGCATAAATATCGGTAGACTGCCGGGTCACCACCTGCATGGGTTCAACAATGATATCCTTCTCCTGTTGGCTTTTCTTCCTGATCATAAGATCCATAAGCCTTGCTGCCTCAAAACCGGCTTTTTCGGTATTGAGAACAATGCTAGACAGAGGCGGATCCGACAGGGCACATGTGGTTTCATCATTATCCACACCAAGCACGGAAACCTCTTCGGGGATCCTTATTCCTGAAAGCCTGCATGCTTCAGTAATGTGTTGACCCTGATTATCGTCACAAGCCATCAGGCCAACCGGTTTGGGCAAGGATTTCAGCCAGTTGCTCAACGAAGAAGGCTTATAATACCACAGTTCACGTGACCGTGCATTTTTATGCTCAAAAAACTCTACTGTAAAGCCACTTTTGTTGATTCTGTCTTCAAATCCCAAAGCCCTTTCGCGCGACCAAACAATGTTTTTGAATCCGTAAAACGCAAAATTCTTAAATCCTTTCTTCAGAAAATATTCTGCGCCCATCCTGCCTGCTTCAAGGTAACCACCGGTAATATTGGGGATTCCGGTAAATCTTTCCTTAAAATCGACCGCGATGAGGGTAATCCCTGCTTCAATAATTTTTCCAACTTCAGGAATATTGTACAACTGGCCGAATATGCCATGAGCGCCCCATTCCTTGGCCCACTTAATGATGCCTTCAATACCAATAGTCTCTCTGTAGAATGTAGGCATACGGCAAAATACCCAGGGACCATACTCCCTGGAGAACCGTGTGATACCCCGGAGCAAATTCTTGGTGTATTCCTCCGAAAAATCAATCAGCAGAATAATCTTATGCATGCGGCTTTTTCCGGAACATTTGCATGATTTTCGGTGTCATTGTTGCATTGGAAATAATAGGTTTTGCCCAGATGCCAATACTGAATATGTAGCCCAGGGTAATAAAAATGAAGAACATGGCATACCGCAGTCCTATAAGTTCTGCCAGCCCGCCAATCAGCAAAGGCACGAGGGCTCCACCCGCAATACCTGTGCACAGAATTCCGGCGAAGGTTCCGTGATGTTTGGGAACGGAGTTCAGGGCCAGTGAGAATGTAACAGGATACATTACCGATGCAAAGAATCCCGTAAGGGGAAATGCTATAAGTGATACCTCCCGCGAACCGAACAAGGCAACCAGCAGCGCAATGATAGCACCTGAAGTAAAAACAAGAAGAACGTTTTTACTGTCGAAAATCTTGAGCAGTCCCATGCCGAGCAGGCACCCAACGGTCATCAGACCCCAAAACCAGGAAATCGCTTTAGCGCCCCCGGTGGAAGGATCAACGCCATGGTAGCTCTGCAAAAACTTGGAGGCCCAGTTGGCGATTCCCTGTTCCGTGCCAACATAAGCAAAAATGCTGAAAAAGAACAGGATAACATACTTGTTCGATAACAGTTCTTTGAAGGAATGCCCGACTTCAATCCTTTCGTCCTCAGTCAGTTCTACCTTTGGAAATTTGATAAGTGCATTTATTACGATCATGATCAATGTGATCACCGTAAATACCCAGTACAAGGATACCCATTTCAGGTTTTCGGGAACCAGTTTATCCAGTATGGATATCGCGAAAGAAGTATTGCCCGAGTGAACATTATGAACGAGATAGGAATATAACAAGGGGCTCAGAAAAGATGCCAGTCCGAAAATCAATTGTGCCATGGCTGAATAGAAGGCATAATTTGATTCACCACCTGACACCCTGAGCAAGGGATTAATGATCACCTGTAACATGGCCATACCGATCCCGATCATAAACAGAGATATCAGTGCAATGCTGAATTTCGGGAACATGGCGAAAAGCAAGGCACCCAGAAAAGCAAGGACAAATGCGGCTATAAGGACCGGCTTCTCACTATATTTTTCCGTAAGGATCCCGGCGGGGATTGACATCACACCGTATGCGACAAAGAACGAGAACGGCAGGAAGCCGGCCAAACCCAGACTGAGACTGAAATTATCAATGATATCCGGGATCAGCGGGCCCAATACATTGGTCAGGAACGATATCACGAAAAATGTCACCAATACCAGGATGACCATGGAGGCGCTTCTTTTGCTCATAATGCAATATTTGTTATCTGTTCTTTGACATTCCAACCTGAAAGGATCAGGGTGCAACCATTTACGAGAGTTGGACCTCCCGGCACACTGCACTGTATGGTTCGGGTTTCTCCGGGTTGAAGGCTCAGGTAATTATCTTCCCAAAATACAGGGAAAATGGTTTGGTTTAAGCCATTCTTCAGGGTAAGATTTATAAAAAATGCAATTCCCTTGGATTTGTTGGTAACGGTCACCTCAACCACCTGTTCATTCTCTTTGCTGAGAACCTTGTGGGTAAGCCCGACCTCAGCTGCGGAAAGATAATTCAATGGTTTGAAATCGGCAGATGATTTAATGGGGGTATAAAACCACTCTGTTTTTTCCCAGTCATAAACATCGGGTTTGCCCGACAGCCAGTAGAAATTATCTGCCACCACATTGTTCTGCCCGTCTAAAAGAGACAGCGCAAGAAATATGTTCCCGGAAATAGGAGGAAGTTTATAAATAGCGGCGGATGTATTGCCTTCCATTGTTACTGCCAGTTCTTCCGTGAGAATTTCACGGCCCTGAATATCCAGCAACCTGATCCTGGCTTTGGCACCATTCAGCGGATTCAAAGTTTCATTTACCGTATAGATGCTGTTGTTCCCGTAATTGTAAACCAGCTGCAAAGGGGCATTTGCTTTACGGGCAGCATAATACGCAGAGGTTGGCAAAAGGTAATAATCATACAACTGCCAGTAGAACGACGGCCAGGCAGAATTCAGCATCCACTGAACAATTCCGGTTGTATTGGGTCTGTTGGCCCTGAAGGCTTCAAACATGCCTTTCATGGCTTCATATCCCTGAACATTTGCCTTGAGCATGTAGTTATCAAGAGTAGAAGGCTTACCATATCTCTGGTACAATACATTATTGAAAATATCAAGCGTTCCGAAGCTTTCAGAAGGGTTGCAGTGAAAGTTCCATATTTCGTCAATGGGCCAGCGGTTTTTCTCCGGTATCATTTTCACAAAAGTTTCCATAACCGGGATCTGGGGACCCGGCCCGGTTTCTGTGTTGAAACCAAAGGCTCCCCCGTTCACCGAATCAATGTACCAGTAAGAGGGACCGACATAATTATAAGGGCCCCTCATTTTGACACCGCTAGGACCGCTGATTTCACTTTTTCGATCACTGGCTGCGGCCAGGTAAGTCCGGTTATCAATGGCTGCAATCAGGTCACGGTATCTCTTTTCAAGTACAGGCCTTGGGAGCATGTCACTGCCCAGTAGCCATACAAATACCGAAGGATGATTTTGCAGATAACGTATCTGATGTTCCAGTGATTCCACCATGAGGTCCATATCTTCCTCAGTTTTGATACCGCCAAATTCATCACATGTCTTGCCCAGGTAATTTTCCCATTCCCACTGACAGCTCCATCCCACCATAGCCAGCAGGCCGTATTGATCACACAGGTTATAGATGTTTTGACTTTTCCCCCATATGTTCTCAAACCGGATGGTATTCAGGTTCATATGTTTCACATACTGTACCTGGATTTCATTGCTTTCATCGGTGTCCCGGAAGAAAATGTCATCGGTCCAGCCACCCGCTTTAATCAGGACTTCCTTCCCGTTCAGTTTAAATCCCCTGTGGCCGGCGGCATTGTTGTATACTTCAATTTCCCTGATTCCGAAGGTAATATCACGCGAATCGCTGATCATGGAATTGGTGACATACTGAATATTCAGATTATACAGGTTGGGCTCTCCCAGATTGTTGCACCACCATAGCCTGGGATGTCTGATGCGCAATGCTTTAATGTCATCCGGGGTAAGTTTTACCTGTTTGATTTCTCCGGCTTTCAGATGCACCGGAACAGCAAATTCAAAATCTTCACTTTTACCGGTGAGCTCTCCGTTCACAGCGGTGTTCGAATAATTGACAACATCAGCTGTAATGGTAAGTGATGCCTCATCGAGAGTTACGGTATTCACATCGCTACTTATAAAGGTGTTTTTAATCGCCACATCACCGGTGATCTGCAGGTAAACCTCGCGCCATATACCCATACTGTTATCCGGCGGTGCTGGATTCCAGTCAACAAATCCATGCCCGAAATCGCCAGGCTTCTGTTTAAATATTTCTACGGCAAGAATATTTACAGAGTCTTTAAGAAGATCCGTGACATCGAATTCGAATCTTCTGAAAGTACCGTAAATACTATCGCGAGAGGCAATTAAAACGCTGTTCAGCCAGACATTCGCATAATAACTTATTCCGTCAAAATTCAACATAACGCGCTGATCTTCATTGGTCCCAGGCAATGTGAAATCTGTACGGTACCACCAGGATTTCTCAAACTGCCGCTGATCAATGTTTTTAATGCTGTCACCCAGGAAAAGGTCTTTATAGAGCCCATTCGCAGTAAGTACGCCCATGATGGTGGAAGGCACCGTGGCCGGGTACCACCCGGTTATGTCAATTACACTTCCCGATACTACTGAACCGGGCACGGCACTAATATTTTCCGATGACTGGACACGCCAGTTATCACTCAGCAGGATTTTTCCGGCGAGCGTCATCTGGGGTGATCTGGAACAGGAAAGCGCAAGTAGCACAGCCAAAAGGCCGGTTGTCATTTTTAATGCAGTATTTGTTCTCATGGAAAGGTTTTTTTTATCAGGGTATAAGTGATGCTGCCCCCAGCAGGGCAATATTTTTATTCTGTGATGTAAAAATCTTCAATCGCTTCATGGATTCCGGGAAGGCAAAATCCATTCTGGATGCTTCCATGGAATCTGCAAAGAATTTGTATGCCTTAACCAATGAACCTCCTAATACAACAGCTTCGGGGTCATAAGTATATACAACAGTTTTAACGGCATTGCCCAAATGAAAGCCAAATTCCTTCCAGCTGCCGAGCGCGGCCGGTTCACCGGCAATCGCTTTCTCATAGGCATCCAGGGCAGTAGTATTGTACTTCTTCTGAAAGAATCCGCCACTGCAATAAGCTTCGATGTTTTCATCGAGGTAATTCACAAGTCCGAATTCTCCTGCACCGCAGTTACGGCCTGCATATAATTCGTTATTGATAATAACGCCTCCGCCCAGACCGGTTCCCATGGTGAGACCGACGACCGACTTAAAGCCTTTGGCTATGCCATACCGGTGTTCGCCCAGTATGAAACAGTTGACATCGTTGTTGACCCTGACAGGGATGCCGAATCTGGCCTCGAGGATACCCCTCAGTTCAACTTTTTTCCATGAGGGTATGTTGGTGACATCATATACAGTGCCGGTCTCGATGTCCACAACCGATGGAACACCAATCCCTATTCCCGTAACATTCCTGTCCATCACTGATTCAATTAAGGCAATCAAATGTTCCAGGGTTTTCTCCAAAACGTCTTTATCGCGCAGAGGAGTATCTTTTTGAATAATGATCCGGTCCTGGTCCAGGCGTCCGGCCCTGATGTTTGTGCCTCCTAAATCAACAGCAACTACCATAATGATTTTTCAAATGATTGGTTATAGAAGTAAAGCTAAGTTAATAAGCTATTACCTTAATTGCAATTAACGTATAAAAATCCTCAAAAAACGAAAGCCTGAAAGTTTTTATTCTTTCACGCAATACTTTACTAAATTAGCCGTAGTAATAAACTGAATTAACAAAATATAAAGTACTCATCATGAAAAAGTTTCTGAAGATTGCCGGGATTGTAATTCTTGTTTTGTTGTTGGTGATCCTTGCTGTTCCTTTACTTTTCCAGGGAAAGATCATGAAGATTGCCAAAGAACAGATCAACAATAACCTGAATGCCAAAGCCGATTTTGAAAAACTCTCCCTTTCGCTTTTCCGTTCGTTTCCCAATGTGTCGGTTGGTATAAAGAACCTCTATATAGCCGGAATAGATGAGTTCGAAGGTGACACCCTGTTCAAAGTAAAATCAGTGGATGTAGCCCTTGACCTGATCAGCGCCATTAAAATGAAAAATATTAAAATCAAACGCATTGTCATCGACTATCCCAGGGTGCATGCCTGGGTGATGCCCGACGGCAAAGTGAACTGGGATATTGCCAAAGATACGGGTGAGGAAGAGGAAGAAGACACCACGGCGAGCGATATTAATCCGCAGGTAGAACTGAAACGGTTCGAGATTAACCATGGTCTGATACGTTACGACGATGACAGCAGCAGAATCAATGCCAGTCTGGATGATTTCAATTTTGTCATGACAGGTGATCTGTCCAAGGATTTTACCACTTTGTTGCTGAATTCCAATACCAAATTCCTGAATGTGGCCTATGACGGCATCAGATACCTGAAAGATGCCGCGCTGACTTTACAGATAGGTGTGGACGCCGATCTGAAGAATTCCCAGTACACGCTAAAAGAAAATTCAGTTGCCCTGAACGATCTCGTGCTCCGGTTCGATGGAGGTATTGGTATGCCCAACGAGGAAGATATTGTAGTTGATCTGAAATACGGATTGGATAAGGCTGATTTCAAATCGCTTCTGTCCCTGATACCCTCTATATACAAGAAGGATTTTCAGGATGTACAGGCATCTGGTAAATTGCAGCTCGACGGGAGTGTAAAAGGGACATACAACGAAAAGGTAATGCCCAATGTAGCATTTAAACTGCTGGTCGAGAATGCCATGTTCAAGTATCCTGATCTGCCCAAATCGGCAGATAATATAGATATTGATGTTAACCTCTTTTTTGACGGTGTGCAAAACGATAATTCCGTTGTAGATGTGAATAAATTTCATGTGGATCTGGGTGGAAATCCGGTGAATATGACCCTGAACATTAAAACTCCCATAAGTGACATGCAGCTCAACGGCAATATAAATATGGACCTCGACCTGGCCACGATCAATGATGTCATACCTCTTGACAGCACAACCCTAAAGGGCCAGATCAAGGCAGGGCTTGATTTTATGGGCTTCATGTCCTACATCGAGAAGGAAGAATATGAGAAGTTCAAAGCTGACGGTACTATGCTTATCAAGGAATTTACATACAGCAGTCCGGATCTGCCCCGTGATATGAACATAACGGAATCTTCCCTGGCCTTTTCACCGAAGTATGTTGAGGTAAAAAGCTTTGATGCCATCATCGGCAAAAGTGATCTCCACCTTTCAGGCAAACTGGAGAATTTCATTCCATACATATTCAAGGATGAAACCATCAAGGGTGACTTCATCTTTACTTCGGACGTAATCGACCTGAATGAATTTATGACTGAAAGCGCTGAAAACACCATAGTGGAAACTGACACAGTGCCGCTTACAGTTTTTGAAGTTCCTGCGAATGTGGACTTCAAACTGGTCTCAAGGATCAACAAACTCTATTATGATAAGCTTCAGATTGAAAACACAATTGGTACCATTCTTGTGAAAGAGAGCCGGGTGATCCTTGACGGCGTAAAACTGAACATGCTGGAAGGCTCTATGCAGCTGTCAGGTGAATACAATACCAAAGACGTGAAAAATCCATCGGTGGATTTCGATTTCACTGCCAGTTCAATTGATATCCCTGCCGCATTTGCATCATTCACTATGCTGCAAAAATTTGCGCCCATTGCAGGCAAAGCCAGTGGTAAGGTTTCCCTGGGTATGAAATTTTCGAGTTATCTCGATGAACATATGATGCCGCTGTTGCAGTCCATTGTCGGGAAAGGTAATTTTGCTTCTGATTTAATCGGGCTGAAGAGCTCCGCCACTTTTGATAAGATTGGGGATGCCCTGAAAACCAACGCGTTCGATAATATGACTTTGAATAAGTTGGGGGTTGCTTTCGAAATTCGGAACGGAAGGCTCCTGGTGAACCCGTTTGAAACCAAGGTGGGGAAGGCAACCCTTCTGATAGGCGGCGATCAGGGGATCGACCAGACCATGAATTATACCGTGGGCATTAATATTCCGCGGTCAGAACTGGGTGCGGCTGCCAATGCGCCCATCGATAACCTGCTGAGCAAGGCAGCCGGAGCAGGTTTGAAAATTGACCCGCTGGAAAATCTGAATATCAAGGTGAAGGTCGGAGGGACTTTCCGTGACCCGAAAATCGGCCTTGATCTGAATGAAAACTCAGGTCAAGCCAAGGAAGCTTTAAAAGAAGCGGTAATACAGGCTGTCCAGGAACAGATTGATACCAAGAAAGAAGAAGCCCGCGCTGCTGCACAGGCTGAAGTGGATAAACTGATGGAGCAGGCCCGGAAGGAAGCAGACCTGATCCGTGCCAAAGCCCAGGAAGCAGCTGATATAGTGCGGAAGGAGGCCAATGCGAATGCTGATAAACTGGTTGACAAAGCCAAAGATCCCATTTCCAAAAGACTTGCTGAAGAAGGTGCCAAAAAGCTCAAGCAGGAAGGAGAAAATACGGCACAGAAGATCATTAAGGAAGCGGATTCCAAAGCTGAAGCAGTGTTAAAAGCTGCGCAGGAGCAGGGGGATAAGTTGCTGGGTCAGTAAGAAGTGAAAAGTAAACAGTAAAAAGTAAACAGTAAACGGTAAAAAGTAATCGGTGAACGGCAAGTAACCCTTCAAGCGGTCAACAGACCCTTGAAGGGTGATTTTTTGCAGGAAAAAGATGAAACATAGAATGGATATATTTGGATACAAAATGGATTACCCCAAAGATAAAGCCAAATGGCATTCCAAATTTTTGAGTTGGAATTTTAAGATATTAAGAGACTTTTTGTTCTTTGACATTTTGGTTGATGATATCGATGTATTGTTGAATTACATGAATTGGTAGGGAGGTTGCCATT
>JBGSSF010000009.1:0-241708 GCA_041737175.1 Bacteroidales bacterium
GACCTTGATTCATAACTAGTTTGGTTAGTTATAACAAAACTAATTTTTGAAATCGTTTGAACCTAAAAAATCGCGCTAAACCAGATTTTACAAGACTTTCAAAGAACTAAATTTTATAACGTCGAAACGCTAGTGATGAGTGATGAGTGATGAGTGGGATTTGGGTAATGGGACCAGAGACCTGGATCTTAGATCTTGGATCTTAGATCTTTAATCTTGAATCTTCAATCTTGAATCTGTAATCTTCAATCTTGAATCTGTAATCTTCAATCATTTATGTACTGCTTCGAATCCCTCATCCGTGTGCGATACGGTGAAACCGACAGAATGGGATACTTGTATTACGGACACTATCCTGAGTATTTTGAAGTTTCACGTACTGACATGATCCGGTCCCTCGGGCTTAGTTATAAGGAAATCGAGGATATGGGGATCATCATGCCGGTGAGAAGTCTGAAAGTGGATTACCGGTTTCCCGCACGCTACGATGAACTGCTGAAGGTAAAGTCCTGCCTGTGCAAGTTGCCTGAGATAAAGCTCGATATTGATTATGAGATAAAAAACGAGGAAGATAAATTAATCTGCACAGGCAATACCGTGCTTGCTTTTGTAGATGTCAAAACCCGCCGTCCCAGGCGCGCTCCTGATTTTTTTCTGGAAGCAGTGAGAAAATATTTTTAAAAAAAGGCGCAGTTTATAGCTGCGCCTCTTATGTATCGGGATCAAAACGGTTTATTCGCCGGGATATTTGAATACATCATCTGGTATATCTTCATTGATCACAGCTTGGGTGAACTTGATGGCCTGAACACTTTGGCCTCCGACACGGGTATCCATGTTGAATGACATCATCAGACCGTTACCAATATCCTGGTAATCACTCATATAAACATCAACTTCCTGAGTTCCCATCTGTTCATTGGACATGGTTTGCTTTACCAGCACCGGCAAGTAACTCTCGCTGTCAAAATAGTAACTTGACGTGGACTCATCATCTCCTTTTCCTTTGTTTTGAACCAGTTTAAGGATATGGCATTTAACGCCGTCGACATCACCTGTGCCCTCGTAGGTAACCTCATGTCCTTTACCGGCAAAATCAATAAAAGGATCTTCAAAAACAGCATCCCGCTTCAAATCCTTGATTTGTTCATCCGGTAATTTCTGAGCAGATGTATTCCCTGTAAAAGGATTGAGGGTCCAGGCTGTTTCACCGTCAAAAGCCTGTGGAATGAGTTTCTGCCCCATCACATCCAGGGAAATGATCATTTTATTGGGCGCTTTGCGATTCATTTCAAAGGCAAATTCACCCTGCGGAGTGGGAACCGAACCTGTTAACTTCATGGTCTTAAGTTCTTTCCATTTTTCAACCCCACCTATACTTTCAAAGTATTTGGTTAATACATCATCAACGGATTGTGATTGGGTTGCTGTAAGCGTCATTGCAGAAAACAGCAGGACCGTAAAAAATTTTTTCATGATTATTAATTTTGGTTGGTTATATGATATGTTCAACAAAAATAGTATTTCTGTGTTAAAAAACCGGCAAGGCAGTAATTTTTCTGTATATCAATCGTCTTGCATTTGAAAGAACGAAATTATACTCTAAAAATTAAAAAAAAACATACCATGAAGAAGATTTTATTTGGACTGATGGCCTTGTGCCTGACCGGACTCGCCTACGCACAAAAAGACGTTGTGAGTACAGTGTTCGAGAAGTATTCTGGCACACCAGGTTATACAACTGTAAACATTACCGGGGAAATGCTCAATCTGGTTGCTCATGTTGAAGAACAGAGAAGGGACACTACATTTACATCGCGGTTAAGCGAAGTAAAGATCCTCGCCCTGGAGAATGGCTGTGATAAACCCGACGCATCCATCGATCTTCGTGCTGAGGTCTACAGTAAACTTGACAAATCTGTTTACAAGGAAATGCTGAGTGTGAAGCAAAGTGATGAGGATGTTGTCATTCTGGCCAAAGAAGCCAATGGTCGTATTGCTGAACTTCTTATCATTGTTGGTGGCAAGGATAACAATGCACTGATCCAGATCAAGGGAGATATGCTGCTCAGCGAAATGGCCGAGATGGCAAACCATTATGACATGAAAGGGTTTGAACATCTTAAGAAATTTGAAAAATAAGTAGCTTTGTTTGAATGGATGCTACGCAGTTTAAAAATCTTATTTTGCCCCTGAGTGGTAAGTTGCTTCATTTTGCCAGTCTTTTGCTGCGGGAGAACAATGAGGCTGAAGATGCAGTGCAGGAAGTGTGTTTGAAACTTTGGAAGATCAGGGATTCTCTGGAGAAATATGACAGTGTCGAAGCATTTGCCATGAAAGTAACTAAGAATTGGTGCCTCGACAGGTTGAAAGCCAGGAAACCGGTTTATGTTGAGAATTACCAGGGATGGTATGACAGGGGATCAGATGAGTCCGATCCCTACCATCTGTTGGAAAGATCGGACAGAAAAGTTTTATTGAACCGGATTCTGGACAGATTACCAGAACAACAGCGCCTGATTATTCAACTCCGTGAACTGGAAGGACTTGAATTCGAAGAAATTGCTTTAATTACAGACATGAATGTCAATGCTATTAGAGTAAGCCTTTTCAGGGCACGGCAAAGAATGCGGGAAGAAATTATTAAGTATGAACAAAATGGACATCAATCAAGTAAAGCTTCTGCTGACAAAATACTTTGACGGGGAAACGACACTCGAAGAAGAAAAGATGCTGCAGGGGTATTTTAGTGATGAAACTGTACCCGATGAGCTGATCACTTACAGGCAACAGTTCATGCTTTTAACCTCATCTGCACGAACTGAGCACGATACCGGTCAGCTCGATCTCAGGATTTCGGAAATGATTGACCATTTGGATGCAGCAGTACCAAAACAAGGCCGTAGCAAGTCCATGTACCAATACCTCGCTGCCGCTTCAATTGTTCTGATGTTAGGCGTTTCAGGCATTCTCATCTATCAGGCGCGGAGTTCCGCTGTCACGGACACTTATGCGGATCCCAAAATCGCATACCAGGAAGCGCAGCGAGCTCTGATGTATGTGTCTCAGAAGATGAACAAGGGCATTGATCCCTTATCCAACGTCTCAAAAATAAATGCAGGAACTGAACAGCTCAAAGCGCTCGAAAAGATGGACGAGAGCATGGGAATGTTAAACCTGGTATCCATTATCAACAGATCATCCAACTTGAAAAAATAAATAATTACCATGAAGAAGATTGTATTAATAGCAGGGTTTTTAGGCCTTTTTGCCGGGGCAAACGCCCAGAGCATTATCGATAAACTTTTCGATAAGTATTCAGGTGCTGAAGGAATTACAACGGTTTACATCTCCAAATACATGTTTGACATGTTTCGGAGTGATGAAGTTACCGGCCAGAGTGAGGAAGATATCAACAAGATCATGAGCAAGCTGAACTGTATCAAGATCATTGCCACGGATGACGATCCGGCCACACCCGTTCCGGTAAACCTTTACCAGGAAATCATGAAAGTACTGCCTTCTACGGCCGCCTACAAGGAAATGATGGTTGTGAAAGAGAAGGACCAGGATATTAAATTCATGGCCAAGGAAAGCAAAGGCAAGGTTATTGAATTGCTGCTGATTGTGAACGGCAAGGAAAGCAACGTGCTGATCAGCATACAGGGTGAGGATATTGACATGAAGAACATATCCAAGCTGGCCAAAGGAATGAACATAGAGGGAATGGAGAATTTGGATAAGATAGAAGAAAAGTAAGGAGTAAGGAGTAGGGAGGAAAAAACACCCTTCAAGCGGTCCTAAGACCCTTGAAGGGTGTTTTTGTCTTCAAATGGATGATCCCTTCTGAAATCGGGTATAAACGGATCATGAATGGCAGGTCGCGACCTGTCACTTCCATCCAATTCCTGAATCCATCCTTTCGTAAAACCCAGCTCTTCCATTGCCTCCAGCACCTGCTGGTATTCTTCCTGAACCAGTCTTCTTCCCAGGACCGGATGATCGGCAACACAGACCGTTGGATAATATTGCGACATCAGTGAAATGCTTACAGAAGGGGACAATTCAGTCGCAATCCATTGAAGGACCTCAATACTGTCTTTTATCTGTCCGGGTAAAACCAGATGCCTGATTATCAAACCTGTAACAGCCTGTCCGTGATCATTGAGCACAACAGTACTGCCTTTCTGCCTGTACATTTCCAGGATTGACTTTTTCACCACCCCGGGATAATCCTCTGCATCGGAATAACGTTTTGCAAGGTTCGTGTCCATATATTTAAAATCGGGAAGGTAAACATCGATCAAACCCTCAAAACCAAGTATTACTTCAGCTTTATCATACCCGTTGGTATTGTAAACGGTAACCGGATGATATCCTGATTCATTCAACCGTGTGATAATAGCTTTTACATGCGGTACATGGTGCGAAGGGGTTACAAAACCAATCGAATCAATGCCCTGTTCGAGGATTTCTATAATGCGTCCGGTAACTTCTTCGAGTTGATATGCATGGCTTTCAACCGCACCCTTTCTCCGGCTGATCTGGTAGTTCTGACAGTACAGGCATTGCAGGTTGCACCTTGAAAAGAAAACATTGCAAATGCCTTTTGGCCCGCTGATCGGTGGTTCCTCACCCTGATGAATACATATGGATCCGATATTGTAGCCTGGTCCGCTCCCGCAATAGCCCAAACCTCCCGCATTCCGGTTAACGCCACAGGATCTGGGGCATATTGTGCAATGGTCAAGCTCTTTAAAAGCGGAATGTAACATACCTAACAAAATTAATACTTTGTAAAACAGTTGATCCCAACCGGGGGAGGTTTAATACGAAAATAAAACTTGCTTTTTTCGAAATATTGTTAAATTTGCAGCCGCTTTCGGTCCGTAGCTCAGCTGGTAGAGCACGTGACTCTTAATCATGGGGTCGAGGGTTCGATCCCCTCCGGACCGACAGAAAATACAAAGGGATTGAAATTATTTCAATCCCTTTTTGCTTTGTGTACATCTATGTTTTATGAATGCAAATTATTAATCTCACGCTAATTTACGAAAAGTAAATTTTGCAGTATCAATGGGATTACTTTTTCCTCAATTCAGGTATAAAGCATTGATCATTGTATATTCTTGCCAAGGTATTTGATAGAAGAATCCAGGCCTGAAAGGCCGTCACGTGGCAGCATAGGATGCAGCCCTGTGTTCATGTGATAAAAAAATATAGGGCTGAAAGCCCGAAACATTATGAATCGTAAAAAATAATTGCCCAAATCATCATGTCTCAATCTTTATCAAAAGTAAATGTCCATTCAGGGCTAACAGTTAATGTTTTGTTGAAATCAGCCCTGAAGGGGCTTAATCACTAGCCCAGGGCATCGCCCTGGGTGCCAAATGAGTCTCATATTCGTTTTTTTACATTTATTTTAAATATTTCAATAAGTTATTTTGTTAAACCGTTAAACAATAGAATTATGCCACAATCATTGGCCTACAATTACATCCACATCACGTTCAGTAACAAAAACCGTAAAAAAATAATCCGCGATGACATCAAAAATGAACTATTTGATTATCTGGGAGGAATCTGTTCGCATCTGGAGTGTAATCCGATCCGGGTAGGAGGTCACAAAGATCATGTGCATATATTCTGTTTGTTATCCAAAAAGGTTCCCCTGATAACCTTAATGGAGGAATTGAAAAAGAATTCTTCAAAATGGATTAAAACAAAAAGCAATTTCTATAAAAACTTTTATTGGCAAACAGGTTATGGAGCCTTTTCTGTTAGTCCGAAACAGACAGAGATAGTCGTGAATTATATTAATAACCAGGAGGATCATCATAAAAAAAAGACATTTCAGGAAGAATACAGGGCATTTCTGAAAGAGTATGGTGTGACTTATGATGAGCGATATGTTTGGGATTGAATTGATGACGCCCTTTCAGGGCTGGGAGAGTTTTTGTTGGTGATCCTGAATCATGGGGCGCTGCCCCATGCTAATGATTGCGCCCTTTCAGGGCTAAACAGGTATGGTAACACTTGTAGACAGGGCTGTGTTTCACTTTGCCCTGACCCGTTACGCTATGGTTGGCCTAAATTCCGGTGCCTTCCGGTGCTTGGTGGCCTGTTCAAAAGCATAGGCAAGTTTTATCAGGGTTGGCTCACTCCAGGCACTTCCCATGAACGTAATACCTATGGGTAAACCATGTACAAAACCGGCCGGCACCGTTATGGCGGGATAACCTGCACAGGCGGCAGGAGATGAGCTTCCGCCTATATAATGGTCTCCATTGATCCAGTCCGTTGTCCAGGCTGGACCTTCGGTAGGTGCAATAATTGCGTCCAAACGGTATTGCTGAAGTGTTGCATCGATCCCTTCTTTTCCTGCCAGTCTTTTCATGTTTTCAAGCGAATCAAGATAAGCTTTATCTGTAAGGGGACCTTTCTCCTCGGCCATGATAAAGATCTCCTGGCCAAACCAGGGCATTTCCCTATCACGGTTCAGGTCGTTAAAAGTGATCAATTCTCCCAAGGTTCTGTTTTTGTTTCCCGGAGGTGTTTTTGACAAATAAAGGTTCAGATCAGCCTTGAATTCGTACAAAAGGACTTCCCACTCATGCTCGCCAATTTCCCCGCTGGTCAGGATATTGGCAGGATCAATGATTTCCGCCCCTTTGTTGCGCATGCAAAGGATGGCATCTTCCATCAATTGGTCAACCTGAGCGCTGAACCCGAAGAAATTCCTGGCTACCCCAATTCGGGCTCCGTTCAAACCGTTGACATCCAAATATCTGGTATAATCCGACTGTTTTTTTTCTGCACCTTCAGCAGTCGACGGGTCATCCGGATCAACTCCGGCAAGCAGTCCAAGTATCACGGCAGCATCTGAAACAGTGCGGGCCATCGGGCCTGCAGTATCCTGGCTGTGGGCAATGGGAACGATACCGCTTCGGCTCCAGAGTCCCAGGGTGGGCTTAATACCTACAATTCCATTGATTGAGGAGGGACATACAATGGATCCGTCGGTTTCCGTACCTATTGCAGCCACGCAAAGATTGGCAGATACTGCAACTGCTGAACCTGAACTGGATCCGCAAGGATTCCTGTCGGTTATATAAGGATTATGAGTTTGTCCTCCGCGTCCGCTCCATCCGCTGGATGAATGGGTGGACCTGAAATTGGCCCATTCACTCAGGTTGGTCTTACCCAGAATAATAGCGCCGACTTCTCTGAGTTTCTTTACAATAAAAGCATCTTGCAGGGCAGGAGAGACAGCAAGCGCGAGCGATCCGGCCGTGGTAAGCATCCTGTCCGCCGTATCAATATTGTCCTTGATCATCACAGGTATTCCGTGCAAAGGACTTCGCACCTTTCCTGATTTTCTTTCCTGATCAAGCTGACGCGCAATTTCAGATGCTTCCGGGTTAATCTCAATAACGCTGTTCAGGACAGGGCTGCTTTTATCAATTTTCTGAATCCTGGCCAGGTAGAGTTCGACGAGATTTTCGGATGTATACTTCCCGGTTTCGAGATACTGCTGCAATTGAAGTATGGATTCCTCTTTGATTTCGAAATCGTCGGTTATGAATTCACCCTGACTTTTTTCCTGGCCCGCTGGTCCGCAGGATTGCAACCATGGTATGCTTGCAAAAGCAGCTCCTGCAATGGCACCGCCCTTGATAAAAACACGCCTTTTCATGGATTTGTCCTAATTTTTTAATGTCTGATCGCCTGGTCAAAATCAGCCAGTATATCGTCGATATGCTCCAAACCAACTGATACCCTGACAAGCCCATCTGTTATCCCTGACATCTTTTTATCAGCCGGTGACAGTTTCGAGTGTGTGGTGGTGGCTGGATGTGTCACGGTAGTCCGTGCATCGCCGAGATTGGATGTTATTGACATCATCTGAAGGGCATCTATGAAACGGTGCGCCCTTTTTTGACCCCCCTTCAGCTCGAAAGTAACCAGTCCCCCTCCAAGCTTCATTTGTCGCCGGGCCAAATGGTACTGCGGATGAGAAGGCAGAAAAGGATATTTCACCCACACAACGTCCTTGACTTTTTCGAGGTACCTGGCAAGCGCGAGGGCATTACTGCAATGACGTTCCATTCTTACTGAAAGGGTTTCGAGACTTTTTGAGAGGAGCCAGGCGGTATGGGGTGACATGACCGGTCCGGTTATTTTCGACAACATCCTGACCTCTTTCATGATTTCCTGATTTCCGAGTACCGCACCGCCAATGGTTCTTCCCTGACCATCGATGAATTTTGTGGTTGAATGGACAACAAGATCTGCCCCGTACTGAATCGGACTCTGCAGGTAGGGAGTGGCAAAGCAATTGTCAATGATAAGATATAGGTCATTTTTGCGTGCCAGCTTTCCAAGCCATTTGAGATCGATTAAATCCAGGCCGGGGTTGGATGGCGTCTCTGCATAAATCAACCGGGTTGCGGGCATGATATTTTCTTCCCATTCCTTTTTGTTGTTAATATCTGCGTAGGAATGCGAAATACCCCATTGGGGAAGTATTTGTGTGAAAAGTAAATGGGTGGTCCCAAAAATCTGCCTGGCGGATACTATATGATCGCCTGGTCTGAGCAGGGCAGTGAGACCAAGATAAACTGCCGCCATGCCGGAGGCCGTGGCAACGCCATCTTCAGCGCCTTCCAGCGCGCATAGTTTGGAGACTAATTCATCCGTGTTGGGATTACCAAAACGCGAATAGACATTGCCTGGTATCTCTTCGGCAAAAACTGCCCTGGCCTCCTCGGCAGAACTAAACACATAGCTGGAGGTTTCAAAAACAGGCACGCTATGCTCACGATGTTGTGAACGATCAGCCTGTAACCTGACAGCCAGTGTATCAAACTTCTTCTTCCGGTCCATGCCTTTTGGGTCTATTCAGCCTGCTTCTTGGGTTTAGAATCCTTTTTTGCCGGAGCCGCTTTAGGAGCTTTGGCAGGTGCGGATGCTTTTGCCTTCGGTTCTTTGACTTCCTTTATAGCCTTTACTTCCTTTTCCTTAACCTCTTTTACCTCTTTTATTTCTTTAACTTCAATTACTTCTTTTACTTCCTTAACCTCAATTACTTCTTTCGGCTCTTTTACTTTAACCGGTTTTACTTCTTTGGCTTTAATGACAGAAGGTTCAGCTGATTTTACGGTCCGTGATGATTTTCTAGGACGGCGGACGCCGTAAGATCCCTGAAATAATTTTCCTCTTTTGGTTTTCTTATCTCCTTTTCCCATTGTATTGGTT
This sequence comes from Bacteroidales bacterium, assembly GCA_041737175.1. GTDB lineage: Bacteria > Bacteroidota > Bacteroidia > Bacteroidales > UBA10428 > UBA5072. The sequence continues at coordinate 9,259 of JBGSSF010000009.1, forward strand.
ATTAGTGATTGAATAATCTTAATCCTGATCAGGCCGTTCGATTTATCCTTCTATATTTGTCAAGGATTAATTCAGGAACTGTCTTTTCAGGAATCATAAAAATAGCACATTTACTGCAATACACAAATGAATTCTGTATACAAACATATCATTTTTGATCTGGACGGCACCTTGTCGGATTCACGCGAAGGTATATTCAATGCGTATTACCATGTTTTTGACAGGCTTAATTTAAAATATCCTGACAGGGATATGCTCATGACTCTCATTGGTCCGCCTTTACAAAAAGGATTTGAAGATGTATTCGGACTCCGGGGAATTGACAATGAGAACGCGGTTAAAGTGTTTCGTGAATATTATGCCTCTAAAGGGCTGTTTGAGAATATTTTATATGATGGCATACCTGAACTTCTTGAAAGACTCACCGGTGCAGGCGCCTTGCTGTATGTAGCTACATCGAAATACCATCCATTTGCCAGCCAGGTTCTCCGGCACTTTGCTATTGATACTTACTTTGCAGATGTATCCGGGGCTGACTACAGTGGGCATCATGCCTCCAAAACTGACCTGGTGGCCAGGATTCTGAGAAAGAATAACATCACGGATCCGATGGAGGTGGTAATGATTGGTGACACGCGCTACGATATGGAGGCAGCAGCAGAACTTGAAATGGATTCAATCGGTGTGACCTACGGTTTCAGCACGAAAGAGGAAATTTTATCTTTCGATCCCGATTATATTGCCGGAAGCGTGGAAGAGCTGGAACATATTTTACTGCAGGAATAACCTGCATCTATTTAAAATTGATGCGCTGTAACTTTTTAAGGATTTTCTTACCCTTGCTTTGATATCCTGGTGAGGAATCAGCCAGATTATTCTCAATCAGGTTGCTCAATTCCACACCTATCTCCGGCATTTCCAGGCTCAGTTTATACAAGATCTCCATGCTGTATACCTTAACTGCAATGGAAAAGTTACCGGTCATAAAATCAAACCCCAGGTTAACCAGGAGTGACTTGTCCTTTTTCGTCAGTTTAACCGGTGCTTCAGCGAGGATTAAAAGAAAATTGCGTCTGGCACCTTCAGAATGAATACTTTCCAGGTTCCTGATGACATCGGAACAATAGGGTTTGAACAATTCCGGAAACCGGCAGCAACAAATACTAACCACACGAGATGCTCTTTGGGGCAATGGACCGATGTCCTTGCACGATAGTTCAATTAATGGTTTAAGTAATGCAGGATTATCATATACCATACTGGCAGTTAGATCAGCCAACAACCGGCTGGAATCTGAGAGCTGCTCCCTGATCTTATCAGGAGTAGTTAAGTTATTTGCGTGGGTATTGGCCTTTTTATGAATTGCAGTCATCTTAAGAACTTGTTGCGCTAAAATAGCATAAAATGAACTAATTTTGTTTAACGAAATAATCATTCACATGCCAGTGAACCGGCCTGATCATATCAGGAAATACAGGGATAAATTCGAAAAGCTTATTCGCCTGATCCGCAGGAACAAGGAGATCCGTGACTATTCCAAGTTGCGCAGGGCTTATGACAGACTGGTAACAGGATTAGGCAATCAGCAGGATGCTGAAGGTGACAGGGTGGTAGCAGCCCTGGAAATTGCAGAAATAACTGTAAATGAGATCGGATTGGGCATGACTTCGGTTTTAAGCATTTTTCTGAGCCGGCTGTTAAATGAGAGACTTATTGAACTTGCTGAAATTGAAAAAGACTATGGTAAACAGGTTGCTGTAATTACCGCAGGACTCAACTCCATTTATGAACTGGGCAGTAAAACGCTGGCCCATCAGGCGGAAAACTTCCGCAATCTTTTGCTGAATCTGGCCGGAGATGTCAGGGTGATCTTTATCAAGATCGCCGAGCATCTTTATGATATGCGATCGATGAAATACAGGCCGCAGGAAGAACAGATCAGGCTTGCATCTGAAGCGTCCTATCTTTATGCCCCCCTGGCACACCGGCTGGGCTTTTATATCATCAAATCGGAAATGGAAGACCTGGCGCTGAAGATCACCGATCGCAAAACCTATGACTCTATTGCCAGGCAACTTGCCCAGACCATGAAGGACCGCAAACATTTCATGGACGAATTCATCAAACCGATCGAAGCAGCTTTGCATACACAAGGCTTTGAATTTGAGATCAAAGGAAGACCTAAATCCATTTATTCCATCTGGAATAAGATGGTCAACAAGGGAGCTGCCTATGAAGATATATATGACCTTTTTGCCATCAGGATCATTCTCAACAGCGAGCTGAAGAATGAGAAAGCTGATTGCTGGCAGGTTTACAGCACGGTTACGGATTTATACCAACCCAATCCTTTGAGATTGCGTGACTGGATATCCATACCCAAAACCAACGGCTACGAATCGCTCCACACCACCGTTGTTGGACCGGACGGGCACTGGGTTGAAGTTCAGATCAGAACCAGGCGCATGAATGAAATTGCTGAAAAAGGATTTGCTGCCCACTGGAAATACAAAGGCCTGGAATCAGAACAGGGTCTGGAGGAATGGCTGAAGAGGATCCGCGAAGTTTTGGAGACCCCTGAACCTGACGCCAGGGAGTTCCTCGATGATTTTAAACTCAGCCTGTACGCCAAGGAAATATTTATTTTCACCCCCAAGGGGGACCTCAAGAAATTTCCTTCCGGCTCCACCGTGCTTGACTTTGCCTATGACATTCATTCAGAGGTGGGCTCCATGTGTACCGGCGCCAAGGTAAACGGAAAGAATGTTCCCATCAGGCATGTCATGCAGAATGGCGATCGGGTGGAAATCCTTACTTCCAAGAATCAGACACCCAAAATGGACTGGCTGAATTTCGTGGTTACATCGAAAGCCAAGACCAAAATCCGGTTTAAGCTTAATGAAGCACGCGTTAAACAGGCAGAGAATGGAAAAGAAATTCTCGTGAGGCGACTAAAGAACTGGAAAATTACCTTCTCGGATGAAACCGTCAGGAAGCTTTTAAAAGCTTATAAACTGAAAACCGCACAGGATCTGTATTACCAGATAGCCACAGAAGAGATTGATATCGCCCAGATCAAGGAATTGCTCCAGGAACCTGTTGCAATTGATAAACCGGTTCCTGAAACAGAGGAGGCACCCCCCCCACAGCAGGAACCAGTTATTAAATCAGATGACTACCTTATCATTGATGATAAACTGGCACATGTTGATTTCAAACTGTCCAAATGCTGCAATCCGATTTTCGGCGATGAGATATTCGGATTTGTAACGGTTAGTGAGGGGATTAAGGTTCACCGGCTGAATTGTCCCAATGCCGCGCAATTGATCTCCAGGTACGGATACAGAATTGTGAAAGCTCGTTGGAAATCAGGAGGCAAGGAGGCTTTATTTACAGTAGAGATTGATGTGCAGGGCCAAAATGACCCGAATATCCTGAACAATATTTCCAATCTGCTCTCCAAAGATCTCAAAGTAACGCTGCGGTCAATCAGTTTTGACAATGAGAACGGCATGCTCAGGGGCAGGTTAAAAATAACCGTGAAGGATACAGCACATCTTGATTCATTAATTGGCAGACTGGCGGCAGTTAAAGGAGTTTACAGGGTGAACAGGGTGGAGAGGATTAATCAGTAAGGAGTAAGGAGCAAGGAGTAAGGAGCTAAGGTATAACCCTTCAAGTGGTCCCTAGACCCTTGAAGGGTGTTTTATTCAGCAGTGGCAGTTAGTACCACAACTTCTTGATCTGCGGTGACGATATCGGTGATGAACCGGTAGAATTCAGGGTAGGCTTCCTGCGGATAATTACCCTTGTTGAAGTTCATCTGCCGTTTAAAGAAGATACATTGGTCACGGATTGATATCTCGCTGCTGTAGCTTCCAAACCTGGAATTGATTCGTTTTTCTTCCGGAAGATAAGCGATCGATAGTCCCGGTGGAATGTTAATCTTTACTGAATCGTTTTGCTGAAAGGCCTTTGAAAGCTCCACCTCATAAGGATCTTCATCAATGAAAGACAGATCCGAAACAAAGGATGGGGAAATTACGAGCATCTGACTGCTTCTGGCTGCCAGATCCCTGATGCGCAGCTCAAATCGTCCCACGGCCACGGGAATCTCTTCCTGCCGGTTGAATTCATATTCTTCCTTTTGAATATCAAAGGCTGTTATCCCGGTTTGATCTGCAATCCAAACTTTCCTGTTATCGGACTTGCTTTCCGATATCTTGTAGAGCTCGTCGTGCAGCAGCCCGTATCTTTTGATTTCCAGCATAACGGTTGCATCGCCATTATCGTGCAAAGTTATGTCGGAAAAGGTATATGCCCTGTTGACGTTGCTTTCGTATGCCGGAGTTTTGAGTATCTCACCGCCATCCGGAGTGAGAGCCAGAACATGCCGGTCACAGGTAAAGCTGCCGAGGTAATTGAAGGGGGAATCGGGATCGGTACATTCCAGCCAGATCGTATCCCGATCATCGGGAACACATAAAATCACATGATCAAACTGGTTGCAGGGAAAATCGGCCAGCATCGATTTTCTTTCACCTGATCTGACAAGGGTATAGTACGATTCAATGCCAACTGACTTCAATAAGGCTTTCATATAATTGGACAGGGCCTTGCAATCACCATAACCGCTCTCTGCCACTTCACTGGCAGGAATGGGCTGATTTCCCCCGACACCAAATCCGATAAAAAAATAATGTGTGGTTTTCTGCATGTACTCATACAAAGCCCTTATCTTTTCTCTTCGTTCAGAAACGTTTTGCACAAGCGCTATGGCTTTTTCGGAATACTTCATATCCAGAACATCCCTGCCGGAAATCAGTTGTCCCATCCAACGGCCATAATCCTGCCAGCTGTTAAAGCTTCCCTTGTATCCGCTCAGGCTGAAATTCAATGGTGTTCCATATACAACCGGCAGTTGGTTTACCAGCGGGGCTGCATATTTTCTGGAACGGCCTGCAGGCAGGTTCTCTTCCTTCCATGACAGGTATAGCTTATTATTTCTGTGCAGACTGTCTGCCGGAGACTTCATGTGCAGTGTTTTAAAATTGAATCCTGAACCATCCGGAATAATATATTGAATTCCTGATTCCTCAACCGAAATTTCCGGGTCTTGCTGTAAATAGGCAGCCGGACTCAGAAACAGGTCCTGCAAGGTCATCACATAGCTATATTCAATGGTAAAAGGATAATTGTAAGCGGGTATTTCAAATACCTTTTTTCTTGCATCACTCAGTTTTTCAGGTCCGCTGAAATCACGAGCGTCCAATATCTGATACTTTTTTAAAATCCAGATCAGCTTTCCTGATGCATCATAGGCGCGTGCCCTGATGGATGAAACACGACGAAGATCGTCATAGGGTATTCCCACCATGAGTAAATCACTGGCTCTGTCATTCAGCAAAGTTATCACCATCTTTGTTTCAAGCCGGCTTTGTTTCTCGCTGATCAGGGTAACAATGCGCTGGCCCGAACGGACTACAGCCTTTGCCCGGGTACGTAAGTGCGTGGGTATTGAATCATAAGGATAAACAGGCTGGGTGTGGATGTCCTGAACCAGGACCGTTAGTAGCAGGCAAAGGAAAAGAAAACGTTTCATGGTGTGTTCCTCGGTTTCTGAGTTTCCCTTAAAATGACCATCTCGTTGCATTTCCGGTTTACCTGGGTATAAAACTCCCGGAAAGACTGATATTCTTCGGTATCAAAAAAGGTTTTGTTGACATTTAGCTCTAAGCTGATAACCAGAGTGTTATTTGTTGATACTGCGCCGAATATAAAACTGGCATCGTTGTCCGGCAATCCGATTTTAATGGTTCCCGGCAGTTCCTCAGTCTGGTAATGTTCCGGCAGTCTTATGCGGCAATTCAATTTTTCAGTGGCAGGGCATCCCATGTCCACAGGGAACATTCTTGTATCCTTAATCCAGGAAATCCTGTAATCACCGAATATACTGATCAAAGGTCTGAAGAAAACCATCTGATCAATACTTTTCAGGAAATGTCTGAAGGTAATGTCAAAAGTGATCCGGAGAGGCAGATGAAGACTGTCCCGGTTCTGAAATTTCAGGTTGCTGATCACCAAATTGCCCGCACGATCAATAACCGCCTCCCTGAAACCCTCCTCACCTTCATTTTGAACAAGACGCCTCAGATTCACGGCATCGTAACCCGAGAAGGTGACAATGGCATTGCCGGTTAGTTCACTTTCCTCATTTAACGCTAAATCATAATACTCCTGTGTTGTATACCTCTCATTGGTAAGTAATTTTATCCAGCGACCGCCGGAACTACTTAATACCCATCCCTGGCTGTTCAGGCATTTAAAGGGTAACATACCTGCGGGGATGAACTTATCAGTAGCATCCAGCAGGTAGTCTTTGCCATCAATGATGGCGCAACATACCAGGTAATTCAGTTTACCTGCCAGGGCAACCTGCGGATTCATATGCCCCTTTTCACGTGTGCACATTACCACGGGGTAGGCAGCTATGCCTGCCGTCCTCAGCATATTCAGCAGCATCAGATTTATCTCGGCATTGGTGCCGGTTCCTTCCTGAGCGGCCTTTTCGAGCGGTCTGTCGGGCCATAGTTGTTCATAACCATTCCAGTTCATTTGCTTCTGAACATAGTCATATATGGCCTGCATTTTCTTTGAGGGGGAATCAAGTTGTCCGGTAATTTTTTTGACTTTCCCGGCAAATAACATGGAATTGTCAAGTTGCTGTCCGATAGTGCTCTGATTCAGAAGCTCCTCTGACAGTCTTGCATAGGTTGGGGAGGCAATATAGGAAATCCTGTCAGGGACATTGACTGATGCAAGCGCAAAATCAACTCCTGCCAGGTATTCTTCACTTTCAGGCATCAGGGGTTCCGGTTCATAAGCCGGAAGACTATCGCCTGACCATTTGTAAACGTTTGTATTTGCAGGCAATCCCATATAAAAGCCCTTCAGTATTTCCTGTTGAAATTCAAACAGGTTGCCCTGGTTAAGATAAATGGTATACTGGAAGAATTCAGGGATGGATGCCTGGTATTCCAAGTGCCTCACAGGAATGCTGCGCTGGAAACGCATACCCGGGTATGCCCAGATGTCATTCTCAATGGTGGTGTATTCATACTCAATGACTGAACCTTCCCTGACGTTGGGAAAAGTAAACCGGATCATGTTGTGATAAGGATCCACCGTTTCATGAAAAAATTGTTTTTTCCCCACAGCGACCTTTACCGGAATACTGTCTTCCAGATTGTGGGTAAATGCTTTCAGATTCTCCACCCTGTTGTTTTTCGAATAGGGGATCTGAATGTTTGCCAGACGATAACCCGATGATTTGAAAATCTTTATTCGTAAGTGTCTTGTGAATTCAATCCTCGATCCGTTATCATATATCATTTTGGCCGTGGCATAATCGCACAATACGGCGGCACCGGCATCTTTTTCATAAGGCAGGGGGGTTGTTTCAAGCTCCTCGTGCGTTACCTCACCGAAAACGGCGTGAGTAACCTGCGGATAAGCCCGGAAAGGAAGGATCGCCAATAAAACCCCTATGACCACTGGTCGGCACATTGGAAATGATTTATATTGCATTAAAGCTTACCGTATTGCCATAAATAATGAGCTCTCCTGATACAATGTAAGACCTGAAGAAATATTTTTCAAAGGGATCCGGTTCAAAGGCAATATCGCAGGAATAATTAAAAGCCGAAGGGCTGCCTGTAAAGGAGACTTTGTCGGAATCCTGCACATTCAGAATGGTTGACGTTCCCCAGACAAATCCGTGTTCAGAAATTTGCTCAACAGGACCGTCTGTGATCACAGCATGCAAGCGGGCACTGTTCGGGGTGATATGATCTGCCGCCAGGGTCATTACCATGGGATATTCAAATAATACCTTTTCCTCCTCCTGGCATCCGGAAGAAAGCAATGCAAGTAAGCCCGCCATTGCCAGGGTTAAAGTTTTGGTATACATTATCCTTATACGAATAAATTACCGAATGTAGAAAAATTTCAAATGCCAGAGGTATGAGAAGTTGAAAATGCAATTTGTAAATTCGTATTTTTGGATACCCTGTCATGCATATGTCGATGCCTAAAACATGTTTTCTTATTTTTTTTCTGATGCTCTGGTCGCTGCCCGGGCATGCACAGGTTGGTTTCCGGCAGGGATACATTGTTAAAAATAATGGTGATACATTAACGGGACTGGTTTTTTATGGCATGAACGGCAGATTTGCAGAGGCATGCCGCTTTAAACGATTTGAGATCTTAAGGGAAGTGACTTATGGACCGGATGATTTGCTTGCCTTTGGTTTCAGGAATGGCAGGCATTTTGAATCCAGGGATGACGGGAAAAGAAAGTCGTTCATTGAATGTACCGTAAAGGCCTCGAATCAGACGCCCCGTGTACATCTTCTGACCGATTATTCCTTCACCAGAAAACAATCACTTTGGCAATTTGGTTTCACGGGGGGATACCAGTTCCTGAAAATTGAAATTCCGGGTCGAACGAACACGAGATTCTTTGACGAAGCGCAGTACAATTCAACTTTCAGGCCTGCAACCGGGTTATTTATTAACCGCAAATTGTCAAAAAAGTCAGACAATGCTTCCATCGATTTGTCATTCCTCTATTATTCCGATCAGTATTATGGTTATGCCGAGTATAAAACCGTTAGCGACTGCCGTGATTACATTTCCATTGAATTATCAGGTTTCCAGGTACCTCTGTCTTTGAAATATAAGTTTGGAGGTCCTAAATACCGTCCGTATATCAGGGCCGGGGCTTATGGAACTATCCTGATTGACAGGTCTTATGGCAGAATTTCTGAACGTCAGTTTGGCCCGTTGATCTTCACCGAAAGGTACTCTGATTACCAGATCAATAACGACAGGGGTTTTTTAGTTGGAGCCGGTATAGAAATACCACTGGGCCATGCCAGAAAAGTTTATTTTGAAACTCTTTATATCCGGGGTTATCAGTTATTGGTTTATTCTGAAAATTATGGTGAACCCCTTGACAGCAAGGTGAACAGCAAAGGGTTCAGTGTTATGCTCAGTGTAAATCTTTAAAAAAAAGTGATTTAATTTATTGATTTAATGATGATCATTTTTCGATCGTTTTTTGCAATATCGCTGATGAAATGATAGAATTCCGTGTAATTTTCCTTCGGATATGCTGCCTCGTTGATCTCCAGGTTTCGGGTAAAATAGATGAATTTATTGTCGCTTGAAATATGGGTGGCATACTTCCCAAATCGTGAATCAACACAGAATGCGTCCGGAAGGTATTCGATTTTGAAACCGATGGGGATTTCAATTTTAACCGTATCGTTCCGCTGGTAGGAGGTTGAAAGTTCAATATCCGTTGGATCCTCCCATATATAGGAAGTTTTTGACAAAAGCGATGGACTGATGAAAAGCCGGTTACTGCTTTTGGATGAAAGATCGCGGATCCGTACATCAAAGTTGGCTATTCCATAAGGCACGCGTGTTTTACCAAACGTATAATTTTCCTTTTTAACATTGAATGCCGTATAACCGAGCAGTCCGGCTAATTGGTCCTTTCTTTCATCCTCCTTGCTCTCCGACATTTCATTCAGCCTTTCATAAAACAATCCGGTCTGGTGCAGTTTAATCCTGACATCGGCATCACCGGAACCAAGCAGAATAATCTCCGAATTGGAAGTGATCACGTTGTCATTTTTACCATATGACGGGGTTCTCTGTATCTTTCCTCCTTCGGGTGTTACCACCAGCACATAGCGGTCCGATGTGAAACTGCCCAGGTAACCGAACGGAGCGGTCTGGCTTGTACATTCGAGCCAGATTGTATCATTTTTATCCGGAACGCAAAGGATAGCATGGTTGAATTGGGAACCCGGAAAACCGGGTTCAATATTCTCACCGGCTCCGGCATTGACCAGGGTATAGTACGATTCGATACCTGCGACCTTCAGAAGTGCTTTCATGTAATTTGACAATGCTTTGCAGTCACCATACCCGTTTTTCGCCACCTGGTCGGCCTGAATGGGCTGATCACCGCCAATACCAAAGCTGATGCTGAAGTACCGCGTTTTCTTCTGCATATATTCGTAAAGGATCCGGATCTTCTCTCTGGAATCGGGTATGTTTTTCACCAGCGCCAGGGCTTCATCAGCATACTCCCTGCTTAAAGCATCCCTGCCTTCGATGATTTTGTTAACCCATAAACCATAGGATTTCCAGGTTGAGAGATCACCCGAGTAACCTCGCAGATTGATCTTTTCAGTAGTCGTGTATAAGGCAGGCAGCGTTCTCTCAACAGCGGGTGCGTAAAGCCTTTGTTCCTTTGCCGGGATATTTTCTTCCTGCCAGGTAAGAATTAACTTGTTTTTCACCCAAACGCTGTCGGTTGGTGATTTCATATTGCGGGTGCTGTACCGAAAGGGGATCCCCCTGGGAATAATACACTGGATACCTGATCTTTCAACAGACATAGAGGTACCAGTGGCAAAGTAGTCGACCGGATTGAGCAAAAGGTCTTCTGTTGACAGGCGAAAGGAATACTCAATGGTATAAGGATAGTTGTACGATGGAAACTTAAATACTTTTACCCGGCTTTCATCCAGGTACTCCGGCCCGCTGAAATCCTTAATATCCAGAAGTTCATTTCTTTTTAAGGTCCATACCTGTTTACCATTTTCATCATACGCGCTCGCCCTTATCATGGAAACATGGGTCAGATCGGTATACCTGATCGGCACGTAGTTATAGCTTTCAGCATTCTCATTGAGCAGGGTAACGGCCAGTTTATAATCAATGAATGCGGTGTTCTCATCCACGATGGTCAGTTTTTTCTGATAGGAACGAACGACGGCATCTGCTCCGATACGCAAAAGCGGAGGGATTGAATCGGATGGATATCGTATCTGGGCATATCCTGCAGGAAGTAACAGAAAGAATGCTGTCAGGCTGATGAAAAAAGGCTTCATGATACTTGTGATTAATGATTTTGACCGGTCTGCAGGATAACCATCTCATTGGTTTTTTTGACAATCTGAGTAAAGAACTCGCGGAATGACGGGTATTCCCGTGGTTCAATCCAGGTTTTTGACAGGTCGAGTTCACCATCTACCGAAAGCATATTGCCTACGGAAGATATTTTATACGTGAAGGAGGCATCGTCGTTTGGAAGAACAAGTCTGACGCTTTTCGGCAATTCGCTTATTTTAAAGGATTCCGGCAGATGATAAACGCAGGTTAAGCTCGAAAATTCAGGACAACCCAGGTCGATGGGATAAACCCGTTCTTCTTTTATCCAGTTGTTCTCGAGTGATTCGAACAGGTTGTATGCAGGCCGGAAATAGGAGAATTCCTTGCCGGAATGCACCAAATGGTCAAGTTCCAGGGTAAAGGTCAGAACAAGCGGTTTGTTAATGTCAAGCAAGTTTTGTGTTGTAATGCTGCTGAATTTCATGTTACCGAAAGAGGAGAGTTTTTCCTGCCGGATCCCTTCTTCACTCTGGTTGTAAATAAGTCTCCGGAATTCAACGGCATCATAACCGTCGAGGGTGATTGTTGCCTGTCCTTTGATTGTGCCGTTTTCGTCAAGGGTGAGATCATAAAACTCTCGCATATGGTTTTTTTCATTGTTGAGCAGCTTGATCCACTTCCCGTTTTTCTCGCTGAGCACCCATCCTTCTTTATTCAGGCATTTAAAGGGAAGCATACCCAGAGGTCTGAATTTATCCGTGGCATCCAGAAGATACTCTTTTCCGTCAATGGTTGCCAGGCAAACCATGTAATCCAGGTCGCCGGTGAGCGCCACGAAAGGATTAAGGCTTCCGTTTTCCCGTGTGCTCAGAACGACCGGATCGGCAGAAATCCCGGCCGTACGAAGCATATTGATCAGGATGGTGTTGATATCTGCATTATTCCCGGTTTTATCACGGTAGGCAATTCTTATGGATTCATAGGGTATGCGGCGGTCAAATCCGTTCCATTTGATGCGTTCCTTGACATGGTCATACAGGGCCTGCGTCTTTTCCAATGCGGTTGTTTTGCCTGTAATGATCTGGTTGACATCCTTGCCGAACATAGCTGTGTTGTTCAGTTGGCTCCCGAAATCACTGTTGGTCAGAAGATCCGTAGTCATTTTTTTATAGGACGGGGCTACTTCAAAATACCTGCCCCCGGGGAAATCCACAGAACTCAGTGAAAAACTGACGCCGGGAAAATATTCGCCGTTTTCTGGCATAAAGGGTTCAGGCTGCAGGGGAGGCAGGTGGTTGCCGATCCAGTGATATACATCAAAGGCCGTGGAATAGGTATCGTAAAAGCCTTTCTGTTTGTCGTGGGATTGGACCACTTTGTCGTATCCACGATAGTTCAACGAATATTTGAAAAACTCGGGTATTACAGCCCAGAATTCGACGTGACGGACAGGCACGGATCGCTGAAACCGGAAGGGCACAAACCTTCGGATCTCGTCCTGCGTCAGTTTGTAGGAATATTCGATAATGGATCCCTCCCTTACCTGGGGCAGCGCAAACCGTATGGTATTCTCCCACAGTGAAGTGCTTTCTTCGTAGAATTGCTTTTTGCCAACCGGCATTTCCTCGGGTTTGTCATTCACCAGGTTATAGGTCGAAGCTTGAAGTTCTGACAGTTTATCTTCTTTGGCATATTCAATCATCACATTTCCGAAATCGTACCCTGCGGGTTTGAAAATCTTGATTCGCACATGCCGGGTGACTTCCACCTTGAAACCATTGTTATAGATCAGCTTGGCCGATGCAAAATCACAAAGCACGACCGCTTCGGCGCCTTTTTCCTGCGGGTAGGGTTGCATTTCGAGGTCAGCACGGGACACTGCACCAAAAGTGATGGGGGAGGTTTGGGAGTTGATTGTTAAGCTTATAGAAGACAAGATCAACAATATCAGGACCTGAATTTTCATAAATGAGTCAGTATCAGTTTTATTTTGCAGTTATTCATAATCCGGATCATATTCCAGGATTGCTATTGTTTCTTCATATCCGGATTTCCCTCCGCATATGTAACCCTTTGAGTCATAAGTTACACTATATGATGCATATCTGGGATAGGGGATATCCAACAGTCTTTGCCACTGGTCGCTGGAGGGATCATATCGCCAAAAATCAGAATGTGGCATTATCCAATCATAAATAACATAATTGTCACATCCCGTTCCAAAGTATATTCTGTTGTTAATTACAAAACCCGTAGCCAGGTATTTTTCATTTCCCGGAAAATCATTCATTCTGAGCCAGGTTCCGTTAACAGTATTGTATTCCCATACCATTTTGCCGTCAATGACATAAGCTTTTTCATTCACTGCAAACGCAATTGCCCTACCTGAGGGACCACCGGGATATTCTCCTAGGTATGTCCAACTATTGCTGGATACATCATACTCCCAGAAATCCTGAAAATTCAGACCCCCACCCATATAACATTTGTTCCCAACTGAAAAATGGAATGCGGATATTCTTCCATTCCCTCCAAAATCATTCAGTTTCGTCCAGGTTCTGTCGGTGAAATCAAACCTGTAAAACTCTTTTGTATACTCATCTGGATAATTTTTACCCAAACCGAAATATCCGATATCACCCACATTAAAGGCAATTCCACCCATATTGCTGTAAAAAGGACAACCGAGGAATATCTGGTGATCACCTCCCTGGAACGAAAAGCGTTGATATTCATTTTCAAAGTCCGGACCTCCAAAAGCCCATACAGCTCCATCATAGAGAACAGCACTCGCATAAGATTGTCCATCGATCAGATCGTCACGCAAGATCCAGGGACTTTGGCAATAGACTGCGTTTGGAGAATATGATAAAAAGGCGCCGGAATACAAATAGATCATGTAACTACTTCTATACAAATTTGTAACCTTGAACTGGATTTGATTTGTACTTGCAGAAATTGCGTCTAATAAGTAATTGCCCATTTTGACCCTATTCCTTTCAGGGATGGGATGAAAATTATTACCTGATATTGTCACAATGTCACCGGGTCTCACCGAAAGTGGTGATACTGAGAGTATCTCAGGCTCAAAAATGCTAAATGTACTGGTTGAGTATAGTTCTCTACCGCGCGTTATTACCACCACCCAATTATTTGAACCAGCTTCATAGGGAACTTTTACCTTTATTTGGCTTTCAGAGGCCTCAATGATCTCACAAATTCCTCCGCTCATTGTTACCAAAAGGTCATCCGGATCAAAACCTTCTCCTGAAATGGTGACGACATCGCTATAGAAGCCTTCCTTGGGAAAAAAATCAAATATCGCCGGATTGGCTATGGTAAGTTTATCGCTGGTAATTATACTCTTGTTTAAAACCGAAATTTCAACCTCAGCCGGTCCATTCGAAAGTCCTTCGGGAATATATACAGAAAGAGTCTGTGGATTAACAAACGGGGCATAGGAGTTCAGATCGTTGATTTTTATAATGGTTGCCCCATCCTTGAAATACTTTCCCTTGATCTGTACATAATTCCCTGACGCTGCCATGGAAGGCGTAATATCATTAATTATCGGACCATTTAACGATAGAACGGAAGGGTACTGGCAATTCACAATATCAATTTGAGCTGTAAGCTGGCATTCATGACTTGAAGTATTTGGCACTACGCACCTGATTCTGTCTTTATGGACTTCAATAAGGCTCGCCTGGGTATTGGAGAACAAAATTTTATTGTTGCCTGCGGCCGGATGAAATACCCCGAAAACCGTAATCGTGTCATTCCAGCCAAATGACATCGGAGTTATCGAGTTTATGCAGGGTTCAACCATATGAACCCTGTCGGGTGCGGCAAGCTTTTTGCCGTCAATCATGAGATAAACCGTAACAGAATCCGAATAAACAATTGTATTTGGAACAATGATCTTAATGTTGCTTTCATTGTTTCCCAGAACAACAGCATTGGTATTCTCAATCTTGAAACCAACAGCATGCGTGGAAAATGGGAAAATGCCGGTCAGTTCAATCGTATCTCCCCAGGTTATGTCTGTTTTGTCGATGTTGATGATCCTCCCCGGCACGATCAGGGTAAATGCTTCCGAGGCTGTGCTCCTGTTCCCGTATATCTCAACCGCGATATAAATGCTTAATTGGGTTAAACCGCCAGGAATGATTACCTGCAAGGAGTCATTTGTGCAGTTTGTGATTCTTCCTTCCAACTCCCCAAATAGTACCCTGTTGGTACCTGCCTGATTACTAAAATTTCTGCCGTAAATGATTATCGTATCCCCCCAGGTGGCCGATTTGGGTTCAAAGTCCGTAATTTCAGGTGCCAGACTCCCGAGACTCCTGAACTTAACAATTTCACCGTAAACCGTATAGTCGCCCGATTTGACATAGGGTCTGACATAGTATTCCTCCATGGCTTCCAGGGCAAAAGATACTTCACAGGAAAAACTTTCCTGATCCGGACTTCCATTGACCATGATCTTTTCAGCGTATTGCAAATTCAAGTTATTGTTGGAATTGTCCCATACAAAACCATATTCCGAAATGCTTTCAATATCACCGCTGATAATGATTGCGTTGAACCGCGCGCCTTCTGTGGTAATGTTATTGACCGCCTGGGTCCTGATGGCGGGATAATCCCGTTCACGGACTTCATCTTTATCACAGCTGAATAAAAGCAAAACACCGGGAATGATGAGAAAAAGAAAAGGCCTGATATGCATTTTACGTAACTGATTTAAGGTTCCTAAAATATATATTATTTCGATAATTGATACTGAATTTTATTAATGTCACAATTTTTTGTATGTTTAAAACCGCAGATTTAACTGTTTTTTATGAGAAAGATACTTTTAGCAGCCATCATCGGTTTTTTTTCATTTTTTGCAGTTCCTGCACAGACCGGGTTCAGACCTGGCTTTGTCATAAAGAACAATGGGGATACGCTGAATGGCCTTGTGGACTATACAACAGATGCAAAATTTGGCAAATCCTGCACTTTCAAGCGTTTTGACATTGCACAGATTATTACCTACAGACCTGATCAGATAAAGGCCTATGGTTTTGATCATGGCCGTTATTTTGAATCAAAAAGAAAGGGACGGAAGCCGGCTTTCATGGAATGCCTGCTGAAGGGAAAAACAAGTGTATACATCGATCCGGGCAAGGATAAATCTACAGTTTACCTGGAGGAATCCTCCACCGGTTTCTATCAGCTCAAAAGGGGAAATAGCCAGTTTACGGGTGTGGATTATGATGCCCGTGATATTGCGGAAAAAGTCAAAACCTCCGCCCGGGAATCCGGTGAGCCTTCCCGAACATTTTCACAAACTCCGGAAGTCACTATTTTTCATGACTTCTCAATGACCAAGACCAAATCCACTCAAATCGGTATTGCTGCCGGATACCAGTTTTTAACGGTTGGAATACCCGGAACGGTTTTCAGCAAGTATTTCACGGATGCGGAGTATAATGCCAGCTTTCGACCGGCGATCGGTATTTATTTGAATAAGAGATTATTTCGCCATTCCGACCTATTGTCCCTGGATCTCGCTTTTTTGTATTTGCAGGACAACTACTATGGCTATTCAACTTATGAGTATCTGGATGATATTTACATCAATGACATCCTGATAGATCTTTCATCTGTGCAGGTGCCGCTGTCGTTGAAGTTCAGATTTGGGAAAGGTAAAATTCATCCATTTTTTAAAGCCGGGGTTTACACATCCTTGGATATGGATGCATCTTTCATTCGGTATGAAGACAGGCTGGAGGGCGGTACAGAGGTATACAGCGACCATTACTCCGAATACAATCCCGGGCCGGAAATGGGGTTCCAGGGCGCCCTGGGCCTGGAATGGCATATCGGATCAGCCCGCATCCTGTCCTTGGAAGCAGGTTACCAGAAAGGCAAAAGTGAGCTGACATCATCCGTTCCCCGCTACAATACAACCATCCAAACAGACTGCATTTCGTTCCAGATAAGAATTAATCTATAAATCAACAATTTAAATTGATAAGCCATTTTTCCAACTGCCTGATGGAAATTTCTTATTAATTTTGCACCGATTTCTTACATTATTAATTCGGAAAATCATGAAGCTACTTGAAGGAAAAACTGCCATTGTTACAGGTGCTGCCAGGGGGATTGGCAGGGCCATTGCTTTTGCTTTTGCAAAAGAAGGAGCCCATGTTGCATTCACCGATTTGAGGATGGATGACAATGCACTTGAAACCGAAAAGGCCATTCAGGCATTGGGTGTAAAATGCAAAGTATACGCATCCGATGCCAGCAATTTTGCGGATACCGAAAAAGTTGTCGAGCAAATATTGAATGATTTCGGAACAGTGGACATATTGGTAAACAATGCCGGAATAACCATGGATACCCTCCTGCTGAGGATGACAGAACAACAGTGGGATACCGTAATAAACGTCAACCTGAAATCGGTGTTCAATTTCACCAAGGCCGTGCAGCGGATCATGATCAAGAAGCAGGGTGGATCCATAATCAATATGAGCTCTGTGGTAGGTGTTGGCGGCAACGCCGGACAGGCCAATTATTCCGCTTCCAAGGCTGGCATGATTGGTTTTACCAAGTCCATTGCCCAGGAGCTCGGTTCACGTAATGTTCGCTGCAACGCCATTGCACCCGGTTTCATCATCAGTGAAATGACCAATAAGCTTCCGGAGGATGTTAAAAAACAGTGGGAAGAAAAAATACCCCTGAAACGTGGCGGAACCCCTGAGGAAGTAGCTAAAGTAGCATTGTTTTTGGCTTCCGATCTTTCATCCTATGTAAACGGTCAGGTTATCGGTGTTTGCGGAGGCATGCGCACCTAAAAGTCAAGATGTCCAGAATACCGATCTATATACCAGCCACCCTGATTCTCATCTTCCTGATGAATTCCTGTATTACAGGTAAGATTCTCATCAGTCTGCTCCAGCCTGCGGAGGTGACAATACCCGGTACCATAAGAAGCATATCGATCTTTCCCTCTGCCGGTATACCTGATCAACATGGAATATTTGACAGCCTAAGCTTTGCTTCACTGGATACTGCCTATGATTACAATATAACCCGGAAGGGGTATTTATTTGGGTTGTACGATGCATTATCAAAATCTCCCCGTTTCAATAAAATTGTGTTTGCCGATTCAGTCAACAGCCAGAAGGTAACCTCCGGGATATTGACTTGGCAGGAACTGGATGAGATCTGCCGGCATGATTCCACGGATGCCGTATTGCTTTTAAAAAAGGCTGTTTCTTATGATTCCCTGGTAGCCTGTTTTGATGAGCAGAAATACTATGATTTTGAAGGACGGATGGCCACCACCTGTAATTTAGATTACAGGGTAATTAATAAAACCCGGTGGACTTTCTACCAGCCTGCTTTGGGGATTATGTCCGAAACATTTTCGTATTGTGACACAGTGTATTTTTTTGAAGAAGGAGGTTATTACAAGATCCTTTCTCCCCGTGTCATGCAAGGCATACTCTACAACGCCTGTTTTGCACATGGAGAAGAGATAGCCAGGCTGTTGGTCCCTGTTTGGAATGACCGTGTCAAAAGGGTATATTATGCCGGTCCCTATAAACCACTTAAAATTGCTGCCAGGTATATATACAAAGACCAATGGGAGAGAGCAGGACGGATATGGGATTCACTTTCCATAAGCACAAACAGGAATCTGGCGTCCAAAGCGGCCTTCAACACTGCCGTGGCCTGGGAACGTGATGATGATCTCGACCAGGCTTTATTGTGGATTAAATATGCGGACAGTCTTGCCGACAGCAGGAATATAAAATCGTACAGGAAAATCTTAGAAAAGAGGATTCAGACGAGGACTATTTTGGATCAGCAAATGGGAGGATATTGATTATGACCTTTAATACCGTTTTTGTAATCATTGTTGTGATCATCCTGGTGGATTTTGCACTTGAACGTTACCTCGATTACCTCAACAGCAGGAAATGGAGCACTGATCTGCCCGATGAACTCCGCGATGTATTCGATGCCGCGCAATACAAAAAACAGCAGGAATACAAACGGATAAATGACAGGTTCTCATTGCTGACCAGTACTTTCAGTCTGGTTATAATCCTTCTCATGCTTTTTCTCGGCGGATTTCGGCTGGTTGACGGATGGGCCCGGGATATCTCACAGCACTACATCCTGATTGTATTGGTTTTTTTCGGTATCCTGGCTATTGCCTCCGACATGCTGAATACGCCCTTTGACCTCTGGGATACCTTTGTCATTGAAGAAAAATTCGGATTTAACAAAACCACACCCAAGACCTATGTCCTGGATAAAATCAAAGGATGGTTGTTGGGCGCGCTTATCGGAGGAGGATTGCTGGCACTGATCGTATGGTTTTACCGGCTTACCGACACTTTGTTCTGGATTTACGCCTGGGCGCTTGTCACGTTTTTCTCGGTTTTCATGGCCATGTTTTATTCATCACTCATTGTGCCGCTTTTTAACAAGCAGACTCCGCTCGAAGAAGGCGAGCTGCGTGATTCCATCAAAGCCTTCAGTGATAAGGCAGGATTCCGGCTCGATAATATTTACGTGATGGATGGATCGAAAAGATCAACCAAAGCCAATGCTTATTTCACCGGATTGGGTCCCAAAAAAAGAATTGTGTTGTACGATACGCTCATAAAGGAACTATCCACACAGGAGATTGTGGCTGTTCTTGCCCATGAGATCGGGCATTACAAGAAAAGGCACATGCTTACCGGCATGCTGGCGGGCATTGTGCAAACCGGACTAACGCTTTTTATTCTCTCGCTGCTTGTTGCCAATCCGGCCCTTTCAGAAGCACTGGGAGGAGAGGAACCGAGCTTTCATCTGGGACTCATTGCCTTTGCCATTCTGTACAGCCCGATTTCCCTGATTGCCGGATTGCTGATGAACCAGGTTTCGCGGAGACATGAATATGCTGCCGACCGGTTTGTAAAGGATACTTACGATGCAGAAGCCCTGGTTGGAGCTCTGAAGAAACTCTCCTCGAAGAACCTCAGCAATCTGACACCACATCCGGTATATGTTTTCTTTCATTATTCGCATCCGACGCTGTTGCAGAGGATCCAGGCTTTGAGAAGGTGATGAGGTAATGAAGTGATTAGGTGATAGTCTTTTTTATTGATCTTCCCATTGTTCAATAAACTATTATTTATATTTTTGTCACCCCTGAACGAAATGAGACGCCTCTTTAGCTCAGCTGGTCAGAGCGGCGGTTTCGTAAACCGCAGGTCGGGGGTTCAAATCCCCTGAGAGGCTCAAATTTATGATTGCGGCAGTAGCTCAGTTGGTAGAGCGTGAGCTTCCCAAGCTCAAGGTCGTGGGTTCGAGACCCATTTGCCGCTCAGTTGGTAGCCCCGCCGGTGGCGGGGTCCCAAGCTCAAGGTCGTGGGTTCGAGACCCATTTGCCGCTCAGTTTTATTTATTGATTTGATGATTTATTGATTTGATGATTGATCACTTGAAGATTTGAATGCTGAACTAATCACCATTGGCGATGAGATTCTCATCGGGCAGGTTGTGGATACCAATTCCGCCTATCTTGCCACAGAGCTAAATAAACTAGGCATATCCGTAATTCAGATAACATCAGTTGCTGATAAACGTGAGAGCATTATCAAGGCTTTTGACGATGCCATATTGCGTGCCGAACTGATTATATCGACCGGTGGTTTGGGCCCTACCAGTGATGACATAACCAAACCGGCCCTGGCCGATTATTTCGGATCCAAACTGGTAACGGTCCCTGCTGTTCTTGAGCAGATTGAATCGTTGCTGGCTTCGCGCGGCGTGGTGGTGAATGAACGGAATAAAAAACAGGCTGAGCTACCCGATAATTGCGAGATCCTTCACAACAGTGCAGGCACAGCCCAGGGCATGTGGTTTAAGAAAGAGGGCAGGGTTTTCATTTCCTTGCCCGGTGTTCCATATGAAATGAAAGCCATTTTCAGGGAGGAAATTGAACCCAGAATCAAGCAAAGATTTACTTTGCCGACCATCCGGCATACCACAGTGCTGACCCACGGAGCTCCGGAATCAGAAATGGCCGGCATCATACACGATTGGGAAAACGATCTCCCAGTGAACATAAAACTGGCTTATCTGCCATCACCCGGACTGCTCAGGTTAAGGTTAACCGGTAAAACAACCGGGGATGCTGAAGCATTGATAGTTGCCATGGAAGCTGAAGTGGTAAAGCTTAAAAGCATTATCGGCAAACACATTTTTGGCTATAATGATGATAAACTTGAAGTAATTATAGGTAAATTACTGAAAGAAAATAATTTATCATTGTCGTTGGCTGAAAGCTGCACGGGAGGAATGATCAGTTTGCTGATAACCTCGGTACCCGGTTCTTCTGCTTATTATAAGGGAGGTATCGTGGCCTATTCCAACGATGTCAAAACAACGGATTTAAATGTTAGTCCGTATACACTTTTAATGAATGGCGCAGTCAGCCAGGCTGTTGTGGAACAGATGGCAGAAGGTGTAAGAAACCGGTACCAATCGGAATTCGCCATTGCTGTCAGCGGTATTGCTGGCCCCACAGGCGGTACCCTGGAAAAGCCCGTTGGAACAACCTGGATTGCGGTGGCTTCCAAAAAAAGAATTGTCTCCCGTGTCCATAACTTTGGGGAAGAACGTGGCAGAAATATGCAAAAGGCTGCCATAGCAGCGCTTTTCCTGTTAAGAGAAGAGATAATGGATTGTTTATAAATATTTTTAAGGGTATTCTTGAATTTTTAAAAAAAAATAACGTTCTTTGCAACCTGTTTTTAGAAAGCGAAAAAACTGATTTAGAAATGTCAAGAATTTGTCAGATTACAGGAAAAGCTGCGATGGTTGGAAATAATGTATCGCATTCCAAACGCAGGACCAAAAGAACTTTTGAAGTGAACCTGTTTGATAAAAAGCTTTTCCTTCAGGAAGAAAACCGTTGGATCAGTCTGAGGGTTTCTGCTGCCGGGATCAGATTTATCAATAAGGTCGGACTGAAAAAGGCTCTTGAAGATGCAAAGTCAAAAGGGTTCATAAAAAGTTTTTAACACAAAGCACATCAGGATATGGCAAAAAAAGGTAACAGAGTACAGGTAATACTTGAGTGCACGGAACACAAAACCAGTGGAAAACCTGGCATGTCACGTTACATCACCACCAAGAACAGAAAGAACACACCTGAAAGATTGGAATTGAAGAAGTACAACCCTGTTTTGAAGAAGGTCACTGTACATAAAGAAATAAAATAATACGTCATGGCAAAGAAAGTAATTGCAACATTAAAGACAGGAACCGGTAAGACGTTTGCCAAATGCATCAAGATGGTAAAATCGCCCAAATCGGGTGCTTACCTTTACAAAGAAGAAATGGTTCATGTAGATCATATCAAGGACTATTTCAATGAAAAATAGGATTTCCTGGAATCCTGAAAAACTGGCTTTCTTTGGATAAAGAAAGCCATTTTTTTTCTGAACAACACACAACAACCCCCGACTATGGCAATTTTTGGTTTATTCGGCAAACAAAGCAAGGAAGATTTAAACCGCGGCCTGGAAAAAACCAAGGAGAGTGTGGTAAAAAGATTGTCCAGGGCCATCATGGGCAAATCTCAGGTAGATGATGAGGTGCTTGATAATCTCGAAGAAGCCCTGATATCTTCGGATGTTGGCGTTGATACTACCTTGCGCATTATCGAAAGGCTTCAGGCCAGAGTTTTGCGTGAAAGGTACATGAATACGGAAGAGCTTAACCGGATCTTGCGTGAAGAGGTCAGTTCCCTGTTGGAAGAAAACAAAACGGAGGATATCTCTGATTTCTCCTCTACACTGGCTCAAAAACCATATGTAATCATGGTGGTTGGCGTAAACGGAGTAGGAAAAACAACTACAATCGGCAAACTGGCCTGGCAGTTCAAAAAAGCAGGCAAGCGGGTTATCCTGGGTGCAGCTGATACTTTCAGGGCTGCTGCTGCTGACCAGCTTTCCATTTGGGCGGAACGGGTGGGGGTTCCCATTATCAAACAGCAGATGGGAAGCGATCCTGCTTCGGTAGCGTTTGATGCGGTTACCTCTGCCAAATCAAATCAGTATGATGTGGTGATTGTTGACACTGCAGGTCGTCTTCACAACAAGGCCAACCTGATGAATGAACTTACCAAAATAAAACGGGTGATCCAGAAAGTTATCCCCGATGCACCCCATGAAGTTTTGCTAATACTCGACGGTTCTACGGGACAAAATGCCTTTGAACAAGCCCGCCAGTTTACCGAAGCCACCCAGGTAAATGCCATGGCGGTTACCAAACTCGATGGAACCGCCAAAGGCGGGGTTGTAATCGGAATCTCGGATCAGTTTAAAATTCCGGTTCGTTATATCGGCATCGGTGAGAAACTGGAAGACCTGCAGGTGTTTGACAAAAAGGAATTTGTCGAGACGCTTTTTTCCAATACTGATTCCTGATTTTCCCCTGTCATCTCCTTGTTTTTTTCGACAAAATATCCAATTTATCTCAAGAAAGAATATATTTGATGTGTTCATGTGACACATTAAAGCCATTTCTATGCAATTATTCAGGACAAAGCCCATCAATCAACTTCTGGCAGATGCATCGGACAAGGAGCACGGATTAAAAAGAGCGCTTAGTGGCGCCAGTCTGGTTACCCTGGGCATCGGTGCCATTATCGGAACCGGAATTTTTGTACTCACAGGAACCGTGGCCGCCAATTATGCGGGTCCGGCACTGGTTCTTTCTTTTTTAATATCTGCCGCCGGCTGTGTTTTCGCGGGTTTATGCTATGCTGAATTTGCTTCTATGATTCCCATTTCGGGAAGCGCTTACACTTATGCCTATGCCACACTGGGTGAGTTTATAGCCTGGATTATAGGTTGGGACCTCATCCTTGAATACCTGTTCGCGTCCTCCACCGTTGCCGTTGGCTGGTCGGGCTATATGGTCAGTTTTCTGCACGATTACAATATCAACATACCAGCGCAACTCTGCAATGCGCCGGTCGATTTCATCAAGGGACAGGGCTGGATCCTTACAGGAAGTATCATCAATTTCCCCGCCATCTTTATTGTAGCCCTGCTGTCGACATTGCTGGTCATCGGCATCAGGGAATCAGCCGGATTGAACAATATCATTGTATTCATCAAAGTCATTGTTATTCTGCTGTTTATCGGTTTTGGGCTGTCGTTCATCGACACTTCCAACTGGCATCCTTTCATTCCTCCCAATACCGGTGAATTTGGTAAATTCGGTTTTTCAGGGGTGTTACGTGGTGCCGCAGTTATCTTTTTCGCCTATATCGGATTTGATGCAGTTTCCACCGCGGCACAGGAGGCTAAAAACCCGCAGCGGGATATGCCGATCGGGATTCTCGGATCATTGCTCATATGCACCATACTCTATGTACTTGTATCGGGTGTACTAACCGGCATAGTACCCTATGCCGAACTGAATGTTCCGGCACCCCTGGCAATGGCCATTGATAAGACCGGCAATGCGCTGCTGTGGCTTCGCCCGCTCATCAAAATCGGCGCTATTGCCGGGCTGAGTTCCGTGATACTGGTGATGCTTCTCGGCCAGCCCAGGATCTTTTATACCATGGCCAAGGACGGTTTGCTGCCCAAAAGCTTCGCCAGGGTTCACCCCCGCTTCAGAACACCCTATGTGACCACCATACTCACAGGTATTGTTTCCTGCTTTATTGCCGGCGTACTTCCCATTAACATCCTCAGTGAGCTGGTATCCATTGGCACTCTTCTGGCCTTTACCATAGTGTGCATCAGCATACTGGTGCTCAGAAAGACAAGACCTGATGTGCCCCGGCCTTTCAAAACACCGCTTGTACCCTGGGTGCCGATTGCAGGTGCCACCATCTGCCTGCTTCAAATGATCAGTCTACCCTGGGAAACATGGGAACGACTGCTGATCTGGATGGCTATCGGACTTCTGATATACTTCTTATACAGCAAGCGCCACAGCAAGCTGGCGAAATAATTCCCGGTATGCCTGGCAGACCAGTCAAAAAGGAAATTGTCAACGTAGTTACGCTGGGTTGCTCCAAGAATATCGTTGATTCAGAATACCTGCTGAAACTAATTGAATCAAACCAGCTGTTAATCAGGCACAATGATGAATCCTTTGATGCGAAAACTGTCATTATCAACACTTGCGGGTTCATCAAGGATGCCAAACAGGAATCCATTGATACGATCCTGCGATATATCAGGGCCAGGGAGTCAGGGTTGATCAAACGGGTTTATGTGATGGGCTGCCTGTCGGAACGTTACAAAAAAGATCTTGAGAAGGAAATTCCTGATGTAGATAAGTATTTTGGTGTTAATGATTTAGAATCGATCATTAAACATCTTGATTTAACTTATAAACCTCCCTTGCCGGGAGAGCGAGTATTGACAACGCCGGGACATTATGCCTATCTGAAGATTTCCGAAGGATGCGACAGAAAGTGTTCATTTTGCGCAATTCCCCTGATCCGTGGCAGGCATAAATCCTTTCCCCATGAATATCTGGTGGATGAAGCACGCGCTTTGGCAGGTAAAGGCGTCAGGGAGCTGATACTGATCTCCCAGGATCTGACATCTTATGGGATAGATATTTATAAAAAGCAGGCATTACCTGATTTGCTGAGGGCGCTGTGCGATGTCAGCGGCATTGAATGGATCCGGTTGCATTACGCTTATCCGGCCGGCTTTCCAAGGGAGGTCATCGAGATCATGAAGGATCATGAGAAGATCTGCAGGTATCTTGATATTCCTTTTCAGCACAACAGTGATGCTGTTCTGAAGAAGATGCGCAGGGGACACAGCCGTAAACAGAACTACGAACTGATCGATTACATCAGGAAGGAATTACCGGATATCGCTTTGAGAACTACCGTGATGACAGGACATCCCGGTGAGACCGAAAAAGATTTCATAGCGCTCAGGGACTTTGTTGAACAGGTTGAATTTGACCGCCTTGGAGTTTTTACGTATTCCGAAGAAGAGGACACCTGGGGTGCACTGAACCTGAAAGACCTGATACCTGAAAAAGTGAAAAAAGAACGGGCCGATGCACTTATGCACTTACAACAATCAATATCTAAAAAATTGAATATAAGAAAAATAGGGCATTCATTTAAAGTATTGATTGACGGTAGGGAAGGGGAGTACTACATAGGCCGAACGTCCTCCGACTCTCCTGAGGTAGATAATGAAACCCTCATTCCCGCCCGGGGAATTGAGCTTAAACAGGGCAATTTCTACCAGGTACGCATTACCGGTGCCGAGGATTTTGATTTATACGCCGAGATTATTTAGCTATTGCTCTGTCTCTTCTGTATCAGTAAAGGTGGCGTCTGCGGCTTCTTCCACGTGAATAACCTTCATGGCCACTTCTTCCTTCTTCTTGTTAAAGCTGATGGCAATGGTGTCACCTTCCTGCATATTTGACTTAATAATCACCTCAGCCATCGGATCTTCGAGGTATTTTTGAATAGCACGTTTCAGCGGTCTGGCGCCAAACTGAATATCATAACCCTTTTCAGCGATAAAGTCCTTGGCCGTTTCGGTCATTTTTATACGAAAGCCCATGGCCAGTATTCGTTTATAGAGCCCCTGCAATTCAATATCAATGATTTTGTGAATATCTTCCCGGGTGAGGGTATTAAATATCACCACGTCGTCGATACGATTCAGAAACTCAGGTGAAAAGGCTTTCTTCAGGGCGTTTTGAATGACGCTTCTTGTATACTCATTGGAGGTTTCCTGCTTTGTTTTGGTGGTGAAACCCACACCCTGTCCAAAATCCTTTAGTTGCCTTGTGCCGATGTTGGATGTCATGATCACGATGGTATTCCTGAAATCAACGCGCCGGCCCAGGCTGTCGGTAAGCTGACCTTCATCCAGAACCTGCAATAGGATGTTGTAGACATCCGGGTGGGCTTTCTCGATTTCATCCAGCAGAACAACGCTATAGGGACGTCTTCTGACCTTTTCTGTAAGCTGTCCACCTTCTTCATATCCGATATATCCCGGAGGTGCGCCAACCAGTCGCGACACGGAAAATTTCTCCATGTATTCACTCATGTCAATCCGGATCAGGTTGTTGGGCGAATCAAACAGATACTGGGCAAGGACTTTTGCAAGCTGGGTTTTGCCAACCCCTGTGGGTCCCAGAAAAATAAACGTACCGATGGGTTTATTCGGGTCCTTCAGTCCGGCCCGGTTTCGCTGGATTGATTTCACAACCTTTTCAATGGCCTCATCCTGTCCGATTACACTGCCTCTCAATTCCTGACCCATTTTCAACAGACGCTGGCCTTCCTCAAGCGCAATGCGCTGCACTGGAACGCCGGTCATCATGGCCACCACTTCAGCCACCTTATCCGCATCGACCACCTGGCGATTGCGGGTCAATTCCTTTTCCCATTTCAGTTTTTCATCCTCGAGCATTTCCAGGAATTCCTTTTCCTTATCCCTGAAACTGGCAGCTTTTTCGAAATTCTGATTCTTAACCGCTTTTATTTTCTCTTTTTTGGTCTCTTCGATGTGTTTCTCCAGCTCAATAATTTTTTCAGGTACATGAATGTTGGAGATGTGCACCCTGGAACCGGATTCATCCAGGGCATCAATGGCTTTATCCGGAAGATGCCTGTCGGAAATGTACCTGTTTGTAAGTTTTACACAGGCATCAATTGCCTCCGGTGTATAAATCACATTGTGATGGTCTTCATATCTTTCCTTGACATTGTTCAGGATCTCTGTGGTTTCTTCAGGCGAGGTAGGTTCAACCATGACCTTCTGAAACCGGCGTTCCAGTGCTCCGTCCTTTTCAATATGTTGCCGGTACTCATCAAGAGTTGTGGCCCCGATGCACTGAATATCCCCTCGTGCAAGGGCAGGTTTAAGCATGTTGGCAGCATCGAGCGACCCGGTAGCGCCGCCAGCGCCGACAATGGTGTGGATCTCATCAATAAACAATACTATGCTGGAGGTTTTAGAAAGCTCATTGAGTATGGCTTTCATGCGCTCTTCAAACTGTCCGCGGTATTTTGTCCCGGCGACAATGGCAGCCAGGTCCAGTGTAACCACCCGTTTACCGAAAAGCACCCGGGAAACTTTCTTTTGAATGATCCTCAAAGCAAGACCTTCAACGATAGCTGATTTACCAACGCCTGGTTCGCCGATCAGAATAGGGTTGTTTTTCTTGCGGCGGCTCAGAATCTGGGCCAGCCTTTCAATCTCCTTTTCACGACCTACTATCGGATCAAGCCGGTCTTCCTCGGCAGCCTTGGTAAGGTCAACACCGAAATTATCGAGAACCGGCGTATCGGAATTCGATTTGGCACCCGATTCGGGATTGCTTCCCTTGCCACCCTGAGAACCGAATGTTCCCATGGGTTCATCATCTTCATGCGGGTAATCCGAACGGGGTTCATTGTCCTCGGAATCGGCCATGTGTTCATTCAGTAATTCCCTGCGGACCTTTTCGTAATCAACGCTGTGATCAAACATGACCCTGGAAACAGGAGCATTCTCATCCTTGATGATGGCCAGGAGGAGATGACCTGTATCGATCGTATTTTTTTTCATGGATTTGGCCTCCAGGTAAACCAGTTTCAGGATTCTTTCCGAGGTTTTCAGCAGCGGTACGTTTTCCGAGTCTGTTACTTTGATTGGTCCCGCAGGTGTAATGATCACCTCAATATCCTTTTTGAGCTGATATAGATTAACTCCCAGGGAAACCAGAATATCAATTGCCACCCCTTCGCCTTCACGCAATATGCCAAGCAGAAGATGCTCCGGAGCTATTTCATTGTTTCCGAGTCGGATGGCTTCTTCTTTGCTAAAGGAAAGTACATCTTTTATTCTTTGTGAGAACTTAGCATCCATAATTACCACGATTCTTTTCTTGTTAACACTGTAATCCGTTGCGCAAATATACGAATTAATTGGAAACCGTTTTTAACAGCTTTTGTTAATATAAACAGCCCAAAAAAAACGGTTAAACGGCAATAATTACCTACTTTTGCTGCCTGCCTTCCGTGAAGGTATTTTAGAAAATCAAAACCGTTATAAAACAACATGGCTGAAGGAGAAAAGATTATACAGGTCAATATTGAAGAGGAGATGAAGTCGGCTTACATCGATTATTCGATGTCGGTTATCGTTTCACGGGCCTTGCCGGATGTTCGGGATGGCCTGAAACCCGTGCACCGTCGCGTTCTCTTCGGAATGCAGGATCTAGGTGTGTTTGCCAACCGTTCGTACAAGAAATCCGCCCGTATCGTGGGAGAGGTGCTCGGCAAGTATCATCCGCACGGTGATACTTCCGTTTATGATGCCATGGTGAGAATGGCGCAGGATTGGTCACTTAGGTATCCTCTTGTGGAAGGTCAGGGAAATTTCGGCTCCATGGACGGCGACAATCCTGCCGCAATGAGGTACACCGAAGCCAGGCTTCGAAAAATCGCAGAAGAAATGCTGGCTGATATCGATAAGAGCACTGTGGATTTCCAGTTTAATTTCGATGATACCTTGCAGGAGCCTGTGGTACTTCCTTCCCGGATACCCAATCTGCTCATCAATGGGGCATCGGGTATTGCCGTAGGTATGGCAACCAATATGCCGCCACACAACCTCACCGAGGTTTGCAAAGCCATTTCCGCCTATATCGACAATCCGGAAATCACCACCGAAGAGCTGATGGTTTATGTCAAAGGTCCGGATTTTCCCACGGGTGGCATCATTTATGGCCAGCTGGGCATCAAGGAGGCATTTGAAACCGGAAGGGGACGGATCGTAATGCGCGCTGCCACTGAAATTGAAATCACTTCCAGTGGACGTGAGGTCATCATTGTCAGGGAAATTCCCTACCAGGTGAACAAGGCTGAAATGATCCGCAAAATTGCCGAATTGATCAATGAAAAGAAATTGGACGGAATTTCCTACATCAACGATGAATCGGACCGGACAGGCATGCGGATTGTGATCATCTGCAAGAAGGAGGCCCAGTCGAGCGTTGTGCTGAATAACCTCTTCAAACTAACCCAGCTGCAGACTGCATTTAACGTTAACAACATCGCCCTTGTGCACGGAAGGCCCAAACTTCTTACCCTGAAGCAAAGCATCAGGTATTTCGTTGAACACAGGCATGAAGTGGTAGTAAGACGCACACAGTTTGACCTTGAAGAATCCGAGAAGAAAGCGCACATCCTCGAAGGATTGCTGATCGCCCTGGATAACCTCGATGCCGTGATCAGCCTCATCCGGGGTTCAAAAACCCCCGATGAAGCCAAAGACGGTTTGGTGGCGACTTTTAGCCTCACCGAAATCCAGGCCAAGGCCATACTTGAAATGCGGCTGCAAAGGCTTACCGGACTGGAAAGGGAGAAGATCAAGCAGGAATATGAAGAATTGCAAAAGCTGATTACTTATTTAAAGAGCCTGCTTGCTGATGAAAGCATGAGGATGCAGGTGATCAAGGATGAGCTTGCTGATCTTATTGAGAATTATGGCGACGAGCGGCGTACCGCAATTGTTCCCGATGCAGGAGAGTTCAATCCCGAAGATTTTTATGCAGATGATGACATGATCATCACCGTTTCCCACATGGGATATATCAAGCGTACACCCTTAACCGAATTCCGCACGCAACAGCGGGGTGGTAAAGGTTCCAAAGGCAGTGAGACGCGTGATGAAGATTATCTCGAACACATGTACCATGCTACCATGCATAATACCATGCTGTTCTTTACAGAGAAAGGCAGATGTTTCTGGCTTAAGGTTTATGAAATTCCGGAAGGGACCAAAACCTCTAAGGGCAGGGCAATTCAGAATCTTCTGAGCGTTGACTCCGGCGACAAGGTGAAAGCCTTTATCAATTTGAAAAGCCTGGAGGACCAGGATTACATATCCAATAACTTTATTGTGCTTTGTACGCTGAAAGGCGTAATTAAAAAAACTTCCCTGGAAGCTTATTCACGGCCACGGCAGAACGGCATAAATGCCATCAATATCCGGGAAGGGGATAGCTTGCTCGAAGCGCAGCTGACAGACGGCAACAACGAAATCATCCTGGCAGTCAGGTCGGGTAAAGCCATCCGTTTTAATGAAAAAACCGTGAGACCCATGGGAAGAACTGCTTCCGGCGTCAGGGGTATTAAATTCGGCAAACCTATGGATGAGGTAGTCGGCATGATATGCATTCAGGATCAGGCAACTACCATCCTGGTGGTATCCGAAAACGGCTATGGCAAGCGCACTGAGCTTGAGGACTACAGAATCACCAACAGGGGAGGCAAGGGGGTTAAAACCATCAACATTACTGAAAAGACAGGTCCATTGATCGCCATCAAAGCGGTGTCCGACAAGGATGACCTTATGATCATTAACAAATCGGGCCTCACCATCCGCCTTGCAATAGCCAATCTCAGGCTGATGGGCAGGGCAACGCAGGGTGTCAGGCTGATTAATATATCGAGTGGTGACTCCATTGCCGCGGTAACGGATGTGGTTGGTTCAGCCGAATCAGCAGAGGATAAAGACACTGAAGATTCTTCGGATGAAAATGACAATTCAACTGCTTAATATTCTGTCATTTTTTGGACAATAGATAAATTGAAATTATATTTGGCAGTATTTTTGATAATAACCATTAAACATTACTTATAATAAATTTTTAAAAACGAATTACGATGAAGCGAATTAGTTTGTTTCTTATTGCGATGTTCCTCTTTGCCGGTTTCAGTATGAAGGCCCAGGCACCTGCAGCAGCAGGTTCAGTGCTGAATTACGCAGGTTTAGAGAACAAATTGAAGAAGAGTGATGCTGACATTCTGGATGCCAAGAAAAACATCAAAGCCAAGACCTGGACCAGTCGCGCACAACTGTTAATAGATATTTTTAATATCAATAACGACTTGCTTCGTGTGGGTATGGATCAGACGAATGCAAAGATCTTTTACAAGGAGCCCAAGGAAGTCCAGACTTTACAGGAGGGTGGTGATCAGATTGAAGTTCTTGTCTATGAGCGGGTCAATTTAAAATTCAGGAACGGCGCTCTGGAGAGTTGGACTGAAACCAAGAAGATCCATGAAACTCCCCTCGAAGAAGCCAAAAAAGCAATTGATGAAGCCATTAAACTGAATGGTGACGGGAAAGCCAACGCTGACATTGTTGCAGCGATCAATAATCTGAAGATTGCCTTTGAAACCAATGCAGTCAGTGCTTACGAAAGAAAGGAATTCAAGATTTCCTATGACAACTTTATGGAGATACTGAATCTTAATAAACTTCCCCTGATGAACAACAGGATTGATACTGTTGATATTTATTTTGCCGGCAGGGCAGCGCTTGAAAACAAAGACTATCCGGAAGCTGTCAGACTTTTTGGGGAAGCAGCTGCTTACAACTACAATGATCCATTCCTTTTTGTATTTCGCAAACAGGCTTTATTTGCCAATGGTGATACTGCAACCGGCGTGCAAGTGATCAATGACGGTTTCAACAAGTTTCCCAACCATCAATCTATCATGATTGAACTGATCAATTACTACCTGACCAGCAATCAGAGCGATGAAGCCCTGCGGTTACTCGGAGTTGCCAAAGCCAATGATCCTCAGAATGTTTCCTATACCTTTGCAGAAGGATCTCTGTACGATAAGATGGGTAAATTCGAAGATGCAGAAAGAGCCTACAAGACCTGCATTGAAATGGATCCCAACTTTTACAATGGATATTACAACCTGGGTGTAATTTATTTCAACAGGGCAGTAAAGATCTATGAAGATGCATCCAGGATATCGGATAACACCGAATTTGAAAAAATGCAGGTTCAGGGAGACGATGCGCTGAAGTCAGCCATTCCTTACATGCAAAAAGCGAGTCAGATTGATCCGACCGACAGATATTCACTGGAGACCTTAAAAACCATTTTCTACCGTTTGAAAATGACCGAGGAATACCAGGTTGTTGTTGATAAATTAAACGCTCTGTAACATATAAAAAAGGGAAGTGATGATCGCTTCCCTTTATTTCAAACTATTCTATTTAACATAATATTAATTATGGGACAATTGAGTGTGGGTTTGTGTGTGGGTGTGGGTGTGAAGAAAAGTGACTTCGGTTTCCTGCCGAAGTCCTATACTAATTCTATATAATTGTTATCTAAAACCCCGGCCTGAAGGCCGGGGCTATTGAATGCTCTTCGGTGGAGGATTTGTCACTGCCGTTCACTTTCCCAAAATCACTGCACTTTTGATTCCTGTTTACAACAGGCCGCAGCTACGCCGCTTCAGTCCTACACATCATCATAATACGCTACAAACAGGTCAGCCCTCCGGGCTTACTGCAATAAGTGAATGAAATTGTTAAATTATATTAGCAATCGCCGTGTGTGTTGGGCGTCCACGAACGGCGCAGAAAATCGGGGCGCACGGCCTTTGTTAGCGTTGGCCTTGCGCGACAAGGGCGAGCCCGATTTTTTCGTTCGTGGTGATTTTTTCTGTTTCTCTTTTGTATGGCAGACAAAAGAGAAAGGCATGGTAGTTCGTGGAACAGGCTTAGCCTGGTAATATAGATCCGACCAAGGCACAGCCTTGGCCGAACGGGGATTGCCTGCTCAGATCATTTCTCCAGCAACGAAGGAAATAGATCCATCAGGCCGGGACAGCATAGCAAAGCCCATTCAATGGAAACAAGATACTGTTGTACTGGATGAAGCAGTTATTCTTCCTTACAATAATTATGAAAGTTTCAAACAAGCTTTTATCAATCTGGAAACTGACAAACAGTTGGAATTTAATATGATCAATAATTGGAAGCTGGTCAGTAAACAAATAGAAATGGGTGTAAATCCGGATATGGATGCTTTTGCCAATTATCGCAACAAGTTTACTTACAATCTGATCCGATGGATTTATTTTGTTTTCCTCTGCGCCTGGCAAGGGTATTCCTTTAATTCCATGGATAAAAAAAATAATGGATTAAAGGAGTAGCAAAAAGCATTTGCAATGGCCTGGCCACTACCCGATTTTTGAAAATGGAGTCTACTCCCCTGCCGGTTATGTTTTAAGTTCTGCCTATGATGGAACAGGACGCAGCTACGCCGCTTCAGTCCTGCACATCATCATAATATGCTACCAACAGGTCAGCCCTCCGGGCTTACTGCAATGTGTGTTGGGCGTCCACGAATGGCGCAGAAAATCGGGGCGTATGGTAGTGCATGGAACAGACAAAGCCTGGTAACATAGATCCGACCAAGGCGCAAACTATCTTGAAAGATTAGGGCCATTGGCCTTTACTTTCCTAAACTTAAGTTTACTTTTTATTTTGTCCCAAAAACTTCTGCCTAAGATAAATAGACTTAGATAAAACAATATCTCGCCCGCAATTATCAATCCTGTTGTGATCCCTGCGATCTGTATTTTTGACAAACCGAGCCATGGGACAATTAATATCATTAAAAACGATAGGCACGAAATCAGTAATAAAATATATCCGATTGTTCTTAGCATGTTCGATTAACAAAGATTCGAATCATTGGTTCTAAATTCTAATTTATTAAACTCATCTAATCGTTATTTAAACAGGAAATCACGTCTTCACTGAAATATGGTTCTTGATGAACCCAAAACATATTCAGCGAGTGAGTGCGTGTGGTGCGACTTAAATGAACCATCAGTTTTAATGTATGTTTATATTTTAGAGTTAATCATCCAAAAGTAGGATCAACATGAATAGCCATAAAAAGGAGTTATCACCGGAACAACTTGAAGAAATACTCATAGCATTGAAGACCCGTTTTGAAAAAAACATGAACCGCCATCAAGGTCTTGAATGGGCGAAAGTACAAGCCAGGCTGGACCCCGCCAAGGCGGGGGAAAAACTCTGGTCACTCCATGAAATGGAAAGAACCGGCGGTGAACCGGATGTTGTTGGTCATGATAAAAAGACCGGAGAATACATTTTTTATGATTGTTCAGCGGAAAGTCCTGCAGGCCGCAGAAGTGTCTGTTACGACCGTGAAGGTCAGGAATCAAGGAAAACATTTAAACCGGAAAACAACGCTGTGGATATGGCAGCTGCCATAGGCGTTGAGCTTTTAACAGAAGAACAATACCGGGAATTGCAGCAACTTGGAGATTTCGATACGAAAACGTCGAGCTGGGTGAAAACACCTTCTGATATTCGAAAACTCGGCGGCGCCCTCTTTGCTGATCGCCGCTACGGCAATGTCTTCGTGTATCACAACAGTGCGCCCTCCTACTATGATGTCAGGGCGTTCCGTGGCTCGTTAAGGGTCTGAATTTTGCACAATGGGTCTTAGGCATGGCTGTTTGTTGGTTTGCTAAGGTCAGGATTTTTAACTACCTTGTTCTTCCTGGACAAACCTGACCTTTATTAAAATCTAAAATCCAATGCTATGAAAAAATTCTTCCTGATCCTCATGTGCCTTCCTATGGGAATTGCAGTGTCTGGGCAGATATGGAAAGCCGACGTTCTGCGAACCAATGGAAAACCTGTGGTAAAAACCCTCAAAATAAAGCCGGAAACTGAATTCCAGGCCGCTACACTCCTGAAGAATGCCGATTCCATCCAGGCAAGCAGATATTATTCCGGTATATTTCAGAGCTTTACCAATGATTCACTCGTGCTTAAGATCAAATCCATTGATGACCGGCTTTACGATGCACGCGGACTGCGGCAGTCGTCTATCACCCAGGCAATGTATCATACCGGCGGCAAAGCTGATTCTGTTTATCGTATCAGTCTTGCACTGAAGGACATTCACTTCATCAGGTACCAGACGCACAGCCAAAAACTTTTCTCTTCAGCCGAAGACGCTATATTGTTTGGATCACTGGCTATGCTCTTCGTTTCGCCTTTTATCTGTTACAATTATAAGGAAGGTACTTTTAATGCCGAAAGATACAAATACTGGGCACTGGGATCTACAGCAGGGATCATGGTAGGATTTAGTTTCCAGATACTGGGCGGAGTAAGGCAACTACAATTTAAGCCCGACTGGCCAAAAAAAGGTGCAAAGGTATGGAGCTTTAAATAATAGGCGACTCATCTTTCAATCCTTGGTTTTCTTGGGAAAAACATAGGCGTTTTAGATTTGTACTCTAAGTAGGATGCTCCAAATCGAATCTCCAGCTCCCGTTCTTCATACACTTTCGCAAAGAAAACAAATGCCGGTGCCAACACGATGAGTACCCAGAGCACAAACAGTGCCGACTGAAACCAAATGCCTAATGACAGGAAAAAAGCCAGGCCTGCCAGGGCCATGGGATTGCGCGTCCAGGCATACATCCAATCTGACGCCAATTTCCGACTGAGCGCAATGAAAAAGGGCGCACCGAAGCCTTTTAAGGCAAGGTTTATTACTGTAAGCGAAGATGCTGCCCCAGTAATAATAACGAGAACCAGGCCAATTACCGATGGTATTGGGAGTACCCAGCCACACCAATCTTTATAGGTGGATACTGCCAGAACGATGGGAATACCAAATGTAAAACCCAGACCAAAATGTACAAAGGTTGTTGTCCAGACAGCACGGCCTATTGTTTGTCGTCGGTCCAGTATTTTCCTGCCGAACCAGACAAGGGGGTACGTCAACAATACCCCTCCCACAATGATGGACAGAGTCATTGTATTTGAAAGTTGCAGATTAAGCACCCACCACCAAATAAGCCAGATGAGCAACAAAAGGGCAATCCTAATAAATAATTCACCAGTGTGTTTCATGGTAACCTCCTATGGCATAAAGTTATTTCATTCCTATCCTATACAACTGGTTGTCGGTTCGCACCAGGATTGAATTCCTGAGAAAAGCTGGGGTGGCATACACTTCTCCCGGTAATTTGTTTTCAGCTAAAATCTGAAGTTGATTTCCTGGTTTGAGAACCATCGTTTCACCATGAACCGAGGTAAAATAAATATTTCCTCCTGCAAATATGGGAGATGAATTGTATTTCTGTTTCAACTTTTTGGAATATACTTCCTGGCCTGTTTTGGCATCGAGGCAATAAAGCATATTTCGGGTGTCGACGGTATAAATCAGACCATCTTTGATAAGTGGTGTCAGCAATTGCAGGATCGGGGATTTGAACCGCCAGAGCACATTGGTTTTTGAAACATCTCCTTCCCCTTCAGGATTTACGGCCAGCATTTCAGTGTATTGTTCACCCTCGGGAGCAGTTACAAAACTGGGATAAAAATATACTGTCCCGTTTTCGAAAAAAGGCATGGCAATGGTCGAATCCTCACCTTCCACAATCCTCCATACTTCTTCTCCCGTTAAAGGATTGTAGGCTATGCAAACAGCGGAACCATTCGATATCAATAAATCCTGACCCTTCACATTTATAATAATTGGCGTGATGTAAGCCTTCCTGCCTATAGGAGCCAGTGACTCATACAATTCAACCGGGCGATTCGACTTCCAAACCGTTTCGCCAGTCTGTTTATTTAATGCAACCAGGTATTGAACATCAACGCCCTCGACATGCAGAATGATCAGATTTTTATACAGGATAGGAGAAGACCCCGGCCCCTGAACATGATCACAATTCAAATCAGTTCTTTTCCAAACCACTTTTCCGTTCTTGGTATCGACACAAGCCGTTCCGTATGTTCCAAAATTCAGGTAAACAAATCCGTCCTCAATGCAAGGTGTGGGCGTTGCATAGGTATTGATCGAATGTTTCGGGTAAGTAGAATCGGGCTGAAACAGATTAATAGTGTAAATCAACTTCCCCGAGGTAAAGTCGAGGCAAATTCCTGCCATTTGTTTTCCATCTTCACTGGCAGAGGTTACCCAAATCTGATCACCAAATACAACGGGAGATGACCATCCTTTGCCCTGGATGTAAGTTTTCCAGATTACATGGGTTGAATCGTTCCAGATAATTGGCACATTTTGATCTTCTGAAATTCCATTCAGATTGGTTCCGCGAAAATGCGTCCAGTTTGTTTGTTGCGATTGGACCGGTTGAAATCCCAAAGTAACGGTCATAGCTGAAAGAAAAAAGAAGAAAGTAATCCTAAAAGGCTTCATAATGAACCAGTTTTATTTTGGATTGTTATTTCAATTACCTATTGCAAACTTAAAATAAATTGCCATGAAGAAAACTATACTTCTTGTCGTTATAATGACCTTAACTATGGGTGCTGGTTTTGCCGCAAAACATACCATATCCAATGTTGGTAACACTTTTACGCCGGACACGCTTATCATAGAGGTTGGAGAAGATGTGGAATTCAGTCTGGGAAATGCGCACAATGCGGTTGAGGTGATCAAAGACACCTGGGATGCCAATGGAAACACCCCTAAAAGCGTAGGTTTTAGTGTTCCTTTTGGCGGGGGCGAAGTAGTTTTTCCTATTACCGGTACCTATTACTATGTATGTGAACCGCACGCTTCAATGGGCATGAAAGGAGTCATCATTGTGCAGGCGGCCACGGCTATCTCCTCAGTTTCAAATGACATTTCCACTTTTGAAGTATTTCCCAATCCGGCTTCTGACTTTATTAACGTTTCATATACACTGAATTCAAGAGGCATTGTGAATATCCGAATCATGAATACAGCTGGTGTTGAGGTTGCAAACATTCTTAGAGAATCGCAAGATCCGGGGCAATACAGGAATACTTATTCTTTGAATAGTGATTTGGCCTCTGGTATTTATTATGTCAGTTTTAATTCCTCCAACCAGTCCTTTATAAATAAGATGATCCTAAAATAAACAAAAGATTATTTTATTCTTTTGCCCGTGATCTTTTGTCCATTCTGAAATAAGGTCAGGCTTTCCACCACTGCCTGATCGTTAATATTAAACACGATCTGCGCGTTCACTACCTTAAGGTAGAATTCCCTTGCATTTTTTGCAAAAAGTTCGAACTTACCCTGTCCGGTTGCCTGTCCATACAATTGCTTTCCCTCGCGGGTAATCACCATATTAAAATTGGTCAGTAATTCGTATGTTCCGGTATAAGTATCCAACGTTGCTTCCGGCACTTCCACTTTTTCAGATGGTATCGTTACTCCCAGTTTCTCCAGTACCTGTATGCCATTGTCATTGCCCGGATTCAACTCAACCGATTTCTTATAATTTTCAATCGCTGCTTCCTTGTCCCCTTTTTTCAGGAGCGCTTCACCGTAACTGTCATAAACATTGGATGAAGCAGGATACATTTCCACGTTCAGTTTAAAAACAGCAAGAGCCGCTTCTAAATTATTATCCAGGTAAGAATAGCCCAGCATATTCAGATCATCTTCTTTAAAATCATAATCATCCGGTTTACTGTTTTTAAGATTCCTGTACAGGGCTATTGATGCTTCAATTCCATTTGCATCCATGGTTTTTCTAAGTTCATAAACAATACTTGGTTTAATGTTGCGTAATTCCGATTCCGGATTAAGCAAATGAAACCCGATATCATCGACACTCTCTGTGGAATTCGTCATGACTACCACTCCTGTACCGGTTTCTTTTACAAACCCGGCAAATGATCTGTATCCGCCTGTTCCTCCGTTGTGCCAGATAACATCCCCATCCCTGCCGTTTGCAATATGCCAGCCGAGACCCACACGCATTCCGCCTTTATTATGACGGACTTCATGTGTCCTGTTCATAGCGACCCTGAGAGGTGTCTCTGAGAGTCCCGAATTTGCAGCCAAAAACTTCAGCATATCGTAAGCAGAGCTTCGGATTGCACCTGCTCCTGCCAGTGTGGGAAGGTCCCAGTTCTCAACCTCACGTCCCATGGAATGACCTTTGGCAAGGTTATTTTTCATGTTTTCATCCAGCGTAATTTTCGTCTCTTTCATTTCAAGCGGAATGGCTATTGTTCCCAAAAACAATGATTCATAGGTGGTGCCTGCATTTAATGAAAGCAAATGGCCCAGCAGTCCCTGTGCCAGGTTTGAGTACTCATAGTTGGAACCAACATCCCTTGGAAGCTGATAACCGGAAAGAAATGAATACAGTTGATCTATGGTATAATCGGCATAGGGATTCCCGGGATTGGCAGGCGCCATATTGCCTGGCAGGCGAGGTAGTCCTGAAGTGTGATCAGACAGGTTCCCAAACGTGATTTTATGGTCTCCGTATTGGGGAATCTTAACCTGTTGGGGAAGATAATTCTCAATGGGGTCATCCAGCTTAAGTTTCCCATCCATGACCTGCTGCGCAAGGAGGACGGCTGTAAACACTTTTGTGATGGACCCTATCTCATAAATGGTGTGCTCATTAACGGCTTCACCGTTGTACGTTTTTTTCCCAAAACAATAATAACGCGGTCCTGCTTTATCAATAATGCCAATAACAATGCTTGGATTGGTCCCGGACGCAATTCTCTTTTCAATGTTGCCGACCAGGTCATCTGGCAGTGTTGAACCGGTCTGACAAGTTGAAAATACCGATAAAAGTGTAAGGATAGAGCAAATGAAGTATTTCATATTGAATAAGAATTTATTTGATAATATGGAACATAAGCCCGCTTTTTAATAAACTTCAGGAATGATCGTCTGATCAGTGAACGGAGGTCTCACATACTTATGGCTTTCCTGCCGGGGTTTGAGCTTGATCTTCTTCTGCGGCAATTCCTCATAGGGGATAACACCCAGCAAATGTTTAATGCAATTCAGTCGGGCGCGCTTTTTATTGTCGGCAGGAACTACAAACCAGGGTGATTGCCGGGTATCGGTATACCTGAACATTTCATCCTTGGCTTTTGAATATTCAATCCATTTCTCACGTGACGCAAGGTCCATTTCACTGAGCTTCCACCGTTTGGTCGGGTTCTCGATCCGTGCCCGGAAGCGGTTTTCCTGCTCCTCATCGGATACCGAGAACCAGTATTTGATCAGTGCGATACCCGAACGGATCAGCATATTCTCAAATTCGGGACAGGAACGCATGAATTCCTGGTATTCCTCTTCGGAACAAAATCCCATCACCCTTTCCACACCGGCCCTGTTGTACCAGCTGCGGTCAAACAGCACCATTTCGCCCGATGCCGGCAAATGGGCTACGTACCGCTGAAAATACCATTGCGCCTTTTCACGTTCCGTAGGTGTACCCAGTGCAACCACCCTGCAGATCCTGGGATTCAGGCTTTGTGAAATGCACTTGATCACCCCGCCCTTGCCGGCAGCATCCCTGCCCTCAAAG
Organism: Bacteroidales bacterium; assembly: GCA_041737175.1. GTDB lineage: Bacteria > Bacteroidota > Bacteroidia > Bacteroidales > UBA10428 > UBA5072. Next base: position 50,450 of record JBGSSF010000009.1, read on the forward strand.
ACCACAACTACCTTCAATCCCTTGCTTTTTATCCATTCCTGCAGTTTCACCAGCTCTATTTGCAATTTCTGTAGTTTTTTTTCATATTCCTTCTTCGGGATTTCTCGTTCATCCCGTTTTTCCGGTTCAATACTTTTATGTTTACCCATGATTTTTGGTTTACTGGGTTTACTGGGTTAATTGTGCTAATTGCAATTTGGTACATCAATTAAAGTTAATAAAAATTCCCGAAGCTGAAAGATGAGCTTATTGGATTGGAAAGGTTATCAGGATAACCACATTTTGCATAACTTTATTTTTCATCCCTTACTTTTGATTTAATCCTTAATAATTAAAGCATTATGAACTACAAGGTACATCGGCTGGAAGTCAACAGTAAAAACATGCAGGAAAAACTGCAGCAATTCCTGAATAAGATCAACGGAGAAGTGGTTTCGGTTTTTCCCAATGTAAGGCCGACTTTCCAACTCATGGGTGCCACATCAAAAATTGATTCACTGATCATCGTTGAGAAAGTATGATTTTGTTAAAATAAATACGATCAATCCGTAGCAAAAAAAAAGCCCCGCCATAGCGGGGCCTGCAATGCATTTCAGTATATTGATTTTACAATTATACCAATTTCACGTTCACAGCATTCATTCCTTTACGACCCTGTTGCAGGTCAAATGTTACTTCATCGTCTTCGTTAATGGTATCAACCAAACCGCTGACATGAACAAAAAACTCTTCGCTTGTTGCATTGTCTTTAATGAAACCAAAACCTTTTGATTCATTGAAGAATTTTACTTTTCCTTCTTTCATAATATGATTTAAAAAATTTGATCTGCAAAAATAGCTTAAATAATTAACATATGTAGAGATTTTCAAAATTATTATTTTTTATCCCAGGTTTATTGTTGGAAATACAGGCATAGTGCTATCCCTGAAAGGAATTTCCGGGTTGAACCGGATGCGTGGTTTTAAATGTGAAAAAACCGCCTCAGGTCCATGCCCCTATTAAGCCGGTAATGAAGAAAGAAAAGTATGGCAGCTATGGGAACCATGCAGGCAAAGACAATCAGACTCCATCCAAGCCTGATATCATGGATAAAATAACGGGACAGAATTACTTCAATACAAATCGACATAACGCCTGTTGCCATGAAACTATACCCCAGAATGTTGAAACCTTTGTGTTCCGTGGATCTGGTTAACAAGGTAAGTAAAAAAACGATCATGTAAAATGCAAGAAGCAAGGGAACGCCCAGTTGTGTTCCCCACCCAATCCTGTTATTGTACATATCGAGCAAAACCAGCAGGGCCGATGTTGATATAAAGCTTCCGCCAAGCATGAAGAGTAATCTGTGACGCCAGAATGAAAGCAGGGTTACATTGACAAACAGGACGAGAAATACGGTTACAGTATATCTTGACCATGTGATGCTTTTTGTTGTTACAAAGTCGATGATCAGTGTCACCAATATCCCTGAGATCAAGATGATTCCCGATAATTCCCAAAAAAGCTTTCTTTTCTGTTGAAACGTAAGTCTGGAATAATCAGTATAAAATTTCCTGGCAGGCTGATCATCAGGTGCACTGCTGTCTTCTAACGCAGAAGGCGGATGATCCAGGCTTGATTTGCAAAGCGGACAAACTGACATTTGTTCATCAAGCTCAACACCACATTGTGGACATGTTTTCATAATACATTCATTAATAAGCTGTTAATTTAACATGAATTCCCTGGCTTATCAAAAAGCGAAAAAATTTCTTTTCCAGTTCAACAGAATTGGTAATATTACCAAAGCTTATCACCAGTTTATCCTGAAACCCGATTACACCACAATTCACTTTTAGCTTCTTGTTGGGCGGAGGAGGAATGAAAACCAACCGGCTGATATGCGTTGCAAATTCCGCAGGAAGGTCAACCTTTCCCAGATTGGTAACCACACCACTGTACTGGTTGGGTCCCTTATCATAATATTTCCATCTGAGTATCAGGTTCTTGATAAACAAGGGTATTCCCCGCACAAACAAATTCTTTTCGCTTCCCACATTCCGGGCAATTATTTTATTGATGACTTTCTCATCCGTTTCAAGTTGCATTTTGTGATAGACAATTTTAACAATTTCATCAAACGTATAGTCACCTAATCGCAGGTCAATTTCAGGCAATACAAACAGTGAAAAATTCCGCATGGAACGGGTCGGATAAATTTTGCGCAGGTTGACCGGTACCTGAATGCGTATAATTTTTCTTCTTTTATACGGGCTGTAAGGAGGAAATTCATGGTATATTTCCTGAAGAACAAACAGGTATATAGAAACCAGGTATTCGGTAATGCTCAGTCCTTTTTCCCTGGATTTGGAAAGTATATCACATAAATCCATAACGCCGGACAAAACTTGAAAACGTTTCTTTTTGTTGAGTTCAAATGGCAGGTGAAAAGCCTTGGTATAACTTACCACCCTAGGAATTTCGGACTTAAAATACCGGTTATAAGCATCTTCGAATTCCTCAACTGATATGGGTTCATCCGGTTTGAAGCTGGGAAAAGCAGGTACCCTAGGAATTTTTTCAGAGAAATAGGCTGCCAGCAAAGCTGTGAGAAAGGCCATGGCTCCGGCACCGTCTGTTAGAATATGAGAGAATTCAACACTCAACTTGTTCCGGACAACAGTTATCCTTAACAAAAACGGATTTTCTGCACGGGGAAAAAAGAACGACCGGCAGCAGCCGTGCATATCAGCAGAAGGCGACAAAGGCCTGTCGACATGCTCAAGATAATACCAGAAAAAACCCTTTCTTAGTGTTACCTTAAAATATGGAAATCTTGATTCGGCTTTTTGGATGGAACGCACAAGGCAGGAATAATTGACCGGATCATTCAGAATAGCTGAAATTCTGAAGACAATTGTGAATTCTCTGGACTGAACCGCAGGATAAATCTTGGCCGCATTGTCGAGAGGCATCCATGCGTAATTTTCCTGCTGGTTATTTATGCTATTGATTTTCAAAAGGGTTGTGTATATTTGCCTTGACTAAAGTACATAAAAAAAAAGGAAAGCATTTCCTCGATAATTTGTTTTTCCAAAAAGGATCGGCATGCATTTTGAAACTAAAAAACTAAAAAACTGACCATATGAAAGCTTTAAGATTATCTCTGGCTGTGATGTTGTTTACGCTTATCTCATCCTGTTCAAATACCCAGTTGCTTACCGATGTTTCCAAAGCGCTGGGTACATCCGGTAGTTTCACCGAAAGCGAAGCTGCTGAAGGCATTAAGGAAGCCCTGGTGAAGGGCGCGGGTGAAAGCGTTAACCTGGTGTCAGTCATTGACGGGTATTTTGGCAATCCTGAAATTAAGATCCCATTCCCGCCTGAAGCTGAAAACATTGAATCAAAACTCAGGGCTGTCGGGTTGGGAAACCAGGTCGACAAAGCCATCCTTTCCATTAACCGTGCCGCTGAAGATGCAGCCAGGGAAGCCAAACCGATTTTCATCGCGGCTATTAAAGGAATGACTGTCCGCGATGCCATCAGCATCGTGAAGGGTGAAAACAATGCCGCCACACTTTACCTGCAGAGAACTACTACGCCGGAGCTTCAGGCTAAATTTCAGCCGGTAATCAAAACCTCCCTTGATAAGGTGGATGCTACAAAATACTGGACCGACCTGATCAATGCCTACAACAAAATACCACTCGTACAGAAAATGAATCCCAATCTTTCAGCCTATGTCACCGATCAGGCCATCAAGGGCCTCTTTACAATGATTGCCAAGGAGGAGCTGAAGATCAGAAAGGATCCCCTGGCCAGAACAACAGAACTGCTTAAAAAGGTTTTTGGAAACTGATTGTCATATCACATGGAGATGGAAGGACAAAAATAGGCCGCACCTTGCAGTAACCTTTGAATACCATTTCCTGTATAAGTATTCAAAGAATATCGCCTATGAAGTTGTGGTTTTTCCTTCTCATCTTATCAGCCTCCTGGGCGGGTTATGCGCAAAATACTTTTGAAATAATCGATATGTCACGTATTCCGCAAAAAAAGGTGCGGACACTGATTGAGGATCAGTTTACAGGAAACCAGATGAAGTACTTTAAGGAAGTCCGGTCCACCTATCATAAAGGACAGGATATGCATGGTTATCGCTTCCTGGAATCGGCTTATTACATCAAGGAAGATCCTGAACGGGTGTGGCAGGCATACCAGGTCACCAGTCCTGCCGAATCATGGAATGGAAGCATGGTTTCATTCGGACTGCTGATTTCAAAATGGGAAAACACTGTTTTGTATCGGAATGACAGGACTTTCGCCGGAATTGACACCGGACAGGTGATTTACATAAACCTGAAAATCCTGAAAGGTTTATACAATCTGGCTGTTGGGTTGGAGATTATCAACATAGACAGCGTGAACCGATCCATCACATACAGTTATCTGAAAGGCGGAAAATCCCGTGGTGAACAGACGATCCACTTCATTTCCACACGTAAGGGCTATACCGAGATTATTCATCGCACTGCCTTCAGAAGCAATTCTTTCCTGCGGGACCGTTATCTCTATCCCCATTTTCACCGCATAGCTATCAATGAATTTCACCGCAACATGAAGAGAAGCCTCTCGGAAAACAATAATTTATTGGTTCAGAGATGATATATGAATTTCAAAGTGCACCTCAGATCGCCTTTGCTGAGCACAACCAGGTATATATTCCCAGTGGTGAGCGTCCCTGCAACCAAATCCGGGATATTCACAACCTTCTCACCCGGATTGTTAATACAGGATCCTAACATGATGCCATTCAAAGAAAAGAGCTCCACGCGGTATTCATCCTTGATATTACAATTACCATCAATGATATAGAACCTATTATTGAAATAATGGATATCCAATTCCGGATTTTCTGATACTATTTCACCGGAATATGTAAAAAGCTCAGGATCAGTCCCGGTATAGCCAAAAGGAACCTTTTGGGCTGCAGCAAAATAGAGCCATGATGTAGCATCCAGACTGGACCAGTCCACTGCCCAAATCCCCGCCATAGAACCCAGGTTTTCATTATATGCAGGCACGCTCCCATCAGCATTGATGTGGTACTTTATTCCGGAAAACAGCATATTGCTGCCCGGACCCGCCGTGGCAATATATGATAGGGTTCCCTCATACCACATAGCTACCGGACCAATGCCGTCAAACCCCCAGGGTTCACCGGAGCCCCTGGTATAAAGGAGCTTCCCTGCCATTGAAAGCGCATCGAGGGCCTGGTCTTTGTAATCCAGGGTAAAAGCCAAGGATGCCAGCCATGTATTCACCAAAAGCACCGGTCTTGATGAACCCGGTCCCTCCTTCCACATCAGCATTTGATCATCCCAGCCGGTGGACATCACATAATCCATTACCTGTTTGGCTTTTATTGTATCCCCGAGTTCCAGCAGGCAATACATCGTTGCGGCATAACCTTCATAGTTGGATACCTCATATTTTATGCGTGTTGTCATATTCATTGTATTAACCTTTCCTGTTTCTTCGATCAGATTAAACAGGAATGTTTTTGCCTTGAGGATTGCCGGGAGTACTTGTCCGTCTCCCGATTTCCGGTAATAATTGGCCAGGCTACCTGGTATCCAGGGAAAATCGCCCATCCAAACCGTGTTATTTCCCTCGAGATTCACCAGTATATTTCCTGTAACAGCGTTCCAGGCCCTCGGCCAGTAACCCTCCTCAGCCTGATTTGCAGCAAGGAAGCGCGCCAGCTTTTCTGCAGCCAGGGCATAGTCATTTGCTGCAATTACACCATTCCATGCACCTTCCTCGGTTAATACCCGAAGTGCGAGACCCTGTCCATAAAGCCATGAGGAACCGTCCTGCAGCCATGTGGTAAGCAGACCGTTCGGATTCTGCCTGCCGGTAATAGCCTGTGCGGCATTTAGCCTTATGTTCTCCAGTTCAACGGTACTTAAATCAGTGATTTGTTCAGTTTCATCTGCCCGGATGAATTCGTTGACTGATGCAGCCATTAGGTTGCGGAATGCAACAATGCCTGAATCAGCCTCATTATCAATGATACTTTCGGAGTTCATGGTAATGGCAAAGGAAACGATTGTAATGGAATCCCACCTGAAAGTCAGGTTGTTGGAAAACTGGCACTTCAAAACTACCAGCTTTTCACACCAGCGGTTTAAGCTGGCCAGGTTTTCCCAGGTATAAGAAGCCTGCGAGCTTCCCGATTCGAACTTGAGTTCCACATGGCGTACCCGGCTTTTCCCCTCCGCACCATGAATGTCGATACCAATAATCTGTTTATCAGATAGATTCAACGGGGAAGTTAAAGGTTGATAACATTGGGAAAATTTTCCCCTTATCCCGCCGCCGAATCTCCAATGCAGTTTCAGAGAGGTATCAGCAGTAACATAGCAGGAATCCCCTGCGTTAAGATCCGATTGATTGCATTTCCATTCTGTTGCATTCAGGAAAGAAGCATCCTGAATCAGCTTTTCCCCTTCCCAACCCAGCGTATAATCCTGTGCGGGAAGAAGCAAAGGGTACAAAACACACCAAATCAGGCACGGTAATTTTTTCATAGCTGGTGAGTGAATAGGTTTGGTAAACGGTATCCAGGAATTTCTTTTATATTATCTTTAAATCCATGCAATTTACGAATATTTGGGAATGAATAAGCGAAGTTTGTGGCGGACCAAACCACTGCACAGCATACTCAACGAGTCAGCAGAAAATGAGAGCTCCGGACCTTCATTAAAAAGATCGCTGAGTGTAAGAGACCTGACTGCATTCGGGATTGCCGCAGTAGTAGGAGCCGGGATTTTCTCAACAATAGGTAATGCAGCCTCCAGCGGCGGACCTGCCATCAGCGTGCTTTTTATCTTCACCGCGGTTGCCTGCGGCTTTTCAGCATTATGTTATGCGGAATTTGCATCGATGGTTCCCGTTGCCGGAAGCGCCTATACCTATGCCTACTATTCACTGGGCGAACTGATAGCCTGGATAATCGGTTGGGATTTGCTGCTGGAATATGCCATTGGCAATATTGCAGTGGCCATATCGTGGTCGGATTATTTTACCGAATTTATCCGGGGTTTTGGTTGGCATATTCCGGAATACCTGACCATGGATTATTTCAGTGCGTTGCGCGCTCACAGGGTTGTTGCCGACACCCTGGCAGGCGGAGGCGATGTTTCCATGCTCTCTTCTGCAGTGCGGTCCGCCAGTGAAGCCTGGAATAATGCGCCTTCCCTTTGGAATATCAGGATTATTGCCGACTTCCCTGCCCTGCTGATCGTTGTAGTGATCACTTACATTGTTTTTATAGGCATCAGGGAATCCCGGACGGTTAATAACATCATGGTAGTCATCAAACTGTTGGTGATATTCGGGGTTATTGTCGCCGGCTCCTTCTATGTGCATCCGGAAAACTGGCACCCATTTGCCCCGGAAGGTGTTGCAGGCGTGCTTAAAGGTGTCTCGGCAGTATTTTTTGCCTTCATTGGCTTTGATGCCATATCCACAACAGCGGAAGAATGCAAAAATCCATCACGTGATCTGCCCAGGGCGATCTTTTATTCCCTGGCGATCTGCACGGTCCTTTATGTGCTCATCGCGCTGGTACTGACCGGTATGGTGGATTATCGCGAACTGGGTGTAGGTGATCCCCTGGCATTCGTATTTAAAAAGGCGGGACTCGACTGGATCAGCGGCATTGTCGCTTTTACCGCCTTAATAGCCATGGCAGGCGTGCTGCTGATTTTTCAACTCGGCCAGCCCAGGATATGGATGAGCATGAGCCGTGATGGTCTGCTCCCCAAAGCCTTCTCACGGATACATCCCAGGTTTAAGACCCCGTCATTTGCAACCATTGTGACTGGCATTGTTGTTGCAGTTCCGGCCCTGTTCATGAACCTCACCGAAGTCACTGACCTGACCAGCATCGGAACATTGTTTGCGTTTGTGGTAGTATGCGCCGGCGTTCTCGTGCTTAAGAACAAAGAATCAATACCGCCCGGAAGGTTCAAGGTTCCTTACCTGAATGGCAAATTCATCATTCCTGCATTGATTACAGCCATTATCCTGGTTAATCTGGTATATAACCAGCTCTACTGGCGTGACTTCTTCTCGTTTGATCCAAATGATTATTTCGGGGATATCATCGAAAATCTGCCCATGCTGATTTTCATCATTACCTGTCCGGTAATAGCTTGGATGAGCTACAAAAAGAAACTGTCGGTGATTCCGGTACTGGGATTGTTAAGTTGTTTATTTCTGATGACCAAACTTGGACATACCAATTGGCTAAGGTTCTTAATCTGGCTGGGAGCCGGACTGGTGATTTATTTTACTTTCAGCAGGAAAAATAGCAGGCTCAACGGGTAGTTTGCCTAGTACTCCCTGTATTCAGGAGCTGTAAGGACAAGATAACCAAGGATGAAGAGCGATACAGCGGGAACAAGAACAAGAATAAAAGTGCCCATGACAATACGTATTTTACAATTTCAAATTACTTTGTTTCAAATATACGTATTTTCGTCAATGAAAGTTGCACTTTCGTCAAATATTTTTGCAAAAGTCAAATTATTCTGGTTTAACTACTTATGTGTAACTGGCTGAAGGAGGATTAATTGCTGGGTTGTAGAACCGGTTCTGGTTCAGCCATGCTTTTAATCAATTTGAAGAGCTTGTCAAAATTCTTTTTCGTTTCGTCATCGAATTCCTTGAATACAGTGCCGTCTTTCTGAAGTTTGGAGCAAAAATCAGTGGCGAGGATCAATCTGGATATGCCGTTGCTTATGATGAATTCACTATTTCTCACGGTAATTCCGATTCGTTGTTGCAGAATATAACGTTTAAAATCAATCGTCGAAAAAAGATCTTCAATACCGGTGAATCCCTGGTAACTTCTTATTTTCCTGTTGGCCGCATCGTCATTCCGAAAAAATGTGGTATTTCTCAGAAATTCCAGAACCTGCGCATTGACCGGATTGTCCATCGTCAGCACACCAAAGTCGATCTTCCAGCCAAAGAGTATATTGGCCAACATGGGAATATTCTCGGGACCTGATGCGGGAATGAAATGGATATAATCTTCGAAACCGTACAACCTGCTCAGGGAATCGAGGTAATAATAGGTCACATTATCTTCAACAATGATATTATTCTTGGGGAAAATAAACTGCTTGTCGTTCAGCCTGGTACCCATGAGTGAATATATCGGAGAAAGGGTGTCAGTGGATGCTTCATGAAGACTTCTGGCGTCCAGCACTACGGTCTCGCTTTTTTCATCGTTATCCTTTGCCCTTTGCACCGCTATAATACGGTACAACTTCTGAATGTCAATCAGACTGGGAGAATGGGTGCAATATATAATTTGCAGGTTCTCCCGGAGATCTTCAAATACCTTAAGAACATCTTCCTGCGCCCGGGCGTGGAGGCTTAAGCCCGGTTCGTCGATCAGCATAACACGGTTCCTCGTATTTTCCTTTGCGGTTGCCTTCAGTTCAAGGTAAAACGACAGGAACCACCTTACTCCCCTGCTCCGCTGCTTGGGATAAAGCCTTTCCTGCTTGTCCTTGACCCAGAATTCAAGGTAGGGTTTGCCGCTTTTCTCCGGTTGTGTATAATCGTAATGCTCCAGTTCAAAATTGATCCTGATTTTATCATTCTTGCCTACGTTCTGACGCCAGTAATCCTGAAAATCAATGGTTATTTCACTGTTCAGGTTTTCAATTTTCTGTTTCAGGATGCGGTGGTTTTTTTCCCTGAAGAAATCAGCATTCAAACCGGCGACACACAGAAAGTTACGGGCTGCCTTATAACCTTCGGCACGCGTATTTTCGTTCAGCAGGTCTTCCAGGTCAATTTTATTGGGGAGAAGACTGCTGAAATCTTCAAAAAACTCAAACAGGGGAACGTGCTTAAAAAGCTTTTGCCCGACCTCTTCCAGGCTGGCAAGACCATTTTCTTGTTCATATTCTTTAACAGCCTCAATTTCGGATTCTTTCAGATCCTTTCCGTCCAGTACCCTGGAAGTGATCTTTCTCCTGAGAGAGAGATTTCCTGTCTGATTTCTTAATTCCTCCTGAACATAATTATAAGACATACGGAGCTGTTCCAGCCGTTTGGTAATAAGACGGCTTTCCCTTTCTGATGAGCAGAGCTCATATTGATGCTCCGCATCGTGTATGAGGCCTGCCTTTACCTTTGACTCTTCAGCAAGATCCTTGACACGTCCGGAAATTTCATTGTATAGCTTACAGGTACTCAGTTTTTCTGCCAGATCCTTCAGATTTGCTTTACCATGTTCTATCTGGATGAGTTTTTCCTTAAGATTCGTCTCATTATCAGATTGTTGTTGTTGTGTTGTTTCCAATTCCTGCTCTGCGGTTATGCGTTCATCAGGTCTTTTGGATCTTGATATAATATGCTTCAAATCTTCCAGCCGGTTATGACGGGTATTCACCTCTTTTCTGGCGTTGTCAACCAAAGTTTCCAGCAGCTGCATATCCCTGGCAGAATTCTCAGTCTGCTTCATCAATTCAAGAAATGAACGTGCAATGAGTTGATCGGTCTCGGTAACAGTCTTCTCCAGCGCATCAAAATGTGCAAGGAGCTCAGGTTCGGCAACTGAAATGACATTTTTTCGTGAATTGAGCCATTTGCGGTTAAGGGTAATTTCCGTTTTTTGTCTGAACGCTTCATGCAACTCGGCCGGCAGGCGGGAAAAATCGATCATTTCATCCAGTCTGTCATTTTCCTCCAGGAGAAAAGTACAAGTAATTTCAGGAAAAGTCTGGTCACTGCGCAGCACATCATCCGTGATCCGGCTCTCATAAAAACTCCTCAAAGCTTCAAGGACCGAAGTCTTGCCGGATTCATTCTGGCCAATAAGCGCGGTTATGTTGTCAGGAGAAAGATAACACTTGCCTGAATCAATGATTGAGCGGTAGTTTCTGATGTGAAAGGCACTGATTTTCATCGACTAATGAGATTTATCAATTCATCAGGGCGTAGTTAGGCAGGGTGAAAACGAAAACCACATACTAATACGTCATCCAGCTGTCTTTGGTTTCCTTTCCAGGCATTAAAAGTTGTCATGATCCGTTGTTTCTGCTCAGGCATGGACAGGTGACTTCCACTTACCAACAACTCCCTGAAAGCTTTGTATTTGAATTTTTTTCCATCGGGACCTCCGAACTGATCAGCAAAACCATCGGAGAAAAGATAGAGCATATCTTTATTCTCAAGATCGAAAGAATGGCCAGTAAATGGCATTTCTTCTTCTGCCCCGATTCCCACCGGCATTTTATCGCCTTCAATTTCAATCAATTGTTGATTGCGAACCACGTAAACCGGATTAAAAGCACCGGCAAAATCCATATTATTCTTTCGTGCATCGAGTATACACAAGGCAAGGTCAATCCCGTCCTTTTGCTCATTGTCTTCCCCGGTCTGGCACAAAGCCTTCATAACATGTTCCCGCATCTGGTTCAGGATGGAAGCAGCGCCGCTAAACCTGCCCTGCGCTATGATCTCATTCAGAAAAGTAATGCCCAGCATACTCATAAAGGCCCCGGGTACACCGTGACCGGTGCAGTCTCCGGCAGCTAGGTAAAGAAGCTCATTATGCCTGGATACATAATAGAAATCGCCACTTACAACTTCCCTGGGCTGATGAAATATGAAGTACTCGGGTAACAACCTGCCGATAAAGGATTCGGCAGGATACATGGCCTGTTGGATATAACTTGCATATTTCAGACTTTCGGCAATTTCACGTTGCTGTCTTAAATAATCATAATACTGTCTGGATTCTTCCCGGTTGTGGTCCTGTTTTTTTCCGTCTTTCATGACAATCCTGGTCCTGTAATGAAGAAACGCGAACGAACGCGAATATATTGTAGCCCTAAAAAGTAGCCCCGTTGTTCCTGAAGACCAATATTTCACCCATGCAGGCAACCAGTAAAAGGTTGTTTTTCCTGTCAGTTTTAATCTGATCGATCTTCATGCCATCAGGTATCCTTGCTGAGTGAATGATATCCCCGCCTGATGCACTGATCCAGTTGATCGTTTGGTACTGTTCCAGGGTGAATACGACAACCAGTTGATTCTGAGGCCCGAGGATCATCTCTGATCCGCCTTTGGGTAATTCCGGAAGTTTAATCTCCTTTTCGGTAATGGGTTTATTATCAGGTCCGGTTTTGATAAACATTAATTTCTCCCTGTTCCGGAAACCCAGGTAACATATTTCTCCTTTGGGCATAACCTGGGCTGCTATGATGCTGTCCGATGCACTGAACGGAGATTCCCAGATCAGATAACCCTTTGGATCAGTTTTGGCATGCCAGTGATTCCCTACAATCAGCATCCGCTGATCGGGGCACTGACCCATGTAAAATATCTCGCCTTTACCGGTATACGTCCTGCTCCACAGTCTTTTCCCGTTTTCATTCAACACAATAACTGAATACTTTTTCTGGAGCGAATCATTCATCAGGTATCCTCCCAGAAAAATCGTGCCATCAGTGGTTACCTTCATGGTCCTGATGTTCATCCTTCCCAGTTTCCTGCTCCACAATTTTTGTCCTTCCGGGCCGAGTTTAAAAAGCCAGGATTCCCGGGATGCAGAATCTGTCCCTATCCAGGTATAACCTGCACCCAGGATCTCGTTTTTCGGGTTCACGCTGATCAGATTGACTTCATCGTTGTATCCCTCGCTGATGTATTTATTCCAGATCATTTTACCATCCTGGTCGAGTTTAATGATCCAGGCCTCAGTGGATCCGGTATCCGACTTAAAAACCGTACCCCCGATCACATAGTTGTTCATGGTGTCCGCGGTAATGCAGGCACTGAGTTCATAATTTCCTTCTTCATCGAAACTGCGGGCCCACAGCATGTTATCGGACGGAAAAGGATGCTGGTTTAAAAACTGCATGCCATTGTCCAGAGCTTTTAGATTGAAAATATCAATATATTGCTGGCCTTCAGGATATTTCCTTATAAACTCATTATAGGCTTCCAGTGTATGTATTTTTTTTGCGTACTCGTACAGCAATTGTTTCTGGATGGTGCGGGCTTCAGAAATCTCCAGTGCATCGGGGTAATGAGCTATAAACTCATCAAATGCGACAATGGTGTTCATCTGCTTTGTTCTATCAAATGCCACTGCATGAAGCCGTTTAACAGCCAGGTTGATTTCGGCAGCCTGGGGATATTGTTTCATAAAGTCCTTGTAGGCTTCCACTGTATTCACCTCGCAGACCTTTTCAAAAGACAGCTTATTCCGGTATTTGATAGCCTTATCAATTTGCGCGGCGTCCGGAAACTTCTGAATGAATTCGAGGTAACCTTCCAGGGTGTTCTGTTTTTCATACTTTCTGAATTCCAGCTGATTCCGGATATGCAGGATATTGTCGTGGTGCCGGAAATCAGGAAACTTATCAAGAACCCGGTAAACGACCTCCAAATTATTTTCCTCCCGAACATATTTGATCAGCTTGGCCTCCATGGTTTCAATGGCATAATCCATTTTCTTCCTGACGGGACGGCTGATATGACGGACTTCCGTATTGTAGAAATATTCCCCTATAAATTCGCTCTCCTCTGTGGAGAGTTTGTCAATGTTCTCCTGCAGTTTTCGGGCGTAGTCCCATGCTCCGATAACGTCATACCGGGGAGATTTTTCATCAGCGAATACAAGAGCCATCCCAAAAAGGGCTGCAGGATTCTGGTCAGGCCCGGACAGCGCGTCCCCGAAAACTTCGTAAGCCTTCTCATAATCAGCTTTTTCAAGCAGTTTATATCCCTTTTTCAAATTTTGTGCAGACAGCCCAATAGGTATGACAGCAAGGATCCACAGGGCGATATAGAATAGGTTCAGTGTCTTTTTCAGCATGAATCAGTGTTTTATTTTCCTTTATTTCTTCAATAATGTGAATTCAACCCGGCGGTTTTGCGCTCTGCCTTCTTCGGTCTGGTTGGTATCAACAGGCCTGCTTTCCCCGTAACCCGTCGATTGCATTCTTTCCGGTTTAATACCCTGGGAAGCCAGGTAAGTGACAACAGCGGCCGCCCTGCCGTCCGAAAGCTTCTGGTTGTATGCGTCGGAGCCTTCACTGTCGGTATGCCCCGAAATTTCAATGAGTTTGATATCCTCTTCCAGCATGAACTGAACAACCTTATTCAGCTCGGCAAAAGATGCCGGCAGCAGGACAGTCTTGTCAAAATCAAAGAAGATATTCTCCAAAACCACGGCTGATCCCTCTTCAATGGCTTTCAGCCCTTCGAGGAATTCATCCCTGACAATTTCAGGTTCCGTGAAGACAACGGTATCGGAAGACCTGCAGTTATACAAATCACTGGCCATGTAAATGTACTTACCGGCAGGCAGGTTTCGCAGCTCGGTACCGGTCATTTTGTTATTCCAGGTCACGGTATAGGGAGGAGTTCCGCCCAATAAACCGATCCGGATACTCCCGTCATGGATGATCCTGCTCACTTTACCTGTCATTGGATCCAGACCTCCGGTATAATCTGTTTCCAGTATACGGCTTTCAAAATCATGCACCACGCAGGGGCAGTCCTTGCAATTTTCCAGCGGGGCAATGATGAAATCATCGAAATAATAATAGGCATATGCCTTATTGCGCAAATTAACAACGTTTTTATCGGTCACCACATAATTGGTGTTATCATAATTCCTGAAATTCCCGATTATAAAAAAACGCTCAGAACCAGAAGCAGTATATACTGTACAGAATTCCTCCCATTCATCAATATTGTCCAGGAAGAGCCCTATTTTATTAGTGATCTGAGGGGTATAGGAAAGATTGACATTGATATCGTTTTTTATTTCGACATCACTGAAATACAGGCTCATCTGATCAACCGCAAACCGGGAATACGAGGCCAGTTTATAATAGAATCTCACACAATATCGCTGACCCTTAATCATGGAGACTGCGAGACGGCCCTGTATATATTCACGGTAACTTTCTTCGGTGCCGCTCAGGATGGCACCCACATAACCGTTTCCGCCATGGGGTTCGCTTTCTCCGGCGAAGTTTTTGGGCACACTGACATTTCTGGGACTGCATCTGTTGAAATAATCAGGCGTAGCCCTGGTCGGATAGGACCATCCCGGCACAAGTTTATGCGTAAGATTTTCAGGTGTATAATCCTCGGGACACTTTTCATATTCTTCAAAACCGGGATTGGCGACCAGATTTTTCTGTTGTGCTTGTATAACATGGGAACAATGAACCCATAAAAACAGCACCATAACTAATGTGCGGGAAGCATAATTCAAAATCTTGAATTTCATGGATTGATACAGTTATGAATATTTGTAATAACGCTCAATGGCTTTGTTGATCCTTTTAACCACGAAAGGTCCTTCATAAACAAATCCCGTATACACCTGCACCAGCGATGCTCCTGCTTTGATCATTTCCAAAGCATCTTCGGGTGTAAGTATCCCTCCGGTTGCGATCACAGGAAGGGTATTTTCAGTTTGTTTACATATGTAACCTATAATCTCTGTGGCTCTTTTCCTGAGGGGTGCACCGCTTAATCCTCCTGATCCGATTTCGGCTATTCTTTCTTCCGATGTACTTAATCCTTTTCTGAGTTTGGTTGTATTGGTGGCAATGATGCCATCGAGACCGGATTCATGACACAGGGCAATGGTCTCGTCGATTTGCCGGAAAGAAAGGTCCGGTGATATTTTCAGAAAAACAGGTTTGCGTAAAGTCCTGCTTTTTCTCGCTTTCATAAGGATATCAAGAATCTCCCGGAGCGAATCCTGGTCCTGCAGTTTATCCAGACCTGCAATATTGGGACAGCTGACATTGACAACCAGGTAATCAACCACATCATACAATGCATTAAAGCAGGTCAAATAATCCTCCGGAGCCCTTTCATTGGGTGTTGTTGTGTTCTTGCCGATATTTCCGCCAATGATGATGGATTTGTCGCGTTTCCGCAGATTATTGGCAGCAAATTCAACGCCTTTGTTGTTAAATCCCATTCTGTTTATCAAAGCTTTATCAGCGGGAAGCCTGAAAAGTCTGGGTTTGGGATTACCGCTCTGTGCAAGGGGCGTAACCGTTCCTATTTCGATAAATGAAAATCCGAATATGGAGAAATCATCGTAAAAATCGGCATTCTTGTCAAATCCGGCAGCCATGCCAACTTTACTGCTGAAATGAAGTCCGGCAACAGTAGTAGCAAGTTTATTGCCGGGATATGAAAACCAGTATTTACTGAGCCTTTTCATACCGGGTATGAAAACAAGGCATTTAATGAGAAACACGACAAGATGATGTACTGTTTCGGGGCTGAGAAGGAACAAGAGAGGACGAATCAGGCTTTTGTACATGTATTTTTCGACAAAGATAATGATTAAAAATCAATCTTTCTTTGCCGGACCATAATGGTCAAACGTACCGTCTTTGTGCAGAATAATTACCTTTTCAATAACGTTTACATTTGTAACTTCCTTTGATTTCTTGGGCAGAGTGACAGAATCCTGAACCTGTTCAATGCTTTTTACCGAATTGCCATGGCTTATGTCCGTTTTCAGCATATCTCCCCTTCCCGTAAGCAACCAGTTACTATCAATATCCGGGAATTTAAGTAGGGTTTTAAGTATAAAATCATAACCCGGTTGGTTTCTACCGCTGAGGATATGGGATATCCCTGAGCGCTGAACCCCTATTTCATCTGCAAACCTGGCAGCTGTCAGACCAAGATGACTCATCAATTGCACCAATCGTTCCTTCATAGCACAAATGTAATTCATTTGCGAGTTACATATGTATTTTTAATGTTTATATTTGTAACCATAGCTTAAAATCCGTATTTTTGATTTGTATATTCTGAAAAACCGGAGCATGTTAAGTCCTGCTTAAGGTCCTAATCCCCAGAATATAACTTCAATTAATAATTTGAGTAAACTTTATATATAATTGGTTATTAACATTATATTGAAGTAAATATTTGTTATTCATGACAATTTCATCCTTGATTCCTTATTTATTTAAACCATTACTTTTTTATTTATTTATAATAATCTGATTATTAGTTGATAATAAACCAATATTTATCCTGTACATATTTATGAAATGATCCTGAATACGGGATTTTGCAGCATATCAGGGTACTTTCAGGAAGGATATTGATTGTAAATGATATTGATGCTTTTGTCCAGGATGCTAAATTCAATCGGAGAATGACCCAGGGACTCACCATCTGCTTCCACATGGATCAACGGATCTGAGTCAATTAATATGTTTTTACCTGTAAAACCTTCAATCTTGGGGTGTTCAAGAATGGAGCCATCATAGAGCATCTTAAGACTCATGATAACTTCACCTTTCCTTATTTTCTTGATGATTGTTATATCAAAGAGGCCATCATCCGGTATCGCATTGGGAGTTTGTCTCATCCCCCCTCCCGAATACCTGCCGATTCCTATGCTTATGGTGAATACATCGTTGATAATTTTCATACCGTCAATTTCAACCGTCACGTGTGTGTGCCTGTACAATAGAAGGCTTTTTAAAAGATTTATAAAATAAAGGGCTTTCCCCTTATGTCCTCTTTCCTTGGACAGATTCGTACGTTTTACTACAACAGCATCAAATCCCAGTCCTGCAATATTGATGAAATACCTTTTCTGGCGTGATGTGCCATGGTAGTAGTGAACAATTCCCACATCCTGAAGCCTGGTTTTGTCCCCTTTGATAATCCGGATGGCGCCTTCATAATCTAGCGGAATACCGAACATCTTTCCCCAGTCGTTTCCGGTGCCCACAGTAATCATGCCGAGAGTGATCTCGGCGGCAGGACAAACCTTTTGCGCAAGTGCCCCGTTCAAAGCTTCGTTCATGGTTCCGTCACCCCCAACCACAATGATTTTTCTGTAACCTTCTTTTATTCCTTCATTGGCCAGCAGGATAGCATGCCTTCTTGCTTCAGTAAACCTTGCCACATAAGGAATATCATATTTCGCCAACAGGGAGGAGATAATTTTCCAGTCCTTCTTACCCTTTTCATGACCTGCATTCGGATTGATGATGAAAAGATAAACTCCATGAATTGCCACCTGGTCCATAAGTTGCAGTATTAATATTCCTATATTTCCCTGTAAATATATAAAATAAAAAACCCCCCCGTTAAGGCGGGAGGGTTAAGGATTAAAATTTCCTCATGTAGTATTCGAATCATTATATTCGTTTCACATTTACCGCATTCAATCCTTTTTTGCCCTGCTGGAGTTCAAAAGAAACGTTGTCATCTTCTTTGATTTTATCAATCAACCCAGAAACATGAACAAAATATTCGTTGCCTGTTTCTGCATCTTTAATAAATCCAAAACCTTTGTTCTCATTAAAGAATTTTACTTTACCTTCTTTCATAGTATTATATTAAAAAATTGTTATGCAAATTTATAATTAAATAACAAATTAATTTATACCAATTCTAAAAAAAACCAAGAAAGTTATCAATATTCCGACTTTAAAGCCGGAAACATAATTTACCGGCTTTATCATAGACGGTTTGAAGTGATTCGGATTTTCTGTTAAATTTGTATAAAAGCAAAAATGTGAAGAACAGGATTTTATATATTCTTTACCAACCCTATAAATGGTTGTTCTTCCTGCCTTTTGTTTTCCTCAATACCATTTTTTTTGGTGTTATTGCCGTCCTGATCTCTACGCTCGTCAATCAGCGTATAGGAAGCTACTTCGGCGGAGTGATCTGGTCGAGACTGAATGCTTTCCTCACTCCGATGTTCGTTCAGGTCACCGGAAAAGAAAACATCCAGAAAGGAAGATCCTATGTTATCATTTCCAATCACCAGAGTCTTTATGACATTTTTCTGATTTACGGCTGGCTGGGTATTGATATCAAATGGATCATGAAAAAGGAACTGGCCAGAATGCCGGGAGTTGGTATAGGCAGCAAGAAGGTCGGACATATTTTCCTGGACCGCTCAAATCCCCGCGTGGCCCTTGAATCACTCAATGAAGCCAAGAGAAAGCTGGTAAACGGTACATCGGTGGTTATATTTCCGGAGGGAACCCGCAGTAAAACCGGAGAAATAGGCACCTTTAAAAAGGGAGCATTCAAGCTGGCCCTGGACCTGGCATTGCCCGTGCTTCCCATCACTTTGTCAGGAACAAAAGATATCCTGCCTACCGGAACTATCGATGTGAAACCTGGCAAAGCCCTCATGGTGATTCATGAACCCATTGAAATTCACCAGCATACTGAAGAATCCCTGAAAGATCTCATGTCCCATGCCCGGGATATCATTGTTAACTCATACGCGCCTCTTCAGCATCAGCAATAATCATTTAACTTCGCACCGGATGGTATATTTTCGTAAATTTGATGACAGTCTGTATAGGCAGCGAAATGAACTGGAATTATGATGGACTCATCCCATGAAGCTCTGATGACCAGGGAACCGGCTGTTGCCGGACAATTTTATCCCGGAAATCCAGCCGCGTTAAAAAGTGAACTTCAGCGTTTGTTTTCTGCTGTTGAAGCAAAACCGTTGAAGGGCAACACCCTGGCGGTTATTTCTCCTCATGCAGGATATGTTTATTCTGGCGCAGTGGCTGCTGCCGCATTCATGGAGATTGATGCCGAAAAACAATATGAAAACGTTTTTATCATCGGTTCAAGCCATCGGTATGCGTTTGATGGCGCTTCGGTTTATACCAGGGGTGACTACAAAACTCCACTGGGCATTATACCTGTTAATATTAAACTGTCACGTGAGTTGATGTCTGTATATAATTTCTATACAGATCGTTCCGATGTTCATAACAATGAGCACAGCCTTGAGGTGCAGCTTCCTTTTTTACAATACAGGCTAAAGAAACCTTTTCAGATTGTACCAGTTGTCATTTCCACACAGGAGGCGCAGACCTGCAAAAAAATAGCCAACTCTCTCCTTTCCTATTTTACACCGGCCAACCTGTTTATTTTCAGTACTGATTTTTCTCATTATCCCGGATATGAAGATGCCTGCAGGGTGGATAGGATGACAGCAGATGCCATTCTAACGGGGGACCCGGATACACTGGTGAAGGTCGTGGATAAAAACGAGCATGCCGGAATACCCGGACTTTCCACCTGCCTTTGCGGATGGACATCAGTCCTCACACTGTTGTACATGACCTGGAAAATGAACGACATAACCTATCACCATGTAGATTATAAAAACTCAGGTGATGCCCTCGGCATGGCAAACAAATCGCGCGTTGTCGGTTACCACGCGATTTCAATCCGGCTGGGTAACTCCCGGCCTCCGGCTGAGGATGAAAATAACAGGGAAATTTTGACAACAAAGGACAAAAAGGATTTAATCACCCTGGTTCATGATGCCATACAAGCCAAACTGACAGGGGCTCAGACGGTTATTGAGAAAGGTGACCTTGCTCCGGGTCTGCTGCAGTTTGCAGGTGTATTTGTGTCATTGTACAAACAGGGAAAACTGCGTGGCTGTGTTGGACGGTTCACGCCTGATAAGCCTTTGCATGGTCTTGTTCAGGAAATGGCTGTTGCATCTGCCTTTCACGATCACAGGTTCTCACCTGTGAAAGAGGATGAAATTCCTGAGTTGAAAACTGAAATTTCCATCCTTACCCCATTGAAAAAGATTGACTCCATCGATGAGATCGAACTGGGCAGACACGGCATTTATATGAAGAAAGGATACGCCTCGGGAACCTATCTTCCCCAGGTGTCACTCAGCACCGGGTGGTCAAAGATCGAATTTCTGGAGCACTGTGCTTCCGATAAAGCCGGCTTGGGACGCAACGGTTGGAAAGATGCTGACCTGTATACGTATGAGGCAATAATTATCAGGGAAGAATATTGACTGATTTTTCAGGCAGTTCCTTATCCCGGTTCAGTCTTCGGTGGTTGAAATAAGCCATCAGTGCCACAAAAAGAACGATTACCAGGGTATAGTAAACAAAGGTGGGTACCGGCAGCGGATCGCCCTGGGCATAGGAATGCAATCCCGAAAGGTAATAGTTCACTCCGAAATAAGTCATTAGGATGGTACCAATACCGAGCAGGGAGCCCAGGTTAAATGCATATGTTCCTTTTAATCCCGGAATCATCCTCATGTGCAGTATAAATGCGTAAATGAGAATACTGACCAAAGCCCAGGTTTCCTTTGGGTCCCAGCCCCAATAACGTCCCCAGGATTCATTGGCCCACACTGCACCCAGAAAACAACCAATGGTAAGAAGGTACAGGCCGATAATCAGGGTCATTTCGATGGTATTGGTAAGTTCCTTAACAGTTAGGTATAGATATTCCCTGGTTTTTGTTGTTTGCATGCTCATCAGTAACAGATTGATAAAGGCAAGCAAAGAACCCAGGGCAAGAAAACCATAGCTGGCAGTGATGGTGGCAACGTGAATAACCAACCAGTATGATTTCAGAACAGGCACCAGGTTAGTTATCTGGGGATCCATCCAGCTCAGATGGGCTGTATTCAGCACCAGAAAAGCGAGAATGGATGTCGCGCTCAGAGCGATGGACGATCTTGAAGCGAATACCAATCCCGCCAAAACCGTGGCCCAGGCAATGTATATCAATGCTTCGTAACCGTTGCTCCAGGGAGCATGTCCCGACACATACCACCGCAGGCCCAATCCAGTTGTATGAATAGCAAATAATATGATAATAAATACTATAGCAATAATTACCGGAACCTTTAGTTTAAGTCTTGTAAAGAACAGTCCGGTGAATTGCAGCATAAGCAAAACGAAACCGGTCAATCCGTAGAATTTGGATATCCGCGAAAATACATCTGTTTTATTCAGCAAAATTTCAAGTTTTACTTTACCCGGAGGCGGTATGATTTCCTGAGAGAATTTTTGCTGATAGCTGGAAATGGATCTGATGATTTCATCAGAACTACTCCAGTCATCCCTCTTCAGACTTTGCTGAACATCCTGAATATAATAACTAATGATGTGGTTGGTGAACACGGAATCCTGGGTGGTAACCTTGCCCTTAATTCCTGGCTGACTGTACCAGGTATGTGTACTGTCTCCTGGAACCGGCAAAATCCTCAGTATTTCTCCGGTAAAAACGAGATAGGCAATATTCACACGTTCATCCAGTCGGATGATTTCATTGTCAAATTTACTCCTGTATACGGGCTTCTTCCTGAAAGCACTTTCAACATAATCATGCAGGATATAATTGTTGTCCCTGAAGAATGCCGCAAAGGAATAATACCTCCCTTTAGATCCCAGCATTTCTTGTATCTTAGGATGGGTGGTCCGAATGATGGGCTCATATTGCCATGTGGCAGGATCGGCGAACATACCCAGAAAGACCTGGTCCGCTGTCATACCCATATAATCACTTTTCCGGTAAAGCTTCCGCAATATTTCTGAAGAAAGGGTATTAACGGGTTCAATCCGGCCCCCGTTGTCCTGGATGAGCAGTTTCCCAAAGAGAGCAGCATGCTCTTTACTGACAGCGACGGCGGATGGAGCAGGCATAGATTCCTGGGCCCGGGAATGGCCCGAAATTATCAAAAGAAAAAGCGCTGCAGTCAGGCCTTTTTTAGCCATCTTAAGGGAGGCCGTTTCACTTGCCAGCATTCTGAAACGGCTGTTTTTATTAAACAGGCTTAACAGCATACCCAGGGTCATTAGCAAGTACCCGGCATAGGTAACCAGGGTTCCGGCCAGGTCATAATTCACCGACAGAATGCTGCCCATTTCATCAGGATCATACGAAGACTGGTAGAATCTATATCCTCTGTATTTAAGGACATTGTTCATGTATATGCGACTGGATTCAGTAATGTTCCTGGGCATATCTGTTAAGGTAATGTCACTTTCAAAAGAGGAAGGACTCTGAGAACCAGGGTATCGCTCCACCCTGAAATCATTAAGTTTTAATTTAAATGGCAGTTCCTTATAATCAGAACCATAAGTAAGTGTGAGTTGAGTATTATTCAGGATTATCGTTTCGGGTTCACCCACAAGGCCATTCTTACCCCAGAGAACCATTTCCTTCACAATTTGGTCCGATGCCAA
This sequence comes from Bacteroidales bacterium, assembly GCA_041737175.1. Classification (GTDB taxonomy): domain Bacteria; phylum Bacteroidota; class Bacteroidia; order Bacteroidales; family UBA10428; genus UBA5072. Next base: position 73,538 of record JBGSSF010000009.1, read on the forward strand.
TTCCAGCAAAACAGCATCCAGGGATTGCCCATTCCTTACAGGTAAGGGTTTGGGCGTAACTTTACCCTGTTTATGGTATTTATTCAGAACAAGAACCTGTTCCTGAGCAGTATAAAGCTGCATGACTTCCAGGAGGTGCGGTATTTTTTCCTCTAGCAGGGTCCCGGACTGATCAGACATGCCTGCCCTGGATAATGGATAAGGAGATATAAACAGTAGGCTGTCGCCTGATGAAATAAGGACCAAAGCATTGGTATCAGGGTCGCTCACATCAAATGCAAGCAGGAGATTTCCCAAATTTTTTGTTTCTCCTGAGGTGATCACCTGACTTTTCCTGCCCTCACTGTCGGAATAAATAAATTCAGCTACCGGTTTTCCTACCATGGACGGTTCAATAGCAGGAAAGGCATTGGGGATAAATGACCTGACAGATAAATGAAAGGTCCTATCCCGGTACTGGAAAGTCTTTTTTATTTTCCTCCGGCCAAGAGCACTGAAGGACACAGGAAAGGACTTCCTCACAGTTTCACCGCCCTGACCTGTAACCACTAAGATCGCGGTACCGCCTGCCAGTACAGATTGCGATTCTTCACCCTCCCTGATCGCCATGGTACCTTCGAATCCGGAGTACCGGGTAATGGCTGCCCCGGCGAGGATCAGAAGAAAGGCGAAATGGAATAAAAAAATGGTGAATTTGGATTTTCTGTAAAGCTTTCTGATAAAAATATTGCCGGTGAGGTTGATCATTCCAAGCAGGAGAAGCAGTTCAAACCAGTGTGCGTTGTAAACCAGCATGCGTGCCGAAGCACTTCCGAAATCATTCTCAATAAACGTCGCAGACGCTATGGAAACTGCAAACAATGCCAGGACAATACCCATCAGTCGGGTTGAAAAAAGGAAATCAGCTATATTTCTCATATACAGGCTAATGGATGTTGAAAGCATGGAAGGGGAAAGATAACACAAAAAGCTATTCCTTCAGTTTGTCAGCAAATACTTTCCTGAATTTTTCGATTTTCGGAGTAATAACCAATGAACAATAAGGCTGGGATGCATTTTGAGAGTAATATTCCTGATGATATGCCTCAGCTTTGTAGAACTCAACAAAGGGAACTATTTCAGTAACCAGGGGATCATTCCAGATTTTTGCCGCATCCAGCTTTTCTTTCATTTCTTCTGCCAGCAGCTGCTGATCCTTACTATGAAAAAAAATGGCTGAGCGGTACTGGGTTCCGATGTCACCTCCCTGGCGGTTGAGGGTTGTGGGATCATGTGTTTTCCAGAAAACCTCAAGAAGTTCGGTAAAGGATATGACCGAGGGATCGTAGGTTATCTGACAGACTTCTGCATGACCCGTCATACCGGTGCATACCTGCTCGTAGGTGGGATTTTTGGTATGACCTCCGGAATAGCCTGATTCAACGGTTTGAACACCTCTGAGCTGCTGAAAAACGGCTTCAACGCACCAGAAACAACCTGCGCCAAAGGTTGCTTTATCCAGTTTACTATGGGTTGTCATAAGGTCTTGAAGTTTTGGTTTAGGTTCATGGTTGTTGGGTGCACAGGAGAAGTGCAACAAAACCATAAATATAAGAGATGTTCCGGTCATTTTATGCATGTACTTTCTTTAATACATAACAACCGGGGAAGCAAATGGTTTACTACATCTGTTTGTCTGCTGAATTCATTTCATCTTCAAAAAACAGGGGGGGCATGAATTTACTTACCTGCTGGGTATAATTCGGACTCACAATCAGGGTATAACAAGCGATATACTGCCACTTTTGATTGACAGTATTGTAATAGAAGGATGTATTCTTGGCGTTGGATTTATAAGGAATAATAAACGCGTATCCGAATTTAAGGTCTTTTACAGATGCGCACAACTTATTTTTCTGCAGGTAAGCCGCCAACATTTTATCAGCGTGCATGATCGCCTCACCTTTTTTCACATTTTCAATGCCGGAGGTCGGGGTAAATTCGTCAATTACGATTATCTGGTCATGCCATTTGAAAACGCCACGTGGATTGAGCGTATCAAACTGTGCCGTAACAGCCTGATTGGTATACCTCGCCAGTTCTTTTTCCCTGCCTTCTTTTTCCAGCTTATCGGAGAGGGCTGCAGAAACCAGCAGTTCCTGCCGCCTGAAAAATTCTTCCTTTAACGTAGAATTGGTCAGCCGGCCATAATTCGTGCAATGCGCAAGCAGGCCTTCAGCTTCCTTGATTCTATCCAGGGTATCGCTGGTAATGAGCGGTTGAAACACCTTCTGGAATTCTTTTTCGTTGTTGGTAAGCGAGGCAAGGTCATAAAGTGACTCATGATCGAAAATCAGGGCTTTGGCATAAGCCTGGTATACTTCAAGGTATTTGACGGTTCCCGTAAGATTGTTCTCACGTGCGTATTTCAGGGCCAGATCAACCATTCTTTGCCCTTTTTGGTAGTCTTCCAGCACACCGGATTCGGAAAAGCGTTCAAATTCCTTTTTAAAGTTTTTCTCCTTTTGAAACAGGTCCTGATAATACATACGTTGGCTTTTTATCAGGGCATAGGCATCATCCCTGTACTTATAGTAAAACTTCAGGGAATACTGATCTTTTCTGAATTCAGCCCTTTCAAGACGCTGTTCTACCAGTTCCCTGGCCATTTCAAATTCCTCATCAACAACATATTCCTCGTAAGCCTTGACAAAAATGGTCAGGTCCAGTTCACGCTGCATATTGTAATAGGATACATCACGGCTTTGTTTAAGTCGCGCCACCTGATTCTGCAAGTTATCAATGCGACGGTTAATGCTGTCGAAATAAGCGATCGAACCGCGCTGAAGGGGAACTTGTTGCGCAGCGGTAAAATCAACAGAAAGTACTGAAAAAGAGAGGAAAAGAATAATATGCAAAATAAACCGGTACCACATGATTATATAGCTAGCAGGAATACCGGGTATACGTAAAATTAAAGTTGTGGGTTGTGGTTGTTGTGGTGGTTATTGTATCATCACAACAATCACAACAATCACAACAATCACAACAATCACAACAATCACAACAATCACAACAATCACAACAATCACAACAATCACAACAATCACAACCCTCCCTACTCCTTCCCCATCCTGCTCTTCAGCAAATTCAGATCCTTCTTCAGTCCCGCCACTGTCCGGATCAGTTCATCCGGGGGGATCATAGGATCAGGGATTTCGGAACTGATATAATTCACGAACTTCCATATTTCCTTTATCTCGCTGGCATGGACTTCAAACGGTTCGTAGATGGGATTCAATGAAAACAGCCGCAGTTTATGTTCGGTTTCCAGGACATTCTCGGTTATTTTAAATACGATTCCTTCATCGAGGGTAAGAATAATGTATCCGTGTCCGTTGATGATGGTATTCCAGTCCTGGACAAATTCGCCGGTCACATAGGATCCGTCGGGAATAGGCAGCATGGAATCGCCGCTGAGCTGAAACGTGCGGTATTTTTTTTGTCTTGAAAGGAAAGGCAGTTGAAAAACAGGGAGGTCCCGGATGAATTCCGGATCAGCAAAACCGGTAGTGTAGCCTGCCTTGGCCTTTACCGAAACCAGTTCAATATTCTCTTCATTGCTGCTGTTGACGGTGGTAGTCAGTACCCGGAGGTTGCTGCCCTTCAGGTACACATCCCCACCCCTTTCGAGCTGGGAGAACTGGCTTTCCGTAAGGGTACGCAGGTCAATTTTAACCAGTGTATCGATGGCCACGCCAAAGTACTTGGAGAAGGAGATCAGCGCCTGTATGGTAGGAAGGCCTACTTCGTTCTCATACCCGCTGAGGGTGGAACGTTTCATATTAAGGGCAAAGGCAACGTCGTCCTGTGTACGGCCCTTGCGCTTGCGGAGGAGTTTGATATTGGTGGAGAAGTACATAATAATTGGTTGGTTATAATTAATATTCTTCATTATTCATCATTGGGTGTTCCTTGTTCGGTGTTATTTGAAAACTTTAATCACAACTTTTTTTCTTGTAAATATAATATATTTTGATTATATTATAATCTGAATATTTGATTATTTTATAATCATTTTAATGATTTTTTCAACTACATCGGGAAACACCCATGCCAGAAACATCATCCACTTCGATCTCGACAGTTTTTTCGTGTCGGTGGAGCGGCTGATCAACAGCAGGCTTAACGGGAAGCCTGTTGTGATCGGGAGCATGTCGGGCCGTGGTGTGGTGGCGAGCTGCAGTTACGAGGCCCGGAAGTATGGCGTGCATTCGGCGATGCCTATGAAGATGGCGCGGCAGTTATGTGCCGATGCCATTGTAGTGCGGGGCGATATGGATTTGTACAGCAAGTATTCAAACATTGTCACAGGCATTATTGCCGAGCGTGCCCCGGTATATGAAAAAGCCTCGATTGACGAGCATTACATCGACCTCACGGGAATGGACCGTTTTTTCGGCTGTCTGAAATGGGCACAGGAATTGCGCCGTGAGATCATCATGCAAACCGGGTTGCCCATATCCTCGGGTTTATCGGTGAATAAAACCGTTTCGAAGATCGCTACCGGCGAGGCCAAGCCGAATGGTGAGAAAGAGGTTCCGGGCGTGCTGGTGAAGCCCTTTCTCGATCCGCTGCCCATCAGCAGGATTCCCATGATCGGCGACAAGACCTTCCACCTGCTGCGTTCCATGGGTGTAGCCACCATCGGGACGCTGAGCCAGATTCCCATGGAAATGATGGAAAAAGTGCTGGGAAAGAGCGGCATTGATATCTGGAAAAAGGCAAACGGCATCGATACCACACCGGTAATACCATACTGGGAGCAAAAGTCGATCAGCGCGGAACGTACTTTCGACACCGACACCACTGACCTTGTTATGCTGAACAATACGCTGGTAGGTATGGTGGAAAAGATCGCATACGAATTGCGCAAGGAAGAAAAGCTCACATCGTGCGTCACGGTGAAGATCCGCTACTCGAACTTTGACACCCACACGCTGCAGCAGCGCATACCTTATACTTCATTCGACCACAAGCTGATCGAACTGGCCAAATCGCTGTTTGTAAGACTTTACCAGCGGCGCATGCTCATCCGGCTCATTGGCTTGAAATTCAGTCATCTGGTCCAGGGAACGCCCCAGCTGAACCTGTTCGAGGACACACCCGAGATGGTTCGGCTGTACCAGGAGATCGACAGGATGAGGGGACGGTACGGGAAAAAAGCGGTGGGAAGAGCGGTATCAAGTGTGAAATTATGAATTATGAATTATGAATTAAATCATCAAATCATCAAATAAAATGACTCGATTATTCTTTTTAAGCAAGGAGGGGTGGTTCGAAGAGGAAATAAGCGGGAAACTGCTGCATGCCACCCAGGAGGAACTGGTACTGTGGGCTTATGCCATGATGGAGCGGAAAAACTACAGGAATTATCTGATCACGGATAACCCAGAACGGGTACTGGTGAAAAAGGAGTCTTTTAAGCTGACGGGGTGAGAAAGGTTAATACGGAATCTCAAGAACTTCTTTATTCTTAAATCGGCGTTCCTTGTTCGGTGTTGGCTTAAAGAAATATCGAACAAGGAACACTGAATGATGAAGTATGAAGAATTTTCAAATTAACTGATATAAATAAAGTAAAATGGGTAACAACGGAGGACCGGTCAAGACCAAAAAATTCAATCTTGAAGAAAGACTAATTGACTATTCAGTTTTGATTACAGAAATAGTTGAAACGATACCAAATACAAAGGCAGGCAATCATTTTGCTGGGCAGCTGATTCGTTCAGGCACATCACCCGCTTTAAATTATGCAGAAGCCCAAAGTGGTGAGTCGCGCAAGGATTTTATTCATAAATTAAAAATAGTGTTGAAGGAATTGAGAGAAACTATTGTTTGCCTGAAGATTATTTGCAAAACCAATCTTTTCAAATCAAGTGAATCTATACAACATGCAATTGATGAGAGCAATGAACTCATTTCCATATTTGTAAAAAGTGTAGAAACAGCTCAATCTAATTTGCAGAAGTCACTTTGAGATAGTAATACTTCTTAATTCTTAAATCGGTGTTCCTTGTTCGATGTTTGTTTTCAAATAACACCGAACAATGAACACCCAATGATGAATAATGAAGATTGATTATTTAAAAAGGTCCCATGTATCTAAACTGCCACTCATACTACAGCCTGCGTTTCGGCACCCTGCCGGTGGAAAAACTTGTGGCCGAAGCTGTGAAGAACGGCGTAAAGGCCATGGCCATGACGGATATCAACAACAGTATGGGTATGATGGATTTTATCAGCGAGTGCAGACTGGCTCATGTAAAGCCCATAGCAGGCATTGAATTCAGGGATGAACAGAACCGGTTGTTGTTCATAGCCATTGCCCGAAACAACACGGGATTCAGGGAAATAAACGACTTCCTTACCCGGCATAACCTGGAGAAGATCCCTCTTCCACCCCGGGCACCAGCTTTCGAGCATGCCTGTGTTATCTATCCCTTCCACAGCAGCATTCCCCTGAAGCCTGCAGAAAACGAGTTTATCGGTATCAGGCCGGAAGAGATCAACAGGCTGGTCACCTCCCGTTTCCGTTATCACCAGCAGCAACTGGTTGCCCTGCTGCCTGTCACCTTTGGCAGTGAGGAAGAATATGAACTGCACCGGCATCTTCGCGCCATCGGCAACAACACCCTGCTGAGCAAGCTTACTCCCCCCGACCTTGCTTCCCCCAAAGAACGCTTCTTGCCCCCTGATTTCATCCCGATTCTCTATTCTGATTATCCTCAGCTCATCAGGAACGCTGAGCGACTGGCAGATGAGTGCTCCATAGCGATGGACTTTAACACGGTGAAGAACAAACGCACCTTTACAGGCAACCGTTACGACGACAGGCTGTTGCTTGAAAAACTGGCGCTCGACGGCATGGTTTACCGGTATGGCAAATCCAATCCCGAAGCCCGGAAAAGAGTGAAACATGAACTGGAGGTAATTGATAACCTGGGCTTCTCAGCCTATTTTCTGATTACCTGGGACATCATCCGGTATTCCATGAGCCGCGGTTTTTATCATGTCGGGCGCGGCAGCGGAGCCAACAGCATTGTCGCCTATTGCCTGAAGATCACCGACGTTGATCCCATTGAACTGAACCTGTATTTCGAGCGTTTCATCAATCCCAAGCGCACTTCCCCGCCCGATTTCGACATCGACTTTTCCTGGAGGGACCGCGACGAGGTTCAGGACTACATTTTCAAACGGTATGGAAGCAAGTACACTGCCCTGCTTGGAACAGTTACTACCTTTCGCGACCGGTCCATTTTTCGCGAATTGGGCAAGGTCTATGGCCTGCCCAAGGAGGAAATCGACAGACTGTTGGATAATCCGGCCGACCGCACCCAGAAGGATGAGGTGACCGGACAGCTCTACACCATGGGTAACCGGCTGATGGATTTTCCCAACATACGCAGCATTCACGCCGGCGGCATTCTCATTTCCGAGGAGCCGCTGACATGTTATACGGCACTCGACCTGCCGCCCAAGGGTTTTCCCACCACGCAGTTTGATATGTATGTAGCTGAGGCCATAGGATTTGAAAAGCTCGATATTCTCAGTCAGCGCGGCATCGGACACATCAATGAAAGCGTTGATATAATCCGGCAAAACCGGGGTATCAGGGTTGATGTGCACAGAGTAAGCGAATTCAAAAGAGATCCGAAGGTAAATGACCGGCTTTACGGGGGCGAAGCCATCGGGTGTTTTTATATCGAGAGCCCGGCCATGAGGGGCTTGCTTAAAAAGCTGAAATGCAACAACTACCTGACCCTTGTGGCAGCCAGCTCCATTATCCGTCCCGGAGTGGCCAAATCAGGTATGATGCGGGAATACATCAAAAGATTCCATGATCCGGAAGGCTTCAGTTACCTGCACCCGATCATGGAAGAACAGCTCAGGGAAACATTCGGCGTAATGGTTTACCAGGAAGATGTAATTAAGATCTGTCATCATTTTGCCGGACTCGACCTGGCTGATGCCGATATACTGCGCAGGGCCATGGCCGGCAGATTCCGTTCGAAAGGCGAGTTTGAGCGTATCAGGGAACGCTTCTTCAGCAATTGCAAGGAAAAGGGGCATCCCGAAGAAATCACCGCCGAAGTATGGCGACAGGTAGCCTCGTTTGCCGGGTATGCCTTTTCAAAAGCCCATTCTGCCTCCTATGCCGTGGAAAGTTACCAGAGTCTCTACCTGAAAACCTATTATCCCCGGGAATTCATGGTCGCCGTGATAAACAATTTCGGGGGATTTTACCGCACCTGGGTGTATTTTAACGAAGCCAAACGGTCGGGGGCTTCCATCCGGTTGCCCTGTGTCAACAAAAGCGTTTATAAGACCTGTATTTACGGCAACGATGTTTATGTCGGCCTGGTGCATATTGCCAACCTCGAGTCGAAAGTGGCAGAAATCCTTGTCGCGGAACGCGAGCGCAACGGTGAATACCCGAGCCTTGAGGATTTTATTAACCGTGTGCCCGCTGGTATTGAGCAATTGGTGATTCTCATCCGCCTGGATGCATTCCGTTTCACGGGCAAAACAAAAAAGCAGCTGTTGTGGGAAGCCCACCTGATGCTGGGCAAAAGCAGCCGTGAAAATGATCTGCCCCGGTTGTTCAGCGAAAAACCGAGGGAATTCATGCTGCCCCAGTTGGAGCAAACCCGGCTCGAGGACGCTTATGATGAAATTGAACTCCTCGGTTTCCCCGTGACCCTCAGTAGTTTCGAACTACTGGAAACCAATTTCCGTGGGGATATTCGTTCTTCCGACCTGATCCATTACGTGGGTAAAAAGATCCGGATGCTCGGCAACCTGGTTACCATCAAGTATGTACATACTGTAAAAGGCGAATGGATGCACTTCGGCTGCTTCCTCGATCAACAGGGGGAATTCTTTGATACCGTGAATTTCCCCAATTCGCTGAAAAATTACCCGTTCAGGGGATATGGCATTTACCTTGTGCTGGGCGTTGTGACGGAAGAATTCGGATTTCCGAGTATTACAGTGGAGAAGATGGCGAAACTGCCGTTCAGGAAAGATCCGAGATATTAAGTAGAAGAAGGCCTGGAGACCTGGAGACAAGGAGACAAGGAGACAAGGAGAAACATATAAAATGTTTTTACGTACATGATGAAAATTCCGGTCATGAAAAAAACAGCAACTTTATTTTCCGCACTTATATGTATAAGCGTTGGTGCGCAACAATACGAAATCCCCTCTCCATCACCCCGGGAACAACAGGTAAAACATACCCTGTTTACGGTTTCGTACAATGAAAACTACGAACTGCCTTCCTGGGCTGCCTGGCAGATCACACCCGAACAGGCAGGAGCAACAGGGACCTTTAAGGAAAAATATGCAGAAGATCCGAAAGTGACCACCGGCACAGCATCCAACAAGGATTACAAAGATGCCGGGTTTATTATCGGACAGCTGGTACCTCCCGAGGATATGTACACTTCCCCGCCCGCTTTGGAAGAAACTTTCCTGATGTCAAACACTGTTCCGCAGAAACCTGCCTTCAATAAATATGTCTGGAAAGCCATTGAAAAACTCATCCGGGAATGGGCAAAAGAGGGCAACACGCTCTACATAGCAGCCGGACCGGTACTGGCCGATGCCCCGTTCGGCACCTTTGGACCCAACAAAGTCAGTATACCCACCCGGTATTACAAGGTTGTTCTTGATGTGAACGGTGAGAGAGCTGTAGGATTCATCATCCGTAACAATGTTGCCAGCGGGGCTCCGAAAACCTTCGCCCTGTCGGTTGACGAAGTGGAAAAAATCACGGGCATCGATTTCTTTCCTCAGCTTCCGGATGAAATGGAACAACAGGTTGAAAGCAGCAAGGATTTTACGAAATGGAATTTCAAGGCTCTTGAGCAATAGCCTTATTTACAGATCAATGTGGTAAAACTTGCAGGATGTAGCGTAAAGCTGGCTGTTCCGCCAATAACACTTATTTCTCCTGATTTTTCCATTCCTTTGACCTGATCGGTCACATAAACCTCTATCGTGGTAATATCTGCAGGCAGCCCCTTTAATACAGCCTGACAAAGGGCGCCGTTATTCACCAGGTGCACAGCATATTCACCCCTGGCAATATTCCCAAATGCAGCGCAGTTGACATTTTCCTTATTGCAGGATAGAGGTATGGCAAATGCACCTTCCGGAGTGGAAGCCAGTTGTTTCAGATTCCAGAACCGTTGTGTCGGCCGCAGTGGCCCTTCGGTCTGGTATATGCCGTCACCGGCCAGCACCGAATAATCGGAAGTCAGCTGCCATTGCAGTATCGAAAGAGGCTGGCAAAAATAGCACAAGCGGGTATAGAGATTGATCTCATATAAAGCAAAAGACTGTTCATAAAAGATTTCAGGATAGGTCCATGCTGCGGCATCGGTGCTTCCTTCGGCAATGATCAGCGGCAGGTTTAGCTCCCTGGCTGCGTCAGCCCACTTCTTCAGGGTTGCATCGTCGCAACCCCGCCACGAATGGAAGGAAACAGCGCCGATATATTTATGTGTCCCCGGATCGTGCATGGCCGGCAGGATAAAATCAAGAGTTGTGGCATCTGAATTGTCTCCCAGCATCATTTTTGTTGCGATTCCTCGCGAGGCAAAGTGTTCACCCAGTCCCTTTATAAACGCAGCATGTTCTTTGCCGGTATGCCTTACGTTTATACCCAGATCCGACTCATTGAAAGAAAACAGGAGCGGTTCAACGCCATAATTCTGTTTCAGGTAAACCAGGTAATCGGCAATGGACTTGAATATTTTCTCCATTTTGGTGCTGTTGAGCTGATAGCCGTAAATTCCCCTGGAGCGGTTCCTGAAAGCGTCATCGGGATCCCCCAGAATAGCCCAGTTTGGCGCTGACCAGTCGCTTATGATCAGCGGAATACCCTTTCTGGTCAGTTCCCGGGCGATTTCCATTGATTCACGAACATGCTGGTGAAGATTTCCGGATCCTGCAGCTTCAAGAGGATTAATATTTTCGTTGGGATGCCAAAGTTGCCATGGCATTTCAACCCTTCCCCAGGCCACCCGCATATTATCGATACAGTACCGGATTACCTGCGGATCGGCTTTGGGATTCTGAAGCCTGAAATTGCCCCCCAATCCTTCAAACCTGGCCCCGGGTTTTTTTGTGTCCAGTACGATTTCAACAGGAGCATTGTCAATTGATCCGCCGGCTTTGATGGTAATGGTTTTTCTGGTCTGCTGTCCTTTTGCTATTTTCCTGCCGGTTAAGGCAATATAAAGCCTGGTACCTGCAATACCGGGTTCCTTTCTCACATATACCACAGCGTCAGCATTAAACTGCAATTCGAGTTTTCTCAGGGGTGATTCAGCGATCAGTCCTTTTGACCTGACTTTAATGGGTTTATAATAGGTATCCCCGGTAATTCCGGTCAGGTTGATTTTTGACCGTCCGGCGGGAGATGCATTTAAAAAGTGAAGCATGCCGTTGGCATAATACTTGCCGGGCAGCTCCACGCAAAAGAATACACCCTCCACAAGGGTATCTTTGGTTGCTTTGACATCAATGGTAACAACCACGCTACCCCTGCCGTTCTCCAGCACCACTTCGGAAAACTGTATTCCGGCGATGCCTGTTTGGATGGTTTGTGTCTCGCCCTCACGATCGTAGCGGGGACGTTGTCTTTCCTTGCCGGTTGCAGTATGGCTGTGCCAGTCCTCTCCCACTAAACTGAGACTGGTTTCAAACTCCATCAGTTGTCCGTCAACCCTTATGCCAATCAGGTTACCCCAGGCCATGACCTCAGACTGGGCCGATAAGTTGCCTGTTGATGCCAGGACAGCAATCAGTAACCGGAACAGCGAATGGATACTTTTCATTACATTATAAATCAATAAGTTTACTTCCAACTAAAGTATATTTCCGTAGCGGTGTCCCCTTTTGCCATGGATCGCTTGATTTCGTATTGCGGTTCGCGACAATTGGCCAGTTCCAGAGCTTTCCTTATCCATCCTGCAATACGATATTCAATGGCCTCATCAATTTCATCAAAACGAAGGATCCGAAGGATAGCATCATTGGGTCCGGTAATGGATGCTTCTATTTCACTGGGTTCATAAAAAGTGGTAAATATTTTGGATGCACGCTGCAGTAGAAACTGCGGTGAAGCAATCAGTAAAAAAACCTTATAAAATCCTTTCAGACCGATTTCAGCGCTCCAGCTCCCCAACTGGTCGCCTCCGGTTTTGATATCATTGTTGTAACAGATCTGCATGATTCTGCCAACCGGGATAGAATAACCTTCTTTGTAAGGATACCAGGAGGTTGCATCAAGGGTTGAGGAATACAGTTTTTTTGATTCCGGCGTAAGTGCATCGAGCCATTTATTGTAAAAATCGGGGAAGTTGACTTTGACAAAATCCCGTGTGGTTCTGAGTGCTGTTCCTTTGACTTGCATTATAGTATTTATTTAAAAGCTTTCACCATGGTTGCAGCAATATTTGCAGGTGATTCCACAACGAAAATCCCGCATTCCTGCATGATCTTCATTTTGGCTGCCGCTGTGTCTTCAGTCCCTCCGATAATGGCCCCCGCATGTCCCATTCTTCTCCCTTTTGGTGCCGTTTGACCAGCAATAAATCCCACAACCGGTTTTGAGCTATTATCCTTAATCCACCTGGCAGCGTCAGATTCCATACTGCCCCCTATTTCCCCGATCATGATAATTCCTTCGGTCTCAGGATCATTCATAAACAATTGAATGGCTTCGAGTGTAGTGGTTCCGATGATGGGATCACCCCCAATACCTATGCAGGTGGATTGCCCTAAACCTGCTTTGGTTACCTGGTCAACTGCTTCATAGGTTAAGGTACCGGATCGGGAAATAATTCCGATATGACCCTTATGATGGATAAAACCAGGCATAATGCCCACTTTGGCCTCGCCAGGGGTAATGATGCCCGGACAATTCGGGCCGATCAGCCGGGTTTCAGTGCCGCTTACATACTGTTTCACCTTTACCATATCGAGGGTGGGAATGCCTTCGGTAATGCAAACCACAACCCTTATTCCCGCTTCGGCGGCCTCCATAATGGCATCGGCCGCAAAGGCAGCAGGAACGAATATTACAGAAGTATCTGCGCCGGCTGCCTTTACTGCTTCCTGAACCGTATTAAAAACCGGTCTGCCGAGATGATTCTGCCCCCCCTTTCCGGGAGTAATGCCTCCGACAACCTGCGTTCCGTATTCTATCATCTGTTGTGCATGGAAAGTCCCCTCACTGCCTGTGAATCCCTGCACAATAACGCGCGAATTCCTGTTTACCAATATGCTCATTTTATCTGAATAACTTACCATTCAAAAATAGCATAAAAAACCATTTATTCAGAAGAGGTTTTAACATTCTTATTCGTATTCGATTTACCTTTGCCCCGAAGCCATTGAAAACCGATTGCCATGTATTCACAATCCGATACCATTTGTGCTATATCCACTCCGCCGGGTCGGGGTGCCATTGCCGTAATCCGCTGCAGTGGACCTGACGCACTGAGGATAGCCGGGAAGATTATTCAATTGCCTGCCCGAAAGGGTAAATTATTGGATCAACCTGCCAATACAGTGCATTTTTCATCGGTTTACGACGGCTCCCAGGTTATTGACCAGGTAATGGTAAGTTTGTTTAAAAACCCCCATTCCTATTCCGGAGAGGATACCGTTGAGATCAGCTGTCATGGCTCTCCATATATTCAAAAAAAAGTCCTGGAATTGCTGGTTCAATCAGGCGCCAGAATGGCAACCGCAGGGGAGTTTACCATGCGGGCCTTTCTCAACGGCAAACTCGACCTGACTCAGGTAGAAGCTGTGGCTGACCTGATTTCGTCAGGTTCCCGGGCGTCGCACCGCGTGGCCATGCATCAGATGCGGGGGGGATTTACCGGCGCAATTAAAAAACTGAGGGATAAGCTGCTCACATTCACCTCATTGGTTGAACTGGAACTGGATTTCAGCGAGGAGGATGTGGAATTTGCTGACCGCGGCCAGCTGAAAGCGCTGCTGGATGAAATCACAGGGGTACTGGAAAGTCTCAGCAATTCGTTTACCCTGGGAAATGTAATCAAACGTGGTATTCCGGTTGCCATTGTTGGCAAAACCAATTCCGGGAAAGCCACCCTGCTGAACCTGTTGCTTCGGGAAGAAAAAGCCATTGTATCGGAAATCGAAGGCACCACCCGGGATTCCATCGAAGATCTCATCAGTATCCGGGGACTACATTTCAGGCTCATTGATACTGCCGGATTGCGGCATACCGAAGATGTCATTGAAAAGCTGGGTATCCAGCGCACCTGGCAGAAGATCGGTCAGGCATCCATCGTGATCCAGGTTCTCGATACCCGAAGCAAGCCCGAGGAAATCACGCAGCTGGGGAAAAAGATAAGAGCGGCGCAGGGAGAAGATGAAAAACACAGGATCATTGTGTTGAACAAAATGGATCTTATAACGGCTGACAAATTGGAGCTGATTCTCAGTGATCTCAAAGATGTGCTTGATAAAAATGAAATCCTCATCCCCCTCTCTGCAAAATCCGGAGAAAATCTTCCCTTGCTTGAACAGGCATTGATGGATGCTTGCGGCATCACGGCGACCCATGAAAATGATGTTATCATCACCAACGTCAGGCATTTCGAGGCGCTGGAAAATGCCTTGCAGGCGATGAAAAGGGCCACTGACGGATTGAACAGCGGACTTTCCGGCGACCTTCTCTCCCAGGACATCCGTGAGGCCATCCACTACCTGGGTGAGATTACCGGGGAGATCACGAATGATGAGGTACTGGGGAATATATTCAAGAATTTTTGTATCGGGAAATAGACTGAAAATTGCAGATTGCAGATCGAAGAAGGAAGATTTAAGATTCAAGATTCAAGATTGAAGATTTAGTAGGACTATCTTATTGCTTACATGAAATGATAAATCGTTAAGTCTCATTCATGTTGATTCGATTATAGCTTGCCCTATCGTAAAGCCATTGAAAGTACTTGTCCAAATGCATTGGGCACTCCATGGGCAATTCCAGATGATACGATGCTCTCACTCTTCTCACGGATTAACCCATAAAAGAATCCTCCGAAGAATGCTTGAAGTCCCATCCAGGGATTGATATTATATTGACCTAAAAATGGATTAAAAACACCAAACTGTATAATATGAGAAAGACCGAAAAGCAGTGAGACAATTAATAACCCTGGGCCGAATGATATACCAAAAAATTTCCAGGGGCGCCCATATCCTTCATTAATCCTTGATTGAAAATATCCTCTGAATTTTATCTCCTCTCCGAACCCCACCATAATTAGAAAGTAAAGGTCCCATGCAATTATACCTTGTACATTGTTCCCTTTTATTAGAGCAGCTACAATAGGGCTTCCTATCATTATTAATAAAATAGAAAGTTGGTAAATCAACCTAATCTTTAATTTTTTTTCAGTTTTATCATTTTTTTTACTTTTCCTGAATATAAAAACGAATAGTGCAATCATTATTATTGCAATAAGCGACATTACAATGGATCCCGTCCTGCCACTTGTACTTATTCCCCGACTTTTAAGAAATCCAAACCCCAAACCAAGAATCATCATAATCATTGCTCCTGCAAATCCATAATGAATCTGTGATTTGCTGTCCTTTAAAGACAGACCGTAAGTTGACCATTTTCTTCCAGAAAATCCAATAATTGCGACAGGAATAATTATCGCCTGTAAACCGAAGAAGAAAGTTCTCCATCCGGAATCAACATCAGCATTTACAAGAATCGAATCTAGCCATATTGAAAAAAATTTCATTAAAATAAATACCAGTAAGACTTCAATTATTGATTTTGCTTTCATTCTTCAAGATTTTTGCAGATTAAAACTCAGGTAACTTCTTTTCAAGCTTCCTCCGGCTCTCCTTGTCGCGCAGAGCCTGGTCGTTACGGATGCCCCGATAGGCCATATAACCCAGAAAAATGCCAGGTAGTATTACCGCAAGGATATAATACAGTATGATCTTTTGTTTGCGTGATCCGGGATTAGTGGGTTTCATGAATGCCGCAAAGCTAATGATTATCAAATATACAAAATATCAAGCAGTTACATGTTAAGAATTAAAGAAATTCTGTTAAGAATTGGAAGGCCATCTTCCGCTTCAAAGTTTGTAATGTTATTTTTAATAATAAAATAAACACAATACATTTATGCAAAGGTTGGTTTCCACTTTAGAGAATGTATTATAATGAAATGACATGGAAATACTTGTATTAAGCATATTGATTTTATTGAACGGATTTTTTGCTTTATCTGAAATAGCATTGGTTTCAAGTAAAAGGGCCAGACTTGAACAATCAAGGCGTGATGGAAGTAAAGGGGCAAAAACGGCCCTGCAATTGCTAAATGATTCTGAGAACTTCTTATCAGCAATCCAGGTTGGTATAACCTTGATTAGTATTGTTACCGGAGTATATGGAGGGATGAATATAGCTGATGATGTTTCACCATTCTTTGAAAAATTTGTCTTTACAGAACCATATGCTCATGAGATAGCATTGTTCCTTACAATAGTAATTATTACATACGTATCGATTGTTATTGGTGAATTAGTTCCCAAAACAATTGCATTAGGTAATCCAGAAAAGATTGCTATACGTGTAGCACCCATAATTTTTTATTTTAGCGGAGCCTTTTTTCCATTTGTGAAACTTTTATCATTATCAACAAACTTTGTAGTTAAGTTAACTGGGATAAAAAAACATACAGAACAATTTACTGAGGCAGAACTCAGACAAATGATTAAAATAGCATCTGCTGAGGGTGTGATTGAGAAAGAACAAAACTTTATTCATGAGAATGTTTTCTACTTTTCTGATAAGAAAGCTAAACACATTATGACACATAGAACTGATGTTGAATGGATAGATATTGATAAACCTGATGATGAAATCAAAAGGGCATTATCTGAAGTTCAACATAGTAAAGTAGTTTGTAGCAAAGGAGAAGTAGACAATTTTCAAGGAATATTGATTTTAAAAGATTTCTATAAATCGGTCTCAATAAGCAACAGTTTTAAAATTGGAGATTTGGTCAATCAGCCACTCATAGTTCCTGAGAATATGGATGCTCAAAAAGTATTAAATCTGCTTCGGCAAAAAAAAACTCATATTTGTTGTGTTGTTAATGAGTATGGCGGATTTGAGGGTATTATTACAATCCACGATATAATTGAAAATATCGTTGGACAAATCCCTGATGAAGGGGAAATTTATGATCCTGATGTATTTATTCGTGATGATAAATCAGTTCTGGTAAGTGGCGATGCACCGATAGAAACACTAGTAGATATAATTGAAGATTTTACAATTGATTTCGAAAAAATTGATTATTCTACCGTAGCCGGATTTATACTTAATAAAATAAATACAGTTCCTCACATGGGTTATAAATTTGATTATAAGGGTTATAGAATTGAGATCATAGATATTGATGGTAATAAGATAGATAAAATATTAATTACAAAAAAATAAAACGGCAACCAAAGGCGTGTATAAGCCATTGCTGGCAGCGGGATTTGGAATTAACGCATCGTCAGTCATTTGGTATTTTGATAAAAATCATTACCTATGTTGCCACGTTTAACTATATTTCACAATACAACAAACCAAAATTTCCTTACCATGAAGATTAAACTATTGATTACAGCTGCAATCATTGCACTTGTCGTGTGTAATTGCGAAAAAGATGATAATGAGGGACTTGGTGGAGATCAGTCTCCAATGGGTGAGTTCGGAGAACAACTTGATGCGTTTAACATTCCAGGAGTAACCAATGCATCAGCCATTGTGACATCGCTTGAGGATGGTATATCCACTTTAACCGCAACAGCGACTATCACCAATCAGGATATTCTTGACATACTTTCCACTGTGCCGGAGTTTGAAGTGACAGAAAACACGGTATCGGTTTCCGATGTTCAATTTAAAATAACCACCGCTGGCATTGAAAGTAAAATTCCAGCTTACCCGGGTATAATTGTTAAATATGACTCCAAAGTCGGAGACGTTTATTCTGGCGGATCAGGCATAAGCCGTGAAGTGATTTACAAATCAACCGACGACGACTATTCCTATGGGTTCATGCTCATAAAGGTCATTAAAGTTGAAGAATCCCCCACTCCGTTTCCGGGAGTCAGCAAGATTGTTTATATTGCCAATCACCGGTTTGGAATGGTTGGCATTGAATATACACTGGATGACAATTCCACTTTTAATTTTATACTTTCAGGCAGCGTTGAAAATTAGATACTTCCATCCCTGATATTTCTGAAAAAAACCACTAAAGCAGGATCTGATGATTTCCTATAAATTCAAATATGTAGGATGGGCATTTTTTTTGACTGGCCTGACATTAATAGTACTTAACCAGATTCAACGCATTAAAATTAAAATACCGGTATTGGCTGTGCATTCATCTTATATTCAAACGAAATATTTTGCAATCATTACCACCAATGTTTTTGAAGAGATCACGCTGATTTGCATTCTTGCTGGATTTCTTTTAACAATTTTCTCCAAAGAAAGAGTTGAATTAAAAGAATATAAAACCTTAAGGGAGGAATCATGGAGAATTGCCATATTCCTTAATTCGGCGATGCTGGCATTCTCAATTCTCTTTATTTATGGAAAAGGATTTGCTGTTATTCTCATTTTGAATATGTTCTCTTCCTTTGCCTTTTATATTGCAGTATTTCTGGTTAAAAAAGCAAGATTAAAGTTAAGCAAGGATTAATAGCGAGAAATAGCAATAAAAATTACTTTCTGCAGCAGAAAGATTGCAGATCGTAGATTTAAGACTTAAGATTCAAGATTCAAGAACCATTCTATTTTTATTGAACATCAATACAGGTTAAGGTATGAAAGCAATTATCCCGTTCGGTTGGGTCATTTTGACTGCGGTTTTCTTCTGGCAATGTGAAAAAGACCCTGTTCCTGAAATCGTAGTATCGGATGACATGTTTTTGCAGGCACTGATCGCCGAGGGCGTTGACAAGGACCAGAATGGAAAAATCAGTCCCGAAGAGGCCGAATCAATCCGTGCACTGGATATAAGCGAAAACAATATTTCTGATTTGAGCGGTATCGAATCCTTTGTCAATCTGGATACGCTCCGCTGCGGATGGAACCAGCTTACCGCAATTGATCTTCACCACAATACCAGTCTGGTTTATCTGAGTTGCGAACACAATCCCCTGGTCACTCTGAATATCACGAACAATACACAGCTGGAGGTTCTGAACTGTTCTTATGATGGCCTTGAGACTCTTCATCTTTCGGCCAATCCGCTCATTAAACAATTGTATTGCAAAGGCGACTCCCTGGCCAGTCTGGATCTTTCAGAACTGACGCATCTGAAGATCTTTGACTGTGCCAATGGCAAGTTCACTCAATTAGACGTTTCCCACAATACTGTTCTGGAAGATCTGAATTGTTCAGGAAACCGTCTCAATACCTTGAATCTGACCTCTAATGGAAACTTGATAACCTTGAATTGCTCCCGTAACAAACTCACTTCCATAAATGTATCTCAGTGTTTGGCACTCGATATGATAATCTGTAATGATAACCAGTTAAGTACCCTGGATGTTTCCTCAAATATTGCACTTACCAGGTTAATTTGTGAAAACAATTTGCTGACGAACCTCGATGTCACCCATAACACGAATCTGTTTGGGTTTGGATGCGAGAATAATCAACTGACTGACCTTGATCTGTCCAAAAACACCAACTTATCGACCTTTTATTGCCAGCAAAACCAGCTAACTTCCCTTGATCTTTCGCACAATCCGGCTTTAGGCTGGTTTGATTGCTCTCAGAACCAGTTGACTACCCTGGATCTGTCGAACAATGCCGACCTGTATTACATGGTATGCGGCCAGAACCAGTTGACCGGCATGGATATTTCAGCCTGTACTACCCTGAGATACCTGTATTGTGGCAGTAATCAGCTTACCACCCTGAATGTTACCAGCAACACCCACCTGGAAAACCTGCATATCCAAAATATGCCTTCGCTCCTGAAAGTCTGTGTATGGATCTTACCGCTTCCGGCAGGCAATCCCTGGGTCGATCAGACCGGGAGTCCGAATGTGGTGTATGCAACGGATTGCCTGTAGATCCTTATTACCGCGCATGGATACTTATTCCCTAAAAGGTGAGATCAGTGTGAAAGTGCAGCGCGTTTTGTAGAAGATGCGAACTGCAACAGCGCTTTCTCTGCTGCCAGTTCTCCTTCTTTTATAATCTCTTTGGCTTTGTAAAAATCGTAGATGCTGAATGATTCTTTGGCTATGTTGATCGATAAATCAGGATGATGCATTTTCCTGTTTTTCAATTCAGGCCTGAATTTAAGGAGAAAATTCCAAACTTAACCCTGTTCGTGATCATTTAGTACCATCCGATTACTTGACTTGGGTATTTACATGATGTAGATTTATAGGAATTAGTGCCATGCCTGCAGAATTTTTGACTGTACCTTGTTGGTTATTATCTGATTGGATCCTGACCAGTATTTTTATATTGGAAATTATATATTTACAGCAGAGTTTTCCAAATTCGTCGTTCAGGCTTAATCATAAGCAATAAAATCATTATATGATACCAGAATATTTGATAGCATCTAATTTCGACCTCGGAGAGGTTGTATGTTTATAGAAATAACGTATATGAAGAATATACGACCCCGGCTGGGGTCGTACATAAATTAATAATATGTTTTCTATAAACATACAATCCCTCCGGGATTAGGATTACAAACCATTAAACCTTAATATATGGCTGATACTTTTACCCAGATCTATGTTCAGGTAGTTTTTGCCGTGCAAAACCGAAATGCGTTGATTCAAAAATCATGGGAGGAAGAACTGTACAAATACATCACTGGAATTGTGCAAAACAAAGGGCAAAAGATGTTATCTATCAATGGTACCACAAACCATGTTCATTTTTTGATTGGTATGAAACCAACGTGCTGTTTATCTGAGTTAGTCCGAGAAATCAAGAAATCGTCCAATACATTTGTTAAAGAAAAAAAATTCTTTCAATCAAATTTCCAATGGCAGGAAGGTTTTGGGGCCTTTTCATATAGTCATTCACAATTAAATGATGTAATAAAATATATTGATAATCAGAAAGAACATCACAAGAAATTGACTTTCAGGGACGAATATCTTGCATTTTTAAAAGCATTTGAAATAGAATACAAAGTACAATACCTGTTTGAATGGTTAGAAAATCAAAAATGAGATAGAATTGATCAAATTAGCAGAATAATCCCGACCTCAGAGAGGTCGTATGTTTATAGAAATACCGGATATGAAAAATATACGACCCCGGCTGGGATCGCATTTCCATATTTCATAATTGTTTCTATAAACATGCAATCCCGCCGGGATTGAAATTAATATTTCATAAAAACAAAAAACCTGCTGCGCTCTTAAGCTGACAGCAGGTTATCCGTGATCCGGAAACTGTTGTTTAAACATGGTAATACGATTTATTTGGTACTTGCAATCATAGTTTCATTCTGGTTTTCATCAACATCGGGAGCATTGTACTTCAACGATGCTTCAGTAGCAGAAGCCAACCACTCCAGTCTTTCTTTTTCAACAGTAACTTCATTCTCATCAGCTTCCGGGGCTTCATATTTCAGGGAGGCCTCGGTGGCGTCAGCCAGCGCATTCAGTCTTTCAAACTCGACATAGTATACTTCCGATTCTGGAACTGCAGGAGCGTTATACATGATTGCTTTTTCGGTAAGCGATACCAGGGTTTCAAGGTTAACCAGGGAAATCAGTTCAGATTCACTGTATCCGGCATCGGATTGCGAATAGCTTCCGGTAGCGATTAAAAGAGCAGCACAGGCCGTGGCAGCGATTTTTTTCAGGTGGTTCGTTTGTGTTTTCATTGTTTTATTTTTTAATGTTTGTTTTTTTAGTGTTTGATATAGGATTTACACATACCGTGCCAAAGTCTGTAAGTATCTTATTATATGTTTATTATAACGGTTTAAGATAATAATCATACTACTGGAAACTGAATCAATTCAGACAGGCAGTGTACGATTACGGACAAGAGAAGAAAGAGGGGGAGACTAGGAGACAAGGGGACAAGGAGACTAGGAGACTAGGAGACAAGGGGACAAGGGGACAAGGAGAATAGGAGACTAGGAGACAAGGGGACAAGGAGATGGGGAGATGGGGAGAGGGTTTACGGCAGATTTTTTAATTTTTTTTAACAATTACCGGTAACCGCTATTTCTTCAAATAAATCAATATTTTAGATTGATCTGGATCAGAACATCTATAAACAGAGCGTTTTGAAATTTTCTTCCAAATTATAAATTTGTGCCCCGTACTTTATCTCATTTAAAAATTTTGGAGGATTTTTTATGGTATCATGTACGAAATTTATCCGAAGGTTCTTTCCCCTTGTTCTATGGGGAATGTCTCTCAGCATTTACGCTGCTGGGGTTTCTGACAGCGTTACTCTCTATACACCCTATACCAGGATATCGGTTCCTCCTGGTGAATCCGTCGATTATACCATCGACTTGATCAATGACAGCAAAGTACTGCAACGGGTGGATATTCAATTATCGGGTATACCCGGAAGCTGGACTTATACACTTAAATCGGGAGGATGGACTGTCAGTCAGCTTTCCATACTCCCGGGCGAAAGAAAAAGCCTGTCCCTCAGGGTGGATGTTCCCCTGCAGGTAAATAAAGGCAATTACCGTTTTAAAATTATTGCAGTGGGTCATGCTTCTCTCCCCATTACCATTAACGTTTCGGAAAAAGGAACTTTTAAAACCGAATTTACAGCCTCACAGGCCAATATGCAGGGTCATAGCGGTTCAAACTTCTCCTTTAGCGGGGAGTTAAGGAACCGTACAGCTGACAAACAATTGTATGCACTGATGGCAAGTGCTGCGCCAGGCTGGGAAGTTGTGTTTAAAGTCAACAATATCAAGGTGACATCTGTTGACATTGAACCGAATAATGCAGCCAAAATTGCGATTGACATTAAGACACCCGCCAGCGTTAAAGCAGGAACCTACGAAATTCCCATAAAGGCTTCGACCACTGCAACCTCTGCAGAATTGAGACTGCAAATTGTAATTACAGGAACCTATAACATGGAACTGACAACCCGTACCGGCTTGCTAAGCTCAAAAATCACTGCCGGTGATTCAAAAAGGGTTGAATTTATAATCATGAATACGGGAACTTCGCTGCTTCAAAATATCAATCTGACCTCCACGGGTCCTTCCAATTGGGACGTTGACATTGAACCTGATAAAGTGGACCAATTGGCGGTAGGTGATGTTGCTGCAGTCAATATAACCATTAAAGCAGGTAAAAAGGCCATCCCCGGTGATTATCTAGTCAATTTCGAAGCCAAAACACAGGAAGTTACGGCAAAAGCTTCCTACAGGGCGTCGGTTGTAACCTCCATGCTTTGGGGATGGATTGGCATCTTTATCATTCTGATTGCATTGGGAAGCGTTTATTATCTGTTCCGCAAATACGGAAGGAGGTAAGCCGTGTCTGACTGGAGTATCGAACTGGCGGACCTTACCAAGAGGTATGGCAAATTCACCGCTGTGGATCATCTCAACCTCACCATTGGCAAAGGAGAGGTATTCGGCCTGCTGGGTCCGAACGGAGCAGGCAAATCAACTACCATCCTTATGTTGCTGGGATTGACTGAACCTTCCTACGGATCTGCCCGTGTTTGCGGAATTAATTCCACAAGCCATCCGATTGAAGTGAAACGTAAAGTTGGCTATTTACCTGAGGATGTTGGCTTTTATGATGACAGAACCGGTTTTGAAAACCTGATGTATACAGCCCGTCTCAACAGCATAGCAGATGAAGTGGCTCGTCAAAGGGCAGAAAAACTTTTGATGCGTGTTGGATTGACAGACGAAAAAGGGAAAAAAACCATGGCTTATTCGCGGGGGATGCGGCAAAGGCTAGGGCTTGCTGATGTGCTGATTAAAAATCCGGAGGTTATCATCCTGGATGAACCCACTTCAGGTATTGATCCCACGGGAGTTAAGGAGTTTCTCGATCTGATCGTGACACTCAGCAAAGAGGAAGGAATCACGGTATTGTTTTCATCACACCATCTCCATCAGGTGCAGCAGGTGTGTGACCGTGTAGGTTTGTTCGTGAATGGTAAGCTTATCGCTGAAGGGGATGTTCGCACTTTAGCCGGTAAGCTCTTTGCAGGCAGTCCTTATGTGGTTGAAGCAGGGATAGCCGGAAGCAACATTTCGGTTGAATGGTTATCCGCTTTGGTTCTTCCCATGAAAGGCATCGAATCGGTTCACTCCAGGAACAACCTCTGGGAGATAGCTTGTACCTATGATGCAACTGCTGATATTGCAAGGTGCATCGTGGAATCGGGTGCCTCATTGACTTACCTGAGCAGAAAGGAATACGGACTTAATGATATTTACTATCGCTACTTTGAAGGAGGCAAAGACCATGAATAGCATCTTCAAATATTTTAATCAAGGTAGACATTCTTTATTGAAATCTACTGCTACACATCCCTTCTGGGTCATGGTGAAAAAAGAAATCTCAGATCATGTGCGCAGCTGGCGCTTCATTATACTCATTGCAATTATCGCGCTGACATGTTTCAGTTCGGTGTATACTGCAATTGCCCATATGGAAAAAATGGCCAGCCCTGGAGATTCAGAGGATACATTCTTTTTTTTAAGGCTGTTCACCATTTCCGACGGAACCATGCCATCCTACCTGGTTTTAATCAGTTTTCTGGGACCTTTGCTTGGCATTAGCCTGGGTTTTGACGCCATAAATTCCGAGCAGAACCGGGGCACATTGAGCAGGATACTATCCCAGCCCATACATCGTGACAGTATTCTAAATGCAAAATTTATTGGCTCATTGACCGTCATCGGTATCTTACTTTTCGCATTGGGTTTTCTGGTTATGGGAATTGGTCTGGTAGTCATAGGTATACCTCCCACACCGGAAGAATTCCTGCGTATTGTATCTTTCATTCTGTTGGGCATTGTTTACGTTGCCTTTTGGTTGAATCTGTCGATCCTGTTCTCAGTGCGTTTTCGCCAGCCTGCCACATCTGCTCTATCGGGCATTTCCGTATGGCTGTTCTTTATCATTTTTTACCCGATGATCATAAACCTGATTTCAAAAATGATCGAGCCATCCGTTACTGACTCATTACAGCAAATAACCAATTATAATAAGCTGATAACGGGCCTAATGGGAGTTTTGCCAAACGATTTATTCAGTGTAGCCTCAACAACATTGCTGAGACCTTCTGTAAGAAGTCTGGGAACCTTATCCACAGAACAGCTTTACGGAGCAATCGCCGGCCCGTTGCCATTGAGTCAGAGTATTATGCTGGTATGGGCGCAGGTTACAGGATTAATTGCAGCCACAGTGATTTGCTTTATTTTATCCTACACCGGCTTTATGAGAAAAGAGATACGTTCACGGTGATGTTAATCATCGCAGATATACATACCTTTGAACCAAAAAAGGAATAATATGAAAGATTCAGATAAACTTCGCTCGTTGGGTCGCACAGGTATGATGGTCACACCAATCGGACTTGGTTGCTGGCAGTTCAGCAAACAAAAGAACATGGCCGGGAAATTCTGGCCTACCCTGGAAGACAGTCTCATTGATAAAGTTGTTTCCCTGTCTCTCGAAGGCGGGATTAACTGGTTTGACACTGCCGAAGTATATGGCAATGGCGCATCGGAAAGAGGTTTGTCCAGAGCCCTGCAGACTGCCGGGAAAAACCCGGGTGATGTCCTTATTGCAACCAAATGGTGGCCGATGTTCCGGTTCGCTTCCAACATTTCCAAAACAATCAACGAGCGTATTGAAGCGCTGGCCCCCTATCCCATCGACCTCTACCAGGTTCACCAACCCTGGGGTTTTTCAAACGAAAAGAACGAGATGGCCGCCATGGCTGAATTACTGGAAAGGAAGCTGATCAAAAACATCGGAGTCAGCAATTTCTCAGCTCAGAAAATGAGAAATGCCTGGGAAGCGCTTGATAAGAAAGGAATTGCCCTGGCTACCAACCAGGTGCCATATAGCTTGCTTAACCGCAGGATCGAATCGAATGGCGTAATGGATCTGGCAAAGAAACTGGGCATTACCATCATTGCCTATTCTCCCCTCGCACAGGGCCTGGTAACCGGTAAATTTCACGATAATCCGGAACTGCTTAAGAATATAGGATTTCGAAAATACAGCTCCCTGTTTAAACCCCAGGGACTCGAGAAAAGCAAGCCTGTGATCATGCTGGTTAAGGAGATGGCGATCAAATACAACGTGAGTTCCTCACAGGTAGCCCTTAACTGGCTTATCCACTATCATAGCAGCTCTGTGGTCGCCATTCCCGGCGCAACAAAGGAAAGTCATGTCAGGGAAAATACCGGTGCCATGTCATTCAGGCTCTCGGATGAGGATATGGTGAAACTGGATCAGGTGAGTTCGATATTCAAATAATAATATAAACCATGAAAAAGAATTCACTAAACCGAAGAAGATTCTTTACAATTCTTGGAGCAGGAAGCGCAACCCTTGCTGCTAAACCTTTTTCACTTTTTGCTTCAGAATCTGTTCAAAACCAGGATAAACCAGCAACGAATGTCGCTGATGCTGCGAAAATACCAAGAACCGCTTTTTCAATGCCTGGCAAATATCCGGGTAAGGTAATATATGTTAAGAATTCAAAGGCTGTCAATAATGATGAACCGGTTGAACAGGAAGCTTACCTGATGATCAGGAAGGCGATGCTTGAGCTCACAGGGCTGGAAGACCTGACAAAGGCATGGAGAACATTTGTCAACCCCGGTGAAAGAATAGGATTAAAAGTAAATCCTGTTGCAGGGAAGCTTCTTTCAACAAGTCATGCCGTTACCCGGTCGGTTATAAAACAGCTTTTGGAGAGCGGTATCCCAAAAGAGAACATCATCATATGGGACAGAAGGGAAATGGAATTAAAGGATGTCGGTTTCAATGCTGAAAATTATCCCGGGATAAAAATACAAGGTACCGAGTTGCAGGATGATAAGGGTTCATTTTATGACCAGGATGGGAAGCTCTACGGTGAAAGGAATATAGATAGGGAGTGGTATTACTGGGCCGATGTGGAGGGCGAATACGACGCTGAAACCATGCCCTATATGGTGAATGGCGGCATGTATTCCTATTTCACAAAAATAGTCACCCGCGATCTCGATAAGATCATTAATATTCCCATTCTCAAGAATGCAGGCAGTTCCATTACCAATGCCATGAAAAACCTTGCCTATGGCGCAATATCCAATACGGGGAGGCTTCATGCCAAACTCTGGAACGAAACCTGTGCTGAAGTCTGCGCCTTTGCTCCCATTCGGGATAAGGTAGTGCTGAATATTTGTGACGGACTTCGCGGATGCTTTAACGGCGGACCAGGTGCCAATCCCCAGTTCATCTGTAATTATAACACCATTCTTGTTGCTTCCGATCCTGTAGCCCTCGACAGGATCAGTTATGACATCATTGCCGGGAAACGAATTACCGAAGGTATTCAGAAGGAAGCCACACCTGAGGTGTTGAAATTCCTGACCATGTCATCTGGTCTGGGATTAGGTATATCTGATAAGGCAAAGATTGACCTGCACGAATATGATTTGGGATGACAGAAATGGTCTTATTGCATCAATAATCTGATCATGACGAAACATTACCCGATACTGTTCTTCCTTTTTTTCTTTTCCATGGATTGTTTTTCTCAGGTACCGGGCTCCTTTCCTTCCATTGATGAAATCGATCTTCCGGATGCCAGGTTTGAAAAACCGAGAACATATACCGGATCCTCACTTTTCGGATACATAAACGGAGGGGCGGAACTCTACCTTGAGTATGGTTTTTCCGGCGCCTGGATCAATGAAATCCATTTGACGGGAGGAAGTTATATTACTGAAATATACAGGATGAACGGCCCCGAAGAGGCCTTTGGTATATTCTCCGTATCGAGGTACCAGTGCAAAAGCACGCCCCCTTTATCGCCCTTTGCATGCCAGACGAAATACCAGTTACAAATATGTTCCGGGGCATTTTATATCAGTATTATCAATAGTAAAGGTAACAAAACAGACAGTTTAAATTCATTGAAAATCGGAGAGGCCATCGTTCATAAAATAAACGAAAGATCAGCCGATATCTCAGGTTACCTGCCTGGTGTTTCTTCTGAAAATATTAACCGCGAAGCCATTCTCGTAAAAGGGAAACTGGGCATTATGAACGGGGCTCCTGACCTGTCTGATTATTTCGGTGAGACTACAGGATATTGTGCGGTCGTTCTGCAGCGTGGGGACGTGACTGTTTTGTCGGTCCGGTTCTCAACCCGGGAGGATATCAATGCATTTGCAGCATTGCACGACTGGGATCCAGTAATCTTATCTGCCGGATCAGGAAAAATGCCCGCAGGAGAGACAATCACCAGGATTTCGGATCATCATCTATTGATTGAGATCAGGAAATAGGCATTAGGTAAGCACCGCCTTTACCTGGGTATAGATAAGGGTGTATGCTATGGACCAGAAAACCTGTCCGGCAATGAGCCATAAAATATTTGATGTTTTAAGCCCGTAATATTTAACGGTGAGAAATGAACCGAGTGGAATGGAGAACAACACCGGACTTAAGATTACGATTCCGAAAAGCCCGTATTTCAACCTGAATCTGACCAGCCTCCTGTTTGCCGGTGTGAAGATCCTTCGCTTTTTCCGTTGGAATTTAAATTTCTCCGGCCAGTATTGTTGCCATTTTCTCAAAATAAAGCCTGATAAAAAAACCGAAACAAGGGTTCCTATCACACCCCCGATATTGGTGTAGATCAGCGTTTCTGCAAACGACATTTTCATGGCATAAACAGCAACCGGAAAAGTTGCTGCGAACTTCCAGGAACTAAAAAAGATAATGGTCAGTTCTTTCATGAAATCAAAAATAGAATTATATTAACATACAAGCAACAGCAAATAATTTAAAAGAATATGGCAAGACTATTTCAAAAACTAAATATCAAAGGCATAACGCTGAAAAACAGGATTGTTATGTCGCCCATGTGCCAGTACTCTGCCAAAGACGGCTACACAAATGACTGGCACATGGTGCACCTCGGTTCACGTGCTGCCGGAGGTACCGGATTGATCATCACCGAGGCCACCGCCATATCACCCGAAGGCAGAATAACACCGGGAGACGTTGGAATATGGAAAAATGATCATATAACCGGATTAAGAAGGATTACGGACTTCATCCATGCCCATGGCGCTGTGACAGGGATTCAGCTTGCACATGCAGGAAGAAAAGCTTCGTGCGCAGTGCCCTGGGAAGGCGGAAAGCAACTCCATGAGGAACAGGGAGGCTGGCAGACCCTGGCTCCCAGCAGTCTGCCATTTAATGCTGATGACAGGATCCCTCAATCACTTGATGAAACTGGCATCCGATCCATTATTGTGAAATTTAAGGATGCTGCCCAGCGGGCACTGGAGGCCGGATTTAAGGTTGCGGAGATTCACAGTGCCCATGGCTATCTTCTTTTTGAATTTCTATCACCGCTAACCAATCAACGAACGGATCAGTACGGAGGCTCGTTTGAAAACCGCACCCGCTTGCTTCTGCAGGTTACCGATGCAGTAAGGTCAGTGTGGCCGGATGAAAATCCCCTGTTTGTGCGTGTATCCTCAACCGACTGGTCAGAAGGCGGATGGACAGTGGAAGAAACGGTTAAACTGGCTGTGTTGTTAAAAGAGCATGGTGTAGATCTTATCGATTGCTCATCGGGTGGTAACTTGCCCATTGCGCAAATTCCGTTCAGTGCCGGCTACCAGGTTCAGTTTTCAGAGGCAGTCCGAAAAACAGGCGTTTTTACCGGAGCAGTCGGTTTAATTACTTCAGCCATTCAGGCAGAAGCCATTCTTCAGGAAGACAAGGCTGATCTGATACTTTTTGGCCGTGAGATGCTGAGGAATCCTTATTTCGCATTGATGGCAGCCAGGGAACTTGACGTGGAAACTGACTGGCCGGCGCAATACCTCAGGGCGAAACCCGCCAAGAAGGAATAAGCGGGATAAATACATTTGTTTTCGCTACCTTAGGTTGCCAATCGTCTGAAAATTTAAAAAAAATTCAATGGCCATACAAGTTAAAAACAACGTCTGGTGGGTTGGGAAAACCGACTGGGAACTTCGCAGATTTCATGGTAATGAGTATTCAACCAACAGGGGTACGACTTATAATTCATATCTGGTGAAGGAAGAAAAAACGGTGCTGATCGACACGGTGTGGAAACCTTTCGCCAAAGAGTATGTCCGCAATCTTGCCAAAGATATAGACCTGAAAAAAATTGATTTTGTTGTGGCAAATCATGGCGAAATCGACCACAGCGGTGCACTTCCCGAGCTGCTCGAAGCAATTCCGGGTGTACCGGTGTATTGCACCGAGTGGGGAATAAAGATTCTAAAAGGACATTTTCACCAGGACTGGAATTTTCATCCGGTCAAAACGGGTGATCGTTTGAGTCTGGGTACCAAGGAACTGATTTTCGTGGAGGCTTCGATGCTGCACTGGCCCGACAGCATGTTTTGTTACCTGACCGGTGACAATATCCTTTTCAGTAACGATGCCTTCGGACAGCATTATTGCTCAGAATTTCTGTTCAATGACCTGGTGGATCAGGATGAACTTTTCCAGGAGGCCATCAAGTACTACGCGAATATTCTTACTCCTTACAGTCATTTGGTGGATAAGAAAATCAAGGAATTTGTCGGATTAAATCTGCCGCTCGATATGATCTGTACAAGTCATGGTGTCATCTGGCGTGACAATCCCCTGCAAATTGTTCAGAAATATGCCGAATGGGCTAATGCCTATCAGGAAAACCAGATCACCATCATTTATGATACCATGTGGAATTCCACCCGCATCATGGCGGAAAATATTGCCAAAGGGATAAGGCTTGTTGATGAGAATGTGAATATTAAGTTATTTAATGCTTCCAATAGTGACAAGAATGACATCATTACCGAGGTATTCAAATCCAAGGCCATCCTGGTTGGCTCGCCGACCATTAACAGGGGCATTTTATATTCGGTTGCAGGGATACTTGAAGTAATCCGTGGACTCAGTTTCAAAAAGAAAAAGGGTGCCGCTTTCAGTTCATATGGCTGGCATGACGGTTGCCTGCAGATTGTGGACGAAGCGCTGAAAAATTCCGGATTTGAACTACTGGCGGACGGACTAAAGATCAATTGGAATCCCGATGAAGATGCCATTCAGAAGTGCATCCAACATGGCAGATCAATTGCAGAAAAGACGGTTTAGTGTGAAAAAACTTAAAATCCTGTGTTTACAGCATGTATCCTTCGAGGGTCCTGCCATTATCAGGGACTGGGCTTTACGTAAAGGTCATGAATTCAATACTATTCATTTGTACAGCCATGATGAATTCCCTGATATTGGAAACATGGACTGGCTTGTGATCATGGGTGGTCCCATGAGTGTTCATGATCGTAAACGGTATCCCTGGTTAAAATTGGAAATTGCCTTCATCCGGCAGGCCATTGAGCAATCAAAAGTAGTTTTGGGTATCTGTCTGGGAGCGCAACTAATTGCCAGAGCATTGGGAGTTCAGGTTAGTCAGGGTGAATATCCGGAAATCGGATGGTTCCCGGTTCGCATCAACAAGTATGCAGCGTATAAGATGGGATTCGATTTTCTTCCTGAAGAAATCACTCCATTTCACTGGCACCAGGAAACCTTTGATATTCCGTCAGGAGCGATGCATCTCGCCTCGTCCACCCTTTTTCCCAACCAGGCATTTCTATATGAAGACAAGATGCTGGCGCTGCAATTCCATTTTGAAATGGATTTTGCCGCAATTCAGGAGATTATTCAGCATTCATTAGCAGAATCAAGCCCGGAAGAATTTGTTCAGCGGGCAAACACAATTCTGGAAAACACGCGACATATTTCTGCCAACAATGAGCTGATGTGCAAAATCCTGGATAAATTCGAGTCATTCTGATAAATCCAGATTCCTCGTCTGTTTTCCCAAATATGAATCCCTCTTTCAACAAAAAGGCAATTCAACTGTTGTTCTGTTATACAAATAACAAAAGAAATGAAAGTTGCCGTTTTCAGCACCAAGTCTTATGACCGGGAGTACCTCGATGAGGCCAACGGGACCTCGGAGCATGACCTGGTATATTTCGAAACCTCCTTAAAACCCAGAACAACAAAACTAGCCGAGCACTTTGATGCGGTATGTGTTTTTGTAAATGATATCCTGTCGAAGGAGGTCCTAGAATCGCTGGCGTCATTGAAAGTCAAAGCTATTGTGCTGAGATGCGCGGGATTTAACAACGTGGAACTTGAAACAGCCTGCCGGCTAGGGCTAAAGGTCCTGCGAGTTCCCGCATATTCACCAAACGCAGTTGCTGAGCATGCTGTGGCATTAATCATGACCCTTAACCGGAAAACCCATAAGGCCTATAACCGGGTACGGGAGGGTAATTTCTCCATTGAAAGGCTCATGGGTTTCGAACTTTATGGAAAGACCGTCGGGGTTATCGGTACCGGCAGGATTGGCGCATCCTTTGCCCGGATCATGCAAGGATTCGGCAGTAAGGTTGTGGCGTACGATGTATATCCCAGCCCCGCATTGGTTGAAGCCGGTGTTGATTACCTGACGCTTGAAGAAGTGTTCCGGAAATCGGACATTATTTCTCTTCATTGTCCGTTGACACCCGAAACCAACCGGATGATCAACAAAAACACACTGGGCATTATGAAAAAGGGTGCAATGCTGATCAATACCAGCAGGGGAAAACTCATTGACAGCGAGGCGGCTATTGAAGCACTGAAAGAGGGACAACTGGGTTACCTCGGAATTGATGTATATGAACAGGAGGAAAAACTCTTCTTCAAGGACCTTTCAGAAATTGTTATCCTCGATGATAAGATCTCGCGGCTGATGACTTTCCCAAATGTGCTAGTAACAGCTCACCAGGCTTATTTTACTGATAATGCGCTGACCCAGATAGCCCAAACCACCATTCAAAACCTGACCGATTTGGAGAACGGAAATATCAATCCCCAAAATCAGGTTTGCGCCGACAGGATAAAATAATTGAGTATCTTTTTAATTTGCAATAGAACGGATGAATAAGGAAGAACTGGAATATCGGCCAATCGATGGTAAGACTTATACTTTATTTGGCAATTCCGTGTCAACACAGAAGTATTATGAAACCATCCGCATGCTAACTGATACTATATTGGAAGGCATTAAGGATATCTCCACGGTTATTAGAATACTCGACAATTATTCATCCAGAAAGAATTTCCTGCCTGGGCTGTTGGACAGCAGAAATGACAAAACACACATTTCAACTATTGTTAAATTGATCACCCCCCGTTTAAAAGAATTCACTGAAGAGACCGAAGACCATCTGAAAAGTTTGCCTATCCTAAAGTTTTGGGACAGGAGACTCGCCACAACCAGGGATCAGTATCATTTGTACATGATTGAGATTGAACTGACCAACCGTTTGTATAAATCCGAATTTAAAAAGGCCAATAAAAAAGTAGCTTTGTTGCCGTATTGTCTCCGCGACTTTTCAGCGAACTGCAAGGCTGTCAAAACAGATTTTGACTATCAATGCAAGCATTGTTCCAAGATTTGTTATCAGAATCATGTATCTGCCATTCTTAAAAAGCATAATATAGAACCGTATATATGGATGAGCGGTAGCATGAAGCAACTGGCCAGATATGCACTGAAGAACGGAAAATCATTTGCCGTGCTGGGGATTGCCTGCATTCCGGAACTTCTTTGGGGTATGCGGAACTGCCGAAGGAACAACATTCCTGTTGCAGGACTCCCGCTGAATGCAAACCGCTGTATCAGATGGTTTGGAGAGTTTCATACAAATTCAGTTGATCTTGGTGAATTGGAAAAACTGGTTTCTGTTTAAGAACACAATCCCTTCACATATTCAAACCCCATTTCCCGGAGCTTGTATTTTTGTATTTTACCACTGGCAGTTTTCGGAAAATCATCCACAAACAAGACATGTCTAGGTATCTTAATGCGTGATATCTTCCCACGGCAGAATTCCTGAACGTCCTCCTGGGTAAGACTCTGACCTGCCTTTACTTTCACAAAGGCACCCACTATTTCACCGTATTTCTCATCGGGTATTCCGGCCACTTCAACCATTTCGATCTGCGGCATCTGGTAGAGGAAATTTTCAATTTCACGCGGGTAAATGTTCTCGCCGCCCCGGATGATCATGTCCTTTATACGGCCTGTGATCCGGTAGAAACCTTCGGTGGTCTTCACGGCCAGATCGCCTGAATGCAGCCAGCCATCCTTATCGATGGCCTTTGCCGTAGCCTCCGGATTATTATAATACCCCTTCATCACATTGTAACCGCGACAGCAGATCTCACCCTGGACTTCAGGTTGACACTCCTCACCCGTTTCGGGATCAACCACCATGACTTCAACGCCCGGATAATTGGTTCCGACGGTTGTTGCTCTCACTTCGGGAGAATCAGTGATCCGGGTGGCCGTCATGCCGGGTGAGGACTCGGTAAGACCATATACAATAATCAGGTCCCGGCAGTTCATTTTATTCATCACCTGGTTCATGGTTTCGATGGGGCAAAGAGATCCGGCCATAATTCCGGTGCGCAGGCTGCTCAGATCGAACATGTTGAACATGGGATGATTGAGCTCTGCGATAAACATGGTAGGTACTCCATATAATGCAGTGCACCTTTCTTTCTGTACCGATGCCAGTACCAGCAAGGGATCGAATTCCTCCACAAAAACCATGGTGGCGCCGTGCGTAATGACAGCGCACATGGCCAGAACGCATCCAAAACAATGAAAGAGCGGCACACATACCAGCAAACGGTCAGCCTGGGTGTAATGCATACAATCACCTGTGCTCTGACCACAATTCACAATGTTGTGATGACTCAGCATCACGCCTTTTGGAAATCCCGTTGTACCGGAGGTGTACTGCATATTCACCACATCATGACAGGTAATTCTTTGCCTGGCCTTGTCAATTTCCTCATCGGGCAGGTAAGATCCAAGCAGGATCAGTTCATGGGTATTATACATGCCCTTGTGCTTCTGGGGTCCGATAAAAACCACATTTTTTAGTTGCGGAAATTTGCCACTGACAAGCTCTCCACGTACACATGTTTTCAATTCAGGAACCAGTTCAAAAACCATGCTCACATAATCACTGTCGCGGTATCCGTCTATAAGACACAAGGTATGGAGATCCGCATTTTTTAACAGAAACTCCAGTTCGGACAGTTTATAACTGGTGTTCACAGTAACCAGGATGGCGCCAATTTTCGCAGTGGCATACATGAATGTTGACCAGTCGGGTACATTGGTAGCCCATATGCCCACTTTATCACCCTGTTTTACACCGATAGCCATCAATCCCTTGGCAAGCTGATCCACCCTCGTATTGAACTGGGCATAGCTAAACCGCAGGTTTCTGTCGGGATAGACAATAAATTCATGGTCGGGGGTCTCACGTGCCCATTTTTCCAGCAGTTCACCCAATGTAGATTCAATAAGCTGCATTTTGTAAGGTATTAGACGGGTACGTAAATCACGCCGAGAATCCTGGCTTTGGGACCCGGTGTAGTAACCAGGTGTTCTACAATAGAGTCAAGGTATATGCTGTCACCTTTATGAAGCTCAAAGATATCGGTTCCATAAGCGACAGTTATAGCGCCTTCCATCACAAAAATGAACTCCTCTCCCTCGTGGGATGACTTGAACATTTTCTTGCTTTCACCGGGTTCGATATCAACTATGAACGGCTCCATGTGGCGGCCTGCCTTGTTGGGCGCCATATTGTAAAAAGTAAGATGCTCCCGGCTCTTGTCTTCATTGGTTGAAAAACTATAACCCGATTGCCATTCATTGGCCCTGG
This sequence comes from Bacteroidales bacterium, assembly GCA_041737175.1. Taxonomy (GTDB): domain Bacteria; phylum Bacteroidota; class Bacteroidia; order Bacteroidales; family UBA10428; genus UBA5072. Next base: position 109,666 of record JBGSSF010000009.1, read on the forward strand.
TAATAGAAGGTCCCTCCTTCTCGCTGTCGTCAAGAAGCGTGCCAAGCCTTATACCCAGCGCGCGTGAAATGCGGATAAGAACTCCAAGCGAGGGAATGGATACGCCAGATTCGATCAGGTTTAGCTGACTGACAGACAGTCCCGACCTTGTTGCCAGAATCACAGGTTCCATGTTTTTCAGGGAGCGCATTGCCGTAACTTTTTCACCAATGGGATGTTTACTTTGCATATAGCGGTTGTTTTAAATCACAAAATGAACCGTGAAAATAGAAAAAGAAAGGAAATGAACATAAATATTAATATAATATATTAGCAGATCATTCACCAATACCTAAAAGTCATGACAATATTTATCCTGGCCATACTGGCAGTGCTGGTTTTTCTGGTTATCGGACTGTATAACAGACTGGTAAAATTAAGAAACCTTCGCGAAAATGCCTTTGCTGATATCGATGTACAGTTGAAGCAGCGACTCGATCTGATTCCCCAGCTGGTTGAAGCCGTTAAGGCATATATGAAACATGAAAGTACTGTTCTTACGGATATCACCAATGCCCGTACAAACGGACTACAGGCAAAAACAATCAATGAAAAAATCGTTGCCGAGAATCAGTTATCCAACGCCTTACAGGGACTCCGGGTTGCCGTTGAAGCCTATCCTGATCTGAAGGCAAGTCAGAATTTCATTCAACTCCAGGAGGAAATTTCAGATATTGAGAACAAACTGGCTGCCGCACGCAGATTCTTTAATTCGGCAACCAAGGAACTCAACAATGCCGTTCAGACCTTTCCTTCGAATATCCTGGCAGGCATATTTGGTTTTCAGAAGGAACCCATGTTCGATTTGGGTGCTGATCAGCGCACAAATGCAGAAGAAGCTCCTAAACTTAACTTTTAGCTGGCATGCAATATGTCGGGCTCCATACGCAAATCCTCAAGAACAATTTGAAGTCGGTATTCCTGTTGATTTTATTTCCAACAGTTATCCTTTTGCTGGTGTGGATTTTTTTGTACCTGGTTACAGAACAACCTGAGCAAAAGTTTTATTACACCAATCAGAATTTTCTGCGTTACATTCCGTGGGTATCTATTGCCATTCTGCTGTGGTTCACGATCGCTTACTTCTTTCATACAGGCATGATCAGAAAGGCAACCGGTTCAGTTGCGCTGGAGCGAATGGAGAACAAAAGGATTTATAATCTGGTGGAAAACCTATGCATTGGCTGTGGCATGCCCATGCCTAAAATAAACCTGATTGAGGACGATTCCCTGAACGCCTTTGCAAGTGGAATAAATCCGTCCACTTTTACAGTTTCACTATCCAGGGGGATTATTAACAAGCTCAACGATGAAGAGCTGGAGGCGGTTATTGCGCATGAACTTACACATATCAGAAACCGGGACGTGCGGTTATTGATCATTTCCATCATTTTCGTAGGGATCTTTGCCTTCGTTACCGAAGCCTTGTTTCGGGTAGTTCGCTTCGGTGGCGGGGGCAGCAGCAGAGGAAAAAAGGGCAGTGGCGGCATCATCCTGATTGCCTTGATTATAGCCGCATTTGGTTACCTGTTATCCAGCATATTCCGCTTTGCGCTTTCCAAAAAAAGGGAGTACCTGGCCGATGCAGGTTCCGCTGAAATGACGAAGAATCCTCTCGCTCTGGCTTCTGCGCTGGAAAAAATTTCCACGGATTCACAGATCGAGGCTGTGCAGCGTAAGGATGTTGCTCAGCTTTTTATTGACAATCCCCGCGAGAAGATAAAGAATAATCCTCTTTCGTCTCTGGCATTAATCTTTGCCACTCACCCCCCGATTGAAAAGAGGATTGAACTTTTAAAACAGTTCTAAGGCTGTTTTTCGAACCAAAGATCTTTTACCCGGCCGCTGGAAACTTTGCAGCCTGTGATATTGTTTTTCTCATCCCGCACAAAATTTACCTGACCAAAGAACCACTGGTCACAGGAGAATTGATCGGGTTTAACAGGGGTCAGCATAAAATCACTGATCCGGGGATGGCTGGCAATCAGTTTGCCCAGCTTTACATGAAAAGTATAAGCAGTACTCAACTCAGGGCTGTAAAAGCTTCCGGTAAATACTGATAAATCAATTGAGTCAGGATCAAAAGGCATAATCTTCGGGGCCAGGGTTTCCTGTCCGTTCATATGAACTTTCATTTTATCAACTTCTCCCTTTTCATTTTTCAGAAATACCACTTTTGTATCCATTCCTTTTATTGCGAAATCACTTTCAGTAAACTGGCTGAGCAGAATCTTCGACAAACCAGGAGCTTCAGCATACAATTTATTGTTGTCCTGTGTAATGGTCACGATCACTCCGGGTTGAAGCTCATATTGCCCGCAGTAGGGCCTCAGTAATTCTGGGTTTCCAATAAAGGATCTGCTTTCTGTGGATGTATCACCGGATGTCTCTGCTTTTTTCTTAACCACAAATTTATCCTTGAGATAAATATCTGAGATCTTCATGGCCAAGCCGCCCGGATTGAATGAGGCCTCGTTGCTGAATACAATTACTGAAAACCTTTGATCAGGAAAGCGTCCCAGAAAGGTGCGATAACCTGCATCGGCTCCGCCGTGGCTGATGAATTTCAGGCCCTTGTATATGCCAACATCCTGACCAAGTGCGTAGGAGATGGTATCACCATTGTTTAGAATTCCTCGTTCATTCATTTGCTCAAAAAGATCCCTGTCGCCAACCACCGGATTTTCGAAATTCATGGCCCATTGACTCAGGTCTTCGACTGTAGTGAATAAACTGGTTGCGCCAACATTGGCATAACTTAATCCACTTTTCTTAAGACCAGAAATATCCGTATAATAGGAATAGGCCCTGTTTTTAACAATTTTCTCATGGTCATCATAGAAAAGGGTATTGGTCATCTTTAAGGGCTTAAAAATACGTTCCCGTGTAAATTCCGCAAAAGTCTGTCCCGATACCCTGGCCACAACCTCAGCTAAAAGCGTAAATCCTGTGTTGCAATAAAGAAACGCATCACCGGGATTAAAATTAAGATCCTGCTGCCTGCTCACCAGTTTCAGGATATGCTCTTTGGTGATCACGTCATCCAAACGCCAACCTGCCATAGCAAGCAGGTTCCACTGATCACGCAGACCGCTGGTATGGTGGGCCAGCTGTCTCAATGTAATGGTTTTACCAAAATCAGGAACCTCCGGAATATATTTTCTGATATCATCGTCCAGGGATAGTCTCCCCTCACTGGCAAGGAGCAATACAGAAAAGGTTGTAAACTGCTTGGATACTGAAGCGATATGAAATACTGTGGATGGTGTAATGGGAATGTTATATTCAAGATTGGCAATTCCATATCCTTTTGCATAAACTATTCTGCCGTCTTGAACGACTGCAATGGCAGCTCCCGGTGATTCCGGGTTGTTCCAGACCGTAAAAAGTTGGTCAATTTGCTTTTCAGGAGTTAACGCCCGGGGCTCGGTTCTTACCATGTCGAGCTGATAATTTCCGGATGGAACACTGGCAACGAGGGGACTGACTTCGAGGAGATAGTTACCCTTTTTGTGGGTAATCAAAGTTATATTTTCAGGCCCATTCTCACCGTTGGGACTGTCAAATTCTTCAATCTTCTTTCCGTCAGGATCATAGGTTGTTATGATTAAGTCAATCCCCTTCTGGATAAGTTTGAAAAAAACAAACTGGTCCGCTTCTAGTTTTATGATGTATTGGTGCGCTTCATCAGAATTTATTTCCCTGAAAACAGTCTTGCCTTTCTGCAATTCATTTTGTGCGGTTTGTGATCGCAACGGCCCTGTCTGAAGGAGGATGAGCGACAACAATAGAGTGCCAGTGTAAATCAGTAGTTTTCTCATGGTTCATGGATGGGTTGATATTACTATTACGATGTCAGCGAGATCTTTCTGAAAAATCCCCAGGTTATAATGATAGCTAAAATGGTTATGGCAATAAGGGAGGCAATTACTATCGATCGGTAATCATGCTGGCGTTTAAGAATAATACCTGTAAATGCCCAGATCACGGATAATCCGATAAAGGGATTCCGAAACTTATACATTGCCAGGGCTGTAATAATTAACCCTGCAAATATCATAAGAATAGTCCAGGTTTCTTCAGAAACACCAAAGCCATCCCAGTTGTAATTAACCAGAAGGGCAGTGACATTGGCAATGGTTGCAATGCATATCCATCCCAGGTAAATTCCGAAGATTGCTTTGATTATGCCTTGGGGCTGTTCACTTACCAGTATGTTTATATAAATCAGCGTGATCAAAAGACCTGTCATAATAAGCAATGAAAGCGGCAGTTTCTCATAGTGCCAGAGGACAATCCACAAAGCATTCAGTATACAGGTGATGGCAAAGGGCCATCCGATTTTTGTTGTCGTCACCTGACCGGATCCTGTGAACTGTAGTATGCAATATACCGCCAGCAAAAGGTAGATCGCCCCCCATATTGAAAACGTAATTCCGGCAGGAACAAAGAGATTGGGATAAGAATCGGAAAGTTGCCCGGTTGTTTTGTTATTCAGGGGTAATGCATTGGCAAGGTAGTTCATCACGATCATCCCTCCAAACAGCAGAATATTCAAATATTTCATCTTACCAGGAATTTCATTAAATCCATCAAATCGGATTCCTTGTCGAAATCCACCTTGTTTTGTTTCAGATATTGTTTAATCTCATCCTCTTTCCCGGGAAAGGATTGCATCAAATTGCTTTTCCTGAAAAGCAGAAATCCGTTTTCAGGTGTATACAGGTAATATTCCTTTTCCTTTCGGACAACAAGGTCATCATTTACAACCAGTTTATAAAAGGATCCTGGTGAGGAGGATATACTGCTGTATGAAGTGATGGATCCTGTAGAGCTCGTCATACCGTATGCCGCCTGCTTTTTGGTGTCTACTATTTTAACATAATCCTTTAATGCCAGCTTACAGGATCCATTACTAAACAGCACTTCAAGATATCCATTATCAAAATAGAACGTATCAGTCTCAATGATCACCATTTTTATCTGGTTTGCATTTGCGATGGCCAGTGTATCTCGCTTCTGAATGAATTCCATGGCTCCGTAAAGAACATTGTAGTTGAATCTGGACTCGGTATAGGTACCTCCTTTAAAAACAGCAATTCCATCCATGAATGCGGGATACCTGTATCGCTCCTTTTGCGGAAAATAATCAATAATTTTTGTTCCTGCCCTAACGGTAACGGTAGGTTGTGATGCACAGGGCTTTGGTAGTAGCCATAACGCCAAAGTTAACAGGATGCAGGAGGTAATATTTTTCATGATTATGGTAATTGTTTATTTTGATACTTGGGTTCACATGTAACGTCAATTTTCATACCAATATGTTGCTGACATCTTCAATCTTTAATCTTCAATCTTCAATCTTCAATCTTCTATTTCTTTATGATACTCTTGCAAAGACTTTACCCTGTATTCCCCGTTTCGCCGTTCCCGGATTCCTTTAGTTGCGGCCAGGGCAGCTGAGGTGGTTGTAATATAAGGCACCTTGTGCTTAATGGCATTTTTACGGATATAGGAATCGTCGTATTCACTCAGTTTGCCCGCAGGTGTGTTGACAACGAGATTAATTTCACCGTTTTTGATGGCATCCACAATATTGGGACGTCCTTCATAGATTTTTTTGATCAACTCAGCCTCAATACCATGCTCATTCAAAAATCTGAGTGTACCTCCGGTGGCCAGTATTTTGAACTGCATATCCCTGAAATTCCTGGCTACCTGTATTATGCGTTCCTTGTCCCTGTCAGCAATGGTAATCAGCACTGTGCCACTCACAGGCAGGCTGGTTTGGGTGGCTTCCTGGGATTTAAAGAAAGCCATGCCATAAGTATCTGCCAGCCCGAGCACCTCGCCGGTGGATCTCATTTCGGGACCGAGAAGGGGGTCAACATTGGGAAACATATTGAACGGGAAAACCGCTTCTTTTACTCCGAAATGTTTGAACTTTTTAGCACGCAGACCGAAGTCCTTCAGCTTTTTTCCCAGAAGGACCTGTGTTGCAATATTAGCCATAGAAACATTGCATACTTTTGAAACAAGGGGTACTGTGCGGGAGGCCCTTGGATTCGCCTCGAGAATATAAACCTTATCCTCAAATATGGCGTACTGGATGTTCATCAAACCCACCACCTTCAGTTCAATCGCAATTTTTCGGGTATATTCTTCAATGGTTCTAATATGTTGTTCAGGAATTACAACCGGGGGAATAACGCAGGCCGAATCGCCGGAGTGAATCCCGGCATACTCGATATGCTGCATGACAACGGGGACAAAAGCATCCGTACCGTCGGAAATGGCATCTGCTTCAGATTCAATGGCATCTTCCAGGAACTTATCCAGCAAAAGCGGCCTGTCGGGAGAAACATCCACGGCCGCAGCCACATATTGTCCGAGCATATCTTCATCAATAATTATTTTCATGGCACGACCACCTAATACATACGAAGGTCTTACCATCAAGGGATAACCGATTCTGTTCGCAATCTCAAGTGCTTCCTTCATATTGCTGGCCATGCCGGATTCAGGCTGCGGAATCCCGAGTTTTTCCATAACATGCTTGAAACGGTCACGATCTTCTGCCAGATCGATTGTTTCGGGGGTAGTGCCCAGGATCTTTACGCCTGCCTCCGAAAGTTCCCTGGCCAGATTTAATGGTGTCTGTCCGCCAAACTGCACAATAACTCCTTCCGGCTTTTCCTTATGGTAAATACTCAGTACATCTTCAGCCGTAAGTGGTTCAAAGTACAACTTATCGGATGTATCATAATCCGTAGATACTGTTTCAGGATTGCAGTTTACCATTATGGATTCGTATCCGGCCTTTCGTATGGCAAAAGCAGCATGCACGCAGCAATAGTCAAACTCAATTCCCTGGCCAATCCGGTTTGGTCCGCCCCCCAGAACCATTATTTTTTTCCTGTCGCTTACTGCCACCTTATCAGGCGCATTATAGGTGGAAAAATAATAGGCCGCATTTTGAACACCACTCACAGGAACGGGTTCCCAGGCTTCTGACATTCCAAGTGACAAACGTTTTATCCTCAATTCCTGTTCAGGGACGTCGAGCAATTTAGAGAGGTACTTGTCGGCAAATCCATCCTTTTTTGCCTGAATCAGAAAGGCATCAGGTAACGATCTGCCTTTATATTCCAGGAGTTTTTCTTCCAGTTCAACCAATTCCTTCATTTGTTCAATGAACCAGGTTTTGATATAGGTCTTTTGTGAGAGTTCCTCCACACTGGCGCCCTTTCGCAATGCTTCATACATGATGAATTGCCGCTCGCTTGAAGGATGACTCAGCATGATCATTAAATCATCCAATGATTTCCGGTTGAAATCTTTGGCAAAGCCTAAACCATAGCGACCAATCTCCAAAGAGCGGATAGCCTTTTGCAAGGCTTCCTTGTAGTTCTTTCCAATGCTCATCACTTCACCTACGGCGTGCATTTGAGTACCAAGCTTATCTTCCAGACCTTCAAATTTTTCGAAAGCCCACCGGGCAAATTTTACAACCACGTACTCCCCGGAAGGAGTATATTTGTTCAGCGTGCCGTTTCTCCAATACGGGATCTCATCAAGTGTTAAACCTCCCGCCAGCAGCGAAGAGACAAAAGCAATAGGAAAACCTGTGGCTTTGGAAGCCAGGGCTGAAGATCTTGAAGTACGCGGATTGATTTCAATGACTACCACCCTCCCGGTCCCGGGATCATGCGCAAACTGAACGTTTGTGCCTCCAATAACCTCAATGGCTTCGACAATATCGTAAGAATACTTCTGAAGACGCTTTTGCAGCTCAGGAGCAATGGTAAGCATGGGTGCCGTACAAAATGAATCACCGGTATGCACACCCATGGCATCTACATTTTCAATAAAACAGACGGTGATCATCTGATTCTTGGAATCTCTCACCACTTCGAGTTCCAGTTCTTCCCAGCCCAGAACCGATTCTTCAATCAGCACCTGGTTGACCATGCTGGCCGATAAACCCCGGCTGGCAACCGTACGCAATTCCTCAACGTTATAAACCAGGCCACCTCCGGTTCCGCCCATGGTGTAGGCAGGTCTGATTACCACCGGATATCCGAGTTCCTCGGCAATCTTTTCGGCATCTTCAATATTATTTACGGCAGTACTTTTGGGCATTTCAATCCCCAGCCGGTTCATGGTCTCCTTGAAAGCAACCCGGTCTTCGCCCCGTTCGATAGCGTCGATATTAACGCCAATCACCTTCACATTGTACTTTTCAAGTATGCCCTTTTTAGCCAGCATGGAGGAGAGGTTCAATCCGGTTTGTCCTCCCAGGTTTGGAAGAAGCGCATCGGGCCGCTCCTTTTTAATGATCTCGGTGAGGGCATATTCGTTCAGGGGTTCAACATAGGTCACATCGGCCATACCCGGATCCGTCATGATGGTTGCAGGATTGGAGTTCACCAGCACTATCTTATAACCCAAAGAACGCAGCGCCTTGCATGCCTGTGTTCCGGAATAGTCAAATTCACAAGCCTGTCCGATGATAATGGGACCTGAGCCGATGATCAGCACTTTTTCAATGTCTTTGCGTTTGGCCATGTGGCTGTATATTATTTTGCCTGGATTATCTGTGATCAAGTTTTATTGCTGCTGCAATTTAGAAAATCATATCCAATCCCTGATAACATCGAACCAACTTTTATTGTTTCTTTGCTGATTCTTCATGCTTCGATTACCGATGAAAAAGGGTCCTGAATTCAAGAAAAACAACACGGCCGGAAAAACCTCCCTGTTTGGCTTGCTCAAACCCTATTCGGGACTGGTTACCGCTTTGGTGTTGTTTGCTTTGGCAGGAAACGGTATTAACCTGATCATACCCCTGATTATATCCCATGCCATTGATGCATACAGCAGTGGTTTGGTACTCGGGCAGACAATCATCCGTTTTCTGACCGCTTCCTCTTTTATTTTGATTTTCAATTATTTGCAGGGCATTGCCCAGACCTATACCTCTGAAAAGGCAGCCAGGGATCTTCGCAAGCAGCTTTCCGACAAAATATCCAGGCAGTCGTTTGCTTATGTATTGCACACCAATCCTGCACGTTTGCTAACTAACCTGACATCCGACATTGATTCGATAAAAATGTTCATTTCCCAGGCTGTTGTATCCATCATATCATCGGTATTCGTCATTGCCGGAGCGAGTGTTATGCTTCTTTCCATAAACTGGAAGCTCGCCTTATCGGTTCTTTTCATAATACCTATCATCGGCGGTGCTTTCTTTCTCATGTTTCGCAAAGTAAAAGTATTATTCAAGAAGGGTCGCGAAGCCATTGACTGGTTGAACAAGGTGATTACCGAGAGCATTCTCGGGGCTACTCTTATTCGTGTACTCAATTCCCAGGCACAGGAATACCAGAAATTTATGAAGGCCAATGCATCTTCCCGGGATATCGGGCTGGCCATCCTCAGCCTTTTTGCCGCACTTATACCGGTCATAACTTTTGTAAGCAACCTGGCAGTACTCCTGGTTCTTTTGCTTGGCGGTCATTTTGTAATAAGCGGAAGCATGACCCTGGGTAATTTAGCCGCCTTCAACAGTTATATTTCTTTGCTGGTTTTTCCCATCATCATGATAGGGTTTATGAGTAACAGTATCGCCTCTGCAACTGCTTCATATCAAAGAATACAAGAAGTGCTTGGAGCACCTGAAGCCGCTGAAACAGGCACATTGGATGGCAATTTATCCGGTCAGATCACCATCCGGAATGTGAATGTAACCTATGGCGAGAAACATGTTTTGAGAAATATTGGCCTGGAGGTTAAGGCAGGGTCAAAAACTGCTATCATTGGACCAACGGCAGCCGGAAAAACACAGTTGTTATACCTGTTAACCGGACTGATCAAACCTGATACCGGTGAGGTGCTGTATGATGGGAAATCCATCCATGATTATCGGAGCGATATATTCTACAGGCAAATCGGATTTGTATTTCAGGATAGCATCGTATTCAACATGAGCCTCCAAGAAAACATCGCTTTCAGTGATCACATTTCTGACGAAATGCTTGATAAAGCAATTGATACCGCAGAATTAAAAAGCTATGTCAATACGTTGCCTGACGGGCTCGATACTTTTGTTACAGAACGCGGAACCAATTTGTCGGGAGGCCAGAAGCAACGTGTGATGCTTGCCAGGGCACTGGCATTGAATCCAAATATCTTATTACTGGATGATTTTACAGCCAGGGTGGATCGTAAAACGGAAGAAAAGATCATGGCCAATATTCAGGCGAATTTTCCGAACATTACCCTGCTTACTATCACCCAGAATATCGCCGCTGTAGAAAATTATGAACAGATAATCCTGATGATGGAAGGTGAAATTCTGGCATCAGGTACGCATGATACCCTCATCCGGAACTGTCCCGAATACGTTCAGATTTATAATTCACAACGCAGCACAAGCTTGTATGACCTACCAACTTAACATAGGAAACCCGGAGGTCAAACAGCGTACAAAAACTTTTACCGCGCTGAAAAAACTATTTCTGATCCTTGCAGATGAGAAGGGGAGCCTCATCCTGTCGCTTGTAATCATCCTGATCCATTCTTCTCTTACGCTCATTGCTCCTTATTTAATCGGGTATACGATTGATAATTATGTTCAGACCAAACAATACCATGGCTTACTTGTCTTTTCGGGAATATTGCTGGTTATCTATCTTTTTTCGCTGACAACAAGTTACCTGCAGGTTAAATTGATGGGAGGAATTGGCCAGAGGGTTGTATATAAACTGCGAAATTCGATTTTCAGCAAATTGCTGGAATTACCTATTGCTTTTTTCAATGAAAACAAAGCAGGTGATTTAATTTCAAGAATAAATAACGATACAGACAAGCTGCATCAGTTTTTCTCGCAATCGCTGATGCAATTTATCGGCAGTCTCTTTATTATGACAGGAGCTGGTATTTTTCTGCTATCGATCAGTTTGCCCCTCGGATCAGCTTCGCTTTTTCCTGCATTGGCATTGCTGCTCTTTACCAGGTTTATCACACCCTGGGTTAAGAAAAGAAATGCTGTCAGTTTGGCCAGCACCGGGAAACTGAGCGCTGAGGTACAGGAAAGTCTCGCCAATTTCAAGGTTGTGATTGCCTATAATCGTCGCAATTATTTCAGGCAGCGTTTTGACGAGGTCAATGTTGAAAACTTCAAATTTGCATTGAAGGCCGGATTGGCAAACAGCCTTTTCATGCCTGTTTACGGATTCTTTTCCAATATCGGGCAATTGATTGTACTGGCATTTGGTATTTATCTGATTTCTACAGGTCACTTCACCATCGGCTTGCTTATCAGCTTTCTCTCTTATATCAATAACTTTTATAACCCGCTCAGGCAACTGGCAGCTCTTTGGACAAGTTTTCAGGTTGCACTTGCAGGATGGGACAGAATATCACTTATTCTTTCATTTGAGACCAATCTGAAAGCAATTGAACCACAGTCATCGACTTACGATACAAGCTCTGTTTCATTCCGGAATGTCTCATTTGGCTACCCGGGAGGCAGAGAAGTATTGCACCAGGCAGGCTTCGATCTGGAAAAAGGTAAAACCTATGCTTTTGTGGGTCCGACCGGCGGTGGAAAAACCACTACAGCCTCATTAATTGCCAGGTTATATGATCCTGCCAAGGGAATAATTCTTATAAACGGCAGGGACCTGCGTACTTACACACCTGCAGAGAGAGCAGAAAAAATCGGTTTTATTTTACAGGAGCCTTTTCTGTTCACCGGTACAGTGAGGGAGAATATTCTTTATGGAAATGAAGCCGGTTATGGATTATCTGACGAGAGGCTTTTGGAGGTTATGAGACAGACCGGACTTGAAGACCTGCTCAACCGTTTTGAAGGAGGGCTCGACACAGGAGTTTTGAACAGCGGTGAAACCATCAGTCTTGGGCAGAAACAACTCATTGCATTTATTCGTGCCGTGCTTCGTAAGCCGGAAGTATTGATCCTCGATGAAGCGACTGCCAACATAGATACGGTTACAGAAAAACAATTGGAATCCATACTACAGAAACTCCCCGACTCCACCACACGAATAATCATTGCCCACCGGTTAAATACCATTGAGAATGCTGATGAGATTTTCTTTGTCAACGCTACCCGGATTGTTCGTGCCGGTTCAATGACCAATGCACTGCAATTATTGATGCTTGACAGGCGTGATAGTTAAATTGTTTTAATATCTTTAGTTTTTGTTTGCATTGTTGTACGACCAAAGAGCCTGAACTATGCCCATTCTCATTGTATTTCTCGGAATTGTACTGCTGATCGTGCTGATCACCTTAGTCAAGCTTGAAACCTTCCTTTCCTTTGTTATTGTGTCGATTGCTGTTGGTCTGGCCGTGGGAATGAAACCGGATGATCTGATCAAATCCATCGAGGAGGGATTAGGCAGTACACTCGGATCCCTTGTCATGATCCTGGGATTCGGAGCAATGCTTGGCAAACTTGTCGCTGAAAGCGGCGCGGCTCAGAGGATCTCTTCATCTCTTATCCGCCTGTTTGGAATTAAGCATATTCAATGGGCCATGGTATTGACCGGATTTATTGTTGGAGTTTCCATGTTCTACAGCGTGGCTTTCGTAATACTGGTTCCTCTGATCTTTACCGTTGCAGCTTCAACCCGATTACCGCTATTATATGTTGGTATTCCCATGATTGCTTCCCTTTCGGTTACCCATGGTTTTCTCCCTCCACATCCCTCTCCTTCTGCCATCGCCGTTATGTTCTATGCGGATGTTGGTAAAACATTGTTGTACGGGATTATCATTGCTATCCCGGTCATTATCCTTGCGGGTCCTTTTTTTGGCAGAACACTTAAGAAAATACCGGCCAGGCCCTTGAAAGAATTTGTGAATCCTAAAATTCTGAGCGAGGAAGAAATGCCCGGCATGGCCGTAAGCGTTCTTACCGCCATTCTACCGGTAATCCTCATTATTGTAGCTACGTTGGTCGGATTAACCTCCTTTAAGGAAACCATCATAGGGAAAGTCATCAGTTTCATGGGTAGTCCCGCCATCGCTCTTTTGATTTCGGTGCTGGTGGCAGTTTACACCCTGGGTTTGTCAAGGGGCAAAAAAATGAAGGAGCTTTCAGGTATCATGAGCAAATCAGTGGTAAGCATAACCATGGTGTTGCTCATTATTTCGGGAGCCGGTATTTTAAAACAGGTATTAATTGACAGCGGTGTCAGTGATTATATTGCCGGGTTGATGAGTAAATCAACGCTTTCCCCGTTATTTCTGGGTTGGCTTATTGCCGCAGTTCTCAGGATCAGTGTAGGCTCAGCCACGGTTTCGGCCCTGACAGCAGGAGGTATAGTCATGCCTTTGGTTTTGGCAGGCTCTGTGAATGCCGAACTCATGGTGATCTCCATTGGAGCAGGTAGCCTTATGCTTTCACAGGTCAACGATGTGGGTTTCTGGATGTACAAGGAGTATTTTTCCCTGAGTGTCAAGGATACCCTGAGAACCTGGACTGTTATGGAAACCATTGTCGGCACAGCCGGTCTATTGGGTGTATTATTACTTAATTCAATATTATGAGCTATGAATAGAGAACCTGAATCACTTATCGTCGAACTGAACTTGAAATTGCCACCCGCCCCGAAGCCGGTTGGTGTGTACAAACCTGTTCTGATCATTGAAAAAATGCTTTATGTATCCGGACAGGGGCCAATGAAGTCTGACGGAACGCTCATTACAGGCAGGGTTGGCGATAACCTGAGCCTGGAAGAAGGAAAACTGGCAGCCCGGCAGGCAGGTTTAGCCATGTTGTCGACAATCAAAAGCCAGATCGGTGATCTGAATAAAATTAAACGGATTGTAAAAGTACTGGGTATGGTGAACAGTACGGCGGATTTTGGTCAGCACCCGGCCGTAATAAACGGTTTTAGTGAACTGATGGCGGATGTATTTGGCACTGAAAACGGGGTTGGTGTTCGCAGTGCCGTTGGCATGTTCCTGCCCATGAATATTGCTGTGGAAATAGAAGCCTCATTTGAGCTTTATTAAGGACTGCAGTTTAATTTGTTTCTTGTTATGGATCCATGGTACAAAATCACCCGGGAAGCCGAAATTTCCACTCCTGCCCTGATGATCTACCCCGACAGAATTGAAGACAACATAAGTCGGATGATCAAAATTGCCGGGGGATCTGAGCGTTTAAGGCCACATGTCAAAACGCACAAGATGTCCGGTGTGGTGAAACTGAAGATCAAACAGGGCATTACCCGGTTCAAGTGCGCTACCCTGGCAGAAGCTGAAATGGTGGCGCAGTGCGGAGGCCAGGATATCATGCTGGCCATGCAACCGGTAGGTCCGCATATTGTAAGATTTTTCAGACTCCAGAAAACCTATCCCCGGTCCAGGTTTTCCACCCTGGTGGATTCCGAAACCATTGCTGAACAAATCTCTTCCATGGCCTCTTCCTGTAACCAGGAAACCGATTTATGGCTGGATATCAACAACGGCATGAACAGGACAGGTATTGTGCCGGGAAAAGATGCTCTGCATCTGTTTATGATTATCAGTAAATTTCCCATGCTTAAAGTGCGAGGCCTGCATGTTTATGACGGACACATCCATGAAAGCGATCCGGCCGAACGCAGAATAATCTGTGAAAGAGCCTATGCACCGGTTACTTCACTGATCCATTCAATACAGAGATCAGGACTTCCGGTTCCGGAGGTTGTTGCCGGCGGAACGCCAACCTTTCCAATTCATGCGGACCGAAAACATATTGAAACCAGTCCGGGTACCTGCGTTCTCTGGGACAGCGGTTACTCCGGTAACTTCCCTGATCTGCCGTTTCTGCATGCGGCCCTGGTAATGACAAGAGTAGTCAGCAAGCCCGGAAGGAGATTATTGTGTCTTGATTTGGGACATAAGGCCATTGCTGCAGAAATGCCACACCCACGGATTAGCTTCCCGGACATTCCGGTAACCCGGTTCGTCAGCCATAATGAAGAGCACATGGTGATCGAAAGTCCGGAAGCGGATCAATGGCAGCCGGGGGATGTGTTGTATGGGATTCCCCGGCATATTTGTCCCACCGTCCCCCGATACAAATTTGCCTACGCCGTAAAGAACGGAAATATTGAAGGTGAGTGGCAGATTGATGCCAGGGACAGGGTGATAAGCATTTAAACTGAAATCTGATTTTGGTTAAACATGACAAATTTAATAGTTGACGGACATCTGGACCTGGCGATGAATGCCCTGGAGTGGAACCGTGACCTTACAAAAAGCGTGGAAGAAATCCGTGCGCAGGAAAGGGGGATGACGGATAAGCCCGATCGTATGAATGGCACGGTGAGTATACCCGCCATGCGTAAAGGGCAGGTAGGTTTATGTGTTGCCACACAGATTGCGCGGTATGTCAAACCGGGCAATACACTCCCGGGATGGAGGTCACCTCAGCAGGCCTGGGCCATGACGCAGGGGCAGCTGGCCTGGTACCGCGCCATGGAGGAAACCGGAGAGATGGTTCAGATAGCAAATAAAGAACAGCTTGAACATCATCTGAAGCTGTGGGAGAATCCCACCGGGCAAAGTCCAGTCGGTTATATCCTGAGTCTTGAGGGAGCAGATTCCATTGTTACACTCGCGCATCTTGAACGAGCCTATTCATATGGATTACGAGCCATAGGACCCGCACACTATGGGGCGGGTACTTATGCGCAGGGTACGGATGCAGAAGGCGGATTAAACAGCAAAGGCCGTGAATTGCTCAAAGAGATCGAACGATTAGGTTTCATTCTGGATGTATCACATCTGAACGACACTTGTTTCTGGGAAAGCCTGGACCTTTTTCACGGACCCATATGGGCCAGTCACAATAACTGCCGTGTTTTTGTGCCACACAACCGTCAGCTGGAGGACAGCCAGATCATGGAGCTGATACACCGGGATGCGGTTATTGGTGTGGCGCTGGACGCCTGGATGATGGTTCCCGGCTGGCAGAGAGGGGTATCAACTCCATCAGGCATGGGGGTCAGCCTGGAGCAGATCATCAACAACATCGACCACATTTGTCAGCTTGCCGGCAACGCGAACCATGCAGCCATCGGATCTGACCTGGACGGGGCCTATGGAAAAGAACAAGGTCCGCAAGAGGTGGACACTATCGCGGACCTGCAAAAGCTGCCTGAAATGCTGAAGAATAAAGGTTTTCAGCTTCAGGACATTGAAAATATCCTATCGGGTAACTGGGTGCGCTTTCTGAGAAAAGCCTGGTCTTAAGGGTTTGTTTCACCATCCCAGCCTGCAATTCTGGCCAGGATCCACCACATGGCATAGGCCTTGCGGTTGGCAGTTATGTGCTGAGTATTATGGGCCCCGTATGCTGTGCTGCCACCGGGCGCAGATTTGTTATAATAATAACCTGATCCCTCCTCCTGTTCACTTTGCCAGTCGATGTAGAAATTACCTCCGTAGTCTTCGGAATTTCCATTATCACCGGCATCCTCCCAGTAATTATCCTCCATATCGTGGGTATCAATTCCATAGTAATCCAGGCAGAAGTATTTTTTGGCATTGCAATAGCCAATGATGGTATCGGCCTGATTTTTAGGCTTCCCTGATCCTACATTGCCATTGGTTTCAGCATGCCCGGTCATAAATATAAAAGCAACCGGGTTGATCCGTTTGCCGGCACCTGTTCCGATCCTGGATCCTCCCTCCCCATATTCATCAATCAGGGTTTGCATTCCCGGCAAATAGTTGCCGGTGACATTATGACCGCTAATGCTGCACCATGACCACATCACAACGTTAATCTCCGCATTGTCAGGATCATCAAGAAAATTCCGGGTGGCTTGTATAAAGGCAGTTTCGTTTTGGCTCAGATCGGCAGCTGAGACTCCTTCTTCGGCATATGCTGCAAGAGCGTAATCATTAAAATCCAGTTTGCCCGACTGGGGAAGAAAATCCGATACAGCAAATAACACTTCATCACCTGCCTTATATTCCGGAAGACCGAATAACCCATAGGCAACATGCGTGCCATGTGAAGTATGCTGATAGGCGATATGCAGATTATTGCGGGCGGCATTAATATATTCTTCCGGGATTGACCGAAGAACACTTTCTTTTGCAGCCGCATAGCTGGCGATTGTTTCACCCTCCACAAAACCGGGAACCTCATCTGCAGGTTCATCGTTTTCTTCACAGGATAAAATGCATATCAACGGCAACAGAGCCAGTAACAGAAATCCATGTTTTGCTTTCATAACGGTTTTCAATGAATGGTTCAATATTAAACGGATATCAGGACAGGGTTATTATATGTGCATATCAATAGGGTCAGACACACGGGTCTGACCCTACCATTGTCTTCATCCAAAAACGCTCTTGTCCCTTGTCCCTTGTCCCTTGTCCCTTGTCCCTTGTCCCTATTTCAATCCCCTCCTCTTCAGCAAAGGATCAACGGAGGGATCCTGACCCCGGAATTTTCTGTATTGAACCATTCCCTCATCATCGCCCGATTCTGCCAGGCAGTACTTTCTGAAACCGGCTGCCAGTTCAGGATTATAAATATTCCCCGATTCCTTGAAAGCATTGAATGCATCCGCATCCAGCACGGCGGCCCAAATATACACATAGTAGCCGGCTGCGTAACCACCGTCAAAGATATGGGCAAAATAAGTGCTGCGGTACCTGGGTAAAATTTCACTGATAAGGCCTATTTTATTCATGGAACCCGTTTCAAAAGCCCCGACGTTGAAATTGAGCGTGTCGGTAAGGGTGTGGAAATCCATGTCGAGTAATGAAGCAGCCAGTAATTCGGTGGTTTCAAAACCCTGGTTGAAAACAGTGCTGTTCTGTATCTTGCTGATCAGTTCATCCGGCATGGGTTCTCCGGTTTTATAATGCCTGGCGTATGCTTTCAGAACCTCAGCATCACCTGCCCAGTTTTCCATGATCTGAGAGGGAAGCTCAACGAAATCACGAGCTACATCCCCTGCGGTACGATAATATTCTCCCTGCGTAAACAAACTGTGCAATCCATGTCCGAATTCATGAAAAAGCGTGGTAACCTCATCCCAGTTCAACAAAGCGGGGGTATCAGCAGTAGGCTTGGTAAAGTTGCAAACCAGGGACACAATGGGATCAATCCGTTTACCTTTTTCTGTGATGGCTGAACGGAAACCAGTGCACCAGGCCCCGGCACCTTTACCGGCACGGGGATAATAATCGAGGTAAAGAACACCAACTGGCTGCCCATCTGCTTCTTTAACTTCAAAAGTTTCAACATCTTTTTCATACACCGGCAGATCAGTCCGCTTCGTAAAAGTTATGCCATAGAGTTTATTGGCAACCATAAACATGCCGTCACGCACATTATCGAGGCTGAAATAAGGTCTCATGGCGCTGTCATCCAGATCATACTTCTCTTTCCTGACTTTTTCCGCATAATACCACCAGTCCCAGGGCTGCAATTTGAAATTGCCCCCTTCCCGGTCGATCATCTTTTGCATTTCAACCACTTCCTTCTTGGCCATGGGTAGAGCCGGACCCCACAACTTCATCAAAAAATCATAAACATTGCCGGGTGTTTTGGCCATATTTTCATCGATGATATAATCTGCATAGCTCTTAAATCCGAGCAATTGGGCTTTCTGTAAGCGCAGTTTAACCATTTTGGCCACAATGGCATTGTTATCGTTTGTATTTCCGTTATTTCCGCGCATAAAATATCCCCGGTAAATTTTTTCACGCAGCGCCCTGTTTTCGGCATACTGCAAAAAGGGAATCATACTCGGTTTCGACAGGGTGAACACCCATTTGCCCTGTAAACCTGCTTCATCGGCTGCTTCTGAAGCTGCATCTATCACTCCTGCAGGTAAGCCGGCCAGGTCGGCGGAATCCTCAATCACCAGTTTGAAGTTTTTATTGGTTTCTGTCAGCAGGTTTTCACCAAAGTTGAGTGACAACATGGATAATTCGGTATTGATCTTGCGCAATTCCTCCTGTTTATCTTTGGGAAGGTTGGCACCCATTCTTTCGAAATCGCGGTAGTACTTTTCAACAGCTCTGATCTGCGCTGAATCGAGATTTGACGTATTGCGTTTTTCATAAACGGCTTTAATCCGGGCGAACAGCTTCTCATTCAGGTAAATATCATCACGATGTTTGGTCAATACCGGATCAATCCGTCGCGCAATGGCCTGCATCTGGTCATTGGTATTGGCTTCCTTCAGGTTAAAAAACACATACCGGACGTCGGTCAGTAATTTGCCGGAACGGTCGAATGCCAGAATGGTATTCTCAAAAGAAGGTTCTTCAGCTTTGTTTACCAGGATTTCAATTTCAGCATTCTGTTGTTTCATCCCTTCCTCAAAAGCAGGCATATAATGAGTAGTATCGATCCTGTCAAAGGGAGGAACCCCAAACGGAGTGTTGTATTCACTAAAAAACGGATTTTCAGTCATTTTTTCTTTTTTGCAGTTTGTGAAAAGAAGCATGGCCAAGCCAATAAAAATAAGAGTTATGTTTTTCATAATGGGATATGTTAATATTTGCAGGACTTATTAAATTGAAAACGTGGCAATATATTATGAAAAAGGAAATAAATCAATGACAAATTTCCGGTTGGCATCATTTCATTGTCACTTTTTAATCAGGACTTTTAGCAAGGGTGGATTGTATCCCTGACAAGACCGACTTGAAGCAATAATTAAAGAGAAATTTCTCAGGGTCCCTATCATAGTCTATTATTCCCTCCCTCACATCCTTACCCGGAATCGGGTTTGAATCCATAACTTTCCTGTTGGCAATGTATGAAATAATCCGCTCTTTGATGGCAGTTGTATCATCCGTACGTTTATTCTTAACAGCAAGATCCAATCCATGGTAGAGCAGGGTCATCTTACCGGTCGCTTTGACATCGTTTGCCATAAAGTTGAAATGCATGGTATCTATTTTACCGGAAGTAGCATAAACAAAGGCATTTTTCTCCAGAATGGGATTCAATTCTATTGCCTCCAGGTTTGAAAGTGTTCCATTTAATGAAAATGTGTTGTGATTGTCGAATATTTCCGCTTTTAATTCCACTGTCATCCTGCCTTTTCCCATGATAAGGGTCTCACCGTTAAGCTCTAAAAAGCCCTTATTTGTTTTATAAGCGCTATCGTTGGTTATTTTCAAGATTTTAGCATGGATCTTATTAAAACTGATTTTTCCCGGCTCGTTGGCCAGTTCGGCATGCTCGGTGTAAGTTACATTTCCGTTCATCAAAACCATGGAATCAATGCGGATTGCGCCAGGATAGTTGTAAATCAAATCCTGGAATTCAGATTTGTTAACATGTCGGAATTCCTTCCTTTTATCGCGAAAAGCTTTTAGATTCATTTCTCCAATTTTGATATAGGAACTTAATAGACTTCCCGATCTTAAAAAAGTCATGGCAGGAAAATCGTGAAAAGAAACATGGTTGAACACAGCCTCAAAACGAGTCGTCTCAAAGGTATTGCGTGCCGTGAAATTATAATTTGTATAATTCGGTTGAACAGAAAAGCCAATCACCTCTAAATTATTTAATGCGGCAGAATAGGCAATGCCTGTGGCCTTATACGAGTAAATGCTGTCAGGGGAAACCATAAAAAGTTCTTTGGCTTCGAAATCAAATTGCCTGAATATGCCGGAGGATAAGGTATCCTGTTTCTCCATGCGCACATCGTACACTGTGAATACACCTTCCTTTATAGAAAAGGCCTGTGCGTTTGCAGTGTTTTCTATAGACAGGTTTGTTTTATCGAATACTGTTTTTTTTATCCGGATATTCCGTGAAGATAATATTGCTGGCAAAGAGTCCTTTGGGAAAGGAATTTTTGCCTGCATATTGCAATTGGAAATGGTCACTTCACGGATGTCAATTTCTTTTTTGAAAACCGCTTTCGGAAGGTTGATTCCTTTAATTTTTATAGACTCTATTTCTCCGTTAACATCTTTGTCGCTATCCTGCTTTGATGAAATTCTAATCCTTTCCAGCTTAATCCCTGCCGCCAGGATAAAAATGTTAACCTTTTCTATTTCAACAGCATAATCCTTGCTTCCTTCATTCAATGCTGTCTGTATTTTTTTTCTTACCCAGGGTTCAACCAATACCGTCGTTAGAATTCTTATGAATAGCGCAAGAATAATAATGCCGAGTAAAATTTTTGGGGTTGTTTTGCCTTTCATTTTATACAATCAGGTTTTGGAACAGCAATAGATAGTGATAGCCTGCAAAGGTGACAATCCCCAATAACAGCAACCTGTCAAACAGAGAAATTACTAGGCATTTAATTACTATCCGATTTAACTCTTGCGTCCGAGGCTTTCTGGGTTTGCTGATCGGCCCTTCTGCGCGCTTTTTGCGCATTTTTTTCCATTTTCAATGCTTTCTTTGATTCACGTGATGCTTCTGTAGCCTCCCGTTCAATACGTTGCGCTTCTTTTGCTTTGGCTTTTGATTCCACACTCGCGTCTTTAGCTTCATCCATTGCATCCTTATTATCCACCCTTTCCTGTTCCTTCACCTGCAAATCTACTTTTTGCAGACTATCTATACGCTCTTTGTCACGATTACTCACCTCGGGGATTTCCTGGCCATAAACCTGAAATGTTGAAAAATTTATCGCCATTAATCCTGCGGCAATAATTGCAACTATAAAAAATTTTCTTTTCATGATTAACTTTTTAGGTTAAGAAATTTTTGCACACATGTTAACTGCTAACAATGTGTAAAGGTACTGTCTGATAACAGATGAAGTGTTACATAATTATAGAAAAACATTACATCATTCACATCTAGTATGCAAGAATCTCTTTATCCATTCCCGGCATTGCAGAAGATTTCCCGCCTTCGGGATTCATCATACTTGGTTTCCCTTCAAGCTGCGCTGCAGCATCCACGCTGAAGGCTCCCTGTGTTACTATTTCTTCACCTTCATCGAGCCCATCGGTAATCACGTAACTGTTTCCCAACATAGGCCCGAGACCTATCTCACGCATTTTGAATACGGGTTCATCAATACCTGGCTGTTTTACATACACTATGGAACGTGTACCGGTCCAAAGAACTGCTGACCTGGGAATAACCAGCATATTCCTGTATTCATCCAGTCTGGCCTTTACAATTCCTGTCACGAACATTTCGGGCTTTAACCTTCCCGATTGATTATTTGTTTCAATTCTGACTTTTGCGACACGATTTACCGGATCAATGACCGGATCAATAAAGCCAATATTGCCGGAAAATCTCGCGCCCGGAAGGGCCTGAACCGTGAATTCCAGTTGATCACCTTTTTGCAGGAACTGCAGGTCACTTTCATAGGCATCGAACATCACCCATACTTTCGAAAGGTCAGCCACGTCAAATAAAACTGTCCCCTGGCTAATGTAATCGCCGTTGCTGACGCGCCTGCCCGTTACAATGCCTGAAATATCCGATACCACTTCAATATTGTAATGAATAATGCCTGAATTTTCAATAGCGGCAATTTGAGTTTCCGGAAGTTTCCACTGGCGTAGTTTCTCTTTGGCAGCATCATATATTTCAGGTTGAGTTTGTTTTGTTTTGGCAGCTTCCAGCAATTCCTGCTGGGCGGTGACAAGCTCGGGAGAATAAAGAAGGGCCAGCGTTTGTCCCTTTTTTATGCTTTCGCCGGTGAAATTCACCAGTAATTTCTCAATGCGCCCCGGAATATGAGCAACCTGACTTTGCAGCAGTCTTTCATCAGCCTGGACTTTACCATATAACCTTACCTCTTTGACCGGTTTCTGGCGGGTGACCACCGATGTTATGACATTGGCGAGCTGCGCTGCTTCAAATGTAAGATGCACTGCGGCCGGATCAATATCAACCTGACTTTGATTCAAAGGCACAAGGTCCATCGCGCAGATAGGACATTTGCCCGGTTCCGGCATGCGTACATTGGGATGCATGGCGCATGTCCAGATAGTCCTCTGGTCATTCTGTGCCGTGTGTTCGTGGCTTTCAGCAACCTTACGGGGAGAATGAAAAAACAGCCATCCCAGGAAAATTCCGACGATTATGAAAGCGCTGTAAAGGAAGTATTTGTTTGAAAAGATATTTTTCATAATTAATGCCATTTTAATTTGCTTTGTTAATCATTGCACCCTTCAAGGGTCTATGGACCGCTTGAAGGGTCTATGGACCGCTTGAAGGGTCTATGGACCGCTTGAAGGGTCTATGGACCAGTTGAAGGGTTACTGCCTGCTTCCGTTCCAAGACTCCCAAGTCGTTTCAACCAGGCACTGGCTGTATTTAAATCGGCAACTGCTTCCACCTTTTTATAATCATAATCGAGGGTTTGCTGTTGAACACGGAGTATATCCGTCAGCCCGTAACCGGAAGCAGCATAACTTTTAATCATAATATCGAGGGATTTGCCGGCCAGCATACTTTGATTCGCATAGAGCGTAACCCTGCGCTTTGCATCCCGGAATAACTGGACAGCCTGATAATATTCTGTTTTCAGGTCATTGGCCGAAGCCGTGTAATTTTGTGCTGTTGCAGCTTTTAATAAGTCAGTCTCAGTTTGCATGGCCCTGTATTTTTTACGGTATACCGGCAGGGTCATCGTAACCATGGGCATCACCATATCCTTTCCGTTCATGGCAGAAGTTGACATTTCATTTTTGTTGATTACCGAATAATTCAAACCCAAACCAATCATTGGGTAACCCATTTTAGTCGCCATTTTTTTCCGGGAGTCAAGTGATTGTTGCTCATATCGTAACATCCCCAGTATCGGGTTATACAGAAGCATACTGTCAGATACTTCCTCAAGCGTTATATCCATTGTATCAGTAAGCAAGGAATCAGGTAAAAATACCGGAGCCATGACCGGCCTGTTTAAGTAGCCGTTAAACCGTGCCACAAGGGTATTCTGCTGGTTATTTAATATGAATGTATTGTTCTCAAGCTCACCTATCTCAATTTGTATGCGGTAGAGATCAGCCAACGATGAACCACTGGCAGCAGCCCCCATCGAATTCACCTGCATGCTTTGCGAAACAGCGCCCGGCATTTCACTGCCTGAAGATGATGAATTTTTACCTGACGGGGCTGTTCCGAATTTAGCCAGGGCGAGTCTTTCGATTGTCCGAAGAATTTCAATTTTCTTTTCAGTTATAATAATATTTTGCTCAACCTTGTATAATTCGAACCAGGTTTGTTGTACTTCATAGAATACCTGAAGCTTAGCCTCCCTGAACGATTCATATTTTGCATTGGCCATATAGTTCATCTCATCTTTGGCTGCCCTGAGTGTTCCAAACCAGGGAAACATCTGCATCAACCTCATGTCAGCAACCTGGTTTCCGTTAACAAGTTCCATCGGACTAAGAAATACTCCTATGCTCAGCTCCGGATCGGGCATACTGCCTGCCTGGGGTACTTTCTGCAAAGCAGCCTGGTACTCACTAAATTTCTGCAATACTGTCGGGTTATTTTTCGCTGCCAGTGATAAATAGTGAGATAAACTATCCTGCGCTCCTGCGGCAAATGAAGTAAATAACCCAACTGCAATGATTAATATTTTCATTTTCTAATTTTCACTTTTAGTTTTTATAGGACCCTTCAAGGGTCTTTGGACCGCTTGAAGGGTTTCTCCTGCTCCTTACTCCTTACTCCTTACTCCTTACTCCCTACTCCTTACTCCCTACTCCTTACTTCCCTCTCCCTCCACATCGATTGAAACAGCGGCACTACAAAAATTGTCATTACCTGAATAATCATTCCGCCGAATGCAGGAATAGCCATGGGAACCATAATATCTGCACCCTTACCCGTTGAAGTGAGCACTGGCAAAAGCGCAATAACTGCAACAGCCGTTGTCATCATCGCAGGACGAACTCTTTTACTACCGGCTGCAACCACTGCTTCACGCACTTCATGAACAGTAGCAGGATGCCGTTGCTCAAAGACCTGGTGAATGTATGTACCCATGATGACACCGTCGTTTGTGGCAATCCCGAACAGTGCAATGAAACCAACCCATACCGCCACACTCAGGTTGATGGGATGCATCTGGAACAGGTCCCTCAGGTTAATTCCTGCTATGGAAAAGTTCATAAACCAACCCTGTCCATAAAGCCACAACATGATAAAGCCTCCCGAGAACGCTACAAAGACACCTGAAAAATGAATCAGTGAGGCAGTAACGGTCCGGAATTGGAAATACAACAAAAGCAGGATCACCAGGAGACTTATCGGAATAACGATAGCAAGTCGTTTGGTCGCCCTGAGCTGATGCTCATAATTCCCGGCAAATTTGTAAGATACACCGGCAGGCAGAGTCAGTTCTCCGGATGCAGTTTTTTCCTTCAGTATTTTTGCGGCTTCTTCCACGACATCCACTTCGGCTTTTCCTTCCTGCCTGTCGAAAATCACATAGCCTACCAGGAAGGTGTTTTCACTTCGGATCATTTGTGCTCCCCTGGCATAATTAACGCCGGCAATTTCACCCAGGGGAATTTGCACGCCGTTCATGGCAGGGACAAGAATACGCTTAATATCATCGGGATTGTCGCGTAATTCACGTGCATACCGCACCCTGATCGGGAAGCGTTCACGGCCCTCCACCGAACTGCTTAAAGACATTCCCCCGACGGCAACCTGCAGAATTTCCTGGACATCACTGACACTCATCCCATACCGGGCCATTGCTTCACGGTTCAGGTTTATTTCGATGTAGGGAGCGCCTACTGCCCTATCGTAAAATACTGATGCCGGTTTTACAGAAGATACCTCTTTCAAAGACTGTTCAAATTGCATACCTGCCTGCTCGATGGCCTCCAGATCAGGACCATAAATTTTTAGTCCCATGGGGGCACGCATACCGGTTGAAAGCATCATCAGCCGTGTTTCGATAGGCTGCAATTTAGGAGCAGAGGTTAAACCCGGTATATTGGTAACTTTTACAATTTCATTCCAGATATCTGCCGGTTTTTTGATATGCGGCCTCCATTGCCGGAAATATTCCCCATTTTTACCGGGTATCAGGCTGTCGCCAGGAATAACCCTGAAATTCTCTTTTGCCGGATTGTATTTTCCTCCGTTTCTCAATAGGTAGCTATCATCCTTATCAACCTTGAACTGCATGCGATGTCCGTTTTCATCGAGAATGTATTCCGGACGATAATTGATTGTATTCTCAAACATTTGTACCGGTGCCGGATCGAGTGCTGAATTCACCCTTCCCCATTTGCCAACTGCCATTTCGACTTCAGGGATGGCAGCCAGTCTTTTATCAAGCGTTTCAATATAATCCAGGTTCATTTCAATGCTTGAATGCGGCATGCTTGTTGGCATCAATAAAAAGGAACCTTCATTCAACGAAGGCATGAATTCTTTGCCTGTACCCCGCCAGATCCATATGCCGAAAAACAGGACCAAAGCCGGAAGCATCAGGAATTTCCACTTATTAACTAGGCACCAGCGAAGAATGGGTTCATAAAAATGTACCATTGCCATGAGCGCGGAAAGAATGACAGTCACGATTCCGGCTACAAAAATGAAATTGATAAAAGTACCGTTATGTGCACCCAGGGGCAACCATTCAATGGAAAGGTAATAAACAGCGACCAACACCGTAATGGCAATATTGATATAATTCGGATATTCCTTTCTTTTATCAGTCCAGCGGTAGTCGAGCAAGTTGTTAATGCCAATGGCTGTTAATGCCAATGCCGGCAAGGCATGCCAGAAGATGACAAAAACAAAACCTGCAGCGATTAGACACCCGTTCCAGATTTTACGGATTTTCTTTGTATCAAGCCGGAAATTAAAGAAAATATGAACGAGGGTTGGCAACACAACGATACCCAGGATAAGGGCAGACAATATAGCGAATGTCTTGGTAAAAGCAAGCGGACGGAAAAGCTTTCCTTCAGCCGCCTGCAAGGCAAATACCGGCAGAAAACTAACGATGGTTGTGGCAATGGATGTTACAACAGCAGCCCTGACTTCGGTGGTGGCCAAATAGATCACATTCAGCAGTTTCTTACCCCGAATGCCTTTATTTTCAGGCGCTTCCAAATGCCGGAGTATGTTTTCCACATCCACGATGCTAATATCCACCATAACTCCTATGGCAATAGCAATGCCTGAAAGTGCCACGATATTGGCGTCAACGCCAAAAAGCCGCATCAGTATGAAGGTCATCAACACACCTATGGGCAGTAGTCCGGCAACAATCAGGGATGCTCTCAGGTTAAGAACAAGTACGATGATCACGATAATGCTGATGAGAATTTCATGAGAAAGCGCGGATTCAAGGGTGCCGATTGTTTCTCTGATCAATCCTGTCCTATCGTAAAAGGGTATGATGCTAACCTTGGATACACTGCCATCAGGTAAGGTCTTTTGGGGCAATCCGGCATCAATTTCTTTAATTTTGGCCTTCACATTATTGATTACCTCCATGGGATTGGAACCGTAACGGGCTACGACCACGGCGCCAACAGCTTCAGAGCCGGCTTTATCAAGTCCCCCGCGACGTGTCGCAGGCCCAAAAGAAACATAAGCAACATCCTTGATCCGGACGGGGACATTGTTCCTGACAGCAATTACCGAAAGCTCCAAATCGTCCAGGTTTTTAACATATCCGAGTCCCCGGATAATGTATTCCACATGGTTTAGTTCGACCGTTTCAGCGCCGATATCCAGGTTGCTTTTGCGCACGGCATTCATCACATCCATGACGGAAACACTGAAAGCCTTGAGAGCTTCCGGATTCAGGTCAACCTGGTACTCCTTGACAAATCCGCCGACAGAAGCTACTTCAGAAACACCTTCGGCTGTGGAAAGTCCGTATTTCACATAAAAGTCCTGGATGCTTCTCAGTTCCCGGGGATCCCATCCGCCAGTGGGTTGTCCGGTTTCCGGATTGCGACCCTCCAGGGTGTACCAGTAAACCTGTCCCAGCGCTGTAGCATCGGGTCCCAGTGAAGGCTGAACACCGGCAGGTAAGGTTCCGGACGGGAGTGAATTGAGTTTTTCCAGGATCCGGGAGCGGCTCCAGTAAAACTCAATATTATCCTTGAAAATGATATAAATAAAAGACATCCCGAACATGGAAGTGCTCCGGATGGTTTCTACACCTGGGATGCCCAGTAATGCAGTGGTAAGAGGGTAGGTCACCTGGTCCTGTATGTCTTTGGGTGAACGGCCCATCCACTCGGTTGCCACTATCTGCTGGTTTTCGCCGATATCGGGAATCGCATCCACCGGGACAGGATCACGGGGTAAAAAACCCGTTTTCCAGTTAAAAGGGGCGAATGCGATACCCAATACGATAAAACCCATTAATAAAATGAATGTAATTAACCGGTTTTCCAGAAAATATTTGACCAGGCGATTAAACATACTATTAGTTATTCAATCATTACACATTTGCACATTTACACATTTGCACATTACTTCATTCTCTCATAGTGGCAACAGGCCGGCAGTTTATCATAAACCTTATCATCTGCCCTCAACTTTTCGGTATCATGACCTACAGCTGCTATTCTTTTCTGAACATCATCAGAAGAAACAGCCGAAGGATTGTAAATGAGTGAAAGATTTTTTGTTTCCTTGTTCCATTCGGCTTTAGTTACACCCTCTATTTTTGCAGCTTTTTCGATTCGGGCTTTGCACATTTCGCATGCACCGCCGACTTTAATACTCTCCGTTTTACTGGCTGCCGTTTTCGAATGATCCTGGGTCTGTGCTAACAAACCAGTGGTTAGTATTACAGCTGTAAGAACAGCCATAATGAATTTACTTGTTTTCATATGCCTTGATTTAATAAGAATAAAATGAATATAAAAGGAATAGCGATCCATTGCCGCCCGGTTCTATTTAGATCCGGTCGCGCGATGAAATCCGAATAAGAAGGGGGAAATCAGATGCGGAAAACACAAATGTCAGCCATGCTTACGGCAGTTACCATGTAATTGCCAGGTGGACTTGCATTTGCGAGATTTGCTAATACTGGAGAAATGGAATGAAAAGAAACTTCAGGAATGCAGAATCCATGAAGAATAGTACGGGTAATCTCTGAAGTATGAAATTGAGAAGCAGCATATTCGCTATCTACTGAATAAACAGCGATTTCATCTTCACAGCAGTTGGAAGCAAAGCTGGTCCCTGAAGAAGTTTTTGATTTTTCATCGGATGTCATACCACATGAAGCCAGTGTGCCAGTGACAGATATCTTTATGGATGCTATTTCACCGCCGCAGAAGTGTGTGGCAATGGTAAAATGCATTCCCGACAGCAGGATCAACAGAGCAACTGGTATGGTCAAATACCTTTTCATCATGTAGGATAAACGAAGATATGGAAAAAAAGTTCAATCGACCAAGCACCGTTTTAGGCGGAGTTGCAAACTCCGCCTGGCCTATCAATCCGCCTAGCCTATCAATATGATCATCAAATTCCATCCAACGCTTCGGCGAGATCTGCCTTGATATCATCGACATGTTCAATGCCTACAGATAATCTCAGTGAACCGGGAACCACTCCGGAGCTTTTCTGTTCCTCTTCACTCAATTGTTCATGAGTTGTACTGGCCGGGTGAATAATCAGTGTTTTTGCGTCCCCTACATTGGCCAGGTGACTGATCAGTTTCACCTGGTTGACCAGCTTATCGGCAGCCACCTTTCCTCCTTTAAGCGTAAAAGCAAGCACTCCCCCATAACCATGTTGCAGGTATTTTTTTGCCAAAGAATGATATGGATTTGAGGGCAAACCCGGATAATCTACCAGTGTAATTTTGGGATGATCGCTCAACCACCTGGCAATCTCCAGAGCATTGTCGACATGTCGCTGAACACGCAATGACAGCGTTTCAAGACCCAGTATCAGAAGAAATGCATTGAACGGGCTTAATGATGAACCATAATCACGCAATCCCTCTACACGGGCCCTGATTGCAAATGCAATGTTTCCAAATGGACCGGGGGTGCCGAATACATCCCAGAATTTAAGTCCGTGATAGCCTTCCGAGGGTTCGGTAAACTGAGGAAACTTGCCATTGGCCCAGTTAAAATTCCCTGCATCAACAATAACTCCGCCAATACTGGTGCCATGCCCACCTATCCACTTGGTGGCCGATTCAACAACAATATTGGCGCCATGTTCTATGGGCCGGAACAGGTAACCTCCGGCTCCAAATGTATTGTCAACAATCAGCGGAATATTATGTTTTTTGGCAACTGCGCCAATCGCATCAAAATCGGGTATGTTGAAGCGTGGATTGCCAATGGTTTCAAGATAGATGGCTTTGGTTTTTGAATCAATCAGCTTTTCAAAATCGGACGGATTGTCGCCATCCACAAATTTAACCTGGATTCCAAGCCGTTTAAGTTGAACCTTGAATTGATTATAGGTGCCTCCATACAGGTAAGATGTTGATATAAGGTTATCCCCGGCGCCCAATATGTTCGTTATGGCAATGAACTGGGCTGCCTGTCCTGATGAAGTGGCCAATGCAGCTACTCCGCCTTCCAAAGCGGCAATCCGTTTCTCAAAAACATCAGTCGTCGGGTTCATGATCCTGGTATAAATATTCCCGAATTCTTTCAGACCAAAAAGATTGGCCGCATGTGCTGAATCTTTAAATACATAAGACGAGGTTTGATAAATAGGGACAGCCCTGGATCCGGTTGTTGGATCTGCTTCCTGTCCGGCATGCAATTGCAGCGTTTCAAAACGATAATTTTCGGTTGACATATTGAAATTGTTTTAGTTATTATCTCTATGGCTGTTCGAAATTGTAAAGTGCTGTTGACAGGTAACGTTCTCCGGTGTCGCACATGATCGCAACAATATTCTTACCCTTACTTTCCGGACGCTTTGCCACCTGCAACGCAGCCCATGCAATTGCTCCCGATGAAATACCTACAAGCAGACCCTCCTGACGGGCCAGGGCGCGACTGGTTTCGAAAGCATCTTCATTCTTAACGGTAATTATTTCATCAATAACCGCGCGGTTAAGCACATCGGGCACAAATCCTGCCCCAATTCCTTGTATCTTATGGGGACCTTTCTGTCCGCCAGACAATACCGGTGAATCGGCAGGCTCAACAGCAATTACCTTGATGTTGCGATTCTTTTTCTTAAGCACCTCCCCAACACCTGTAACTGTACCACCGGTGCCAACCCCGCTGATGAAAATGTCCACTTTTCCGTCGGTGTCGCGCCAAATCTCTTCGGCTGTTGTTTTGCGGTGAATTTCAGGATTGGCAGGATTCTTAAACTGTTGTGGAATGAATGAATTGGGCTTGCCGGCATGCAGTTCTTCTGCTTTTTTAATGGCACCACCCATACCTTCGGGACCCGGAGTTAATACCAATTCAGCCCCTAATGCCTTAAGCAGATTTCTTCTCTCTATGCTGAAAGTCTCGGGCATGGTAAGAATAAGTTTGTAACCCTTGGTGGCAGCAACAAAAGCCAGGGCAATGCCGGTGTTACCACTGGTGGGCTCTATTATAACAGTGTCCTTTTTAATGAATCCCTTTTTCTCAGCATCTTCAATCATGGCAAGGCCAATACGGTCTTTCACGCTGCCGGCGGGATTAAAGCATTCGAGTTTGGCGATAATGGTCCCTAAAGTACCATGTGCTTTATTAAAATTGGAAACCTCAAGCAACGGGGTATTCCCAATTAAATCGGTTAAATGCTTTGCAATTTGTGCCATCATTTTGCTTGCTGATGATTATGGTACAAAGGTGCAAATGATTGATTGTATTGGAAATACCGGTTTTGGGGTATTTAACATACCCTAAATCGGGTAGGCGTTCCTAAATCTGATAGTCGATGGTATCGATTATCCCGGTTTTAATGGCATACATTATTAATTCTGAAGAATTTGACACACCCAGCTTTCGCAGGATGTTTTTACGGTGGGTCATCACGGTATGAAAACTGATGAACTTCTTGATGGCAATTTCCTTGGTTGTCAGACCTGCAGCAATTAAACGGACTATTTCAATTTCAGATGCAGTGAGATGCTGAATGGTTTCATCAGCGGTACCTTTTTTCTCATTGAAATCAAGCATCATATCCAATGTGTAGTCCGAGTAATACTTTCTTCCCAGTTGTATTGCATTCAAACAGGCCTGCATCTCTTCGGCATCGGTGTTTTTGTGCAAAATATTTTTTATCCCTGAATTGTTATATTCAATAAGTTCATTGCGTGTCAAACTGCTGGTGAGTATAATTATCCCCATTTTAGGGTGGCTTTCCCTTAATGCTCGTAACTCGTCAAAACTATCAAAATCGAGCGATGAATAATCGATTATCAGTATTTCGGGAACATCGGCAAGTAGCGCTTTCTGAAGCTCATATTTTGAGGAGACACAGCCTGTTATCCTGTAGCGTTCATCCAGAAATGCCTTAAGGCCTTCCATAATCAGGAACTGTATATCAGCGATTAGGATGCCGGGTCTGGTTTCATTTTCCATTTCACATACGTTTAGTCCCATACGTATTTCCAACTATTATCATCTTGTTTCTTCCATACTGTATGAAAAATTCCTTTATATTCAGCTGTATCGCCATTTTCATTTTTTATTTTCCACACATATTTGCCATAGGTATATCCAAGCGTCCCGCAATCTGAAACTTCTATAAAATCCGGAGTCCAATTTACATTGGCATTTTTATTGCTTCTTTTGTTATAATAGATTTTAATATTCTCTTTACCTATGATGAGGGTGTCGTTTTCTCTTTTAATTGCGGCTTTTTCGTCCGCAAAATAATAGAAGGCTTCGGCTACACTTTTTTCAGCTGCCATTTTTTCAAATGCCTTTTCAGTCTTAAAAATCTCTTGTTTGATTTCTTCCTTGTCAATGGTATGATGGCATGAGACAATCAGAAGAATGCCAGCTAAAACAAAAAAGATGGATTTCATATTTTAAACTAATAATTGATTCATAGAATAGCCTAAAATCTATTCTATCTGGATTTTAGCAAATTTGTGAAAAGGTTCCATAGAATAAACAAGTCATTACACCTATAACAATCCAGGCTTAAATTGTTCATTTCTTATACATTGTAAAACCTGTCAGAATTTGCGAACAGTAGTTGTGAAGGTAAAATCAGATGCTTTCAAGTGCTTCACTGAGATCTGCCTTGATATCATCGATATGCTCAATGCCCACCGATAATCTCAGTGAGCCGGGAACTACACCGGAGCTTTTCTGTTCTTCTTCACTTAATTGCTCATGGGTTGTTGAAGCCGGGTGGATAATCAATGTTTTGGCGTCGCCAACATTGGCCAGGTGACTGATGAGATGAACCTGGCTGACCAGCTGATCGGCAGCCACCTTTCCTCCCTTAAGCGTAAAAGCGAGCACCCCACCAAAGCCATTTTTCAGGTATTTTTTTGCCAGCGTATGATATGGGTTTAAGGGCAGGCCCGGATAATCAACCTGTGCAACTTTGGGATGATCATTCAGCCACCTGGCGATCTCAAGGGTGTTGTCCACCTGACGCTGCACCCTGAGTGACAGGGTTTCGAGCCCCTGAAGAAGCAAAAAGGCATTAAACGGACTTAACGTTGAACCGAAATCACGTAGGCCTTCCACCCTGGCGCGCAGAATGAAGGCAATATTGCCGAAAGTGCTCTCAGGTCCAAAAATTTCCCAGAATTTTAGTCCGTGATAACCTTCCGAAGGTTCCGTAAACTGCGGAAATTTACCGTTCCCCCAGTTAAAATTACCGGCATCAATGATCACGCCTCCCAGACTCGTACCGTGCCCGCCAATCCATTTGGTGGCTGATTCGACCACAATGCTGGCTCCATGCTCAATGGGCCTGAAGAGATAGCCTGCAGCGCCAAAAGTGTTGTCAACCATCAGGGGTATTTCATGCCTGCGTGCAATATCAGCCAAAGCATCAAAATCCGGAATATTAAACCTGGGATTTCCGATTGTTTCAACATAAATGGCCCTGGTACGATCATCAATTTGTTTTTCATAATCCCGTGGATCATCACTTGTGACGAACCTGACCTGAAAGCCAAGCCGTTTGAACTGCACCTTGAACTGATTAAAGGTTCCCCCGTAAAGATAAGAAGTAGAGACTATGTTATCACCGGCTTGAAGCAGGTTGGTCAATGCTATAAACTGGGCAGCATGACCCGAAGAGGTCGCCAGCGAAGCAATACCACCTTCCAAGGCTGCCATTCTTTTCTCAAAAACATCCGTAGTGGGATTCATGATCCGGGTGTAGATGTTGCCCATTTCTTTTAAGCCAAAGAGACGGGCTGCATGCTCCGAATCATTGAATACATAAGATGTAGTCTGGTAGATCGGAACCGCTACAGAATGGGTAGCGGGATCAGGTTCCTGGCCTGCATGAACCTGCAGGGTCTCAAATCGCAATTTTTTTGAATCCATGAATCAGTTTTTTTTATCTGCAATCTGTAATCTTTAATCGGACAATTTCCGGATAAAAACATCCAGGTAGGTTTTGGATATCGGAACTGTTATATGGGCAGGTGATTCAAACCCAATGACCAGTCCATCTTTCTCTTTCCTGATCACTTTCACCCTGTCGATATTCACCATGTAGGACCTATGGCTGCGGACCAGGCCGGCGTTGGGCAATTCCTGTTCAATCCGCTTCAGTGTATTCCTGACAATGTATTTCGCAGGTTTCTCGCCATCCAGGTAATAAATCATGATGTAGTTGTCGGCAGATTCAATATACAATAAGTCCTCTTTTTTAATGGAGAATTTCAGAACACCTTTTTCATCGCGAAAAGGGACCATGGATAGACCTGGTGCAGATCTCCTGTCCGTCAAATCGGGCAGATCCTGCGCCGAAAGGTTACTTTCTATCTTTTCGAGCGCAGCATACTTATCCCTCAGTGCTGCATACAGCCAGAATATGACATAGGGTATCAGAATGATATAGGTTGTTGTCCGGATTGTGTTGCGCAAAACTGCAAGGAAATTATCCCCGACATGAAGGAAGAACCACTGAATAAGAGCATAAACCAGGGCGAGCGCTGATATTTCGCCGATAATCCAAAGGGCATACTGTCCATAGCTGAGCGGTTGTTTGCGGGTACGCAGGTGCATGAACAACCTGCTGATTACAATCACCAGCATCCCAATCAGAATAACAATACTGGAATAGACAAACAATTCCACTTCTGTGACATTCAGCCATGCATCAACGCCAAAGGGTGAATAAATATGGATAAATACAAGGGCAAAAACGGCCGTAAACAGGATGAAACTGACAATATTTCTCTTATCTGTCAGGTAATCAGGTATATTTTTCTCAAGGAATATCATTTCAGCGTGTTTTTTACATCAATAAAAGTAAGAAATTTTGTTCAGGGGTGAAATATATTTGCTCCCGATTCTAGTTTTTCACCCCTGTATTTTAGATTTCACCCCTGTCAACCCGGATTAATCCCATTGCAGATACCGGAAAACCATATTTTTCAAAGATTTACAGTATTGATGTTCCTTTGTTATGGAAAATCAGAAGCACATGAATTACATTAAACAATATGAACAATTAAAAGAGCTATTCGATACGGAACAGGAGGAGATTAAAATTCCAGGCAGCCATACCGTCATCAGGAATCTGGAATTCCTTTCAAAGCCCGATCTTCCATATGATACATCCAAAGGATCTGTTGCGGACAATCAGATTGATGAGAACATAAAATTCCGGTATCCTGTGTTAATGCCTCACGGTAAAGTTCGTAATAATCATGTTATACTTTATCTTCATGGTCTGAATGAAAGAAGCTGGAATAAACATCTGACCGGGGCAAAATTCCTGGCAGAGAAATCAGGTTGTGCTGTTATCCTGTTTCCGTTATCCTATCACATCAACCGGGGATTACCGGAATGGACAGATGTCAGAAAAATGTCCAGATTACTCGATATCAGGAAACTGAAATATCCTGATGTAAAAGAAGCCACGGTAGTGAACCTGGCCTTGAGTGAACGGCTTACTGAAAATCCCGGGCGCTTTTTCATTTCAGGACATCAGAGTGCAATGGATTTGGTCTGCCTGATAAAGGATATTCAAAGTGGAAATCATCCCTTTTTTGAATCCGGAACAAAGACCGACATATTCGCCTATTCGATCAGTTGCTTGATGCTTCAGGCTTTGATGATCGTCAATCCGGACAATATACTGAGCAATTCGAGGATCGTATTTTTCGCAGGGGGATCGATATTCAGCCATATGCAGGGAGTGTCCAGGTACATTATGGACAGTATAGCCTTTGAGTCCGTTAAGAAATTCTATCTTGAAACCATTCTGAGAAAAAAAGCGTTTACTGACGGATCTCGGCCGGGGATCCCGGATAGTGCCTATGGAAGGGCATTTAAAGCGATAATCGCTCCGGATTTATATCAAAATATCCGGGAAAAAGCCATGTCTTTTTATAAAGACAAGCTGATGGTTATCGCATTGCGGGATGATAAAGTCAATCCGGTGGAAGGAATCCGGCAGGCCATGGGCGAAAACTATTTTCGTTCGCAAAATTTCAGAATGGTTCACTTCCCCTATGCTTACACGCATGAAAATCCTTTCCCGGTTTTGTACAGGAACATGGATGAACAGGTAGAAACTGCCTTTCAATCGGTTTTTAATCCGGCTCTTTCATTTTACACCCGTTAATCAGTTTTCCGGGGATGACAGGTTCAGGTTGCAGGCAGGCTCACATAAAAGCTGCTGCCTTCACCGGGAGTACTTTCGATCCAGATATGCCCTGAATTCAGGGAAACAAACTCCTTGCAGAGCTGAAATCCTAGTCCGGAGCCTTTCTCATTATCGGTTCCATAGGTTGTGAAATGGATGCTTTTATGAAGCAGGTTGTCCACAATTTCAGGAGTTATGCCGGTTCCCGTATCTGAGACCTGAACAACCAGCCGTTCCTGGTCTGATTCTGTTTGATTGTAAGCGTTCAGAGTGATTGAACCGCCATGGGGTGTGAATTTCAGGGCGTTTGAAACCAGATTGCGGATCACAACCGAAATAAGCTCCGGATCAAAAAAACCATTCACCACATCAGCACCTGAAAACTGAAGGCTGATTTTCTTACTTTCTGCCTGCATGGCAAAGAGGTTCAGCACATTTCTGATCAGCAGCGAAATATTATCTGTCTGTGGCCGGCATACGATGCCTCCGGATTGACTTTTGGCCCAGTTCAACAGATTTTCCAGGAGGTTAAAAGCATTGTCTGATAACAAGTATAAATCCTTGAGCAGGGTTATGACATTCTCATTGAGATCATTATTCACAAGCAGGAAGGCGTCGATATAAGTGCGGATATTACCCATCGGACTACGAAGATCATGCCCGATAATAGAAAATACCTTTTTTTCAAATGCAGTGCTTAATTCCAGTTGTTTTCTTTGCTGCTGCATGGTGAGGTGGGTTTTGACGCGAATCAGCAATTCTTTGCGGTTATAGGGCTTGGTAATATAATCAACGGCTCCGGTTTCAAAACCCTGTATAATACTTTGAAAGTCAGCCTTGGCAGTCAGGAATATTACAGAAACCTCGCGGGTTGCAGGATTTTCCTTGATTCTGCGGCAAACTTCAAATCCATCCATTTCAGGCATCATGATATCGAGCAAGACCAGATCAAACTGTTTGGAATCAAGCCACTCCAATGCCTCCTTGCCACTTGTGGCAAACTCAAGTTCATAGGATTCCTCCTTAAGAATACTTCCCAATAATTGAATATTTTTAGGTACATCGTCAACTATCAAAATACTCTGCTCTTCAGTTTTCATGGCCCACTTTTTTCAATTGTTTTATAAGGTCCGGAAATAAATCCAGTTTAAGGCGCATTTCTTCAATATCGAAATTTTCGATGGTAGCCAATAGTTGTTCGCCATATTCGGCAACAAAGCCCAGCTTAAAACTCTTGCCCAGAATGATTATTTCCTGTGCAAATGAACGGATTTCTTTCAGGGGTTGCTTTTTCTTGTACAACTTCCACTGGGTCGTAAGTTCCTGTTCAAACCGTCTGAGCATAAGATGATAATCGGCATTTTTTATCAGGCTGAGATCTGTGTTATCGTCAAACAGATACCTTTCTCGTTTGTCAGACAGGCTGCTTTCTGAAGTGGGGTATCCGTCCCCAGTCATTTCGCGCGGATAATAGGATTTTGCAAATGAATTGGAAGAGACTTCGGAATACTCAACATTCGGAAAGGTGACAGAAAAAGTACTTCCTTTACCAATCTGGCTTTCCACTGAAATTTTTCCATTCATCGCTTCGACAAGCCTTTTGGTAATGGCCAAACCCAGTCCGGTCCCTCCGTACTTGCGTGAATTAAGCTGGGAATGCTGACGGAAAG
Source organism: Bacteroidales bacterium (assembly GCA_041737175.1). Lineage (GTDB taxonomy): Bacteria > Bacteroidota > Bacteroidia > Bacteroidales > UBA10428 > UBA5072. The sequence continues at coordinate 148,090 of JBGSSF010000009.1, forward strand.
ATTCAAAAATCAACCTGAATGAATTCTCAGGGATGCCTATTCCGGTATCAATAACCTTGATCTCCAGTTTCATCAGAGATTCCTTATCTTTCTGCTTGGAATGTGCTTTAACAAGGATTCTAATTTCACCTTCGTGGGTAAACTTAACAGCATTCCCTACCAGGTTAATTAATATCTGTCTGAGCCTGATCTCATCAACCTTAACTTCTGCCGGAAAATTCTTATCCATCTCTTCATGGTATCCGATACCTTTAATGGCAACCCGCAATGAAAAAACATTCCTGATTTCATCAAGAAGTCTTCGAATATCGAAGAAAGTGTAATGCAGGGTCATCTTTCCTGACTCAATCTTCGACAGATCCAACAGATCGTTTATTAGTATCATCAGGTTCTTTCCACTGGCTTTGATACTGTTCAGATACTTGATCTGCATGCTGTCCGAAGTCAGGCCTTCCAGCAGTTCCGTAAATCCAAGAACAGAATTCAACGGTGTCCTGATCTCATGGCTGATGTTCGCCAGGAACTCACTTTTTGCATTATTAGCTTCTTCAGCCGCTATTTTTGCTTTCTTTAATTCATCAAGTGCAATAATCCGTTCCGTTATATCAAAAATAAACCCGTCGAGCCAAAGAATGCTATTATCTTCCTTAAAAACGGGACGGCCACTGTTGGACACCCATTTCACTGTCTTTTGTCTTGTGACGATCCTGTACTCAACACTAAACTGGTTGAAACCCGATAATCCAGCTTTTAACGATTCAGCTACCATTATACGGTCATCGGGATGGATAAGACCTGCAAAAGTAACGGAAGAATTATTCTGAAATTCCTCAGACCGATAGCCGGTAAGGTTTTCAATGGCATCGGTAATGAAAAACAAAGTCCAGTCCTCGTCATAAGCGCACCGGTAAACCACGCCGGGTATGTTGGAAACCATGGATCTGAATTTTTCTTCGCTTTCGCGGAGAGACTGTTCTGCTTTCTTTCGACGTGTAATGTCCTCTTTTATAGCGATATACCTGACGATCTCCCCGTCTTTGCTTTTTATGGGAGTTATTGTAGCAGTCTCCCAATATAATTCACCGTTTTTTTTACGGTTAAGGAATTCACCCTCCCATTGCTGACCCTTGTTCAGAATTTTCCACATATCCTGGTAAAACTCCCTGGGTTGTGCTCCCGACTTTAATATTCTGGGATTTTTCCCGATAACTTCTGAGGGGAGATATCCTGTAATGACCGTAAATGAACGATTCACATACTCAATATCACCATCTTTTCGGGTAATGATTATTTCGTTTGCACTCTGGTCGAGGGCGATGGAAAGTTTCACGATTTCATCCTCGATCCTTTTACGGTTAGAGATATCATTAATTCCGATAACGTAGGCAGGTTGGTTGTCGTAGGCTACAACCTGGGTTTCTACTTCGACAGGTATGAAAGTTCCGTCTTTCCGGTACAAATTCGTTTCAAATGCTTCATAAGGCGCATTCCAGTGCTTGCTGAAAATAGCCCGCGAGACGCGGCTCTTGAAACAGGCAGCCAGTTTTTGAGAATGCATAAGTTCTTCTTGGCTGTATCCTGTGATTTTTACCATAGCTTCATTCAGATCACTGACCTTACCCTGGTTCAGAATGGCTATCGCCTGAAATGAAAGATGAGCCAGTTTTCTTAAGCGTTCTTCGGTTTCCTCATGCGCTCTGAAGGCAATCTTACGCTGGGATATATCACGCTGAACGGCCAAAATACCAAATGTTTTCCCCTTTTCGTCCTTAACAAACCTGTAAGAGGCCTCAATCCACAAAAGACTGCCCTTCTCCTTTTCCAGGACAAATTCAGAAAAAACTTCTCCGTTTTTGATAATAGATTTCCAGGCTTCCTTGTTTTCTTTAAACTTCCTGCCAAAGAATTTTCCCAAGGTCAGATTCGTCAACATCTCACGATTCTTATTGCATTGCAGCATCAAGGCATCATTCATTTCAACGATTCTGAAATTATCAGCCAGTAGTTTTAATTGCCTGCTCTCCTCACCAACACGAATCCAGTCGATTGGTTTTACTGCCCTGAAAAATATAAATGCATCGATCAGCTGATCATATAAGAAACTGCTGAATTGCCTGTGATCAATATCAGAGATAAGGTTCTGCGTAAGAATCCGGGAAACAGCTGAACCTGTTTTATCTTTGCTTTTCATATCAAATCGATTCACAATACAAATCTAATCTAAAAGCGAATGACCTTTTAACAAATCAAAACCAAGATATTGACATAAATAAAAAAACCCCGGTCAGGGCCGGGGTTTTTTATTTAAAAAGGATCTGTTATTCGATAACAACGTTATAACCGTCGGTTCTGAGATTTTCAGCCACGCTCTGGGCGTATTCATAATCGAAATATACTTTGGGTTTATGTTTGGCGAATACGGGGTATCTGCCAACGGCATCTTCCGAATTGAGATAATTGTATCCCACCAGGAACAAATCACTCCCTTCAAGTCTAACTTTGAAAACTGGCCGGTGCTGACACAATTCGAGCACTTCAAGTAATTCAAACTTAGTGATTTCCGGTTCCTGCTTTAGCTTAACAGTTTTAAGTATTTCATCACTAAACGGTTCTTTTGTGAAATGCAGATCAAAATTCTTAACATAGCATGATAATACGATTGCTTCGTCTTTAATCACAGCCGGCTTATTATCATCACCAACTAACCGCACATTGATCCCGAATCTTGAGAAGAGCCCCTTCAGCCTTTTATTTCTGCGGGTAACCATTTCTTCCAACGACTCGTTCTTTCTCATCGAATATTCCGGCATAGTACTTTTTTAAGTTTCAAAAATAATGATTTTTTGCAATCAGTTATTAAAATCTCCGGATAACTTAATTTTCCAGTTTCTTCCGATGATACCGGAAAAGATTCCGCATAAAACCAGTTCACCTGAGTAACAACCAAAAGTATTGGTTTAGTGTATCATAGATACTGATAAATGTCAGTTTTTACTTCCGGTGTCTGAAATTTTCTGGTCATTTATCTTCAATCCACAATTCCGTTCGACTCGTCAAAGGAAAAGGTGCTCTCGTAATAAATTACCAACATTTTGCCCCCCCGAGAGTATTAACTATCAGAAAAATGATAATAAATATGCCGGGAATAAAATCCTTGTCCCATTCGGTCAGCAAGGGCAGTCTGAAGGGAAAGAGCGCGTACAACATTGAAAAACTGATGGTTGTGGTTGATGAAGAGCACCTGGATATGCTTGATGAACTGATGCTAAAGGATAAATGGGGAATTCAGGTGGTATATATACTTACGGATTCACCGACTGTAAGGGAAATATTTCCGAGTCATTCCAGGATCTATCCCACCAAAGCCAATATAAGAAGTTTGTTGCGGTTTGATATCATTGATGAAATTGTTTGCTGCACATCTTCCCTGTCAGAGGATTATCTGCATGAACTCACGGAAATATGCAGCCAGTTCGGAGTTTCACTGTTAATTCAACAAAATCTTTCCTGTCCGAGAGTTCCTGTATCCGGATACAGATTTATTGCTAATTTCTACTTTCAAGTTCTGGAGACGAATCCCAGAAGGCGTTTCGGTTTTGTTTTAAAATCCATGGCGGAGATGACCTTTGCATTCTTTGTATTATTCCTGTTATCACCGTTCCTGATAATGATTGCCATTGTTATCAAACAGACGTCAAGCGGGCCGGTTCTCTTTAAACAGCAACGTGTCGGGCTTCGCGGCCGAAAGTTTTACATATACAAGTTCAGGACCATGGTGTTTGATGCAGAAAAGCAGAAGGCTTCCCTGGCGGTTTATAATGAATCTGACGGACCTGCGTTTAAAATTGCCAATGATCCCAGGATTACCCCTTTCGGTAGGTTTCTGAGAAAAACAGGGTTGGATGAGGTGCCCCAATTGTACAATGTGATGAAAGGTGAAATGTCTTTGATCGGTCCACGCCCGATGCTGCCCGATGAAGTCACAGAACAGAAAGAATGGCAGTTGAAACGGATGTGTGTCAAGCCCGGAATAACATGCACCTGGCAAATACAACCCGACAGGAACAAGGTACCCTTTGATCAGTGGATGCAACTTGACCGTGATTATGTTGAGAACTGGTCGCTGGGAGAAGACATGAAAATCTTCATGGGTACTGTAAGATCTGTATTTGCAGCCCGGGGATTATAAAGACAGAAAAACTAAAAGATGTTAATAAACCGGCAGAAATTGCCGGTTTTTTTTTGCCATAAAGAAGTATTTTTACGGGCATCATGTATGCCATCATTGATATTGAGACAACAGGCGGCAATCCCAGAGAGGATAAGATAACCGAAATTGCGGTTCTTCTGCATGATGGCCAGCGCATAGTCCGTGAATTTTCAACGCTTGTCAACCCGGAGTGCAGGATTCCATATAACATCAGAGCGCTTACAGGTATTACCAATGAGATGGTGGCGGATGCACCAAAATTCTTTGAGATTGCCCGTGAACTGGTAGAACTTACACAGGATGCGATTTTTGTAGCCCATAATGTGGCGTTTGACTACGGATTTGTCCGAAGTGAATTCCGAAGATTAGGCTTTGATTACAAACGTGATCAGCTTTGCACAGTGAAGCTTAGCCGGAAACTCATTCCGGGACACCGATCATACAGCCTCGGGAGGATTTGCGAAGAGTTGAATATAGCTATCAACAGACGCCACAGAGCCATGGGTGATGCCGTTGCCACGGCCGGTCTGTTTGATCTGCTTCTGACTATTGACGCTTCAAATCCCTCGCATTTCCTGGGCGATGCACCCCAGTTGATGAAGGGAAATCCTCTCCTGCTTGATCCGTGCAAAATTAGGAAACTGCCCGAAGAGCCGGGAGTTTACTATTTTTATAACCAGGAATCCGAGTTAATTTATATTGGCAAGAGCAAGAATATCAGAAACCGTGTATCATCGCATTTTTCAAGCTCCGCTAAAGGCAAAGACCTGAAAATGTGCAGCCAGGTTGCCGATGTAGGATTTGAAACAACCGGCAGTGAACTTGTTGCACTACTAAAAGAGTCGTTTGAAATTAAACATCACAAGCCATTGTATAACCGGAGGCAACGCCGGTCCCTTTTCCGCTATGAATTGATCACATATACCGACAACAGGGGATATATAAGATTCGAACTGAATAAGACCACCTGCCCAAGCGACAACATCCTGATTTGCTTTACGACCAAGGCCGAGGCCCGCAATTTCATTAACAGGATGGTTGAGAAATATGATTTATGCCAGAAATTGTGCGGGCTTTACCCTTCGGATGGAAATTGTTTCCATTATGAAATTGGTGCATGCAAGGGTGCCTGTATCGGAAAAGAGCCTCCCGGGCTCTACAATCTCAGGGCCAGGAAAGTAATTTCGGGATATGATTTAGGTATCCATAATCTGCTGATTATCGATGCCGGAAGAAATATAGAGGAGAAATCAGTCATTAAAATCGAAAATGGAAAGTACATCGGCTTCGGTTATTTTGCAGCTGCATTTGCTGAAAATGACCAGGCGATCATCCATGAATGTATTCATGCTTACCCGGATAACCGGGAGGTTCAGCAGATAATTCAGCAATATTTAAGAAACAATAAAGTTGACGGTGTAATTGTGTACTGATCCCTTTTACTAACTTTGCAAAAGCTTATTAATAACCTATCATGATAATATTCTTTGAAGCTCAGGACACTTTTATTTATGCTGTAAAAACAACAGATCCGGTGGACAGGCAAACTGTGAACAAATTGATCTGGTTGTTTGGCGAGGCAAAACCGTTTGAAAGCAATGCAGTGTCCGGTAAATATATCGGCCCCCGAAAAGAGATGATTACACCCTGGAGCACAAATGCTGTGGAAATATCACAGAATATGGGAATCAGCGGCATTGAAAGAATCGAGATATTCAGAAAGGCCGCCGTTGATTATCCCGTTTATGATGCTATGCTCGAAGCCCTGTATAAAATACTTGATCAGAATCTTTTCACGATTGAGCATATTCCTGAAGAAATAAGCTTAATTCATGATATTGCTGCTTACAACCTAAGTGAAGGCCTTGCTCTTAACGAAGATGAAGTGGATTACCTGGAAGCGCTGACTTTAAAGATTGGCAGAAAACTGACCGACAGTGAAATCTTCGGATTTTCACAGGTGAATTCCGAGCATTGCAGACATAAAATTTTCAACGGCACTTTTATCATCGATGGCATCAAAAAGGATCATTCTCTTTTCCAACTTATAAAACTGACCACTTCCGGCAATCCAAACCGGGTAGTATCTGCCTATAAGGATAATTGCGCTTTTCTCAGAGGTCCCGAGGTATTGCAATTTGCGCCGGTAACGCATGATAAGCCTGATTATTTCAGATTGCGCCCCATAGAAACCGTGATATCTCTGAAGGCTGAAACCCACAATTTTCCAACCACTGTGGAACCCTTTAACGGGGCGGCGACCGGTACAGGTGGAGAAATCCGTGACCGTGTGGCGGGTGGAAAAGGCGCCTTTCCGCTGGCAGGCACGGCGGTTTATATGACAGCTTATCCCAGGCTCAACGGAGGAAGAAACTGGGAAACCTTGCCGGAGCGCAATTGGCTATACCAGACACCGGAACAGATACTCATCAAGGCTTCCAATGGCGCGAGTGACTTTGGAAATAAATTCGGGCAGCCCTTGATCTGCGGAAGTCTGCTTACCTTTGAACACGCTGAAAAAGGAAAATTCTGGGCATTTGATAAAGTGATCATGATGGCGGGTGGCATAGGATATGCCAATAAGAAACACAGTCTGAAAGATTTGCCCGGGAAAGGAGATAAGATCGTGCTTCTGGGTGGTGACAATTACCGGATCGGTATGGGAGGAGGAGCTGTATCTTCAGTGGCTACAGGTGAATATGGTAATGCCATTGAACTGAATGCCGTTCAGAGATCAAATCCCGAAATGCAGAAAAGGATCTGTAATGCCATCAGGGCACTGGCGGAATCGGAAATCAATCCGGTGATTTCAATACACGATCATGGTGCAGGCGGACATCTGAATTGTTTTTCCGAATTGGTAGAAAGTACCGGAGGCGTCATCGATATTGATAAATTGCCCATCGGCGACCCCACCCTTTCCGCCAAGGAAATTATCGGGAATGAATCGCAGGAGCGCATCGGCATGATCCTGAAGGATGAAGATACAGCTTTGCTGCAAAGGATCTCCGAACGCGAAAGAGCACCCAGTTATATTGTGGGTGAAGCAACCGGTAACCACCAGTTTACATTCCGGAACAAGGATGGTCGTAATCCCATTGACCTTCAGCTGGAGGACATTTTTGGCAACCCGCCAAAAACCATCATGCAGGATGAAAGCTCCTCGATGAAGTTTGAATTGCCGGAATATACGCCAGATAAACTGGTTGAGTACCTCGAAAACGTTCTCCAGCTCGAATCAGTTGCCTGCAAGGATTGGCTGACCAATAAAGTCGACCGTTCAGTCACCGGATTGGTGGCAAAACAGCAGACATGCGGCATAATTCAGCTTCCGCTCAATAATCTCGCCATAGCCGCTCTGGATTACGTCGGCTTCAAAGGAGTTGCAACTGCCATTGGACATGCTCCGGCTGCAGGCATAATTAATCCGTCAAACGGTTCCATCCTGGCAATGGCTGAAGCCCTGACCAATATCATTTGGGCTCCTGTTGAAGACGGCCTGCACGGTATTTCACTCAGCGCCAATTGGATGTGGCCATGCCGGCATGAGGGAGAAGATGCAAGACTTTATGCCGCGGTGACTGCAGCAAGCAATTTTGCCTTGGCCCTGGGGATCAATATCCCTACAGGTAAGGATTCACTTTCAATGACGCAGAAATACAAAGACGGCTCAGAGGTGTTTTCACCGGGAACCGTGATTATTTCTGCAGCAGGTGAAGTCTCCGATTTCAGAAAAACCGTTGAACCTGTAATCAGTGATTGCCCGGAAACTCATCTTCTATACATTGACCTTTCACGTGATGAGTTCAAGACCGGCGGAAGTTGTTTCGCACAATCCATGAACCGACTGGGGAATGATGCACCCACCGTCACGGATCCTGCCTATTTTGCAAAAACCTTCGACACCATTCAGCAATTCATCCGGAATGGAGAAATCCTGGCCGGACATGATATTTCATCAGGCGGGATGGTTACCGCACTTCTTGAGCTTTGCTTTACCCGTCCGGATGCCGGTTTAAAAATCAACCTGGATCCTTTACCTGAAAAAGACATTATTAAAATACTGTTCAGCGAGAATCCGGGTATCCTGATTCAGACAGAGGATTCTTCCACCGTTGAACAAGTTTTGGATGAAAGACAAATTCAATATTATAACCTCGGTCAATTTGCCCCAACAGGTTCGGTAGATATCAACAAGGCCGGAAAGCGGTGGTCCCTTCCAGTTGAGAAAATGAGGGATACATGGTTTAAAACTTCTTATTTGCTGGACAGGAATCAATGCGGTCCGATTTTGGCAAAAAACCGGTTTGTTAATTACAAAAATCAGTTTCTGCATTTCAAATTTCCTTCGGGATTTTCAGGGAAATTCTCGCAATATGGCATCAATCCAAAGCGAATAGCCCCTTCGGGAATAAAATCTGCCATCATTCGCGAAAAAGGTGTAAATGGCGATCGCGAGATGGCATACATCATGTACCTTGCCGGTTTTGATGTCAAGGATGTACACATGACCGATCTCATTTCAGGCAGGGAGAAGCTGGATGACATAAACCTGATTGTTTTTGTCGGTGGATTTTCCAACTCTGATGTCCTCGGCAGTGCCAAGGGATGGGCAGGCGCTTTCCTTTACAATGACGAAGCAAGAAATACACTGAAACGGTATTATTCCAGAAAGGATACACTAAGCCTGGGTGTTTGCAACGGATGCCAGCTTATGGTGGAACTTGATCTGATTGTACCCGGCCATACCCGTAAATCCAGTATGTCACACAATACTTCCGGGAAATTCGAATCAGCCTTTCTCAGCGTTCAGGTACCTGATAACCAATCGATCATGTTCAGGAGCCTGGCAGGCAGCACCCTCGGCGTCTGGGTAGCCCACGGTGAAGGTCATTTTAACTTACCCTATGGGGAGAAGGAATACAACATTTCGTTGAAATACACTTATCCCGAATACCCGGGCAATCCGAACGGATCCGATTATGCGGTGGCAGGTATCTGTTCTGAGGATGGCAGGCACCTGGCCATCATGCCCCATATTGAAAGGGCAACCTATCCGTGGAACTGGTCATACTATCCCGAGGATAGAAGGAACGATGAAATATCACCCTGGATAGAAGCTTTTGTGAATGCTAAAAAATGGATAAGAGGACAGCAGCAGTAGCACCGGAGGAAGCGAAAGCGACGAAGGCCCCGTCGGAGGCGGGGGTAGCAGGTGTTTCATGGTTTCGCGATGCTGTTGTTTATCATATTCTTGTGGACCGGTTTGCCGGGTATGATCAGGCAAAAGATCCTCTCCAGCCTGTCTTTCTCGGTGGAAATCTGAATGGTATATCCGAAAAACTGGACTACCTGGTTGATTTGGGAATCAATGCAATATGGCTTTCACCTGTAAACCAAACCAATGCATACCACGGATACCATATCACCGATTATTTTGCGACAGATCATCGGTTTGGTACGGAGGACGAATTGAAGAATCTGATTGAAAATGCGCACAGGAAAAACATCCGTGTGATTCTTGATTTTGTTCCCAACCATTGCTCCGTTCAACATCCTTATTTCCGTCAGGCCCTTGCTGATAAAAAAAGCAGGTACAGGAAGTGGTTTTACTTCAGTCCCGCAGGGAACAAATACCTGTGTTTTTTAAATTTTCATGATCTGCCCAAAATAAATCTCGATCTCCCCGAAGCCCGGAAACATATTGTGGGAGCCGCCAGGAAATGGATCTCGCTTGGAGCTGACGGATATCGGCTTGATCATGCCGTTGGGCCCTCTCATGATTTCTGGAAGGCTTTCCGCAAGGAAATCAGGACGGTGAACCCGGAGGCAATCCTGATTGGCGAGGCCTGGCTGGAGGGTATAAGGTTCAGCATGCTGAGAACTATTAAAATAAGGTATAAATACCTGAGATGGTTGCAGCATTTTAATCCCTGGGATATTGAACATGAATATTACGGTGAATTTGACGGCGTCCTTGATTTTTACTTCCGGCATCGTATCACGGAATACATTGCCTGGAAGGATGATCCCTCAATCTGGCAGCATGACCTGGAGACCGCCATGCGCAATCATTACCAAAGATTCCCGGATGATTTTTTTCTTCCATCCTTCCTGGAAAACCATGATATGAACCGTTTCCTGTATGATGCAGGTCAGAACCGGGAAAAACTCAAACAGGCAATTCAGTTTCAAATGTCCCTGCCGCAACCACCCATACTTTACTATGGGACTGAAACCGGAATGACCCATGAGGATCCGGTTCAGGGCCATGTTCCATATTCCGACATCTTCGCAAGGCAACCCATGCCCTGGGATGCGCTGGATCGGGAGATGATTGATTTTTGCAGGGAAATGATCTGGAAGAGGAGGAGAAGAAAGAGGTTGTAAGTTGTGGTTGTTGTGGTTGTTACATTGTGGATATCAGGTGCAGCTATATCCCCCGCCGGCGGGGGCAGGGGGTGGAATTATTCTATCTCATTGATATTATACGGTGTGATCTGGTACACGTAATAATTCAACCAGTTGTAATACAATAAGTTGGCATGACTCTTCCACCGTGCCATGGGAAGTCTTGACGGATCATCATTGGGAAAGTAATTCACCGGAATATCTATGGGAAGACCCTTTTTCAAATCGCGTTCATATTCCTCTTTCAGGGTATTCGGATCATACTCCGAATGCCCGGTAATGAATATCTGACGTCCGCCTTTGCTCTTCACCATATATACACCGGCCTGCCTGGATTCGGATATGATCTCAAGATCCTGAATCTTTTCAATATCAGAGCGTCTTACTTCGGTATGGCGCGAATGGGGAGCCAGGAATTCCTCATCAAATCCCCTTACCAAAGGAATTTTGGGATTATTGACCTGGTGTGTGAAAACACCGAACATCTTTTTGGGCAGCGGATATTTGGGTATATGATAATAATGGTATAAACCGGCCTGCGCTCCCCAGCAGATAAACATGGTGGATGTTACATGGTGCCGGGCCCAGTCCATGATCTCCTTCAGTTCTTCCCAGTAATCCACTTCCTCAAAGTCGAGGTGTTCAATCGGGGCACCCGTGATGATCATGCCATCAAACTTCAGCTCATGAATCTGCCTGAAATTCTTGTAGAACGATTTCAGATGATCGATGGAAGTATTCCTCGAAACATGATCATGGGTGTGCAACAGGGTAACCTCTACCTGAAGCGGTGAATTCGACAGAAGTCTGAGAATATGGGTTTCCGTGGTTGTTTTTACAGGCATCAGATTCAGTATCACGATGCGGAGCGGTCTTATATCCTGGTGAATCGCCGTAGTCTCCCGCATTACAAATATGTTTTCCTCCTGAAGAATCTCAACAGCAGGTAATTGATCAGGAATATTCAAAGGCATAATGAAAAAGATTTGGACTACAAAGATAGGTTGCTAAAAACATTTCTCAATGCTATTCCACAACAAACCGGCTGTTTTCTTCCAGGTAAATTTTTCACGTTGCTTGCGGGCATTGCTGATAAGTTCTGCTCTTAAATCGGTATCAGAATAAACGGCCAGCATGGCCGATTTGATCGAATCGATGTCATACGGATCCACGTACAAAACCGCATCACCTCCAACCTCAGGTAAGGAGGTGACAGCGGAGGTTATTACAGGTATATCACACTGCATGGCTTCAAGCACCGGTATGCCGAATCCCTCGAAATGCGTCACATAGACCATGGCCAGGGCTGAAGCTGTTATGAGGGACAGGTCCTTATCCAATACACGACCCGTAAAGATGATATCGTTTTTAAATTCAGCGTTTTCAAGGGCCTGCTGCATTTCATCGGTCCACCATTTACGCTCACCGACCACAAGCAGCTTAACATCACTTTGGACTGAAAGCCTGAAGTTGTCGAAAGCTTCTATCAGACTGGTCAGGTTCTTCCGGGGATGAATCAGACCTACGTGCAGAAAATACGGACATCCCCAGGTATATTTCTCGCGAATGGTTTTCTGATCTGTTGAGCTGAGCGGGTGAAAACCCTCTGACGCGCCGTTATAAACCACGTCGATGTCATCGTTCAAATAATCAAACCGGTGCATGATATCTCGCTTGGTAAATTCAGACACCGTGGCAATACGGACCGCCTTTTTGATAAAACGGGGGAAGAAGCTGTAATAATACTCTCTTACAACCAGGGGAATAAACTCAGGGAACTCGAAGAAATTCAGATCATGAATCACCGGCAAGGATTTGACGGGTGTCCTGAGTGAAAGCCAGCCATCGGGGGAAAAAAACAGATCCGCTTTCCTTTTTTGCAGAACAGGGGGTATGGCCCACTCAAAAAAACCATACCATAGCAAAGGATGACGTGCCGGGGGGAAACACTTGACAGGGATGATGTTGGATGAATAAATAAACTCATCTGAAAACTTCCTGTCGAAAATAAACACAAATGTATGTTCAGGATGTTCCCTGGTAATGATTTTCAGGGTCTCATGGGCAAATCTGCCCATGCCTTCCAGCTTTTCCGACAGAAGAAGGCGTGTATTGACAGCGATGATCATATTTTTTCCTGGTGTTCAGGCCGTAACAGGTCATGTACTGTTTTGACCGGTGTAAATGTGGAAATCGGAACTTCAACGAAAATAGTATTCCAATAGGCCATGGAACCATTCCATAACCCTGGTAACTCCAGAGCTTTGAGGGGTTTCCCGTTTTTAAACTTTTTGCTGATGAAACCGGTATTGGGATCACGGTAATTCATCAGGTTAAATTTACTGCCTTTATAATCTTTCACTCCACAAACGAGATCAACCGGATTGAAATGCGTTGCACTGTTCAGGATAGCTTCCTGTTCCGGATCATGGTGGTTGACCTGCGAAGATTCGACAATTTGCAATGACAGGCCTCCATCCGCATTAACTGTCCAGAATGGCCCCCCGCCAGGCTCACCGACATTCTTGACCATTCCGCAAACACGAATGGGCCTGTTCAGCTTGCTCAGCAGGAATTCGGCAGTGAGCGCAGCCTGACCTTTCATCTTCGTTTGGAGATTGTTTCCCAGCTCCTCACTCAGGAAGGTCACGATTTCCTTCAGCAACTCGGGGGATATCTGAGGTTTCTCCAGTTCCCTGATATAATGGAAGACTTGTTCCTGGTAATGTATCAACAAGCCTGCCAGTGCCTTTTTGAACGCTACCGTATCTGCCTTGTTCCGATCATGTGTGATATTATCAATGTTTTTGATAAAAATCAGATCACCGTCAATATCATTTAAATTGTCGAGCAAGGCCCCATGACCGCCCGGTCTGAAATGCAGCGACCCGTCAGTTTCCCTGAAGGGTTCATTCTTATCATCAATGGCCAGCGTATCCGTTGAAGGCCGCTGAATGGAATACTCAATATCATAGCTCATATGAAACATGTCCTCGTAATTCTTGCGGACCCTTTTTATCAGAGCTTCAAAGGAGCTTTTATGTTCAGGGGAAACGGTGAGGTGAATTCTGACTTTGTTTCCTTTGTTGACAGCATAACCCGAACCTTCAACCAGGTGTTCTTCAACAGCGGTCCTGTATTGATTTCCATACCGGTGAAAAGCAAGCAATCCTTTGGGAAGATTGCCATAATTCATGCCTTCTTTACCCAGCAGCGATGACAAAACAATATGGTAATTCTTGTTTTTAAGGGCATCTGTTATCGTGGTGCCTGATTTGCCCACCGCCTTGTCAAGTTCGCCATAAAAAGCACAATCTTTGATCCGGTCAAAACATTCCTTCACATGTTTATAAGCATCATTTGACAGAATTTTAGCATCGTAGTTGGATTGTCTGAAGAGTTCATCAAATTCAAACAAGGCTTTAAACATCCTGGTTGCGGCTCCTGAGGCGGGCACGAATTTCACCCGGTTCAGGTTCTCAGCCCGGTCATACTTATCCACATACTCTTTTAACTGTTTGTCGGTCAGTTTTTTAATACCTTGCTGAATGGTCGATGCCTTGGCCAGTTTCATGAAAGGGAAGCCCTTTCTGAGGAATCCGATCTGCTGTTCTGCGACCCTGATGTCAATGCCTTTTTCTTTCAGCTGTTTAATATCTCTCTCCTGGAACATAGTTTCCTTAGATTAGGTTTATTCTACTTAAACATAAAATTAGCTATTTTTTTTTATTTTACTTACTTTTGACGCCCGTCTATGCGATTCAGCCGCATTACCGGTACACTAACAATCTTTCATGAAACCCGTCCTTACTATTCTCCTGACTTTCTTCTGTCTCAATGCCGTGCAGGCGCAGGACAAAAAGCTGGTCCAGTTGTCCGGCCGGGTCAAGGATGAATTGCTGAGACCACTGCCCTACGCCCAGATTCTGGTTCTGAGCAATTACCGGGGCGCCCTGACAAACCATTATGGCAGTTTCTCATTGGTTGTGGAAGAAGCCGATTCGGTTTTGATTTCTGCCGTGGGTTATAAAAATATGTATTTTCAGATTCCGGTTGATTTACCGACCAATTTCCTGGATATAGAGGCGATCATGAGAATGGACACCCTGGTCATTGCCGAAGCCAGGATTTATCCGTGGAAAACTTACGAGGAATTCAAAGAAGCTTTCGTAAATCTGAATCTACCTACGGATGATATGGAAAAAGCCCGCCGGAATATTGCCCTGATCAGGACCCAGATCATCATGGACCATGAACCGAGTGCCCGTGCCAACTTCCAGCATATTATGGAACAACAGTACCAGCAGACCTATATTAAAGGTCAGCTTCCTTCTTACCAGCTTTTCAATGCCTTCGCCTGGGCAAAGTTCTTCAAGGCCCTCAAACGCGGAGAATTCAAGAGCGACTGGAGGGAAAGGGAGCGGATGAGGAGGGAGAGTGAAGAGTGAAGAGTGATGAGTGAAGAGTTAGGAGTAAGGAGTAGGGAGTGGGGAGTAGGGAGTGGGATTTGGGAATTGGGTGTAGGGGCAGATCCGTGTGTCTGCCCATTTTATGGAGCAGCAGCAGGAAAACCCTGGCAGCGCTGTGAGATAGCCCTGCGCGGGGTAAACCCTGACAGTGGTTGGATAAACAGTATTCAGTATTCGGTATTCGGTAATCAGTAATCAATATTCAGTGTTCGGTGTACGGTGTTCTATATTAATAACCTTTTTATTCCTGCAGGGTGCATCACTGGTCCTTGCTCAGCAAACTGCTGCCATCAAAGGTTTGGTCCTCGATGAAAACAATGCGCCGCTTGCCGGAACGTCAGTAAAGGATCTGGCTACAGGGAAAGGGGTCGTTGCCGGCGCCCGGGGTGAATTTCAACTGGTGATTGAATCGGGACGACAGGTAAAGGTTGAATTTTCATTTATAGGGTTTCAGAAAGACACGCTCGGTTTTTTTTTACAGCCCGGCGAAACATCCGAAATCAGGATGCAATTAAAGCCCCTTCCTGAAATGCTGGGGGAAGTGGTGGTTGAAAGCTGGTACGACCGGGCGGAACGACTGCAGCAGATAAACATCCTTTCAATGGATCATATTCCTCTTCCCTCGGGAAGCGTTGAATCCATCCTTACCACGCTCGGGGCGTCCTCCCGCAATGAAATGAGCTCCCAGTATTCCGTCAGGGGGGGCAACTTTGATGAAAACCTCATCTATGTAAATGATATTGAGATTTACAGACCGCTGACCATCAAGTCAGGTCAGCAGGAAGGCCTCAGTTTTATCAATTCATCTTTGGTATCCTCGGTTCAGTTTGCAGCCGGTGGCTTTGACGCCCGGTTTGGGGATAAAATGTCTTCTGTACTGGATATCAAATACAAACGGCCTAATCAATTTGCCGGGAGCGCATCGGCAAGTCTGTTGGGCGGAACAGCGCACATAGAGGGAACCGCAGCAAAATCAAGATTCACACACATAACCGGTATCCGTTACAAAACCAACCAGTACCTGCTAAAAACCCTGCAGACGGAAGGTGATTTCAAGCCGAACTTCCTGGATGTGCAGACTTTTATAACCTTCCAGCCGCATAAAAAACTGGAGATCAGTTTTCTCGGTAATGTCGCCAGGAATACCTACCAGGTGATTCCCAGGTCGAGGCAGACCTCATTCGGGACTTATCAGCAGGCCCTGAATTTTACGGTGTATTATGAAGGCCAGGAAAAGGACCGGTTCATCACCCTGCTGGGAGCGCTAACGCTGGATTTTCATCCCTCTGAAAAGCTTAGCCTGAAACTCACGGGATCAGGTTTCAATACGGCTGAAGACATCACGTATGACATCCTGGGACAGTACAGGATTGATCTCCTGGACAATACCGTTGGTTCCGAAACGGCCGGGGACAGTATATTAAATATAGGTATCGGAGGCAACCTGGTCCACGCCCGGAATTACCTGGATGCTCAAATACTGAATCTGTCACACCGGGGAACATACAGGCTGAACGAAAGCACATTGAACTGGGGAATCAATGTCCAGTCCGAGAGTTTCACCGATGTGATCCGGGAATGGGAGATGATGGATTCTGCCGGCTATTCCCTGCCCTATTCCGATACGGATTTGCAGCTTTATCAGTCTACTTTGGCGGCCAACAAGCTAACTTCGCATCGGTATACCGGTTTTGCGAATTATTTGTCACATTTGTCCTTCACGTCCTACGATATTTTTGTGAATGCCGGCGTAAGATTCAATTACCTGGGCACCAACCGGCAGGCAGTAATCAGTCCCCGTGCCGTTGTGCAATTCGTTCCGCACTGGGCAACTAAAATCGCTTTTCACGCTGCTATCGGCTGGTATCACCAGCCACCCTTTTACAGGGAAATGCGTGATCCGGTGGGAACACTTCACACGGATATCAAGGCGCAGGAATCCGTTCATTTTGTGCTGGGATCGTCGTTGGATTACAGGATGTGGGAAAGGCCTTTCCGGTTTACTGCAGAGCTTTATTATAAAAAGCTGGACCATCTTGTGCCTTATGTGATTGATGATGTGGATATCCAGTATCTGCCACAATACAGCGCCCATGGTTATGCCACCGGCATTGAATTTAAAGTGAACGGCGAATTTGTCAGGGATGCCGAATCATGGGCTACCCTGTCGTTTTTAAAAACCAGGGAAGACCGATATGATGATGCCTACGGAGAGTATCCCAGGCCAACGGACCAGTTGGTGAATTTCGGGCTGTTCTTCCAGGATTATTTCCCCAATAATCCTTCTTTCCGGGTGCATGTGAACCTGTATTACGGAAGCCGGCTGCCTTATAACTCAACCGATTATGATAAACCCGAAGAATACTATCATCTGAGGGCTTACCGGAGGATCGACATCGGCATTTCCAAGTCCCTGATAACCAATAAGCTCGGAAACAGGAGGATAGCCGCCGGTTTTATCAGTGATCTCTGGTTCAGCGCCGAGGTTTTCAATTTGTTTGGTTTTGACAACCAGGCCTCCTACCAGTGGGTGCGAACGGTGAGCAACCAGGAGGGCATTCCCAATATGTTCGCCGTGCCCAATTACCTGACCGGAAGATTGCTGAATCTGCGGCTCACGGTTAAGTTTTGAGAGGATTCATTCGCCGTGTTAATAAAAACTTAAAAACTCGGCATATTGGTATCCTCAAAATCATCAATTTTAAGCCGTACTGGATCAAATTTCTGTAACCTAAAGTGGTTTTGCTCGTTACAATACTTTGTGGGGTAATAAATTCAATTATTCGAATATATGATAACATTCTGTTTTTCAATGATTAGTAAAACAAACATGGTAGAATAAACCACAGTAACCCAAAACCTCAAATTGAAGAAAAAACTGCTCCCAGTATGTATATCCAGCGGATGGAACATAAAAAATCACTAAAAAATATTAGCCGGAGGCCAGGGAATTTTAATCTTTTATTCCGGGGACTGGCTATCCTTTTCCTTGTCTTTTTTGTTAATGATCTGGCTGCACAGAATGTTGGAGACTACCAAAGTGCACAGGACGGAAATTGGAATGCCCTGAACAGATGGACTCGCTGGGATGGTTCTTCCTGGGCTACACCAACTGCCGGTGAAGGATATCCCGGCCAGAATGCATCACCAACAACAGTTACAATCCTTAATGGACATGATTTAACAGTAAATGTTTCACCGGCAAATACTATTGGGACACTTGTTATAGGTCAGGGTACATCAGGAACGCTTCAATCTGATAATAATAACCGGACGCTGACCATTAATACATTAGAGGTTGCCACCGGCGCAACATTCAATATGCGACGGTTAATATTAACTGTTAATAA
The DNA here is from genome assembly GCA_041737175.1 of Bacteroidales bacterium. Classification (GTDB taxonomy): domain Bacteria; phylum Bacteroidota; class Bacteroidia; order Bacteroidales; family UBA10428; genus UBA5072. Next base: position 166,530 of record JBGSSF010000009.1, read on the forward strand.
TACTACAAGCATAAACGGGATTTTAAATGATAATAACAACAACGGTTCAAATACATTTACCGGATTAGTGACAATAAATAATGGCGGGAGTTTCTCCCCTACTGCCAATTCTCCGTTCGTTTTCAGGGGAGGAATAGTTAATGACGGAACATTCAGTAAAACAGGAACAGGTTCCTCTACCTTTAATACCAATTCGCAATCCATCAGCGGAAATAATTCGCTGGCTTTTGCCGGTAATATCATTATTGACGATGATATTACACTTGGAATAACTACATCCATTGATTTTAACGGCACAAATTTCACCAACAACAGCAATGCTGCTAATGCAGTTAATGCAACAGCAGGTACATTTACATTTTTGCCCAGTGCAGCTCAGAACATCAATGGAACCGGAACCGGCACAATAAGCTTTTACAACCTTATTGCGGCAGGTGGTAATACCAAGACAGCCAATCTTGGTTTTAATGTAGTCAATGCAGCCACCATTAACAATGGTGTAACCTTAACCCTGGGAACGACATCAAATACCGTTAATATTGGTGGAAATCTTACTTTAGATGGAACGCTAAGTTTTGGTACTGCAGCAAGCACTATTAACCTTACAGGTGATCTTGTAAATGTGACCGGCACTATTACCATGCAAGGTGCCGGACAGGCCCATACACTCAACCTGGCCGGTTCAAGCAATGAGATCAGCACCTTTAATACCACAGCCGGTTCAGGCAGTACGGTTAATTATAACAGGACGGGAGACCAGCAGGTTTTTGCCAGCAATAATTATCAGAATCTTACCGTTTCCAATGGTGGAACCAAGACCCTTGAGGGTGCCTTATCAGTTGCCGGGGTTTTAAACTTCAATTCCGGCGTATTACAACTGGGTAATTCCAATCTCACCCTTACAAACAACGCAACCACCGCCATCCAGGGTACGCCGAACTCCACCAGCATGGTCGAAACCAATGGTACAGGCTCTTTCATACGAAATGTCCAGAATACCAACCTGCCCATACTCTACCCCATCGGCTCGGGAGGTTATTACTCACCGGTAAGTGTTTCAGCCGTATCGGGTACCGTTTCCGGAACAATGAGTATCAGGGCAATTCCCTCAGCTGCGTTAGGCTCAAAAAGTCTCAACCGTTACTGGGACATTGTCACCAGCACGACCGGAAAAACCATTACAGCTACATTCACCTATGACCCGGCAGACGCGCCGGCTGCACCAACCAATATCTGGGTAAAGCCTGATGCAGGAGCATGGCAGGTTCCGGCAGGTACTGCAAGCTTTGGGGCAAACAGCTTTACAGTTACTAGTACCACCAATATAGGAACATCCCTAACATCCTGGACAGCCAGTGCCCTGGGAACTTATTATTCTTACCAGACAGGAAGCTGGAATAACCCGACCACATGGACATCGGATCCCGGAGGAACCACACAGGTAGGAACCACGGTACCCGGTGATAATGATGCAGTGGTAATTCTCGATGGCAGAACCGTCAGTCTGCCTGCAGATATTGCCTCCACGGGGCTCGAGATCAACATCAACAGCGGTGGAACCATTGATATGGCTACCTATGGATTTACTTCAGGATTGGCTGAATTAAAAGGACAGGGCACCCTCAAACTCACATCAACCAGTTTTCCGGCAGCTGCTGTTAATACATTCGTAAATGCCGGTGGCGGAACAACTGAATATTATAATACCGCGAATTTTGACCTGTTGGTTACCCAAACTGCCTATAATAACCTGCGCATTAACGCACCGGGATTCACGGCCACACAGATGAATAACCTTGTTTTGAACGGCGATTTGCACGTGAAACAGGGAACCTACCGGATCAATGACGATACCGGCGACAGAAGAGAACTGACAATAAACGGTGATGTTACAGTTGATGCAGGAGCCTCTCTTACTGTTGGAACGGGGGTCACGAATTCCACTACAACACCCACAGGTATTTATGGCGGAACTGCACCTTATATTAATTACTATTACGCGCAATCGCATTCCATAACCCTGTACGGTGATTTTACCAATAACGGTACAGTGAGATTCACAAACCTTACCTATCCGATATTTAATGCATTCCCGCCCACAACGGTTGGAGCCACGAGTGGTTTTGCCACCGTATATTTCAGGGGGGCAACAAATAATACACTTACCTGCAACAATACCACAGATTTCTATAATCTGGTGCTTGACAAGGGCGTGGACCAGAGTTATTCATTAACCGTTTATTCATCGGCATATGCCAATTTCAGGCTTTTCGGGGCCAATACATCCGGAGGTGACGGAGGCGGCAGCAATCCGAACCTGAAAAAAGCGCTGTGGATCCGGACGGGTACCCTGGTTTTAAAAGGACTGACCACGATACCCTCGCTCTCTGAAGGTACATGCAATTCAGGAACAGGCGGGCCGAATTCGGATTTTTATATTCCGGCAAATGGCGCTCTTATCCTTGATGGTCCCGAGGTGGTTGTATTATCAACCGCAGATGATTACCAGGAGGTAAATGTAGCCTATGGTGTGTCCGGAGGCAGCGGTCTGGTGAACGGTGTTGGTCAGGGAGGCTGCAGTTCATTTTCCATATACGGTAAGATACAGATCAATGATGGTTATTTCTCGACCCGTGAATCCGGCGGATTCATCACCTGGGACCTGGCTTCCGGGCAATTTGTAATCAACGGCGGCACCATTGATGCCAAGCAGTTTCGTGCCGCAGGAGGCGCGGGCGGACTTGCCTCATTCGACCAGTCTGGGGGTACATTCTACCTGCGTGGCCGTTTTCAGCGCACTCCTTCCGCCTATTCCAGTATGAGCGATCTAACCAATGTAACCACAAGTACCTTAAATACCACAAGATCCACGGCAGGACTTGAAGGCATTAAGGGCACGTTCAATTTAAATGATGCAGCCAATGTGCTGGCCTTATCCGGAGGAACAATACGGATTTATGATGTTTGCGGAAATGGTTCGGTAGCTGCACAGCAAAAGGTTTTTGAAGTTCTGTCTTCCACGGGTAATATCAATGTTACCGGTGGCACGCTGGAGCTAATTCCCACCAATGGAACAATCGAACCAAATTCACCCAATCATATCATTCTGTCCAATGCCTCCCTGGGAAACCTCATCATCAACAGGGCAAGCAGTGCTTCAGTAGTGCTTCTTAACACCTATCACTTAAGGGTAATCAACAATCTGACCCTGACTTCAGGCGATTTCGACGCAAACGGTCTGAACGTTTCGGTAGGTGGCAATATGAGTGTCGCCAGCGGAACAACCTATACACCGGGAAATAACTGGACCATATTCAATGGTACGGGAAATCAGAGCTTCACGGTCAATACAGCATCGGCATTGGCGCTCAAAAAACTAAAACTCGATAAACCGGCAGGCGCTACGCTTACCCTGGCAGGATCGCAATCCACCCTGTCGGTTGCCGATTCGATGATGATCATGAACTGTAACCTGGCGGATGGCGGGAAAACCATTAACTTCACTACTTCAGCAACAACAACAACCTCCTATCTTTACAATTCGGGAATACATTCAGGCGCCGGGAAAATTATAATGGCCGATGATGATCCGCAGGTAATCAGCGGTGACGGAGATGGCATATTTCAGAATCTCGAGCTGAACAACACGGATGCATCGGCTGCACCGGTTTCTCTTGCAGCTGATATGGTAATCAATGGCACCCTGACATTTTCGCAGGATAAATTGTTCAATATCGGTAGCTACGGTCTGGAACTCACTTCAACTGCAACCATTGCCAACGCAGGTACGAACAGGTATATCCAGACAAGTGGAGGAGCGGGTGACGGTGGACTTACCTTGCATTATCCCTCCGGTTCTGCCCTCACCTTTCCGGTTGGATCCGTTTCTACCAGTCATTCAGGAATACCTTATTACACCCCGGCTACCATCGGTTTTACCGGAACACCAACAGCACTGGGAAGTATAACCGTTATCCCGGTCGGCTATGAACATCCGGCCACCACCAACAACGGCAGAAGTCTGACTTATTTCTGGCGCGTAAAATCGAATGGTTTTACACTTGGCGGCGCCACCGTCAATCAGGGATATACATACAATGAAAACGATGTCATTACCGGGGGAGATATTACAGAAGCAGGCTATCTGGCAGCACGTTACGATGCTTCGGCCTACACATGGACAAAGGGAGACATTACTGATGTGGATGAATCTGGCAACATAGTCGGAGAACCCGGCGCCGGCACGTTCCTGCAGGGAGTGGCATTTATTGACGGTGATTATACGGCGGGAGATGATGATGCCACCGATCCATTTGGTACACCCACGATATTCTACAGCAGAATAAATGGTGCCGGAGCGGGTAATGGATTATGGAGTAATGCAAATAGCTGGTCATATACCAGTCACACAGGACCAGCAAATACAGGAGGCAATGTACCAAATACAAATGATATTGTAATAATCGGGGGCAATGATTCTATTTACCTGGGAACTGTTCTCAATACAGCCAACACGGATGTAAGAAACTGTGCTTCTTTGCAAATTGAAAGGGGTTCTGCCCTGGATATCGGTTATAATCCCGGATGCAATTTTGGTATGGTTCAAACACATCCCAATGGTAACGGAAATTTTAGGCTTACAACAAGACAAACTTCCCCGGGAAATTATGTTTTCCCTTCAGGTGACTTTACCGATTTTAACACAAACAGGGGCACTACTGAATTTTATACAACAAATTCCAATCCCGGTGCTATATTTATTCTGCCAGCCAATACCAGTACTTATGGAACAGTTATTTTGTCACCACTGGGTGGATCAAATATAATATTTCCTAATATTCCAAGTATGACTGTCCTTGGGGATCTGATCACCAGAGGTCAGGACTGGCGCTCATGGCTTGCAATGACATGGACATCGAACTATGGTGTTATTTTAGCAAAAACGGTAACCGTCAAAGGCAATTTCTTTCTACAGGGGGGATCATTTCTGTACATGGGAAATGGAGCAACAGCACAGAATATTATTATTGATGGCGATGTAATCGTGGATCCTGGTGCAGGTATTGATGTCTATGGCAGTTCTTATGCAAATACCATGTCGATCGGAGGAAGTTTAATTAACAATTCCAACAATGATATGACTTATCCGCTTGCGGGCGATGCCGGCAGCAATGTAAGATTTTATGTCTCCGGTACACGAAAAGCTGACGTTATTTTCTTCGGTTCCAATAATAGCTTTATAACCAATACCGGTACTACTCCGGCCACCGGAAGCCAGCCTAACACAATATTTGCGAACGTAACAGTAAATAAAGGAATTTCACAGGGTACAACACTGACCTGTGATATAGCAGGTACTTTAACTACCCTGAACGATAATTGGCTTACCTTGCAGAATGGAACGCTGAGATATATGCGCCCCAATCCTAATTCCGATTTTACGATTACTCAGGGTAGCACATTCACCATTCCAGCCACAGCAGGTTTGTACGTTGATTATGCAAATTCAGGTAACAGGAATATATTGATCGCCAATTCAGGGTCCAATACAAATGATCTCTATTTAAACGGAAAACTGACTATCATTAACGGTAATGTATATGTTGGTCCTACCAATGGAACGACAGTTAATAATAATGACATTGAATATTCCGGAGGTGGTTATTCTGAAATTGAAATACAGGGTGGTACTTTGGTTGTGAATGGCCAGATCCGACGGAATCCGGCCACGACCAACGGTATCCTGGACTTTACCCAAAGTGGCGGTACCGTCGTTATAAACGGTCAGGCGGCTATTACAACAAATGCTAAATTCGAAATTCTCAACGAGGGAAGTTCCTTCAATATGTCGGGCGGAACATTTACCATTGTCCGGGGCGGTGGAGGCAATACATACGGCGACCTCTACCTGAGACCGGAAACCAGTTTCGTAACAGGCGGTGAAATCATCTTTACCCAAATTCCCACTGTGGGTCCGGTTGTTGATGCAGTTCAAAGTTACATACTGGATGCCAATGTTCCCCTGAACCACCTGACCATAACCGGTAAGACCGCAGCTACAGCCAGGAATGCAACCGTCACACTTTTGATCTCCCCGCTGGTTCTTAACGGAGATCTGACCCTATCTAACAACGTAAGCTTTTTTGATGCAAATACCAATTTTGACATTGATGTAACAGTCAACGGTGATTTTACCAACAATGGCACCTACAATCATTATGATAACCTGACCACCTTCGGCGGGGGCGTTCAAACCCTTCAGGGTTCCTCAGCAACTGATTTCTATGATTTGCTTGTTGCACCGGTGACATCGTTGTCACTGATCAGGAATATTACTGTGTACAATGATCTTACACTCAATTCCGGTCAGTTATTGGGAAGCACGTATGATATTAATGTTGAGGGAGACCTCATCAACAATGCCAATTATGACGGAGATGCGGCAACCGGAGGTGTGATCCTGAATGGATCGGAGTTGCAGTATGTATCGGGAACAGGAAGTTTCGGGCGTTTGGAACTGGATAATACTGAAGGAGCCAGAACTCTTAACGATATTACATTGCAGAAAAACCTGATCCTGACGAACGGCGTTTTTGATATCAATCAATACCTGCTGACGCTTGGACTTAACAGCAATATTGAAGGAAGTTCTTTCAGCGCTGCAAAGATGATCGCATCGGATGGTGTCTTCAGCAATGTAGGGATTAATAAGTACTTTGGCATATACAGCGGACCTGCGCAGACCTTTACTTATCCCCTGGGTACGGCAGCAAAATATACACCCGCTGTTTTAACCTATACTTCCAACACGAATGTCGGATCAATCCGGCTGAACAACATCAATGACCATCACCCGGGTGTGTTTGACAATACCAACGTGTTGCAGTACTATTGGGAAATTGAAAGTTCAGGTATTGATGGATTTAACGGAAATATTGTGCTCAGTTATCTGAATGATGACGTTGCCGTAACCGGCTCGAATACTGAGGGTGATTATATTGCAGCCAGGCTGCTGATACCCGGCACAAGCTGGATCAAAGCAGCACCCGGTCCTGCAACCGATAATGTTGACGAAGCTGCAAACACCATCACCTATAATTATAACAATACAGATAATCTCAGCGGTGAATATACGGCCGGTATTGACGCGGCCATTCCGGATAATGTTCCCGAATATACCAGCATAGCCGATGGAGTATGGTCAGATGAAACCAACTGGATCCAGACCGGGGGTGATGCTTATCCTTGCCCTGTTGGAGGGCCCAATGGCTTTATCGTTATCGTTGATCATGAGATCAGTGCTGATGCAAGTTATTGTTCAGCCTACCGAACCGAAATTAACGGACAGCTCAACGTCATTTCTCCTTATTTTGGCCATAATTTTGGAACCGTTTCCGGAGGAGGCACACTTTATCTTGAAGGAGGCACCTTACCGGCTGGTAAATACAATGATTTCCTGGATTGTTCCGGCAACAGCATTCTGGAATTCGGCGGAAATACTGATTATGCAATTGTTGCCGATCTGTATAGCTCAATCCCGCGCTTGCATTTTACGGGTACAGGAACCAGGACATTGCCCAATAAAGATCTCACCATATGTCAGCAACTGCTGATTGATGGTCCGACACTCAATAACAGTACCAATAACCGAAAACTCACCATACAGGGAACCATGGAAAGGTACAATTCAGGTGCTTTCCTTAGTGGTTCCGGAACCGGAGCAACTGTATCCTTTGCCGGTTCGGCAGCACAAACCCTTGGCGGCACTCTGGGTGATTTTACCGGAGCCAACAGTTTCAACAACCTGGAAATTGATAATACGGCAGGTCTTACCATGAATGCCGGCGGAGCCATCGAAGTCAGCGGGAATCTTATGCTTACCAACGGTAACATAAACACCACGTCTTCCAATACGCTCACAATTACCAATACTGCCATTGATTGTGTGGTTCCATCAGGCGGAAGTGCCTCTTCCTTCGTGAACGGACCTTTGACAAAAAGTATTAACCAGGGAGACAATTTCCTTTTCCCGATCGGACAGGGAACGGAATTGGGCAATAAAATGTCAGTTTCATCCTCACGGACTGGAACAATTTTATGGACTGCCGAGTATTTCACACCAAATCCGACTTATACAAGTCTCACTTCACCGCTTTCTTATGTCAATTCCGATGAATTCTGGACTGTAAGCGCACCATCGGGAAGCAGAGCAGTAATTAACATTCAATGGGATCCCCTGAGTGATCTTACACCTTTGATGACGGAAAACGGACTGACCGATATGCGTGTCGCGCAATACAATTCCGGAACTACAAGCTGGGAAGAAATTGCATCCGATGCCACCGGAAACAATAATAATGGTACAGTATACACATCTTCAAGAATTACGATATCTGCATCAGGCTCAGAGAATTTCACTACAGCTTGCATCAATGTTACAAAGCCGCGGGCATCATTGACTCCCTCAGGACCTGTATGCGGTGCAGCCGGAATCCCTGTTACATTCACAGCCTCTGTTCCCATCAACCTGAATTACATTTTGGCCTACAAGAAAGATGGCGTTGCGCAGGCACCGGTCACTGTGAGTTCACTCCCTTATGTATTGCCTACAGATGCCACAGGAGCTACCTATCAACTGACAGGATTCACCTTTAACAATCCTCCCCATGCAGGTCCGATAGGTACCGGAGTTGTTGATCCGGGAATTGTTACCACCTATACTGTTCCTACTACAGCAAGTGCCGGAAGCGATCAGTCGATTTGCGGCGGAACAAGCGCTACACTGGCAGGAAATGCTCCGGCAGTTGGAACCGGCCTTTGGACAATAACAGGCGGAACAGGAGGAACAGTGCAGCAGCCTACCGTTAACAACAGCTCTTTTAGCGGCAACAATGGAACAACGTATACCCTGACCTGGACAATCAGTAACGGTACCTGTACATCGTCAGATAATGTGATTATTGATTTTCCGCTTTTGCCGGTTCAGCCGGGCGCATTCACTTCAAGTGATGATGAGGTGTGCCAGGGGCAAAGTGGGGTTGCTTACTCCGTTCTGAATGATGTAAGTGTTACGTATAACTGGAGTTATTCCGGATCAGGAGCTACAATCACAGGTACCGGCAATTCCGTTTCTGTGGATTATAGTACATCTGCAACAAGCGGTACGATCAGTGTCACCACAACCAACGGCTGTGGAACCAGTTCCGCCCTTACACTGGATGTCACGGTTCAGCTCCTGCCCATAACAGGACCCTTATACCGAAATCCCAATGATTGATCACAGGAAAAAAAAGGATAGTCAATAAGGATGAAGCCATGGAAAACAAAAAAAATGACATTGCGTATACGAAAAGATCAAAATAGCATTATCCAACAGAAATATTATAAAATCTCAATAATCAATTATAAACAAAATGAAATCTAAAAACAGAACACGTATGAAAAAGTCTACCATTTTAAAAGGTTTATTAACCTTTGCCTTTGTGGCCATGGGTTTGTCAGCTACTTTTGCGCAACCTGCCACAATAGCGGGTGTCAATGGCGAAACGCTGTCACGTCATGGCTATAATTCCTCAGGAATTGCAGTCGCCCCTGAAAACACCGACTCGGTTACTACCGGAAGCGTGATGAGGTATTATGCATTGCCGGATGCAACTGCCAATCCTTCCTATACTTCGCCCTTAACGGGAACCTTAACGGATGCCTTTGCCTGGACTTTTACAGGTGCAACCGGAACGGCTGCCGGAGTTAATGCCAATGTGGCCGGTTATGCGGCATTTGGTAATTACCAGCAGGTAACATGGTCAGGTACTGGTACCATCGAATTAAATGTTCAGGAAAATTCGCCTGCTCCTGCTTCCTGCACCGGGCCGTTGACAACCATTCCTGTTGCCATTCTTCCCGTGCCTACGGCTACATTTGGCACTGATCCCGCTTCGGTATGTACCAATGATCCCGAGCAAACTTTTACGTTGCCGGTAACTTTATCAACCGCGGTTGCTGATGGCAATGTACGTATCAATTACACAGTTTACAACCCTGATGCAACGGTTCTGATCGCTGCACAGGATCTGGATATAGACGAAGGCGCCGCCTCCTATGATGTGACATTGACCGGGGCCACCCAATATGGCATTTACTATGTAATTATTAACAGTGTAACTGACCGCATATCGCGCAAGCCGGTTGCCGATGTCCTGGGAACAATTACGGATAACCGCATTGATATGTATGTATATCGCACTCCTGTTACCGGTCCGATATATCATGTACCGAACATTTAATTGAAAATAGAATACTTACAAAAACAATTTAATACTAAGAAGATGAAGAAGATGAGTTTTTTGAGATTGACTGCAACTGTCGCTTTATTCGCTTTTGCTGGTTTGGGTGCCTTTGCCCAGTATGTCGGGCCTACGGCAACTTATGATGCTGTTACAACCACCTCTGATTATGTAACCATTGGCAGTCGGGTTCCTTACTATGTTGCTCCCGATGGAACGATAGGAGCTATGGCAACCGCCGGTACCATGGATTATTCGGAATTCCAGTGGGAAGTATTGACTTCATTGCTGGCTCCGCTTGCCATCACACCGGCAACCTATACTGATGGTGCATTGACAGTAGGTGAAGGTTTGGCTCCCTGGGTGGAAGAAAATGAAATTTCCGTCACCTGGGCTGCTCCTGCCGTTGAAGGGACCCAGTATGTATTGAGAGCCACCGAGCATAGCAATCCGCTTGGCGCAGGCAACTTTGCTTTTGGTTGCGCCGATGCCACCCCGGAGGTAAGAAATGTGTATGTTTTAGCTGCACCAACAGTGGCTTTTAACGGAACCAGTGGTGGTGGCTGTGGCACTGCCCCGGGTACTACCTTCTATGTTCCCTTGAATATAACAGGTTTGGGCGACTGGGATGTTACCTATACAGTAGCCTATAACGGTGGCGCTGCAAGTGCCCCCGCAACCTATGCACTGACCGTGGCAGATCCTATTGGAACTGTTACCGATGCCAACGTTATTGCGGAGTCAGTTTTAGCCAGGGCTGCCAATGGTACACCCACTGCTGCTACAGATGGTTTGGCCATTGCTCTCCCCCCGGCACAATATGGTTATTATGATGTTGCCATTACAGGTTTTACGGACCGAATCAGCCGTAAATCCATGGATGCGCTGACCGCTGTGACCGCTACCGGAACCTATCGGATTTATGTAAACCCGACTCCTGTTACAAGTCCGATCCAGCATCTGCAGAATCTGTAGAATGCTTGTTTGAAAATATTTGTTGAATAGTTGGAATTGATCCGGCAGGTGAATAATTACTCACCTGCCGGATTTAAAAGAAATTTACATAGATTATTAAGATTTGTCGTTCAGACATTCCATAGTATATTTTGTACTGTTGCTTCTGAGCAGCTTCACCGGCATTGTCACAGCACAGCCTTTACCCGATGTTTGTGCCGGTGGTGGCGTTCGTTACGGCGTGCAGGGCTTGCCAAACTCGACTTTTGTATGGACGGTCAGTGGTGGCACCATCATTGCCAATTACAATGATTCTATTGATGTAAGGTGGAATTATGAACGCGGAAGTCATGCCATTTCCGTGATAGAGGAATCTGATCTTGGATGTTTCGGAGAACCCGTGGAGGCTGAAGTAATTATTAAGGCTCCTGTTGCCGATATCGGAGACAATGTAGAAGCCTGTGTTGATGACTTATATTTATTTGATGCCACAACCACATACCAGACGGATGTCACCTATCTGTGGCCCGATAACAGCACCAACGCAACCTTTGCCACCGGAAATGACGGGATCGTATGGGTCAGGGTCACCGGAACCGATGGTTGCGCTGATTATGACTCAGCCTACCTCACTTTGAATCCGTTGCCTGTGGTTGACCTGGGAAAAGACACGGCATTATGCGGAACTGCCACCCTGTTACTCGATCCGGGTTTTTACATGTCCTATGAGTGGTCAACAGGTGCCATATCCAATTCCATTTCTTTGGATGGAGAACGCAGGGAACCGGAGACCTTCTGGGTTGAAGTGACGGATGAAAACGGTTGCCGTGGTTCAGATACCATCGTGCTTGAAGTTTGTAATATATATTTGTTGTTCGATAATATGCCCAATACCATTACGCCGGGCGACCAGAATGACCAGAATGACCGGTGGGAAATACCTCATATCGAACTTTTCCCCGATGCCATCCTGGAAATTTATGACCGCTGGGGCAGGCTGATCTATCGAACGGATGACATCTATAATAATCCCTGGAAGGGTGAGACCATGTCAGGCAAGGAATTACCCATGGACGCCTATTATTACGTGATTGATCTAAAGTTATCCAATGTGAAGCCGATGACCGGGTATGTGAATGTGGTGAGATAAAAAGTGAATAGTGAATAGTGAATAGTGAATAGTGAATAATAGACTGAAGTTTATCATTTAAAAATTGCAGACGAAACCTAGACATATTGCAAGACTGATGGTACTGACAGTTTTTCTGGGACTGACCGGATCTTCGGTTAAGGCTCAGCAGTTGCCGGTATACAGCCAGTACATGATGAATGGTTTTCTGCTCAATCCGGCGGTAGCCGGACATGAAGGTTATACGGCCATCAATGTTACCGCACGCGAACAATGGATCGGGTTAAAGGATGCACCGGGAACTTATGCCGTGAGCTACCAGACCCGCTTGCTTAAAAACAGTTATATATCCCGGTCCGCTTCTATACGCAAGCGTAAAAGGGTTATGTCGCGCAGCGGACGCGTGGGTTATGGGGTATATGCCTTTACCGATATGGCAGGTGCGTTCAACCGTACAGGATTGCAGGGTACTTATACTTACCACATTCCCTTTGACCAGTCCCAGTTAACATTCGGAGTTTCCTTAACGGGATACCAGTTCCGGATTGACAATGACAAAATGAGATTGCTGGATGAGGACGACCAGCTGCTCCTGAATACCGAAAGATCAGCCTTCATCCCGGACGCCAATTTTGGTGCTTACTATACCGATAAGAATATGTACGCCGGGATCTCAGCCATGCAGTTGTTCCAGACTCCCCTGAAACTGGGTGCTGACAAAGAGGGCCCAGGTTTCCGTATGATACGTCATTATTTCATCATGGCAGGTTACCGCTTCGAGATCAACCGGGACTTGCTGCTGGAACCTTCGTTCCTGTTCAAAACCACAGAAAAGTTCATCTCCCAGATCGATGTTAATGGCAAAGTGTACTTTGCGGAAAACTACTGGGCGGGATTGTCATGGCGTACCGGAGGCAGTTACAGCATTATTGAAGAATCATTCAACGGGAAGGGCTCTTCGCTTATCATTATGGGTGGTGTACGTGTTGACAAGTTCTATTTCGGCTATGCCTTCGATTACACTTTCAATGCCATTGGCGTGAGAACGGCAGGATCCCATGAAATCATGGCCGCCGTAAAATTCGGTGATAACGCCAGGAGATACCGCTGGCTGAACCGGTATTAATTCAGCCTCACCTGATAACAATCTGTTCCACGACCTTCTCCCCGGCATTTTCATTCAGCTTATCAATAATCTCCTGCCGCATCATCAGCAATTCTGTTTTTAAAACCGAAGAAGTTACATGAAGATAGAGCGTACGATTCCGGATATAGATCCTGTCGGTACGCACCGCGACTGTTTTTCCCATCATGGATTCCCATTGTGAAACCACATGAACCTCTTTGAGTTTCTGCTCGATGTGCATTTCCCGCAGACAATCTGCAATTACATCGCCAAGCTTCTGGGTATTGCTTTTTCTCATCGTATGTGGCAGAGGTTAATGAATGATCCCGTCGCGCGTGATATGAAAAAGCCGGAAATCGGTATTCATTTCCTCCAGTATGGACTGCATTTTGCTTTCGTCTGTATGTGTAATGAATATTTGCCCGAAGTGGTCATCAGACACCAGTCGGATGATCTGTCTTACCCTTGATTCATCAAACTTGTCGAAAACATCATCCAGCAGAAGAATAGGTCTGGCCTTGTTCATATCCCTGATAAAATCGAACTGCGCCAGTTTCAGGGTTACCAGGAATGTCTTTTGCTGACCCTGTGAGCCGGTTTTCTTCAACGGATGACCGTTGATCGTGAGGATCAGATCGTCCTTGTGTATCCCCTGCGTTGTATGCTGCATAAAACGATCTTTCTCCCTGGAATTTATCAGCAGAGGTCCGAAATCATGATCGGCAAGCTGAGACTGGTACTGGAGATCAACCATTTCATTTTCAGGAGCAATCATATGATAGTAACGCTGAAAAATGGGGATCATTTTTACAGTGAATTCAGCCCGAAGAGCGTAAATTCGCATGGCCACAGGTATCATTTGCTCATCGTAAACCCTGAGCATTTCCTCATCAAAGTTCCGCGCGCTTCCAAAGTCCTTCAACAGCCTGTTTCGCTGTGAAAGCAATTTGTTGTAATGGATCATGTCCTCCAGGTAGGATTTGCTGTATTGTGAAATTACGCTGTTCAGAAACTTCCTGCGTTCCTCGCTTCCTTCGAGGATCAGAGCCGAATCTTCCGGTGAGATCATTACAACAGGATATTGACCGATGTGATGCGCCAGTCTTTCATATTCCTTTTTATTGCGCTTAAAGATTTTATTCCTGTTGTGATGTATACTGCACATGATCTCATCGGTGGCATCATTCATGCTGAAAGATCCCTGGATCATGGCAAATTCCTCGTCATGCCGGATATTTTGCGTATCAACGGGATTGAAATAGCTTTTGCAAAGACAGAGGTAATGGATGGCATCGAGGAGGTTGGTCTTGCCGACACCGTTATCGCCTACAAAACAATTAATACGGGGGGAAAAAGAAATTCCGGCTTCCGCCATGTTTTTGAAATTCACCAGGGAAAGAGATAGCAAATGCATGATATTCCATTAAATTACAAATTTAGCAAAGGATTCTTATGCATATTTCATTTTAAAATATAATTTTATTAGCGAATTGCTAAACCTATTTCCTTCCTATGGACCTAAGATTATCAGAACGCCTGACCAGTATGGCTCGTACTTATTTTCTCATTCATTTATATGTATTTCTTGTTTCTTCGCTTTCCGGACAGACCGGGAACCTTACCATAAAATTCGACAATATCTCCATAAAAGACGGCCTTTCACAAAGTTCTCCAAATTGCATATTTCAGGATTCTCGCGGACTGATGTGGATCGGAACCGATGATGGTCTGAATAAATACGACGGATACCATTTTATCATCTTCAAGCCGGAACAGGGTAATCCATACAGCATAAGCAATTCCAGGGTTCTTTCCGTTACCGAAGACGGAACCGGCAATCTGTGGGTAGGAACAAACGGCGGCGGGCTGAACAGGTACGATCGCAGGACCAACCGGTTCCACACTTACATACCTGAAAAAAACAACCCGTCATCTTTAACAGGACTGATCGTTCATTGCATGCTGGCCATGCCTGACGGCAATATCTGGATTGGAACAGAAAATGGATTATCGGTTTATGATCCGAAAAACGAAAAATTCCTGGATCCCTTTCAGGATCCGTTTCTCCGCTCAGTTTCAGACATACCGGTTCATGCACTGGCGTGTGTTGACAGAAATATTGTTTTTGCCGGAACATCGCAGGGCCTTTTCCAGATGGATATGGAGAAGAAACAAGCAGACCACTTTCTAAACAATACCTTCAATAAGCAATCCCTTCCAAATGATAAAATTACGGCCTTGCTGCCTGATAAAGCCGGTCGTCTTTGGATAGGTACCGAAACCGGAGTCTCACGCATGGACAGTGCCGGGGTATTTATATCGTTAAAAAGCTCATCTGCCCTGGTTAAAGCGATGCTCGAGGATGATGGAGGCCGCATCTGGATTGCCACTTTTGGAGGCGGACTGGATATCTGGTCTGACAATACAAAAAGCTTCACCAACTATTCCTATGACCATAACAACCCTTATAGTTTAAAGAATAACGAGGTCCTTTCGTTGTTTAAAGATTTTTCGGGAATAATTTGGGTTGGCACCAATGGCATTGATATTTACAATCCCAAAAAGGAAAAATTTGTTTTGTACGATTATGTGCCTTATACCCGTGAAAAACTGATATTCAGGAATATACACCCATTATACGAGGATGAGGAAGGGATATTATGGATCGGATCCAAATCAGATGGTCTTCATGTATTCGACCGGGCCGGGCGAAGTCATTCCCTTTGGGTGCATGATCCAGGTAATCCAAACAGTATTTCAAGCAGTCACATCAGGGCCATCAAGGAATATCCCAGGGGCGTTCTTTGGGTTGGCACGGATGACCAGGGTTTAAACAAGATATCCCTCGATGGCAACCGGCGACCCGTCAGGATTAAGCATTTCAGATCTCAGCCTGACAATCCCAATTCAATATCCAGTAACAAGATCTATGCTTTTTTCATGGATAACAGTGGCAGGTTATGGATCGGGACCGATAACGGACTGACGATCATGGATATTGAGGCGGAAACTTTTACACAGTACCTGCCTGACACAGCCAATCCGGCCAGCATAAGCAATACCACTGTTTATGCCATATTTGGTGATTCAGCAGGTAACATCTGGCTGGCTACGGATTTCGGAATTAACAAATTTGATCCTTCCTCAGGGGGATTTATTCATTACGTGCATCATCCGGGTGATGATAACTCAATCATTCACAATGAATTACTTTCATTTTGCGAGGATAGCAAGGGAGACCTTTGGATTGGGACTTATGGTAACGGACTTGACCGATTCAGTCCGGCTACCGGAACCTTCACGCACTTTTCTGATGTGGAACAGCTAAAAACTGCCGTCATTTATGGTATTCTGGAGGATGATTCGGGAAACCTGTGGTTGAGCACCAATAACGGGATCATCAAATTCAATCCGGTTACACGTGAAATCAACCAATTCAGCATTGAAGACGGCCTGCAAAGCAATGAATTCAATGGTACATCTTACTTTAAAAGTCAGTCCGGCGAGATGTTCTTTGGTGGTCAATATGGTTTCAATAGTTTTTTTCCGCAGGAGGTTGTCATTGATTCATCGCCTCCCAAAATTATCCTTTCTGATCTGCAGGTCAGAAATGAATCAGTATTGCCGGGAGAAGACTCCCCCATTAAGACGCATATCAATGAGGTAAAGGAGATCCTGCTTAATTATAAACAGAATAATTTTACACTTTATTTCTCAGCGCTTCATTACGCCAATCCTTCTCTTAACCACTATAAATACAAGCTGGAAGGATTTGATGATGACTGGATTGACGTTGGAAATAAAAGATTTGTTTCTTATACCAGCCTGCCTTACAAAACATATACCTTCAGGGTAATTGCAGCCAATAGTGACGGCGTCTGGAATGAAAAGGGATTGTCAGTGAAAATTAAGGTAAAACCTCCGTTTTGGTCCACCATCTGGTTCAGGATAATGATGGTGATTGCGCTGATCTGGGGTGTTCTGTATATAGTCCGACGGCAACTGACCGCTGCACAAAGGCAAAAGCAAATCGTTGAAGAAAAATTCGAATTGAGCTCCAAAGAGCTGGAAGAAGCCAAAAAACAACTTGATATTCAACATGATGAAATCGTTGTTCAAAAAAGGGAACTAAAAATCAGGGCAAAGGACCAGGAAAATCTTTTGTGGTATAACCAGGGGTTGGGACTGTTTTCGGACATATTCAGTAAAAACAGGGATGATCTTAAAAAGCTGTGCCAGGTAACCATTGAAAAACTTGTGGAATATGTTGAGGCACAACAGGGCGGCATTTTTCTCCTGAACAGTGAAGATGACAAGGAAAGATACCTTGAACTTGTTGCCTATTATGCCCTTTCTGAAGAAAAAATCAATAAGCGTTTCAGCATCGGGGAAGGCTATGTAGGCACGTGCTTTTATGATAAAAAGTTTCTCGAGGTGGATAATCTCACAGAGCATTATGCACAGCTGCATTCAGGTCTCGGAGGTGAGTACCTTAAACACCTGGTGCTCGCACCCCTGATGATCAATGAGGAATGCATCGGCGTTGTCGAGTTGGGCTCATTCAAAAAGATCAAGGGATACAGGATCGCATTCATTGAGAAATTAATGGAATCCTTTGCTGCCATAATTAACACAGAACAGTCCAGTGCCCGTTTGAAGATGCTCATTGAGCGTTCGACACTTCAATCCCAGGAACTTGAAGCCTCCGAAGAGCAATTGCGGTTGAACCTGGAACAAATCATGGCAACCCAGGAGGAATCGGCACGCAGGGAGGATGAATTGATCAAGCTCTCCGAGGAATCTGCCACCCGCGAGGAAATTCTGGGTCAGGAGATTGAAAGACTTAAAAGCAGAATTGAACAACTTACAGGTAAACCCTTTGTTGATTGATCATTTGCCCTGAAGTATCTCTTTTGCTTTTTTGAGATCTGCAATCTGGCTGTCGCTTAAAACCGGGTATTTTAATTTCATATTCTTCATTCTCTGAAGGATGACTTCGGCAACAGCAAGGCGCATGTACCACTTTTTATCAGCCGGTATGATATACCAGGGAGCAATGGGTGTGGAAGTTTTTTTGATCATGGTTTCATAAGCTTCCTGGTAATCGTTCCAATAATCTCGTTCCTCCAGGTCGCCGAGGGCAAATTTCCAGTTTTTATGCGGCTCATCGATCCTTTTCAGGAAACGGTCTGTTTGCTCCTCCTTTGAAATATGAAGGAAAAACTTGAGAATTATAGTCCCGTTGCGAAAAAGGTGCTTTTCCAGATCGTTGATGCTTTCATACCGGTCATTCCAGAATTCATCCGTGATTTTATCTGCAGTGTCAATACCTGGTAGCTTTTGGTTGAGCACAATACCCGGATGCACTTTCACAACCAGTACTTCTTCGTAGTAGGACCGGTTGAAGATCCCTATCCTGCCCCGCTCGGGCAAACATTTGGTGGTTCGCCACAGGAAATCATGATCAAGTTCTTCGGTGGAAGGTTGCTTAAAACTAAATACCTGGCATCCCTGGGGATTGATGCCTGACATGACATGTTCAATGGTACTGTCTTTGCCGGCTCCGTCCATGGCCTGAAAAATCAGCAGCAAAGACTGTTTATTATCAGCATACAGAACGTCCTGCAGTTCCTGCATATCCTTGATATAATTATCCATCCAGTCTTTGGCTTCACTTTTATCCGATACACCGGCAGTGCTGTCAGTTTGAAATATTTTCAGAGACTTGAATCTGCCGGGTTCTGCAAGGAATTGATTGATGTTCATGGGTACTGTTTTTGGGAACGATTAAATATAGCGAAAGGGTTTAACATATTGTTAGTACTTTAAAGGGAGTTGTTAATTATTACCCTGAAAAGGACAGGCATTTTTTGTATCTTTACCGGCCATTTAGTAGCAATCTAAAGGTTATATATTAATGACAATAATTTGTATAAGGTAAGCTGAAGTTTATGACAAATACACGTTCACAAGATTCCAATCCAAAACATCCTAAAAAAAACAGTGATTATTCGGCAGATAGCATACAGGTACTGGAAGGACTCGAAGCCGTCAGAAAGCGTCCGGCCATGTATATTGGCGATATCAGCGTCAAAGGATTACATCATCTGGTTTATGAAGTAGTTGACAATTCCATTGACGAGGCGCTCGTAGGTTATTGTACCAATATTGAGGTTATTATCAACGAAGACGGATCGGTTACCGTTCGGGATGATGGCCGCGGAATACCGGTTGACATTATGGAGAAAGAGCAGCGCTCAGCGCTTGAGGTTGTGCTGACTGTCCTCCATGCCGGTGGTAAATTCAACAAAGAATCCTATAAAGTATCGGGAGGATTGCATGGTGTTGGGGTATCCTGTGTGAATGCCCTTTCATCGCATTTTACAGCTATGGTTTACCGTGACGGGAAAGTTTACCAGCAGGAGTTTGAGCGGGGTAAGCCCCTGTATTCGGTAAAAGAAACCGGCCTCACCACTAAAACCGGAACTGAAATAACCTTTAAACCGGATAACGAGATTTTCATCACCACCGATTACAACTTTGAAATCCTTTCCACCCGGCTCCGGGAACTTTCCTTCCTGAATAAGGGGATAAAACTGCAAATTACCGACAGGCGGGAGCTGGAAGAGAACGGCAATGGAGGTCATTTTCGTGAAGAGACTTTCTATTCTGAAAGAGGGCTGTCAGAATTTGTCACTTTGCTTGATGAGAACCGTGAAAAGCTGACAGGCATTATACATATTGAGAATACAAAGGCAGAGGTACCTGTTGAAGTTGCCATGCAATACAATACGTCGTTTACCGAAAACGTATTCTCCTATGTTAACAATATTAACACCATTGAGGGAGGTACTCACCTTGCCGGATTCAGAAGGGGACTCACCCGTACTTTAAAGACTTATGCCGAAAAATCAGGGATGCTTACCAAACTCAAGTTTGATATCAGCGGAGACGATTTTCGCGAAGGATTGACGGCTGTAATATCCATAAAGGTTGCTGAACCCCAGTTCGAAGGTCAGACCAAGACCAAGCTCGGAAATTCGGAAGTCATGGGATTTGTTGACCAGGCTGTATCAGGCGCATTGTCCAATTATCTTGAAGAGAATCCGCGTGATGCCAAAATCATCGTTCAAAAAGTAATTCTGGCTGCCCAGGCCCGTCATGCTGCCAGGAAAGCACGAGAGCTGGTGCAGCGCAAAGGTGTTTTATCGGGTTCCGGGCTGCCCGGGAAATTGGCTGATTGTGCTGATAAAAATCCGGTTAACAGTGAGATTTACTTCGTGGAGGGCGATTCGGCAGGCGGAACAGCCAAACAAGGACGCGACCGGCATTTTCAGGCAATCCTTCCTTTGCGTGGCAAGATCCTGAATGTGGAAAAAGCAATGCCTCATAAGATCTTTGAAAACGAAGAAATCAGGAATATTTACACTGCATTGGGTGTAACCGTTGGTACCGAGGAAGACAGCAAAGCCTTGAATCTCGAACGCCTAAGATATTTCAAAGTGATCATCATGACAGATGCTGACGTGGATGGTTCTCATATCACCACCCTGATGATGACCTTCTTTTACAGGCATATGGAGGACCTGATCAAGAACGGTCACCTGTATATTGCCACACCACCTTTGTACCTGGTTAAAAAAGGAAAAACCGAAAAATATTGCTGGACCGAAGAAGAACGCAAGGCCCTGGTGGAAGAGTTAGGCAAAGGAAAGGATGGCAGTGTGCACGTGCAACGTTACAAAGGTCTTGGAGAAATGAATGCGGAACAGCTCTGGGATACTACCATGAACCCTGCAAACCGTACTCTGAGGTTGGTGACAATAGAAAGCGCGGCTGAGGCAGATCGTGTATTTTCCATGCTGATGGGAGATGATGTGCCGCCCCGCCGCGAATTTATTGAAAGACATGCCAAGTATGCGCGAATCGATGCATAAATTTAGGTAACCCTTCCTGATTTTTATCGTTTAAGAATTATGGTTTTATTCAATTCATTTGTATTATACGTATGAAAAAAATTCACAACCTGATTCTTATTGCGGCCGTAATTATGGGTTTAAATTCCTGTGAAAAAGAAGCAGGAATCGGAGGTACTTCTTCAATAACCGGTAAGGTTGTTGTCCGGCAATACAATTCAAATTTCACGACCCTCACGGAACAGTATTATGCCACCGACGAGGATGTTTATATTGTTTATGGAGATGATCCGGTATATGGCGATAAAACATCGACAAATTACGATGGCACCTACCGTTTTGAGTATCTTCGTGAGGGCAGGTATACGATTTATGCATACTCGGAAGATTCCGTCAATTATCCTTCGCAGCATGAAATACCTGTGATTCAGGAGGTAGAGATCACAAAAAAAAATCAGGAAGTTACAGTCAACCCTATCGTTATTCTCAAATAGCACTGCAAAACCAATGATGTTGCGAAAGGAATACTTCAATCGTGTAAAGGGTCAGCTGGGCAAATTTACGCCGATTTCGCTCGGTGAAATGGACCAGGTTAAGCTGATGGATCGGACAGACAGGAAGTATGCCCTTTCGTTTGATAAGCTGGGTCCCCTTCTCGAAGCGCTGTATGATCAATACAAGGTTCTAACCATTGACAATCACCGGGTATTCAGCTATCAAACCGATTATTTCGACACGCCCGGAATGGATATGTTTTTTGATCATCACAATGGCAAATTAAACCGCTTCAAGATCCGGCACCGCGAATACGTTGAATCGAATCTGAACTTTCTGGAAGTGAAATTCAAATCGAATAAAGGAAGGGTGATCAAAGAGCGCATCCGGTTTGCAGCAGATGATCAACCTTCATTTTCGGGGTTCGTGACTACACACACCCCCTATAATCCCGGGGTACTGAATAAAACCGTTACCAATAATTTCAACCGGTTTACACTGGTCGATAATCACCTGCGCGAGCGCGTCACAATTGATTTTAACCTTGCATTTACCAACGACCGTCAGCATCTGTTCATCAATGGTCTTGTGATCGTTGAAGTGAAACAGAACCGGAAGGATAACAGCAGTATCATATTTGATGTCCTTAAAAAAAATGGTATACGGCCTGCTTCCATAAGTAAATACTGTGTTGGCATATCGCTTCTGGACAACACCTCAAAATTCAATAATTTCAAGAAAACCATTTTAATGATCAATAAATTAAGCCATGTCGAACTATCTGCTTAGCATACAGGACTATTCTTTTCTTAGCCTTGATCTTATTCACCTCGATAACTTTAAAGAGTTGTTATTGCGCTTTGCGCTGAATGTAACCGTAGTCACCATTATCGTCCGTGTGCTTTATTACCCGGTGGCAAGAAGAAAGGATTACCTGTTCAGCTTCATGCTCATCAGTGTCCTTATTTTTCTGCTGTGTTTCCTGCTCGAAAGTGTAAAACTACAGATCGGTTTCGCATTCGGATTGTTTGCCATATTCGGGATCATCAGGTATAGAACCTTATCCATTCCCATTAAGGAAATGACATATCTCTTCATCCTGATCGGGATCTCTGTTATCAATGCGCTGGCAAACAAAAAGATAAGTTGGGCAGAACTGGTCTTCACTAACGTTGTGCTGCTTTTTCTGGTTTACGGTTTAGAACGGCTGTGGTTGCTGAAACATGAATCCACCAAGGCAATCATTTTTGAAAAAATTGATCTTGTAAAGCCTGAAAAAAGAGAAGAACTTAAAAAAGAGCTTGAAGCCCGCACGGGTTTGAAAATTAACCGGATCGATATCGGCAAGATTGATTATTTAAGGGATACCGCCAGGATCATGGTTCATTACTACGAGGAAGGCAACCAGATCAACATGGCTGATGAAAGAGACAATGCCTATGCCGCTGGCGGTGATGATGATGATTAGCCCGGACATGAAAAAGCACAAAGCATTATTTTTATTTCTCCTTTTTGTACTGGTTATACCTGTGCAGAAAGCGACTGCGCAGCAGAAAGATTTTCAATGCTGGCCATCGGTACAGCTGAATCTGGAAGTACTTAAAAACCTGAAATTTCATATTGAAGAGGAAATACGGTTTACTGAAAATGCCTCGCAAATTGGCAGGCAGATCAATGACCTGGGTGTCAGTTACAGGATCAACAAATACCTGAAGACAGCCCTGTATTACCGACTTGAGGCAAAGTGGAAGAATCCGGAAGAGCATGATTGGAGGAACGGAGTTTATGGCGATCTTTCCTTCAGAGTAGAGCCCGGTAGGTTCCTGTTGGGATACCGCTTAAGGGTCCAGTCTTCCCGGGTTGAACTGAACGACAGCGAAGCCCAGTGGTTTGACGGGGTAAGGAACCGGCATAAATTCTGCGTGGAATATGACATAAAAGGCATACCTCTAGCCCCTTTTGCTGAAGGAGAATTATTCGCCAACCTTGGCGGTGACAATGGCAGTTCAATGACAGATTACCGCATATGGACAGGGCTAAGCTATACCTTGAATAAAAAGCACAAGTTTACCCTGAAATTTGGCATTGATAAGGAATTGCATGCGAAGGATCCGCTCACGGCATATATTATGGCTGCAGGATACACACTGAACCTGAAGCTGTCTTCAGTCGAATGACAGGTCCTGTGTTTTACCTTTCCTGACAAGGTTGGTGAACAACGACAGTTTGTACAAATCGAGAGCGAACAGACTTGGATTAGAACCGAGAAGATTCCTCATGACCGGACTGGCGACAAAATCATACAACGACTGATACAAGCCTTCCAGCCTTAATTTTCTCATGATTTCATAGACTTTTAACACCCTGATATCCTGAATATCATTTCGGTCAATTTTACCATTTTGCAGCAACATAAACAGATTCTCAACACCCTCGCTGGTTTTCCGGATGAACTCCCAACTTATCTCAAGTCCGATGTGCAAAAGAGGATTCTGAATATGCCTTACCTGTACTCCCCTTTTCTTCAATTCAAGTCCGAAAAGTGTATCTTCATGACCATAATGAATGATGCTCTCATCGAACTGAATCTGCAGGATTGTTTCCCTGGGTATCAGAAAATTGTTGGTCATGAAAGACCGGTAAGGATTTTTGCTTCTGACGGCAACTGATAACTGTTCCCTTCGGATACCATAAAGCCACCTTAACAGGAATTCGTGCTCGTCGGGGGGATCAGGTCTGTATAACCGGCCACCGCAGGCTACAAGCAACCTGTCGCAGAAAGGCAGGTAATTGATGATATAATTTCTGGTGGGAATTTCCGAATCACAATCCAGATAGAGTAAAGTGGAGTAAACTGCCATTTCTGCCAACCGATTCCGGATACGGGCTCTTCCAATGTTTTTGTCAAGCTCATGAAAGCGGACACCCGGTAAACTGACAACATCTTTATTCTGGTGGCGGAGCAATTCGGAGGAGCAATCATCCAGCACAATGATTTCGAATGGAATGGATGCCTTTGTTGCCTGGTCGTGCAACTCAGTTACCAACGGAACAATATTGAAATTATAAACCGGAATAAGAATTGATAACATGATAAAAGTCAGAGAAATAAGTAGCTCCTGTGCTAAGGATGGTTTGGATCGTTATCCTTCATAAATACGGTGTAGACAAATAAAATCACAGCGGAAGCAGCAAAGATTACGATAAGTGAAAAAATGGTATTCATCATCACGTTTTGGAGATCGATGATATCCCATATTCCGAGTATTGCCACAATGGTGAAAAGCAATACACAAGCGATTAAAATGTAAGAAACGATTTTTTTCATGGTATCCATGGCAGTATTGGTATATTGATTCAGTGCAAGTTTTTTATATAAGCAGCCAGATCATAAACAGATTTAAACTTAATTCTTATTCCGTTAGACAACAGTTCCCAGGAAGGAGAATCTTCCTGTTCATTGATGTTTAACTCAAAAGCAGCCGTACCTTCTTCAATAGTTCTCAATCCAATTCTTTCCATGGCCCTTTTGGTCAATTGCCTGTACTTTTTTTCACCATGTATCGCTATCTCTTTCTTGAATTCTCTCCGGAAACGGAAGGAGGCCGTTTTTGAATCAAATTCAACAGGCGAATTTATGAACAATTTACGAAATACCTTTTTAATTAACAAATCTTCGGGTGCGCCTTCAAACAGCTTCCCTTCTGCCATCAGCCATAGTTTATCAGCAACGTCCACGGCAATGGTAAGGTCATGCGTGGTAAAAAGTATGGTTTTACCGTGAAGAAGAGTCAGATCATTCAGTATCCGCAAAATATCATACCGGGCCGGCAGATCCAGAAAAGCGGTGGGTTCGTCCAGGATTATAATGGGCGTGTCCTGGGCAAGCGCCCTGGCAATCATCACCTTTTGGCGTTCCCCGTCGCTCAGTTCATGTATTGACTTCTTCAACAAATGAGATATACCGGTCAGGTCAACTGACTTCTGCACCATTTCTCTATCCGATTCTGCGAGTTTTCCAAACCAGCCTGTGTATGGAAATCTGCCCATGCCTATGAGTTCATCTACTTTAATATGTTGCAGACCAAGAGATTCGGTTGAGACAAAACTCACAAGTCTGGCTCTTTCTTTCGCAGGAATTTTTGTGTTTTCGATACCGTCAATGAGTACCTTCCCGCTGAGCTGTGGGTGAAGTCCGGCAATGGTTCGCAACAGTGTGCTTTTTCCGATGCCGTTGCGTCCGATTATTCCGATCATCTCAGCATCGCTGATTTCAGCATTCACAGGCCCGAAAACAACACTCTTTCTGTGGGCTGACGTCCTGTAACCTATCAGCAGGTTATCCAGCCTGATGTCGTGGGAATATTTCCGGTTGTTATCCATTTCGTCGCACTTTCAACTAATTCCTGTCAGGCGCCTGTTATAAACAATCACCCAAATCACTACCGGAATACCAAGCAAGGCGGTCACCGAATTGATGGGCAACAGAATGCCCGATCCGGGCATTTGCGATATAAGATCAGCCAGGAGCATGAGCATGGATCCTAAAATGAGTGAGGCCGGAACCAAAACATGATGATTGGCTGTATTAAAAATTAGCCGGGCCAGGTGAGGAACCGCTATGCCAACAAAGGCTATCGGGCCGCAAAAAGCAGTTACACTGCCTGACAATATGCTTGTGGACAAAAAAATCAACAATCGCGAACGTCTGATACTGACACCCAGGCTTCGTGAATAGGTTTCACCCAGCAAGAGTGCATTCAAAACCTTCAGGGCCAACAACGTCAAAAGAAACCCGAAAGCCAGGCTGAAAGCCAGCATCCGAAGCTGAATGCCGGTAAGACTTCCGAGACTGCCCATGGACCAGATGACAAATGCTTTAAGAACAGACTGCTGGCTGAAATACTGCAAAATGCTTACAATTGCTGATGCTGCGCTTCCGAATAAAATACCCAGTATCAGGATTGTCATGATATCCCGCACCCTCATGGCGACAAACATGATGAGCAGCAATACAAGTCCGGCCCCCGCCCAGGCTGCAATAATCTGAGTCCAGCTGCCCAGGTGATTCATATTGTGCAACAAAAAAAAATCACCAAACCCGAGAACTACCATGGCCACACCCAAACTGGCGCCTGCTGTGACACCGAGGACATCGGGGCCGGCAAGAGGATTTCTGAAAACAGTCTGCATTTGCAATCCGCTGACCGATAAGGCTGAGCCGGCCAGGATAGCTGTCAGGGTCTTGGGTATTCTGAAATCAAACAATATGGTATTCCAGATAGGAAACTCTTCCGTTCTGCCAAACAGCATATCAACTATACGGGGAAGAGGAATTTTTACCGATCCGGTCATCAGATCGAGCATGATCAGGATCAACAGTAGGATCAACAGGATAATCAACAGCACGGCTGATCTGGCACCCGTGGTGGTATGCTGCATGGAATCTGAACTGGTCATAAGAAAATGTTTACCGAAGCTTTTTATAATACTTCAGTCTGTGCGAAGGTAATAATTGCGGATGTAAGATGTATATCAAGTCGGATAAGATTATATCCGGTTCAACAACTCCTGACTCATAAAAAGCATTTCCACCGGATGAATTCAGGATATTGTTGTTGTTGAAAACCCTGTCCTCCTCAAAACTCGGCAGTTTTCCAAACCGTTCATCCACTGAAAGAATCGCTGTTTTTGATACGGCATCACCGGGATTCAGCCAATAATCAGCAGAAAGAGCCTGTTTATAAACCTCCTCCAGACTCATTGGCCTGCTTTCGTTAAAATCAAGATGGTCCATGATATATTTTCCACCTGCATCCTTGATCATCCGTGCCACATAACTTCGTGATCCGGATATATACCATGTTCCCCGCCAGGGTAAACCCAATACAACTCCGGGGTTGTTTTCAACGTTGGCGGCCAAGCCGGTAAGATGAAGATAACGGTTAGCGACGGAATCAAATCCGGCAGAAGTCTCCTCCTCTTTATCGTAAAATGCAGCAAAGACTTTTACCCATTCCGTTTTAGCCAAAGGCTCCTCCTCAAGATATTCTCCTATCAGAACCACAGGAATGCCCAGTTCACTAAGTTTTCTTATTGTATTGGTGATACCTATACCAACACCGTATGCGAAAACAACATCGGGTTTGATCTTTAACAGCAGCTCATAGTTGAGGTTCTCATCATACCCCACATCGGTGATCAGATGCTGACTGATCCTGGACCGGAGCATCTCATCCACCACGTAATTCTTTCCGGATATTCCTGAAACAGAGGTTATCTCATTCAAAAAGACGATAAAGCCCAGGTGGGTGGTTGACAGGCACACCACGTTGCTGACAGGTGTTTTAATATGGCAGGTAAAATCATCAACAATGACTGATTTGCTGAAGGTATCACTCAATACATAATTGTACTGGATTCCGCTGGCATTTTGCCATGGGTTACTGACGGTGATAAGCATTGCGTTTTCCTGCCGCTTCAACCTGAAACCATCCGCATACTTAACCATTATGGTATCACCGGGAACTGAAGATCCGGAAAGCCGGTGATCTTCAGGAGCTCTGCTGGTGCATCCCGCTATGGTAAATCCGAAAAAAAGCCACAGGGAAATTTTGTTCATTGCATATCAATTTCCTGAAAACTTTCGCCCTGCCGCAGTTTGGTTTGCGATAAAAAATACTGCTGTGTAATAGGTTTCCCGTTAAAGGAGTACTGCGCTCCGCTGTATGTTGTAAACCGGACGTGCCTGAATTCCTGGGCCTGGTTATCACGAATAATGATGTACCGGAAAGTTTCCTTGTATTGTTCCTTGTACCTCTCCAGGGTAACTCCCTCCGGATACTTCTGTTTCAGTTCAGCGAGGTACTTCTGTTTTTCCGATTCAGTTCTGAAATTAAGTTCATTCATCGGGATAGCAGCCGATACTCTTGGTTTTACAGTTTCAGCTTCTGTCCCCGTTTTGGCTTTTGCTTGCGTCAAAACACGGCTTATTTCGTCTATACGGGCAATCCGCTGTTTGGCATAGGTACTTGTTGGCTCCAGGGTCAGTGCTTTTTTATAATTTTCTTTGGCTGAGGGGTACTTACCGGCGTCATAAGCAAGATCCGCTGATTTGATAAGAGCTTCATAAGAAGCTTTTCGGGTGGCTTCCGCCTGCGCCAGTTTTTGTGCCTCAGCCAGGATGTAGTCGATCTTCTTGATCTGTTCACTGGCAAGCACATCGCCCGGCATTAATTTCAGCGCTTCAGCATAGTTTGTTTTGGCAGCGGCATAGTCTTTCTTGCCATACAGCTCATTTCCGGCATTCATGGCTGCAGTATAGGCATCCGCCCTTGCCTTGGCATCGGCCTGTTCTTTCTGCCGAAGCTGAATCAACCTCTCGGTTTCAGCCAGTTTATTCTTAGGAAATGTCTCGTCGGGCTTCAGACTAAGGGCTCTTGTATATTCATCTTTGGCCTGATTGTAGTCTTTGGCTTTAAAATACTTATCGGCATTGGCCAGGGCCAGGTTATAAGCGTTTTCAGTGGCCTGTTTTTCCGCCTGCAGTCTTTCCTGTTCAGCAATAGCCCTGGTTACCTCCTCCAGTTTCTGCCGGGGATATACTTCTCCCGGCATGATATCCAGGGCCTGCTCATAGGAGGATTTGGCGCTCCTGTAATTTTTCTGGTTCAGCAATTGATCAGCTGCCTGAATCGTTTCATCATATTTCCTTTTTCGTGCCTGTTCAGCTGCAAGTTTCTCCTGAGCCTGTTTAATCAGCGTTTCTGCCTCAGCCAGTTTGATTTTGGCTGAATTGTCAGACGGTTTGATGGTAAGAGCTTCCTGAAAAGCACCTTTAGCTGCCGTATAGTCTTTGCTGATCAAAGCGCCTGTACCTCGATCCATGGCGTTTTTAAATGAATCCTCGGTTTTCTTTTGTTTTTGTGCCAATTCAGCGGCCAATAGTTCATCAATAGAGGCTATCTTTTGATTGGCGTAAGAATCACCGGGTTTGATTTGCAATGCCTTGTTATAGGAAGCTTTTGACGAAGAGTAATCCCGGTCGTTAAAGTACCTGTCGGCCTGGGCTACTGCTTCGCTATACTGCTTTGCCTGGAGCTGTTCCTGTTCCTTTATTTTACGCTGATCCTCAATAAGCTTGTCGACTTCAGCCGACCTGCCGGTCGCATAAGCATCTCCGGGCTTAATACTCAGTGCCTTTAAAAGAAATTCCTTAGCCTGCGCGTAGGATTTTTGTGTAATGGCAGTATTGGCAGCGCCAATGGCAGCCTTATATCCCTCTTCGGTGGCCTTAAACCTGGCTGCCTGTTCAGCGGCTACGGTGTTGTCGATAGAGGTAATTTTTGACTGCGCATACTGGTCACCGGGCATAAGAGCAAGCGCCTGAACATAATTCTCCTTTGCCTTTGCCAATTCCTTATTTTTCAGGAAGCCATCGGCTGTTTCAATAACCTTCCTGTACTGATCCTCCAGTGATTTCTTTTTTGCGTAATCATCTGCAAGGCGATCAGTTTCAATGATGCGGTTTTTGGCATACTGATCATCCGGTTTAATGGATAATGCTTTCTGATAGGACTCCTTAGCCAGAGAAAACTGATTCTGGGCCAATGCTTTGTTGGCAGCCGCCATGGCAGCGGCATACCCATCTTCCTTGCTTTTTTGAAGCGCTGCTTGTTCAGATGCCACTGCATTTTCGATCGTTTTCACGCGTTGTGCCGGATAGGATTCCGACGGCTTCATGTTCATTGCTTTCGCATAGTTTTGCCTGGCTTCGTCATACTTTTTGGCCTTGAATTGCTCATCGGCCATGGCCACCAATGCCTTATACTCATTTTCAAAGGCTGCCTTTTGCGTTGCTTCGGCTGCCCTGGCTGCATCATCGGCAGCTTTTTTGGC
Source organism: Bacteroidales bacterium (assembly GCA_041737175.1). Taxonomy (GTDB): domain Bacteria; phylum Bacteroidota; class Bacteroidia; order Bacteroidales; family UBA10428; genus UBA5072. The sequence goes on from JBGSSF010000009.1 coordinate 197,331, forward strand.
CAGCACGGTTTCTATTTCCTGCATCCTCGCTTTGGGAACCGATTCATCAGGCTTGATTTCCAAAGCCTGCTGGTAATATTGTTTTGCTGAAGCATAATCTTTCCTGGTGTAGGCCACACTGGCCCTGGCCATGGCCTGGTTATATTTATCCTCGGTATTCAGAAAAGCCTGTCGTTCAGCTTCCTTTTTTGCCAATGCATTTTCAATCTCAGTAATTTTCTGATTCGGATAGGAATCCTGAGGATTCAGCCTGGCAGCGCTCTTGTATTTCTGTATGGCTTCGGGATACCGCTGCTGGGATGCCAAAGCATCCGCCTCTTCCACGATTTTCTGATAGACTTCGGCCGAATTTTGCTGCTTATTCACCTGTGAATTGATCTCAGCGATCTTTTTATCAGGAAGGGTTTCTGTCGGGAATATGGCATCGGCCTCTTTATAGGCTGCAATGGCTTCATCATACTTCTTCTGGGCGACAAGCTGATCGCCCTTTTTTATCGCTGATTCATAACTATCAAGCAAGCACTGGTCATTCTTCATCATCATGTTCTCAATCCTGGAACGCATGCCGGTAACATATTGCTTGTCTGAAATGAATTCCCTTCTCTTGGAATCAAAACTAACCTTATCAACAGGTTCTTTGAGCACTGAATAATCGACACCACTGCAGCTCCTCAGCAAACCCATGGAAAACTCATTCATCCAAGCGCCCTTTTCCTCATCCGGCATGGTTGTATTAAAACTGATACGCTTGCTGATAAGCCCATCTTTCTCAATTTCAATGGTATATTGCTTGTTTATCTCCAGACGAAATGAAAAACTGCCGTCTGAACCGGTCTTGATCGATTTTATTTTTGAACCTCCTTCATACAGATTGGCTGTTGCGCCCGGAAGCGGTTCCATATCGAGCTCCGAAACTCCCCGGACCTCAAGATATCTTTCCGCAACATCCTCCTGGGCCTGGATGCGGCCAAACAGGCACAGCATCACAAGTATAATACATCGTCCCGTCCTTACCATCGTCTTCAATTTCAGTTCATACATCTATACTGAGATTATGCCAAAAAGTTACCATTTTAGAGCTCAAAAACCTATCCCGTGCTGTTTATTTCATTTTGGTAATCTTCAAATTACGGATCAGATTACCTCGTTTAATTCGCACAAAATAGATGCCCGTATTCAGATCCCCGGGTTCCAGACGAATCAATCGCTGATAAGGTCCGTAATGGATTTCCTGCAGAACCTGTCCCTGAGCATTATACAGCCCGACTTCAACCGGCAAAGGAGATATTTCACGAAATTCCAGCCACATATAGGTATTCACCGGATTGGGATAAACGATGACATCCTCGTCAAAAGACGGAAAGTCATCAGGATCGGGAAGAGAATCAAATACGACAGGCATGACAGCAAACGATGAATGGATCATTTCGCCTGTAAAGTCATTCAGAGACTGCCACTGGAATCCGTTCCTGATGTAAGCTGTATTAACCTGGTTTTCAATACGGTTCTGCGCCATATACGTTGAGAATGTGTCCTGTGGCGTGCCATACTGCAATTGATAGCCGGCAAAGAAAACTTTACCGACCGTAATGATTGAATCGAATTCAATGAAATTCAAACTTTCTTCGGCCAGGTCAGCGAACAAAACCTCCTTTTCATACAAGATGTTCCCGGGCTCGTTCCCTCCTTCCCATACACTTACTACCATACCTGATGCAGACGTGGCGATAGAATTACTGGCGACCTGCAAAAAAAGCCCCATCATCTTTTTGCCGGCATTATTGTCGAATTTCTCCGCAAACCCGGTAAGAAAATCAGAATTATGACCCGAGTAACTTCCCCAGGAGAGAGTTCCGGATTCGGTTACAACAAGTTCACCGGATCCAATATTGGACAGTGTATCCCCGGTGGACCAAAAATCACTGTAAGGATGATACGCATCCAGGTAACCGGGCTGCTGATTGACCGGGTCGAGCCAGTACGCAAGCTGTCTTTCCGGCTCGGGATAATCTTTCCAGGCATGGCTGATCATCTGGAAGTAGTCATTGACAGAACTGGCGCAATCAGCCATCCCGCCCGTCAATGTTCCTGCTACTCTTCCACTCTGGTCAAAGAGAGCAGCGCCCGATGATCCGGCTTCCGTTGTTCCTGATTCCCAGTGCCTTGCCAGCCAATGATTATCATCCACATATCCGTGTCCAAAACTCGCAACGATGAAGGGATGGGCTTCCCGGCTTATTTTCTTCACATCGCCCAGTGGATGATGAATGGTGGCGCCCGATGCAGGCGGATAACCCGACACATCCCAACCTGCATAATAAGGTTTGTAGGTAAACGGAACAGGCTCCAGCAATTCCAGAAGAGAAAAATCGAGGTTGCCGCCGGTGGCTCTCAGAGTAGCTCCCGAAACAGATTTTAAGGTGTTTCCGTCGGGCCCTCCGCACCAGGGACTCTCATAATCAAAATAAAACAAGGCCGCGTTGGCATCTTCTTCGTTACTGATGCAGTGTCCGGCTGTTATCACGTAGTTTGCGCCATCTTTCAGTGTATTGTTTACCAGGGTTCCCGTGCAACGCTCTCCGCCGTCATAAACTATCCTGACAACTGCATACTTTAAGGTCTGGTACAGTGAGTCACTGACGCAATTAATATCAACGTTGCAGATCCCGGATGTTCCGAACCAGCCATCTTTAAAAAGGCTGACACTACCGGATTTATAAAAATCACATCCTACACCATCAATGGCAAGTGAACCATAAGAACCGGCATAACCCGGAACCTGCATTTCCACAACCAGAAAATCTCCCGGCACATAGGCTGCGGCCAGTATATTGAATGGCTTGTTATTTAAATCGGTGAATGCCCCCTGCACTGTTTCCTGGTTTACATTGTACAGGAAGATTTTAACACCTTTCTCAAGGCGGTAGGGCGCAAAAACAAGGTTCATGGTGTTGGCATCCTTTACATAAAAGGCGGCTCGCCATATCTTTAATCCGTCGTCCAGGGTATCCCATGAACCAGTGTTTTCGGGATCAAAATCCACATCGATCAGGATACCCGAACTGGCTGGCTTTAACATGGAGGGTTCCCCTCTGAGCGCTTTTTCCTTCAGCGTTTCTGAAACCGTCAGTTCATATACTTTTAACGGAGGGGATCCGGGATAATCTATCGGATAGGGCTTACCAGGTCGTGAGAGTTGCGCATCAGAAGGAAGGCAGGACAACAGCCACACCGCAAACATTAACACTCCGTTCATGAAAAATTGCCGGGAATTCTTCTTAATCATGCAGTGAAATTATTGAAATTGTTTAAATTCATCGACTGTTAAGATAAAATAAGCTAAATTGGTAACGCCAACGTAAAAAATGAATTCAGAATACTAACATAATAAACCTGATAAAATGTATACTTCACGCCGGAAATTTATTGCAGGTTCCCTGACACTTGCGGCAGGAACCGGATTACTGTCAGCCATGCCCTTCTCCAGGATTGGAAATGTGCTTGGCGCCAATGATAAACTGACAGTGGGTGCCATTGGAATCAACGGTATGGGATTTGCCGATTTGAAAGCCTTTTTGGCGCAACCCAATACCGAATGCGCGGCACTGTGCGATATAGATGAAAATGTTCTGAACAGACAGGCTGCCGAAGTTGAGAAAATTCAAGGCAGGAAACCAAGGGTTTACAAGGATTTCAGAAGGCTGCTTGAGGATAAGGATATCGATGTTGTGATTATCGGCACGCCTGACCACTGGCATTGTCTGCCTTTTATTTATGCCTGCCAGGCAGGGAAAGATGTGTATTGCGAAAAACCTCTTTCCAACACCATCGAGGAGATCAACCTCATGCAGAAAGCTGTGAAAAAGTACGACAGGGTTGTCCAGATCGGACAGTGGCAGCGAAGCGATAATCACTGGCAGGATGCTGTTGCATTTGTGCACTCGGGAAAACTGGGCAAGATCCGGACTGTTCGCGCATGGTCCTACCAGGGCTGGATGAAATCAGTGCCAGTTCTGCCGGATGAACCTGTTCCTGCCGGCGTTGATTATGATTTCTGGCTGGGACCAGCTCCTGCAAGACCCTTCAATCGCAACCGCTTTCATTTCACTTTCCGCTGGTTTTGGGATTATGCTGGTGGCATGATGACCGACTGGGGAGTGCATATACTTGATTATGCCCTTTTTGGCATGAAAGTCAGTCAACCCAAATCAATTATGGCCATGGGAGGCAAATATGCTTATCCCGGGGATGCCTGTGAAACTCCGGATACTTTGCAGGCCTTGTTTGAGTTTGACGGATTCACCCTGTTGTGGGACCATGCTACGGGTATTGACGGAGGATATTACGGACGTTCTCATGGCGTGGGATTTGTGGGCAACCTGGGTACCCTTGTCGTTGACAGGGAAGGCTGGGAAGTCATCCCCGAGCAGGAAAACGGAAAAGCCAAAATGGAGCGTGTGGAACTCAGAAAGGGAGTAGGAAAAGGACTGGAAAACCACATGCAGAACTTCATTGCCTGCATCAGGGACAGAAACGTTACGCCCAATGCAGGCATTGAAATCGGTGCCAATATTGCCAGGGTAGCGAATCTGGGAAACATCGCCTACAAGACCGGCAGAAGATTGTACTGGGACAGTAATGCCTCCCTGTTTAAGAATGACCCGGAGGCCAATGAATACCTGAAGGCAAAGTACAGAAGTCCCTGGGAACTTCCTGCGGTTTAATGAAAAACGGCCCCGCTGGGCGCTATGCCCACGGTGCCTTCCGACAGGAGAGTTCCGGATTCATTAAAGATCTTCATGGTACCATTGCCGGTAAAACTGGCCTCGAAGACATAAATGTTTCCGTCGTCGGGATTCACATCCATTCCATAAAAACTACCGGTAATTATAGGAGTGTCAGGGACTGCAGGATTAGCGGCATCCATTTTATATACGCCATCGGGTCTCAGGTAGTAAATGCTTTCGCCATCTGCTGATGCGGCAATCCGGGGCGGAGTGGCCGTATAATCGCCCGCTTTCCCTACAGCACTTTCCCAGATAACATTACCATGCCAGATATCAATCTTTTGCATCAGGGCGTCGGTTTCTGAGATAAGTTCATAGGGAGGATCCCAGCTGTAAACAGCCTGACCCTTGCAATAAACCCACAGGTTCTCGGATCCGTCGAACACCAAGTCAACCGGTGCCTTCCCCACATATATCGTATCAGTTATCCTATCCTCCAATGTATGTATTTTGTGAATCGTTGAATCAATATCCCAGCCACCGCTATTTGCCACAAAAACCATATCATACAATTGCGCCATGTTTTCAGGTCCCTTTCCTACTTCAATGCTATCCTTGATTTCAAAAGTCTTCAGATCAATATGATAAATATAGCCTCCTAGACTACCACCGGTCAGGTAACCCCGATCGGATTCGACAGGTAAGAAATGCCGTGGATAATCCACCGGAATGGGCTCAACAATGCTTTTAAAAGTTCTGAGGTCAATTACCTCAAGTTTGGCGGAACCATTCACCACAATAAACCCGGTAGTATCACCCACCGTGGCAAATGACTGCACTACATCACCCAGGGCCCGTCCGTTGGCTGCCTCAAAAATACCATTGATAATCAACCCTTCCAAGGGATCATAATAACTTATTGAACCATTGTTCGACTGGAATGATCCTTCATTCACAATGTAAATGCCCTGTGAATAATCGGTTTCCTTGGGAGGATCATCATTTTTTTCACATCCCGATAAAAACAGGGCAAAAGCTGCCACACCAGATAGCCAGTAAGTATATTTCATAATTAAAAAAATAATTGGTTAATTGTCAGAGGTAATCTTTTGTAATCCGATGGTCAACGTGAAATGGTAGTTACGGCCCGGAAGCGGGAAAGACCGGATAACCTCATAGGATCTGTCTGTTATGTTGTCAATGCGGAAGAAGAATGCCAGATCTGCGCCAAGAATTTCGCGGCGGATGCCTGTCACCATGTTCATCAGGTAAAATCCCGGCAGGCGAAGTGTTTCATCTGCAGTTTCAACGGTTTCCCGGTACCCGGTATAAGAGGAGGAAATTCCCAGTAAAAACCCATGATATACTGCCTCAAGACCAGCCCCTGCAGTATGAACAGGAACGTATGTCATTTGATTTCCCTCGCAAAGCGGATTATTATCATACGTGCTGATGATCACGGAGCGGTTATAATCGTAATTCACAAATGCTTTAATTGCAAATTCATTTAAATGATAGCCCAACTCCATCCGGGTATCTATACCACGGGCATGAACCTTCTTGTATTCAACAGGAGTGAGCGAATCACGGATCACCCATTGAATCCAGTTGTCAATCCATTGATAATAACCGGTAATCTGGGCTTCGAGCCACAACGAACGTTCCTGGTCTCCTTTTGAGGACCATTCAGCAGTGATTTCGCCTCCCCTGCCCTTTTCAGGCCGCAAAAGTGAATTTCCTCCCGGTCTCCAGTACTTTTCATTGAAAGTCGGTTTTCTGAACTTGCTGGAGAAACCTGACCGTAGAATCCAATGCTCATTGGGCCTGAATCTTAAACCCAGGGAATATTGTATACCCGGATTCAGGCCTTCATAGAATTCCTTTCTCACACCTGCATTGATGATAAGATCAGAGAGGCTAACTTTCAAACTGCCAAACACGGCATATTCTTGTTCAGTGATCCTGCCCCCGTAATTGCCGGAATTGCCTGATAACCTGTTGTACATGGCGCCTCCCCCGACAATCAGCTTCGATGAAAGGTAATACCTGTAATCCGCCTCATTCATCCATCGGGTGGTGGCAATCCTGGAATCAATTGAATAGGATGTATCCGTAGTGAGATTTTTATCGGTATAGCCTAAATAATCGGAGAAATAGGCTGACCTGACAAGCAGTGCCGATTTTGCCGTGATTTTCCGGTAACTCATGTAAGATCTGAAAATACTGTCCTTTTGCCGGGCATTGCTCTCTTTATAGGACCCCATAAGAGCAGGAATTTCAAGGATTTTCCGCTGATACCACATACCGGCTTCCAGGTAGCTACCCTTATTCAGGTTCAGGTAAATGTTATGGATCAGCCCTACTGAACGGTAAGCATTGTGTTTTGTTTTGACTTCAGGCGATCCGTAACGGTAACGATCCCGATAGGTGAAATCATTTTCTGCTTTTGCGCTGATGGCCGACAACTGAAACTGCAATTTTTCACCACCGGTGCGAACGCTCAGCATATGGCCGTTTGACCCGAAACTGCCGGCATCAAAGGAATAGTGAGCGGAAAACCTGTTATTCCAGTCGGGCTCGTTGGATAAATTGATTGAACCGCCAAAAGTACCGCTTCCAAACAATGCTCCTGATGAACCGTTCATCAGCTCCACGGTCTGCATAAAACCCGCAGGGATTAGCGCGAGATCTGCCTGACCTGTAGTCGGAGAGTTTAAAGGAAAACCGTTCCAGTTGACCTGAGTGTGGTTGCTTCCGGCACCATGGAGTGAAACCGATACCAGTGAACCAGCGCTTCCGTAGGATCTAACCAGTGCAGGAGTTTGTTTTTCAAGAAAATAACCCAGGTTCTGATGCCTGTCCAAACGAATGAGTTCAAGATCAACTTTATAAATGGTCTGATCATCAGAAAAGAACTTCTGATTGCCTTTTACAACGGTGACCTCCGGAATCTGCTTAACGGGCAATTCCTGGGAAAAGACAGGTAAAGGTATCAGGAAAGGCAGTAATGTAAGAAGAAAGAAAGGATAAAATCTGTCCATGATTAATTTTGGTTTGTTCCCGAACACTACTGATCATGGCAGGTCTTCTGACTCTCTCCATTTCCAGGCTGCCTTCCCATCCTCCGGCGCTATCAGAGCAATAGTGACCGGCAGAACAGTGGCAGGTTTTGTGCCTGGAAAAATCAGGAGATTACAGCAGCGGGTACTGTCCAGGTTTTGCACCTGGTTCCCTATTATCCGATACAGGAATTTCCTGACCGGAACCATAATCCTGACAAATATAGGAAAATCTTTTGCTTTACTGGTCAACCATTTTTCAACAACGACAAAGTCAGCGTAAATTACTAATTTTAGACCCTTAATGAACATTTATCCGGGTATGCGATACAGCTTATTGATGATTACAGCCATCATTTTTTTATGCGAATCAGGGTCCGCGCAAATCGCCAACCTGCAAAAGCAGGAAAAGTCATCTGACCCGCTGAAATACAGCACCCTGATGTTTTCAGCTGATTATGTGACCAATACAAATGTAATGGGCAATTTCAATCCTGAAACCAGGCAACCATCATTCTCCCCTTCCCTTTTTTTCTTTAGCAAATGGGGAGTAGATATTTCCGCAGGTGGTTATTTCGTGGGTAACTCCGATGATTCCCTGGATCATTTCACATCTGAGCTTGATCTCATGTTAGGATATACTCTACAACCTGTGGATGGATTTACCATTTATCCCAGCTATACTCATTTTTTTCACAGCAGTAATTCCAATGCCTTAAAATCAATATTCTCGGATGATATCCGGCTGGATGTGGATTACAATTACAGGTTTTTGAATTTGGGTGTTTCCTCCGGATTTTATCTCGGCAAGAAAAATACTTTTTACACTTCCATTCACAATTATTATGATATTCAGTTTGACAGATTCCTTTCTTCTAAGGGTACATTGAGCATCCAACCGGGTGTGGATGCCAATTTTGGCAGTTACGAGTACCTTAATCTCTATTACCTGGATGAACTCAGAAAAGAACCTTATTTATATCTTTATCTGCTGTCCTACCCTGCCATACGGCGTTATGTAATTGCTGAAATACTGAAAAATCCGGAATTGACAAAAGAAGAGGTCCTGGATGATTACCTCATTGACAAAGCGCAGGATGATTTTAAACTCACCTCAGTCAGTATAAATCTCCCGTTTTTTTACATAATCGGTAATTTCGGGATTAATATGGGACTGTACCTGATGATCCCCGTCGGACAACCGGACTATTTATCGGATGAGGCGCAGTTTTTCTTTGATATAGGGGTGACTTACAATTTAGAGTTTGGAAAGAAGTAGGATGTACCTAAATCACTTGCACAATTCCCGGATATATTCCTTCGCCTCCGGATCACCCAATTCCTCTGCTTTAGCAAGATCCTCACAAGCTTTATCATCCATATTGAGGGAGAAATAGGCAAGCGCCCTGTTAAAATAAAAATCGAAAGTACCTTCCTGCAGTTCAATGGCTTTGGTATAGTCGGCTACCGCAGATTCAAAGTTCCTGAGACTATACTGTGTATTGGCCCTGTCATAATAGGCATCGGCATTCGCGTTATTCAACGTGATACCCTTGTTGAAATCATCCAGGGCTTCCTGAAACCTGCCAAGTTTGAAGAAAGCATTTCCACGGCTGAACCAGTCATCGGCGTATCCCGGATCCAGGGCAATGCAGTTGGAGAAATCCTGAATGGCCATAATATATTTCTCAAGCTCATAATAGGCATTTCCGCGATTGAAAAAAGCATCCTTGTATTGGGGCTGCAATTCGATAGCGCTGGAATAATCGTCAACCGCTTTCTGGAATTCCTCCAGGTCAAACCAGGCATTGCCGCGGAAATAATAGGCATCCGTGAGGTTTTTATCCAGCTCAATGGCCTTTGTATAATCTTTAATGGCAGATTCGGCGGCACCTTTTGCCTGTTTCTTCTTGCCCGACTCCAGCAACTCACCGGCGGTAGTTTGCGCAATTCCGATTCTGAAGATAGCCAGACATAAAAAAGTGAGTGTTACTATTTTATACATACCAATCAGGTTTTGTTGTTGGGGTCATGATTAACGATGCATTCCACGCTGGCGGATCATGCGTTGCCGGATCTGCTGCTGTTTGATCATTTTATTCCGCATCGTTGATTTCCGGCGCTCCATGGCCATTTTGCGGTTAATCATCGCCTGCCTGTGCCGCGTTAAAGCCTGGGATCGCATTTGAACGACACGCTGATGGTTATTGCCCTTTCTCACAATGGTGTAATCCCTGCTGTTTGGCCGTAAAACAAGATTATCCCGGTCAATTTGTCCCGATCCCTGCGTTTCCGGCTGATCCTGTGCCAAAACTGCCAGGTTGCCGGTCAGCGCCATTAATCCAATAAGTAACATTCTTTTCATCGCTGAACTGTTTGTCTGGTTAGACTGTTTATACCGAATAAGGTTTAAGCCAAACCCGAAATTATTCCATTTGATTGTATCGGGCTTTCACCTCAAAATGCTTAAATTGCTATCAAAAATAATAAAAAGAGGCAGTTCATGAACGCAAAAGAGAGAATATTACAGCTCAGGGAATTGCTTGATCATCATAATCACCTTTACTATGTTCTGGCGCAGCCTGAAATCTCCGATTTTGAATATGACAGGCTTATGCAGGAATTAAGGGATCTGGAGGAACAGCATCCCGAAATGGCCGATCCCGGTTCTCCAAGTCAGCGTGTCGGAAGCGATACCGACAACTCCTTTGTTCAGGTGAAGCATATGTACCCGATGTTATCTCTGGATAACACCTATACACGGGAAGAAATTGAAGATTTTGATGCAAGGGTCAGAAAAGCCCTGCCGGCAGAAAAGATCGAATACGTTTGCGAATTGAAATATGATGGCGTTTCCATCAGCCTGGTTTATGAAAACAGAAAACTGGTAAGGGCAGTAACCCGTGGTGATGGTGAGAAAGGGGATGATGTGACCGCCAATGTAAGGACCATCAGAAGCATTCCACTGACGTTGAAAACAGGTAATTATCCTGCGGTTTTTGAAATACGTGGCGAGATATACCTGCCGCACAAGGGTTTTGAGAAGATGAATGAGGAGCGGGTCGAAGCGGGAGAACCGCTGTTCGCCAATCCAAGGAATGCAGCATCAGGCACGCTTAAGATAAGAAATTCTTCCCTGGTGGCCAAAAGGCCCCTGGATTGCTTCCTGTATTACCTGCCTGCTGAATATCCCGGATTTGCAACACACTTTGACAGCATCACCGCTGCCAGGGACTGGGGATTGAAGGTACCTCCGTATATCCGGAAATGCCATTCCCTCCCTGAGATTTTTGACTTTATTGCTTACTGGGATAACAACAGGGATGCACTTCCTTTCGATATTGATGGCATAGTCGTCAAGGTAAACGCTTACCGGCAGCAGCAGCTGCTGGGCTTTACGGCCAAATCACCCCGCTGGGCCATTGCCTATAAATTCAAGGCGCGTGAAGCTGTGACCAAACTGTTGTCCATTGATTACCAGGTGGGGCGGACAGGGGCCATTACTCCGGTTGCCAACCTGGAACCCGTTTTACTTGCCGGAACAACGGTTAAAAGGGCATCTCTCCATAACGCCGACCAGATTGCTTTGCTGGATGTGCGATTGGGCGATGACGTTATCATTGAAAAAGGCGGAGAGATCATACCCAAGATCACCGGTGTTAAGACTGAGAACCGGCTTCCTGATTCCCGGCCCGTAGAATTTATCACGGTTTGTCCGGAATGTGGAACTTCGCTGATCAGGATAGCGGGAGAGGCCAAACATTACTGCCCGAATGAAATTGGTTGTCCGCCGCAGATCAAAGGAAAGCTTCTTCATTTTGTCGGTCGTAAAGCCATGGACATAGGTTGTGCCGAAGCCACCGTGGAGCAGTTTTACAACCATGGACTTTTAAAGGATCCTTCAGATTTCTATTCCTTAAGCAAGGAAAAGCTCATCAAACTCGAGCGTTTTGCCGATAAATCTGCCGACAATCTTTTAAAAAGCATTGAGGACTCAAAACAGGTGCCTTTTGAACGAGTATTGTATTCCATAGGCATCCGTTATGTGGGAGAAACCGTGGCTAAAAAGCTGGCATCTCATTTCAGGTCGGTGGATGAGCTGATGGCCGCAACCACTGATGATCTCATCCAGGTGGGTGAGATCGGAGATGTGATTGCCAGCAGCGTTGTTGATTTTTTCAGCAATTCTGTAAACCGGGCGTTCATTGAAAAATTGAAAACCGCAGGAGTGCAGATGAGCAGTGAGGGGAAAAAAAGGACGTCTGATAAGCTGGCAGGCAAAAGTTTTGTGATCTCCGGTGTTTTTAAGCAGCATTCCCGCGATGAAATTCAAAAGCTGATCGAGGAAAACGGAGGAAGGAACCTGAGCAGTGTTAGTTCCAATACGGATTATGTGGTTGCAGGCGATGGAATGGGACCGGCAAAGCGTGAAAAAGCAGCGAAGCTGGAAGTTCCGGTGATTACGGAAGAGGAGTTTATAGGGATGATTGGGGATACTTAAAAAGAGAATGTTTCAAGAGCACGGAAATTAAGCGTAGTTGCAAACTACGCTTAGCAAAGGTGGAATAAAAAAGCCCGGTTGTCTTCAACCAGGCTTTTTATATATGATAATCGTATATTATCCTATTGCAACATGAAGATCACAGGTATGACGAACTGCTGTTTAACAGCGCGTCCACCCTGTTTGGCTGCTCCCCACTTGGGTGAGGACATGATTACACGAATGGTCTCCTTATCCAGCGAAGGGTCAACACCACGCAGAATCTTCACATCGGTTACATCACCACGTGAGTTGACGGCAAACTGAACAGTTACCCTGCCAAAGATACCGTTTTCAACAGCTACCGGAGGATACACCAGGTTCTTCTGAACCCAATCCCTGAAGGAATTGATGTCACCACCCTGGAAGGTCGCCTGTTCTTCAACGAAAACAAAGGCAGGCTCTTCTTCCACGATCACCGGTTCTTCTTCCTCAACCACCTCAATGGTTTCAGGAACCGGTTCATTCGAAACCGTCTCCCTGACGTCATCAACAATAGCAAGTGTTACTTCTTCCGTAACCGTATCAACAACAACCGGTGCGGTATATTTCACCTGCTGTTCCACCGCTGCCGGAGGAGGTGGCGGTGGCGGAGGAGGAGCGATATCATCATCTGTTTGCACATTCTGCAATTCAGCAACGGTTTCCTTTACCAGCACAACTGTTTGTTCCTTAGTCATGTATGCCCTGATCACAGGCACAGCTATACCGGACGATATCCCGATCAGTGAAATCAGGAAGCCGATCAGCAGGTACTTATGGAATCTTTTTCGTAAATCAAAAGCTCCGTATTCCCTGTTCCGGTTTTCAAATACCATGTCGGTGATGGTTACCGCTATGAATTCTTTCTCTTTCTTATTCTTAGCCATGGTTAACAGATTTAGAATTATTTGTTACTACCGGCACCTGAAGAAGTCGCGGCAAAGTAATTGGACACCATCTTATTTTCCACATGATTTATATCTACAAGTGCATAACTTGCGATATTGGTAATGGACATCTCATCGATGATATCGACAACATTTTTATACTTCACATTGTCGTGCGCCTTGATCAGCACAACCGGACCCAGTTTGTCACCCCTTTTGAAGTTGACTATGCGGGCATCAACCGAATCCCGGGGAAGTTTGATCTTACCTGTGATAATGTCGTTATTCAAGCCGTCGATTTTGGCAAACAGATCCCTGTTACGCTGGAGCAAAATTTTTCGGATCCCGTCAGCACTGAAATCGGTTTCGACCAGTGGTGGCAGTGATGCTTTTGTAGGATCAGCGAGTCCGTTGTACCAGAGAATCTTATCATTATCAACCAATATGAGGTTCAACACCTTCGAATCGTCAACCTGAGGTCTGTTCTTATCATCTTCCTGCGTTCTCTCAGGAAGTATGATCTCCATGACCTTAGCTTTGCTAAATGCAGTCGTAAGCATGAAGAAAGTAAGCAGCAGACAGGCAAGGTCCACCATCGGAGTCATGTCGATGTGTGTACTGTGCCGTTTAATGCGTCGTTTCCCTTTTTGCTTGCCTCCGCCTTCGTTTTGAATTATTTCAGCCATTTTTTATGTCATTAAATATTATCCAGAGTAACTTTATCAGCCTCGAGGTTCGTGGTGAGATTGAATTTATTCACATTATTATCCTGCAGGATATCGATCACCTTCTTCACCTCTTTGTAGTCCGCATCGCGGTCACCTTTGAGGGCAACCTCGAAATCGGGATAATATTGACGGGCAAATCTTATCCACATCAAAAGCTGGTTGTCCGTGGAATCCATGGGCAATCCGGTATGCATGGCATCACGTGTTTTCGCATCTTTAGCATCGAGCCAGTCCTTCATCTTAGCAATTGGCAGAGAAAAGGAATTCAGCGCTTCGAATCTTTTGATCTCAGCAGGTGTAAACCTGATGTTGTACTGACTTCCCATTGCCTGCAATACCTTGGCGCGAAGATGCTCCGAGGAGTCGGTACCGTTATCAATGTTAAAGAATACCATATTGTCTTTGGAGACAGTAAGTGTAATGACATGCGATTCAGGGGTTGTCGTATTCGAATTTGAACTCGGCGTATCAACCGCAACAGCTTCCTGTGGACGAAATGTGGCCGTCAAAATAAAAAAGATAAGCAGAAGGAAAAACAAGTCCACCATCGGAGTCATATCGATCTTAGGCGGATTTTTAGCCATTTTAATTTTTCCCATCGTTCCAGATTTAATTATTCCACAAACTTATTCGTCCCATTATCAAATGATATAAAACTTACTTTTTCAACGAAGAAGCAAAGGTCTGTGCAAGACTGAAACCAGCTTCGTCAATTTTAAAAGTCATGCTGTCAACACGGGTCTGATAATAGTTATAGAAAATCAGAGCCAGGGTGGAACCGGTAATACCAAAAGCAGTGTTAACAAGGGCTTCGGAAATACCTGTTGCCAGGGCCAATGCATCAGGAGCGCCACTGGTTGCCAGAGCGCCGAATGCACGGATCATACCAAGAACCGTTCCGATCAGCCCGATCAGCACGGAGATGGAGGCAATGGTGGACAGGATGACAAGATTCTGCGACAAAACAGGCAATTCAAGCGCAGTAGCTTCTTCGAGTTCTTTCTGAAGCGCCAGCACTTTCTGGTCATTCATCAAGGATTTGTCGGCCTGGAGATCCCTGTACCTGTGAAGTCCGGCTTTCATTACATTGGCCAGTGAACCTTTTTGTTTGTCACAAAGTTTTTCGGCTTCTTCAATTTTGTCGCTATTCAAAAGATCACGTAAATTACGGACAAACGAATTCAGGTTGCCGCGTCCCTTGGCACGCCATAAACTGATGTACCTTTCAATAATAAAGGTGATAAGAATTAAATTCACTGCCATCAGAATGGGAACAATATAACCACCTTTGTAAATAATCCCCAGGAAGTTGTTTTGCAATGGAGTCCCCTCAGGATTGCCACCTTCGAAGTTAATTGGATTACCCATTACCATTTTCCAGATGAGGTAACCGGCCACCAAACACAGCACCATAACCACCAAAACAAAAGCAGATTTCAGTGCTTCAGCTAAAGATTGTCCTTTCATAATCAATAGTTATTTTAAGTGTATTAATAATAGTTTATTGTAAATATCGCATACAAAGAAAGTAAAATACTTTAGATATTCAATTCTCTATGAACAAAATTAAACGTTTAAATGACAAATTAACACAGTATCAGTGAAATCCGGAGCAATTACCGGAGATTTCTTTCAGCATTGATTATCTTGGTCAGATCAGTGACAAACTTTTTAGCTTCCACGTTGTTCGGATCAATGGCAAGAACCCTGTTATAATCATCTCTTGCAGAAACCCAGTCTTTTCTTTTGAAGTCAATCATAGCCTTTCCCCGTAACGCATTTACCTGCCATTCCTTATTATTCGAATCAAGGTTAAGCCATTTATCATACCATGAATGAGCAGCCTCGGATCTGCCAGCCTGATAGTTATGGTATGCTAGATATTTATAGGCTTCATACAATGGTTGCTTGAATTCGTCACCTCTGGTACCTATTTGCTTAATCATGGCTTCAAACTTAGGAGCTGCCCGGCCCTCAACAGGATCGTTTTCCATCAGCGAATAGGTACGAGCCAGGAAAAGATGTGCTTCTATATTATCAGGATCGCTGGCAATAATTTCGCTAAATGCTTTATCAGCATTGGTCAAATCTTTGAGTTGATAATAGCACTTACCGACAGTCATGGCATCGTTTTTACCGGCCCAGCCCTTCGCGGCCTTCATTTTAAACAACTCGATCGCCTCTTTGTACCTGCGGTTATAATAATTGTTCATTGCAATCTCGGTAAGCAGATTCTTGTCGGACTCATCCATGGAATAAGCCTTCTTGAGCTGCTCAAAAGCCTTGTTGAGCATAACGGAATCATCATTGGCGGTGGCCAGCTTGTACATCAGATGACCGTAATAAACATAGTCCCTGGTGATGAGGTTGTCGGGATTGGCATTCTTGAGGAAAGTTTCCATGTACTGGAGTCCCTTTTCCAGGTCCTGCGGTTTCTTTTCATAACAGCTGTATGCAGCAAGTCTGTTGAGGTAATTTCGGGTGTTGTCCACTTTAAGAACCTCTTCTATAACTTCCAGGGCGCCGGCATAATCCTTTGACCGGAACAGGGAGTTGCCGTACCGGACCATGGCAGGAGCGGAGTTGCCCGACATTGTCACATACTTTCCAAAATAGGACTTCGCCAGGTCGTGTCGGCCGGCCATTGTCCAGAGTTCACCCAGACTTCTGTAAACCGGAGCGTAGGTCGAATCAATGGCCAGAGCATCCTCGAAATAAGGACGTGCTGCATTGATGTTCGGGACCCGCATATAAATGTTGCCAATCTTGATCTTGGGCTTGGGTGATTTGGGATCCTTAATCAAAGCCTGGTTATAATTCACCAGAGCATTGGAAGCATCATTCTGCTTCAAAAAAACATCGCCGGTGGCCAGATAGATTTCCGGATCAGCCGGATTGATCACCTTGGCCCTGTTCAAATAACTGAACGTCTTCTTGTAGTTGATGATCTTTCCAAATAACTGGGCGGTGGCCAGTTTAGTAAGTATAACCGCTTTATCCGGCGTGAATTCTTTTTTCTTAAGTTTCAATGGAACAGCTGCTTCTGCAGCGGCGAAATAAGGCAATGCCTTTGTGGTGTCACTCGTCCTGAGCAGGGTAATTGCACCCATTCCGACCTGGTTCAATACATTGCCCGGGGCTTGTTTTATACCGGTCTGGAATAAGGTTTCAGCCTTTCTGGCATATTCATCCAGTGAATTTGAAAACGTATCCGACAAATAATCCTTGATAAGTGTCTCACCATAATAATAATAAATATCCCCATTGACGGGATTCGTCTTAACCAATTCCTCAAAAACCTTTGCCGCTTCCTCATACTGTTCACTGTTTGCGAGTTTCAATGCAGTGCTCAGATCCTGGCTCCATGCATTCAATGCGAAAAGGCAACTCCATAAAATAGCTATAGGTTTCATTTTAAGTACATATTAAAGGTAAACAATCTATTCTTTTTTTATCTGAACTATTCTTACAGGCATAGTTGCAGGGACCATCCCTGCTTTCAATATGATCCGCTGTCCCTGGTCACCGGCCACAAACTGAATAAATCCGCGTCCAAGCCCGGTGAATGTCTCCCGGGAGATGGTATAAACTTCACGAATGAAGGGATAGGATTTATCAGCAATATAAGCCGGGTGAGGTGTGAAATAGTCATCCCCTTCCGAATAAAACTCAGGGGTCACCCCGATTACCTTGATGCGGTCCAGAAACGCGTGTGTGATAGAATCATCCGGGTCGCTAATCCAGTTCACGCTAATGATACCCAGCGCTTCGGGATGGCTTTCGACATAATCGATCACGGCCGGATTGGAATTGGCGGCATAACAATAATCCGGCAATTCGGAAATACTGAATTTTTTCATGATATACCGTACATTGCTGGACCCCTGGTTGTCAAATACAACCCGGATCCCGCCCAGCGAGGAGCGTGGATTGATATCCTTCCAGTTATCAGTGGTGCCGCCGAAAATGTCTTTAACTGTGTTGTAACGAAGAAAGCTGTCGCGATTGGCCTTGTTGACAACAAATGCCAGGCCATCATAGGCTATCAGCGTGGTACGCGGTACAACCAGTTTCTCTTTCAGGAAAACTTCTTCATTGGCGTTTAACTTGCGGCTTGTAATCATCAGCCTTACCGAATCAGCAAGAAAGAGTTTGAGTATGCTGTCTTCAGAAGCGCTGATGGCCTTGATATGTGCATATTTGTACTGGCTTTCGAACACAGCGATTTCAGAATCAGCCAGCAACTGATAGGCCTCATCCACAGCAATACTAATGCTGCCGCCTGTTGCGGTTTCCTTGTTCACTTGCTTCTCACTGTACTTTTTGCACGATGCTGAAAGCCATAAAGAAAGCACCAGCATAGTGACAACGGATATGCTATTCGTTCTCATCGTCTGCATCCTTTCTTTCTTTATGTTTCTGATATATAATGACCGATCTGAAGACGCCATACCCTATGACAATATAGCCGAAAATGTTTCGGAATTCACGGGGTATGTTTTGCATCGGTTTGGCAAAGATAACATATAGTCCGAAAACCACAAACAAGGCAGCTACCAAAAACCCCACCACCGTCATCATGCTGGGAAGTGAATCTCTGTTCATACTGGTTTATTTGTTAAGTTGTTTAAAACCTGCATTTACCTTGTTGTGAGCCGTAAATATATAAAAAAGTTACAAAATAAATGCCAATGTATTCTATTTATGAATTTTTATTAATCCTCAGTGTAAGATCATTTCTGAATGTCTTGCATTTACTAATAAGATGATCCGGTAATAAAAATTCCATAAAATGCAGTAAAGAAAAAATGAAATTCAACCCCTTCAGGGTTGTGGAGTGCTAGATTGGATTATCCGTGGGTTGCACCCACGGTTATTCATATTAAGCCCTGCCTTGCCGGCAGGCAGGCACTTCGTGGCTTTGTCATGCAATTTTCCTGTACCTCCATGTTGCCAGCGCCGTGAGCACTACAGCCATGATGGCGATTGCCAGAAAATCGCCTGCTACGTCCCTGAATTCAGATCCCTTCAGCAATATCATCCGGATTACCCGCATGAAGTATGCAAGCGGATTGATTGTGTTCAAATCCTGCGCCCAGTGAGGCATACTTTCAGCAGGGGTGAAAATGCCGCTCATCATCACAAAGGTCACCAAAACGAAGAAATTCAGAAACTGGGCCTGCTGCTGGGTTTGTGACAGGGTTGAAATCAGCAGTCCCATCCCTAAAACGGCAACGAGGTATAATGCAGCATAGGCAAACAAAAGAAGAAGGCTTCCTTCGACGGGAATATTAAAAAGAAGTTTCCCGATTCCCAGGCCGAACGCCAGTTCAAACATGGCAATGATCCAGAAAGGGACGAGCTTGCCGATGATAAACTGATATTTACGTATTGGTGTGACATTGATCTGCTCAATCGTTCCCATTTCCTTTTCCCGAACCAGGTTCAGGGATGCCAGAAACATACCTATAATGGTAAGAAGAATGGTTAATATACCCGGAACCATGTAATGCTTGAATTCCAATTCGCTGTTGTACCAGAAACTATGATTAACGGTGATGTTCTTCGGACTCAGGTTGATCAGTGCGTTTCTGCCTGTTTCTGAAAGCAGCTCCACAGTATAACCGTTGATGATCTGGGTAGCATAGCCATTGATCAGGCCTGCCGTCATTCCGTTGATGGCATCTACCTGGATCTGCAGGTTGGTTGCACCCTGCCCGTACAATTGATGCTCAAATCCGGCGGGAATGACAAGGATCATGTCCGTTTCATTTTCCAGCATCCTGTTTTCAGCCTCATCAACGGAGAAAGTAGTTTTCAGCAAAGTAAAAAAGGGAGAATGCGAAAACTTCTCGATTAAACTGCGGGAGGATGTTGAAAGGTCCATGTCGACAACGATCATGTCAATGTTTTTCATGTCCATGGTTGCTGCATTTACCAGTATCAGCAACTGAACAAAGGGTAAAACAAAGATCATCGGGAGCATGGTCTTGTTTCTGAATACCTGTTTGAATTCCTTCTGAATAATATATAAAATTGTTCTCATGGATTCGGCGGGTTATTGTAATCGAACCTTGAAACGGACTGCACTCACACTGATGAAAAAAACCAACATTCCGGTCAAAACCAATGTCTCCCTCCATACCTCCGCTATACCTGTTCCTTTGAGCATTACACTCCGTAAAATGGTGATAAAATACTTCGGCGGCATGGCATAACAAAGCCACTGCAGTACTTTGGGCATGTTCTCAATGGGGAAAATAAAGCCGGATAGCAATAAAGTCGGCAGTAACAGAACGAAGGCAGAGAAAAACATGGCAACGACCTGGGTTTTGCTCATGGTTGAAATCATGATCCCCAGGGAAAGGGCCAGGGAAATAAATAATATGGTCTCCCCGAACAATAACAATAAACTGCCGCGAATGGGAAGTTGAAAAATGAAATACCCGAGGATGAGAATAACAACAGCATTGATGCAGGATAAGAGTATGTAGGGCGTGACTTTGCCTGCAATGATCTGAACAGGCCTCAGGGGAGACACCAGCAGGGCTTCCATGGTTCCGGTCTCTTTTTCGCGGACGATCGTTATACAGGTCATCATGGCTGATACCAGGGTCAGGACCAGGGCCATGGTTCCGGGCACGAACATAAATGCACTCTTCAGATCGGCATTGTACATCATTCTGACACGGGGCTCAATGATCAGGGGAAGCTGGTGATCGCGGTTCAACTCCTTCAGGTAAGTTGCTATTATGGCTTGTGTGTAGGAAACGATCATCCTCGCAGAATTGGGATCAGAAGCATCTGCCAGCAACTGGATACCTGCAGTTCCTTCCCTTTTAAGGGTTTCGGCAAAATCATCATCAAATACGATAACCTCTCTGACCCTGCCTGTTTTAAAAATAGTCTCTGTTTCCTTTTCCGAGGTAAGGTATTTTTCAAGCCTGAAAAATCCGGATGACAATAATTTGTTGGTGATATCGAAAGTCACAGGATCCTTGGATTTATCATGGATGGCAATCCTTACATCCTGGATTTCATTCTGAATGACAAACCCGAAAATCAGGATCTGTGCCACAGGCAATCCAAATAACACCACCAGGGTACGGCTATCCCGGAATATGTGGATGAATTCTTTTTTAACGAATCCTAAAAACTCTTTCATGTACCAGGAAATTTAGGTTAATAGGCTGTAGGCTGTAGGCTGTAGGCTGTAGGCTGCATTTGCACATTTGCACATTTGCACATTTGCACATTTGCACATTTGCACATTTGCACATTATTTTCATTTTCTCGCAATTTTTAAAAACACCTCATCCATAGTTTTTACACCGTAATTGTTTTTCAGGTTCTCGGGTGAATCCAGTGCTTCAATGCGGCCTTCAGCCATAATGGAAACCCGTTCACAGTATTCCGCCTCATCCATATAATGTGTTGTAATGAATACCGTTATGCCCCTGGCGGCAGCCCTGTAAATATGTTCCCAAAACTGGCGCCTGGTAAGCGGATCAACACCACCTGTTGGTTCGTCGAGGAATACGATTTTGGGTTCGTGGAAAACTGCCACGGAAAAGGCCACTTTCTGACGCCAGCCCAGGGGTATGTCTCTGATCAGCGTGCCGGCTATGTCGGATAGATCGAGTTCCTCAATCAGTTCATCGGTCTTTCTGCGGATTGCCGAAGATGACATGCCGTAAATGCCGCCATAGAAACGAATGTTTTCGCGGATATTCAGGTCTTCATACAGGGAAAATTTCTGACTCATATACCCGATATTTCTTTTGATCTCTTCCCGTTGTGTATACACATCAAAACCGGATACGAGAATCTTACCGGATGTGGGATATGAAAGACCGCAAAGTATCCGGATGGCTGTGGTCTTCCCTGCACCGTTGGCACCCAGAAAACCGAAAATCTCACCTTCATGCACATCAAAGGTCAGATTGTCATTGGCGACAAAACCGCCGAATTTCTTCACCAGATTATTTACTGATATAATGGTCTTGCGCTGGTTCATATCCGGTGAGTTGTATAGTTTTCGACAGCATCGATAAAACAATCTTCAAAATCGGCCACGACCGGTGTAATTTTAACATTGGCAATTCCACGGTTTGAAAGTTGTGTTTTCAGCCATTCCGCACCATGACGTTCAGAATCAGTGGCAATGTGAATATACTGGCCGAAAAGATAAGCCCGCTTAATCTCCGGAATGGAGCGAAGTATTTCCAAAGTTCCTAACCTGTCATTGGCACGGATCTCGAAAAGCGGTACCCTGAACTTTGAAAGAATTTCCCCGGGCGTATCCTGATCCATGATCCTGCCTGCCTGCATAAGGGCAATCCTGTCGCACCGGGCTGCCTCATCCATGTAAGGCGTGGATACCAGTATGGTCATACCGGAATCTTTCAGTTGATGCAGTGTCTCCCAGAATTCTTTCCTCGATACCGCATCTACACCTGTGGTGGGTTCATCCAGCACCAGCAATTTCGGATTATGGATCAGGGCGCAGCAAAGTGCCAGCTTTTGTTTCATTCCACCGGACAGATTACTGGCCAGCCGGTCACGAAAAGGTTCCAGCAGGGAATAAACCGGTTTGATCAGGTGGTAGTTTTTCTTCACGGTGGTCCCGAAGATCGTGGCATAAAAGGAGATGTTCTCCCCCACCGTCAGATCGGGGTACAATGAGAACCGGCCCGGCATATACCCTGTGAACAACCTTATCTTGCGATAGTCTCTGACCGTATCAAATCCAAAAACGGATATATTACCCTGGTCAGGGATCAATAACGTTGTGATCATTCTGAACAATGTGGTTTTACCCGCACCGTCTGGACCGATCAACCCGAACAGGCAATTCCCGGGAACCTCAAAAGAAGCCTGCTGCACTGCTTTGACCTGACCGTAGGACTTATCTACACCGTTTATGTTAATTGATACCATTTTAAATTTAAGATTGCAGATTGAAGATTTCAGATTTTAGATATACCAACCGCTGTCAGGGTTTTCCACCCGCCAGGCCAAATCTCACCGCTGACAGGGTTTTCTTACAGATTACAGATGAATACAAATAACTATTCACTATTCACTATTCACCATTCACCATTCACTATTCACTATTCACTATTCACTATTCACTATTCACTAATCACCAAAAATAACCTCCCCCGGCATCCCTATCTTCAATCTCCCGTCATTGTTCACGCTGATCTTGACGGCATAGACCATATTAATCCGTTCGTCGCGGGTCTGGATGATTTTGGGTGTAAATTCCACCTGTGAAGCAATCCAGGTCACCCGGCCTTTAAGCTTTTGAAGGGTTTCATCCGGCCCGTCAATGATAACATCCAGTGAGTCACCGATTTCCACCGAGGAAAGCTGTGAGCCGCTGATGTATACCTTAAGTTCCATCTCATCCAGGTCGGCCACCTTAAACAGACCTTTGCCCGGGGTGACCAGTTCGCCGGGCTCGACATACTTCTCAAGAACCGTTCCTTTCAGAGGACTTGAAATGCGGCATTTCTCGAGCTGGTTCTTTACTTCGCTGAGCTGCGCTTTGAGAACCGACTGCTCCCCGTGTATAATGTTTCTCTGGCTGCTGATGGCCTCTGTCTGTGAATCCAGCACCTTCAACCTGCCTGTAATATCATCAAATTGTTGCTGGGTGGCAGCATTCTCCCGAAGCAGTTTTTCCATGCGGTCAACTTCCCTGAGCAAATTGGTACGTTGTTCCTCCTGAACTTTCAGTTGCGCATCGAGATTATGCAGACGGGCATTGATCACCTGGTTTTGCGCCTGCAGCTGAGTCATTTTGATGGCTGGCACAGAGGTGTCAATTTTGCCGATTACCAGATCTTTTTCAATTGTGCTGCCTTCTGCAACATTGAGGAACTCTAAAATGCCCTGTGCCTGTGCCGATACGATCACTTCATCAGTCTCGAAATTGCCATAGGCGTCTGCTTTGTTGTTATTATTGCGGCAGGCGGAAGGCATCAGCAACAGGATCAGGAAAATTAAAACCGTCATGGGTGTATGGATCAGTATACTTTTCATGGGTAATTGATTAATGTATTAAACGAATTGAGTTATCATTTTATAAGTTGCCCTGTAGCAGCTTGTAATTATATATGGCCTGCAGTTTAAGGATCCTGTGATTTTCATACTGGAGTTTTGCCAGGATCTCCGCATCGAGATCGGACAAATAATCGTTTGAAGTGATGATTCCGCTGGTGAGTTTCGACAGGCTGGCTGCAGTGATTGCTTTTCTGAGTTCCAGAATCTTTTTATCCTGCTCAATGAGTTCATCATATTTCTTCAGATTGGTAACTTCTGTCAGTAACTGTATGTTTAACTGATCATTAAATGTTTTCTTTTTGATATCGACCACCTCTTTCTGGATATCCAGTATTTTTTTCTGTCTCCGGTTATCGCCATAATTCAGGAAATTCCATTTCATACCGATTCCCAACGAATAGAAAGTATGGAATTTATCGCTCAGCATATTGTAGCCCGGCCGGCCATAGGCAGTCTGTCCAAATGCAAAAAACCTGGGAAGATCAGAAGATGAAACCAGTTTCTGGTTCGCCAGGAGCACCTCCTTTTGCTTGTCGAATAACACCAATTCCGGTCGATTAACCGATTGATCCATGCTTCCCGGATCAACAGGTTCGGTTATGGTCTGTTCTTCGGTCAGGGTTGAGTCGAGCAAAATGGACATCGTTTTAAAAAGCTGCACCCTGTTTAATTTTAATTCGGTCAGTTTTTGTTCAAGCTTTATTTCTTCAGCTTCCAGGGCCAGCATGTTCTCGGGTAACAGCACCCCATGGACCACACCGGCCTGAACGGCTTTTTTTCTTTCCTTTAATTCATCCAGGGAAACCCGTAAAACATCAGCGTTCTTCTCGGTGATCAAAATGGAAAAATAAACCACGCTCACCTGCTGTCTTATGCGCAGCAGATCCGATTCAACCTGCTGCATATCCGCTTCATAATTTGCCTTTTCAATGTCTTTCTGCGCCCTGGTGATGCCGCCATCATACAATGGCTGGTTGATATCTGCCCATATCCTGTACTGGTCAAGCGGAGGTGAGGGTATGGTAACGGGCATGTTTTCCAGAATATCCGAAAAATCAATTGTTTCGCTATTATAGGTAGCCTGTGCGTTAAGGCCAATGGCCGGGTACCAGTTGGTGGTCAGGTTTTTGATCCTAAAGGATAAGGCTTCGCCGGAAATTTGCTTTTGCCGGTTCAGCGGACTGCGTTCTCCGGCAATTCTCAGGCAATCGGCAATCGTAAGTGGTTCTGCCTGCTGGCCAAAGACTCCGGCATACCAAGATACAACTGCAAGTATCAGAAATAGTTTTCTCATATCAGGGCTTTATAGATTGGATAATGAATTCACTGACTACTTTTTTTCTTTCCTCCAGAAATTGACGATAGGCGTTTTCATTATTTCCGAAGAAGATCCTCTGTATTAAAGGTCTGGCTGCAACCGGAAAAATACACATGGACAGGATGTTGATGATCAGTTGTCGTGGATCAATTGGTCGGATATTCCCCTGCTGAATCTCATTAACAAACTGGTT
Organism: Bacteroidales bacterium; assembly: GCA_041737175.1. Taxonomy (GTDB): domain Bacteria; phylum Bacteroidota; class Bacteroidia; order Bacteroidales; family UBA10428; genus UBA5072. Next base: position 222,836 of record JBGSSF010000009.1, read on the forward strand.
GACAAACATTTCAGGCTTTATCCCGGATTTTTGCATAATGTTGTATAACCTGTCGGGGTTCCTGTTGATCTCATGCAGTATGAAAGCGGGAATGAATTTGTTCTCTGACAACATATCCATATATTCAGTTACAATTCGTTCAATTTTGTCATTAATACCACTGTCTGAACTCAGGATACCTTCCATCTGGGGCACGATATAGTGGAAGGCATACGTAAAAACCGCATCAAAGAGTTTTTCCTTGGTTCTAAAATAGTAGTGCAGCAACGATTTGTTGATACCGGCCTCACTGGCGATCTGCTGCATGCTGGTGCCTTCCAGTCCATGGAGTATGAAGACTTTCTTAGCCGCTTCGAGAATCTTATTCTCAGTGGATTGGGAATGCGTTTCAGGGGTTTTGACCATTTAATTAAATCATTTGGTTTAACCAACTGGTCAAAATTAAATCAAATTTTTAAATCCACAAAATATTTTTGAAGAAAAAGTTGTGATTTATACTACATGCTGTTTTATCGCATTCAGGAAGAAATCTTTCTTGGTTCGGGAGACAGGGATCTGCGAAGAATCCGACATTTCAACATAGCCGCCGTCTTTTCGCATGTAAGATTTCACATGTCGCAAATTGACCAGGTGGGAATTGTGGATCCGGAAAAAGTGGTTGTTGTCAAGCAGAAGATGATAGTCGTTCAGACATCGGGAAACCAGGTATTTTCTTTTCTGTGTAAGGTAAAAGCAGCAATAGCTCCGTTCAGCCTCAATCCGGATAATATCCTCAATGAGAACATATTCATACCCCATGGTTGTTGGCAAAGAAAGCTTGTTTGGCGAACCGGATCTCAAATTGTCGAGCAACACGCTAACCATATTCAACTGGCTTCTTTTAATGGATCTGGTAACTTTATTTACTGCTGATACCAGTTCAGTAATGTCAACCGGCTTCAGCAGGTAGTCAATGGCGCTGTAACGGAACGCCTGTATGGCATGCTCATTGTAGGCAGTCACAAAGATAACCTCAAAACTTCGGTCGGGTAACCGATTGAGCAACTCGAAGCCACTTCCCGACGGCATGGCAATATCCAGGAAAACGATATCCGGATTCTTGACTGCTATCTCAATCAAACCGTCGGTAATATTGGTAGATGAGCCAACCACACTGGTATCAGGGCAGTATTGGTTGATGGCCCCGCAAAGGAAATCGATGGCATCCGGTTCATCATCTATAACTATAGTTTTAAGCATTGGTTAGGGTTTTAATTCAGTATGGGTAAAAACAATTCGACACGAGTCCCTGAGGGCTTATTTTCATTGTCTTTCAGATCGATATAGCGAATCCCGAGTCTGCTTCCGTACAAAGACTTTAGCAGTTTCATCCGGGTCTGGGTGATGGAACCTCCCAGTGAAATGTGATTGGTTATCCGGCTGTTTTTAATCTTTTCAGCATTTTCCCTTCCTATCCCGTTGTCCTCAATGGCACAGAAAATGGACTTGTCTGCCAGGTTAAAGGATACCTGTATCCTTCCTTTTCCCTGCTTGTTCTGGATACCATGCCAAAGTGAATTTTCAACAAAAGGCTGTATCAACAGGGATGGTATTTTAAAAAGAATGGGGTCGATCTTTTCATCCACAAAAATGTCGTAGTCGAATTTTCCCTTGAACCTTACTGATTCCAGTTTAAGATACAGTGACAACATTTCAATTTCATCCTGCACCGACATGTATTGATTTTGTGAACTTTCCAGTATTTTGCGCATGAGTTTCGAGAACTTGGAAAGGTATTCCAGCGATTTAGGGGTATCGTTGTGGAAGATATAGGATTGAATGGAGGTCAGACAGTTGTATACAAAATGAGGATTCATCTGCTGATTCAGATTCTTTTGCTTCAGCTCGATAATCTTGTGTTGGGTCAATAACCGCTGATGTCTGACCACCAAAAGTGTTATAACGAAGATCAGACCAAAGATTCCACACAAAGCGATCAGAATGGTCCTGGATTTGTTGATCCTGATCTTCTGCACCTCATTCTCCGATTTAAGCAGTTTGTTTTCCTGTTCCTTCCGCTGCATCTCATAGGTTGTCTGGATATCTGCAATGCGCTGGCTCAGCTGGACATCGATGATCTGTTTATCCAGCTCATGATAACGGATATAGCTTGCCATGGCCTCCTGGTTTTTGTTCTGGAAGGAATCCAGCTTGAATTTGTAATAATAATAGTCTTTCAGCGTCCTCAGATCATTTGACATTTTAACCAGGTCGAAGCATTTATCAAGGTTCTTCCGGGCTTTGTCGAATTGCTTTGATTTAATTTCCACATCAACAATACTCAGTAGGGTCAAGGATTGCGCATTAATATCATCTGATTTTTCAAGGATTTCCATCCCCTCGTCGAGAAGTGTTCGCGCACTGGTCAGGTCCTCGGTCTGCGCATAAATATCACCCAGAATTTGATAATTCAGCCCAACTCCAAATTCATTGTCAATTTCCTTGTTGATCGTCAATGCTTTTTGAATACAGGCAAGAGCCTGATCATACTGTTTCAGCTGCCTGTATGCAAGGGCCATGTCGTTCAGCGCACTTGCATAATAAATCTTATCCCCGCTTGTTTCAACACTCGAAAGCGCCCTTTGGTAGTAATAAAGCGCCTCTTTATAGTTGCCAACTTTCATATTAATCTGTCCGATATTGGTATAAAAGTAGGCTTCCACCCAGTCCGATTTTTTGTCGCCAAACTGCTTCATAGAAGAGGGTAAACTTCCACCCTGTTTCATGATCTCAATCAACCTGGCACCTTCATGCGCGCTCTGCAACGAAAGATCAAGTTTTCCCGATAACAAATAGAGATAATTCAGGTTATTGTAAACCCTGATCTGTTCGAGGGTATCCTTTCGTTCCTTGTCAATGGCAAGTGATTTGCCATAATAATATTGCGCTTCATCGAATTCACCATTCACCACGCACGCATTTCCGAATAAAGTATAGTAATCATACAATTCACTGCTATCCTTGCTTTTGGAAATGGCAATCAGTTTGCGAAGCAAATTTTTGCTGAGAACCGGATCAATTCTTGAATAGAACCTGGCCGAATCATATAGGGTTTTAAGTTTACCGGTATCCTGCAGAGGTTCAGTTTTAAAGTCATCAAAATCAATGGTGCCATTTACAGGTGCGAGTCCGGTTAAAAACACCAGGGCATAACAGGTTATAATTCTAATGAAGATAAGTTTCATTGTTGTTTTCTCCGCATTATCGTGTTGAATACAAGTACCTGAACCGCCTCTTTTACTATGATCCCTGATACATGAAATACCCTATTCCGCTTTCTACATTTTAATCAAGATAATTAACTGATTACGAGATAAATGCAAATATTATACCATTCAGGTTATATAGCTAGTAATCTGATAAATATATAAATAATCGGCAAAGTGGTGCGTGAAATCTGTTCCGGATGTGTCCGATTCCGGTACATGTAGTGTGCGATTACGAACATTTTGTGACAACATGAAAAAAGGCTGTCTTTTTTGGACAGCCTTTCAATGCTTCATTTAGGGTTCATCTTCCAGAAATCCGGTTCTTCGGTAACCCGAAACAATCAGTGTATCTCCGGCAATTCCTGTAGAGCCTTCCAGATCCTCAAACCACATTTCGAAATAAATGCTGTCGGCAATTGCGCCGGATTCCCGTGTTGATGCATCCTTGATAATTTTGCCATTCCTGACTAGTACTTTAATATCATACCCATCGATATAATTGATCACTGTATCCTGACTGCCAAAAGTCAGGGTTGTCAGGTCAACGGGTATTTTTACCTGGTAGGTCCAGAAATTGCCCTCGTCATTGATCCACATCTCATTGCCGTCATCGGCGGATGTGTTGTAGGTTACTACCCTTGTATAGCCAGCCCCGAAAGGATCAGGGCCATAAACGTTATGATCGTAATGGACATACCATTCTCCGGCCATTTCCACCAGGGGTGATTCCTCATTCTCAAAATCATCTTTCAGATCGCAGGATGTAAACAGAAAGACGGTAATCAACAGAAATATTATACTGTTTTTCATAGGTTTTGCTTTTAATATTGAACTTGTTCCAGTTGTACATGAAAAACCCCGTTGTCAAAATCTGCGGTACTCGTAAATGTGATTCTTTTATTAACCGCATCAACGGTAAATGAAGAAATGTCAGCCACATTCCCGAATCCCGGGGCAGTTGCCTGGCTTATGGTAAAGTTATTGGCCGGGATATCATTGGCGGTTATTACAGCCCCCTGGAAAGCAAAATCAGTTCCGTAAGCTCGTCCGATAGAATAGTACCCACCCAGTGCACAGGATAACTCATAGGTCTTGTCGCCTGTTTTGAGAATATAAACGTACTTCATATCACTGTATTGGGGTAAAACAGCAAAGGCAGGTGTTCTTTGAACATTGGCCAGATAAACGCCTTCCAGTCCGGTCACCATATCTTCGTTTGGCGGAGCAATGAAGACGGTCCGGGTGGCTACACCCTCATAGCCATCCGCATTGGTAGCTGCATAGCTGATTACATATTTGTCTATTACATCCACATCCACTGTCGTTCCGCTATAACCTGTAAATTCACCAATTACGCTGACCCTGACATCCAGAGGGTTTCCGTCCTCTGTTGCAGTTACACTGCCATCGGTATAGGGCACTCCGATGGTATGAATCATTTCCGATTCACCTTCCATTTCAAAAACAGGGAAAAAGGTAATGCCCGATTCGTCTTCATATTCCTTTTCGCAACCCATAAATGGCAACAGGAGGCTTGCGAATAATATATACATTGATTTTCTGAGTTTCATAGCATTAAATATTATTGGTTCCACCATACTTTAGTCTGCATAACCGTGGCATCCGGGATATCCTTGTATGCAGCTGCATTGATATTAAAGTTTAATTCGCTGTCGGGATAAGGCAGCCTGACAGGGAAATTGCCATTGGATGCGCCCTTTTTACTGTAGATTAAAGTCCCGGGAATGTATGATGCAGGCAGATCCGATTCCCGCCCTTCCGGAATTTCGCTCTGAACTTCGGGTGCAGCCTGCTCCGGGTAACCGGTTCTTACGCGTTCCAGGAAAGCCTCAGCGCCTCTTTGACCTTCAGCGGCGTCAACCCATTTCTGCATAATGATAGCCTTTAACCGGGCATTGAAATCGGTGGCCGGGAATGGATACACGGTTGAAAACAAATGCATGCCGGTGGTATCGGCTCCCATGCGGGCAAATGAACTGATTACGCCCTCTTTGTAATGGCTTTCCGCTGCAGGTATATCACCCAGCCTCAGGTAAGCTTCCGCCAGCAAAAGGTTGGTTTCAGCCACAGTCATCAAATAAACCGGCATGGTAGCGGTTAAAAATGGCTTTGAGATAACATCAGGCGCCATCCATTGCGTTGTTGGTATTTCATACGATCCCGGAATTATGCCATCGATGTTGCCACCAATGACTGCAAAAAGCGCCTGCAACCTTGAATCATTATTTGCCTTCAGATAAGTGGTGAAGGTTGCGCAGGCCCTGATATTCTGGGCGGTATTTAATTGGCGCTGATCGGCTTCAAACAACGGATTTGATTTGCTGTCCACATCTTCAAAATTGGTCAGCGCAACATCCCGGGTCAAAAATGTACCCTCAGCCAGTAAATTGGTCAGTTCTGTATTGGCCCAGGCTGTATTGGCTGCATACTGTCTTAAGATTATCCTAAGTTTCATGGTATTGGCAAAATCAACCCAGTCATCTATATCGGCATCCAGCAATACATCATACTGGCGGTACCTGGCAGCTGCAAAACCATCAAGATCTTTCTCCAGTGCCGTATTCAGCAATTCATAAATGGAGGCATAGACCTGTTCTCCCGTATTAATAACAGGTGTGAAATTCCCCTCTTCCCCTTTGAATGCCTCATCATAGGGTACATTCCCATAAAAATCAACCAGGTACTGAAATCCATAGGCTTTTAGCGTGGAAGTCATCAGATAAAGGCCCCAGTTTTCCTCCTGCTCTGCCTTCTTATGAATGATTTCATTGTCACCCAGACCATCCCTGTACATCGAAAGATAGGAGCCATCCACCCTGTTATCATTGCTACTGAGGGTATAGGTCTCAAATGTCTGGTATTGAGATGATGTATTGTTTTGTGCCCAGTGCTGTGCCCAAAACGACCCGATCAGGCCATAATCCGCGCTCATAACACCAGCAACCCCTGCCTGGGCAGAAGGCAGCAACAAATAATCTTCGACGTCGTCGGGAAAATTCGGATTTTCATTTACATCCAGGAATTCATCACATCCTGACAGGCCAAAGAACAATAAGCTCAATATGATAGTAAAGTGCTTCATCTTCTTATATTTAAATTTTAGAATACTACGTTTAATTTTACACCATACGTTCTGGTCTGCGGCAAACCGTCAAATTCGCCGAAAAGTCCTTCAATGCCATTGCCAAAGGTGGACATTTCAGGATCGATAAAACTGTTTGATGCCGGTGTCCATAAAAACAAATTGGTGCCATATACTCCGACATTGATCGTAGTCAATTTTATCTTTTCCACAAGCGATACGGGTAAACTGTAATTCAATGATACTTCGCGAAGTTTGACATAAGTCTTTTCGAGGATTCTATTCCTTTCAATGGGCTTGTTCGTATTGCTGTTATAGTACTCATGCCAGTTGCCCAGGATAGGTGTGGTATTTTCAACATAAGTGACAGCGCCTTCCTCATCCGTAATTTCCCGGACCGAATTGGGAATAACCCAGGGTCGCCGGTCATTGGTAACGGATTGCTCACTGTTCCCGCTCCAGAAACAACTGTTGGCCGTATTGGAATACATATGCCCACCTTGTTGATAATCAAATAAGAAGGAAAAGTTTATACCCTTGAATGAGAATGAATTCGTGAGTGACATTTTATAATCGGGAACTGACGAGGCATAGAGTATTTTTTCACCTTCCAGCGGAAGTCCGTTGTCACCAACAACAACCTGTCCGGTTGGTGAATATTTGTAATCCGGTATCCTGAACTGGCCCAATTGTTCACCCGGTATGGCTACAAATTCAGTTTCATAGGCCGAGTTTATCACATATTCTTCAACGCCCAGTTCTGCCGACAATTCGTCCAGCACGGTGTTGCCCTTGGTATAGATATAGATCAGGTCCCATCTGAAGTCACCCCATCTGACAGGATTCAGATCCAGTTTCAATTCAATGCCGCTGTTGGTAATCTGCCCCAGGTTTGTTGTCTGAATATCGAATCCCGATGAACCGGCAATGGTGGCATCAAAAATCAAATCAGTGGTTACCTTTTTATAATAGGCCAGATCCAGTCCTATGCGGTTGCTGAAGAACCTTAATTCTGTTCCGATTTCAAAGTCCTTGGACAGCTCATTTTTCAGATTCGGATTACCCAGCTGCCGGTATTTTTCAAAAGCAGCCACCCCACCAACCGGATAATTGGTAACTCCGTAACCACCATTTCGCAGAATGGCGGCGCGGTAAAACGGATCCAGGGAATACGCCGGAGCATCGTTGCCGGCCAGGGCATATCCTGCCCTTAATTTTCCATAAGTCAGAAATCCCTTGGGCAGAAACTCGGAGAATATGAATCCCAGGTTTACACCGGGATAGAAGAAAGAATTGTTTTCCTTGGGAAGGGTGGATGACCAGTCATTCCTCCCGCTAAACTGCACGAAAAGGAAATCCCCGAGATTCAGGGCGACCGTTCCAAACAGCCCTACTGAACGCCTTTTTTCCCTGTAAGTTGAAACATCGGCGCTCCCACTGATATTGGTAACGCTATAGTATTCGGGAACCACAAGACCCCTCGCAATCGTTGTTAGCCTGGTAGAGGTTCTTTGGTTGATGTTATTCCCCAATACAATGTTGTATTCCAGGAATTGGTCTCCTATATTGAGCTTACCGTCATAAGTGATTAAGAAATCGGAATTCAGCTGGCTAACGGTCCTTCCCTCCTCTTTTACCATGCCGGCCACATCATTTTCAGAGGAATTGGGTGAGCCGGGGGTTTTATGCGTTACAGCGCCATACCTTTTGTAGAAATTACTGTACTGATCCACTCCTCCTCTCCAGGAAACACTAAGACCACCGAAAATTTTGCGGTTCAGGTCCAGACTGCTGATCAGTCTGTCCTGTTCGAAATCGTTACCGTTTTCATTGATGACAAAATAGGGATTCTGTGTATATAAATTAAAGTAATTATCCAGATTATCGAATTTATTGTTGTAATCCCTGTACAAAGGAATGTAATGGTTTACCGGCGTACCCAGCAATTCCTGGAAAACAGCTTTTCCTCCGCCCGCGTCATCTCCCTGTCCTGTTGCCACGGCGCTAATCTTTTTATTGGTATAGGATGAGCTGAAGCTGATCCTGGTTTTTTCGTTACCGCCGTTGGCCTTTACCGTCAGAGAATTCCTGTTCAGAACGTCAGCGTCCCCCGGAATAACTCCATCCTGTGTGGTATTGGCAAAGGAGACATAATATCCTATCTTATCCGTTCCGCCGGAGATGGCGATGGCATTATTAAAGGCGGAACCATATTCAAAAAAGTCCCGCAGACCGTTTTCCTGAAACTTGAATGGCATAAGACGCTGTGAATTATCCACTATATTTCCTGTTAATCTCATGGCACCGTCCAATACAGGTCCCCAGCTGCCGTTCTCCTCGTAGGCAAAGTGTCCGCTCCATCCTTGTCCGAACCGTTTCTGGTAATAGGGTAAACGTCCTACTGTCGTTACTGTATAAGAAGATGAAAAATCGACCTTCAGGTTCTGATTCTTTTTCCCGCTCTTGGTAGTTATGAGAATAACTCCGTTTGCCGCGCGTGAACCATATAGACTGGTAGCTGCAGCACCCTTCAGTACGCTAATGGTCTCAATATCTGCAGGATTTATATCAGAAGCTGCATTGCCAAAGTCAACGGTTAAGTTGGCCGTTGTCATGGCCTGTGTGCTGTTACCACTTGCATATTGGTTATTCACCGGCACTCCATCAATAATATAGAGCGGTTGAGTACTTTGTGTTATGGATGATAGTCCTCTCACGATGACACTTGTGGAAGCCCCGGGAGAGCCGGAGGTGGAAGATATGGATACGCCTGCCACTCTTCCTGTCAATGCCTGTGTAGCGTCAATGACCTGCCGGTTTTCGAGATCCTCATTGCTGAAGTCCGATACGGCATAACCCAGTGACTTTTTTGATTTGGTGATCCCCAATGCGGTAACAACCACCTCATCCACCATTGTCACATCAGTTTCCAGTACCACGTTTATCATGGACTGTCCGTTGACTTCAACTTGCTGTTCTTTATAACCAATAAAGGAGAATAATAATTTTGCATTGGCGGGAACTGAAAGCTGGTATTTGCCATCAATATCCGTTGCTGTACCATTGTTTGTCCCGCCGATTTTGACATACACCCCCGGAAGCGGACTCCCATCGTCAGATGAAGTGACCATTCCTGTAACTTGTATGTCCTGCGCTAATAAGGCATAAGGTTGGATCAATGCCAACATGAGTTGTGTTACTGCCACAAACACAACCAACATTACTGCTCTGTTCATAAATCTCATCGGTTTAGTTTTTTCAGTTGCCATAAAACCAGAAAAATGGCTACTTGATGGAAAAAGGTATGCCGGAAACTTTGTTGGAGGGATGTATTGGGCGCTAACTCTTAACCTATTATAAACCTGAAATTTTAATTTACATTCCGGCATTCCTTTTTTCCTGGTTTTAAGTAAATTAAAAGATTTAAGAGGAATATTCCTATCGGGAGTTTCCCGATGAACAACCAGGGTTTGCCAATGACCGAATTAAGTTTTCGGATAACAATTTTAAATTTTTAACGAAATTTTAGGAACAATTTTTGGAGATATAACGTAGTTTTAACGAATTTTGCTGACAAATGAATACTTAAAATCATCATCATGAAAATAACTTCCTTTTTTTCGTTGTTTTTGGCTGTAATGATCATCGGTTCTACCGGCGTGTTAAATGCACAGGATGCTGCAAAGCCTGTTTCAGGAATGGCATGGACCTCAACCACCATTGATTTTGGTAAAATTGAACAAGGTAAACCGGTTTCGGCGGAATTTGAGTTCCAGAATCCCACCATGGTTCCGTTGATCATCAGTTCAGTGAGACCAACCTGCGGTTGCACAATCGCCGATTATCCGAAAGAACCTGTTCAACCAGGGAAATCAGGAAAAATCGCGGTGACTTTTAATGCTGCTTCCTCCGGTATGTTTACCAAGTCGATTATTGTAACTTCCAATGCCCAGGAGGGTAATACGGCTCTGGTCATCAAGGGTGAAGTGGTTGCAAAGGAACGCGCTACCAATTAAACTTATAAGTATAACAGAATTAAGTTGGTTTCTCCTCGATTATTATGCTGTCAAACCTCACAGAATGAATACCTGTGAGGTTTTTTTACACCCATGAATTCTGCTGTCATACATAGAATAGCGATTTTCTGCGGATCTGCCACCGGTTCGGATCCCGCATTCAGGAAGGTTTGTATTGAAACAGCGGAGATACTGCATTCTCGCCGGATTGGACTGGTATATGGCGGAGGCAATATCGGGCTCATGGGTATTCTGGCTGACGAAATGCTGAGATTGGGTGGTGAGGTGACGGGGGTAATTCCCCAAAAGCTTGTGGACATTGAAGTCGTTCACAACGGGTTGACACATCTGCACATCGTTCCGGGCATGCATGAGCGAAAAGCGCTGATGACCAAATTATCCGATGCCTTTTTGATACTGCCGGGCGGAATCGGCACCATGGATGAGTTTTTCGAAGTATTCACCTGGTTTCAATTGGGCTATCACCATAAACCAGTTGCATTGCTCAACACCAACGGATTTTATAATAACCTCATCGGTCTGCTTGAAAGTATGGTGCAACAGGGCTTTCTCAAACAGGACCGGTACGATCAGCTTATCATTGGCGAGGAAGTGTCAGACCTGATTGACAGGATTACCCATCCTGAAAACCTGTTTCCATAATGCGCCCAAACTCACCGGCTGCCAGTTAGAGTCACCTCAAGTACGATATCCGGCATACCGGCAACGCTGGCAGGAATTTCAAAGATTGTACCAAACTTGTTTTCTGAATATATGACCGGTTGTTTACTGTGAAAAAGACGGACCGAAGCAATCTTCTGTCCAAGTTTTGGCACAAATAAATTACGGTCTTCTGCATTCAGAACATGTATAAACACCCTGTTATCTTTTTGTGTAGTAACACCCCAGCTTTTGGGAGTTACCGGTCCCTGCCGCGTACCATAAATAGTCTCACCGAATTCATTCATCCATTTACCGACTGCTTTCAGCGTATCCATGAACTCAGGTTGTATTTTGCCATTCGGCATAGGGCCGACGTTAAGCAGAAAATTGCTGTTGTATCCGGCTGCCTTTACGAGGTAATGAATGAGACTTTTCGAAGATTTGAATCTTTTGTCCTGGAGGTTAAATCCCCAGGAGTTATTCATGGTTTCGCAGGTTTCAAGAGGAAGTGCACCAATCTGTGATTCACTGCTATGTCCGGCCGTATTAAAGCCGGGCAGGTCCTTCTCGAACATCTGAAAGTCTTCACCGGCCTTAGGTGCCTGGTGATGATTATTGCCGATCAGGCATCCTGGCTGCAGGTCGTGTATCAGTTGATAGGTTTTCTCAAGCTGCCAGTCCGCATCTTTTTTGTCCCACCAGCCATCGAACCAGATCCCGCTTATTTCACCGTAATTGGTAAGGAGTTCTGTAAGCTGACCGTTCAAATAACTGATATAATCGTTCCAATTTCCCTGGTCAGGTCTGCCTGCATACTGCCCTGTGTTACCGCGGGGGAAATAGTCATTCTGGTACCAGTCGAGATGCGAATGGTAAAAGAAAAGCTTAATGCCCTGTTTGTGACATTCGTCGGCCAGCATTTTTAGAACATCCTTTTTATAAGGTGTACGATCAACAATATCCCAATCCGTCATTTTTGAATCGTACATGGCAAAACCATCATGGTGCTTGCTGGTAATAACTATGTATTTCATGCCGGCTGATTTGGCCAATGCAACCCATTCAGCAGGATCATACGCGATGGGATTGAAAAAGGCTGGCAACTTTTCATAGGTCTTCCTGTTGATCTGTTGCTGATGCATGACCCATTCTCCGTCACCCAGAACGGAATAGACTCCCCAGTGAATAAACATGCCGTATCTGGCGTCCTGGAACCAGGTACGGCTCAGAAGATTCTGTTCAGTTGGCTGATAAACCTGCTGTGCCTGAAGCAGGACACCTGCGGTTAGCAGAATTATCACGATAAGAAATTTTTTCATAGTTCGTTAAATTATGTTAATCCAGTATATCAGGTATATAAATGAGCTAATTTTGGAGGTACAATCATAAACCAAAGGCATAGTTTTTGAAATTCAGGATTTGTGATAGTTTTAAAAGTAATGTTTTACAAATAAATATAAGGATTAAAATTCAGAAATATGAAAAACAAACAGCTATTTGTAATTATGGGAGCCGCTGTAATTGGCGGTTTGATAGCAGTATTTGCTTATTCAGCTTTGCTAGATAATAAGGAGAAGAAACAGATCGCACAAATAACACAGCCGGTGAGCATGGTCAACCTGACAGCAGGTCTTGACAGTTCCACAGATTTCACCTTTGCTGCTGAAAAAACGGTGAATGCTGTAGTGAATGTTAAAACCCAGTCAACTGTCCAGTATAGGAATCCGATCTATGAATTCTTTTATGGTGACAGGTTTGAGGGTGATGAGGAACCTGTAACAGGAATTGGTTCCGGAGTGATAATAACGGCAGATGGTTATATTGTAACCAACAATCATGTCATTGAAAATTCTGACAAAGTGTCAGTTACACTCAATGACAAGCGGGAGTTTACTGCCAAAGTTGTCGGAACAGATCATTCCACTGACCTGGCTCTGCTAAAGGTAGATGCCGAAGGTTTACCGATGATCGCGTTTGGCAATTCCGATGCTCTCAGGGTTGGGGAATGGGTTCTGGCAGTCGGAAACCCCTTTAATATCTCTTCAACGGTAACGGCAGGTATTGTCAGCGCCAAAGGAAGAAGCATGGGAATAATCGGGGATAATTACAGGATCGAATCATTCATTCAGACGGATGCTTCAGTCAACAGGGGCAATAGTGGAGGCGCCCTGGTCAACCTGAAGGGTGAAATGATCGGTATCAATACAGCCATTGTATCTCCTTCCGGGGGAAATGTGGGAATATCGTTTGCCATTCCTTCAAGCATTGTGCAGAAGGTTGTCAAGGACCTGATTGAGTTTGGAACCGTGCAACGCGCCATTATGGGTGTGCAGATACAGGATATTACTGCTGAACTGGCCAAGGAAAAAGGTCTCGACCTTCTTGACGGTGTTTATGTCTCGGAAGTTAATGAAAACAGTGCTGCCAAAGACGCAGGCATTGAATCAGGCGATGTGATCACCCAGATCAACGGAGTAACTGTAAAAAGTCCGTCTGAGTTGCAGGAAATGGTCGGGCGATACCGTCCGGGCGATAAGATCACCGTGAATCTAAAAAGGAAAGACAAAACGAAACAAATTGCGGTGACCTTACGTAATCTTCAGGGTGACACCGGAGTCGTTAAAGCAGGAACATTCGAAACCATACTTGGAGCAAAGGTAGTTAACATCGATGAACAGGAGAAAAATAAGCTCGGCATCAAATATGGTGTAAAGGTTACTGAACTTCAGGAAGGTAAACTTAAAGCCGAGGGTGTAAAGCCGGGATTTATCATCACTCAGGTTAACAACCAGGCGGTTTATTCCGTTGCTGATCTGGAGAAAATCTTTAAAGCAATTAAAGGTGGAGTTTACATAGAAGGTGTATATCAGAATGGTAGTGTAGCATATTACGCGTTTGGACTGTAAAAGCATCCTACAAAACACAAATAAAAAAGGCTTGCAGTTCGCAAGCCTTTTTTATTAAAAAAAAAATTAAAATTTCAATATATATTTATTAATCATAAAATAGCATAAATTCGTCGCACTAATTTTTTGGGGAATGAGACAATTAAAGATCACAAAATCAATTACCAACAGGGAGAGCGCTTCATTGGATAAGTATTTGCAGGAGATTGGTAAAGAAGAACTTATCACAGTCGAAGAGGAGGTCGAATTAGCGCAACGGATAAAAAAGGGAGATAAAAATGCCCTCGAAAAACTGACCCGGGCCAATCTCAGATTCGTTGTTTCAGTGGCCAAGCAATATCAAAATCAGGGACTCAGCCTGCCCGATCTGATCAATGAAGGCAATCTGGGCCTCATCAAGGCAGCTGAAAAATTTGACGAAACCCGTGGTTTTAAATTTATTTCCTATGCAGTATGGTGGATCAGGCAGTCGATCCTCCAGGCTCTGGCAGAGCAGTCTCGTATTGTAAGACTTCCGCTGAATCAGGTCGGATCGCTTAATAAAATCAACAAGGCTTTCTCGAAATTTGAACAGGAATTCGAACGCACTCCTACCCCCGAAGAATTGGCTGAAGCTTTGGAATTACCCAAGGAAAAAGTTTCAGATACACTAAAAGTATCAGGACGTCATGTTTCTGTTGATGCTCCTTTCGCCGAAGGCGAAGACAACAGTCTGCTTGATATCCTCATCAATCATGATTCGCCAAAGGCCGACAAAAAACTGATCAGCGAATCTCTGATGAAAGAGATAGACCGGGCATTGGCCACCTTAACAGAGCGGGAACGTGATATTATAAAATTCTTTTTCGGTATTGGGGTGCAGGAAATGACCCTCGAGGAAATCGGTGAAAAATTTGATCTTACCCGGGAAAGGGTCCGTCAGATCAAGGAAAAAGCCATCCGCAGGTTAAGACATACCTCACGAAGCAAATTGCTGAAATCGTATTTGGGGTAGACAATTCCCTGGATGAATAACAATTGTAGAGACCCCGCATTCTGCGGGGTCTCTACCGTTTTGCACCCAATTCATTCTTTATAATATTCAATGTTTCCCGCGCTTTTTTTATGGCCTCCTGATATTGACCTACACGGCTCGTATTGAGGGAATAGAACTCCACCACCAGATTTCTGTATTCCGTGGTGGTGTATTTCTCTTTGTCGGTTAACCGCATTTCAATCAGATCAAAATTACCTGCAAAAGCTTGGGTTAAGTCTTTTGTAATAAAATCAAGGTAGAGATCTTCATAGATCTTTACTGATTTATAACTTCCTTCCAGCCCGATCAGTTGTTCTTTCACCCTGAGGTTCTCGATTAACCTGATGTCCCCGCTCAGGAGCATGGCCTGGTATGAGATCATTTCCGATTCATAAAATAGCTGGCTGTTCAGCATTCCCTGGAACAAACCAGTCACCGAATCAAGTTTTGAGGGATTATATCTCCTTAACAGCCTGATATGGGATTCGGTTGAACTGATATGTTTCTCAGCATCTGCCAGGGCATCCTGAAGCGACGTGGTATCTTTCGCTATCTCATCCGTCAAATTATGATAATAGTGCAATAGTTTCTTATGTTCGACCCGTTTTTCAGCCCAGCCTTCAATGCTGAGCGCCAGGTAGATACTTATTACAATGGCCAGAAGATCAGCCAGTTTCTCCAAAAAGTGTTTTCTGAAGGAAGATTCTTTTGAAAACAATCGCCGGACCGGTGTCAGGTTTTTTAACATTTCGGGAAAAGCAAGCATGGGTTTTATTTTTGGGATTAAAGACTATAATTCCTTCATTGAAAGCTGAATCCGTTTCCTCGCCACATCCACCTCCAGCACCTTTACTTTTACGTGCTGGTGAAGCTTTACCACATCCGCCGGATTGCTTACAAAACGATCGGCCAGTTGAGAAATGTGCACCAGGCCGTCCTGTTTAACACCAATATCCACAAATGCACCAAAATTGGTAATATTGGTAACGATACCAGGCAGAACCATACCGGGTTTCACATCTTCCATGGAATGAATGTCAGGTGCAAACTCAAAAACCCGGATCACCGAACGTGGGTCTCGCCCGGGTTTGGCCAGTTCATGCATAATATCCGTAAGGGTCGGAATTCCAGCCTTATCATCGGTATATTCCCTGATATCGATGCTTTGACGCAGTTTTTCATCCTGTAACAGATCAGCTACGCGATGTTTGAGTTTGACTGCCATCTTTTCAACGATATAATAACTTTCAGGATGCACAGCGCTGTTGTCAAGGGGATTTTTCCCGTCCCTGATCCTCAGAAATCCTGCTGATTGCTCAAAAGCCTTGGGTCCCATTCGCGGCACTTTCTTTAAATCTTCGCGGGAGCCGAACATACCCTGATCTTTGCGAAAGCTCACAATGTTTTGGGCCAATTGTGCTCCCAGTCCCGAAACATAAGTCAGCAAATGCATGCTGGCGGTATTCAGGTCAACACCAACAGCATTGACACAATTTTCAACCACCTGGTCAAGTGAAGCTTTGAGCTTATTCTGGTCCACATCATGCTGGTACTGTCCCACCCCGATCGATTTAGGATCGATCTTAACCAGTTCCGCCAGCGGGTCCATCAGGCGTCGTCCAATGGATACTGCTCCCCGCACAGTTACATCATAATCGGGAAATTCATCGCGGGCAATTTTAGAAGCAGAATACACCGATGCACCAGCCTCACTCACCACAAAAACCTTAAGATCACGCTCAAACTTGATTCTGTGAATAAAGGATTCGGTCTCACGGCTGGCTGTTCCGTTGCCGATGGCAATGGCATCAATTTTATACGAATTCACCAGCGTATTGATCTTTTTCATAGCTTGTGAGGTTTCCTGCTGGGGAGGATGCGGAAAGATCGTCTCATTGTGTACAAGGTTACCCTGGGCATCCAGGCATATTACTTTGCAGCCTGTTCTGAATCCCGGATCAATGGCAAGTATGCGCTTTTGTCCCAAAGGAGGTGACATCAGCAACTGCTTCAGATTTTCGGCGAATACGCTTATGGCCTGATCATCGGCCTTTTCTTTTGACAGCGACCTGAATTCCGTTTCAATCGCCGGGCAAAGCAACCGCTTATAGGAATCCTTAATGGCCATAAGAAGCTGTTCTGCGCAGTCGCCCTTACTTATAATAAATTGATCGTTCAGCAAACGTATTGTCTTTTCTGCATCAGGTTCAAGGCTTAATCTCAGGAATCCTTCTTCTTCTCCTCTAAGCACAGCCAGCAAACGATGTGAAGGGCAACGGCTGAGGGGTTCTGAATAATCAAAATAATCCTTGTACTTTATCCCGTCTTCCTCTTTGCCTTTCACCACCCTGGATGTCACAACAGCTTCCCGGGTAAAGGATCTCCTCACAAGCACTCTGGCGCGCTGGTCTTCATTGATCCATTCCGCTATGATATCCCTTGCGCCTTGCAAGGCATCATCTTCAGTCTCTACTTTTTCGCCAAGAAACCTGGATGCAGCCAGCGTAATATTCCGTTCGGCCTGCTTCAGAATGATTCCTGCCAAAGGTTCCAGTCCCTTTTCTTTCGCCATGGAAGCCCGGGTCTTCTTTTTAGGTTTAAAAGGCAGGTACAGGTCCTCCAGTTCTGTCATGCTGGCAGCATTTGCAAGTTTCAAACGAAGATCTTCCGTCAGCAATCCCTGCTCTGTGATACTACTTATGATTGTTTCGCGTCTCTTATCAAGTTCTTCTAATTTCCTAAACAAATCCCGGATATTCCCAATCTGAACCTCATCAAGACTACCCGTTGCCTCCTTCCGGTAACGGCTGATAAAAGGTATGGTGGCATTGGTTTCGAATAATCGCAGGGTATTCTCAACCTGCCATGGGGCCAGATTCAGGTTCACTGCCAACAATTGCACGTATTTGTTATCCATACTGAAACACGAAATTAGGTCCATAAAAATAGGGATAAGTTCTTAATTTAGCTCAATGAAAAATTCTACCCTTCACGGATTCAGGATTTACAGGCAGGAACCTTTGTCCGAAACATTCAGGCGAGTGGTGGATGAACAACTGGGGATGTCGCTGCAGTTGTGCAGGCAGTTTCCTATAAAGCCGGACTTTGCCACCCATGAAATCAGAAAATCCACAAAACGCGTCAGGGCAGTTTACCGTTTATACCGACAGGTAACCGGCGATGAATTGTACAGGCATGGGAAGGAATTTTACAGCAATGTGAGTCATGTTCTGGCTGACCACAGGATCAGTCTGGTCTATTTTGAGACACTGAAGGTGATCTCCGCAGACCGGAAAATGCCGGCAAATGCGAATTATCTCGGCAAACAGATCCGGGCGATGGAGATGAATCACAGGGAAGCAACCGCTGAGATTTTAAATACGCATCAGGTGGATCAGGGTCTTTGCGGCCTGATTGAATCAGAGTTAAGGGCAAATGCCCTAGAACTGCCGGCTCAAGGCAAATTCAATGACCTGGTTTCCTGTTTAAGGAAAACCTACAGCCGGGGTAAGAAATGCCTTGATCAGGCTGTTATTCAACCGACGGCTGAGAACTTTCATGAGCTCCGGAAAATCACGAAATCACTCTGGAACGAATTGATCCTGATCAGGCCCATATGGCCTTCCTATTATGGCTTTGCCATTCATCATCTCGATAATCTTGCCCAAAAACTTGGTTTCGAACATGACCTGGCTGAACTGGAAAAATTGCTTCGCGAGGAAAGTCCAGGAAAAGACAGGATCCAGCGTACCCTGTTAACTGATTATATTGCCTGGAAAAGAAAACTAATGCAGAAATCGATCATCCCCCTGGCACAACGATTATTTGCGGATAAACCGGGAGCGGTGGCGAGGAAGGCAGAAATATTATACGATTTGTTTATAAAAGGGATAAAGTGGTTGTGATGGTTGTGATGGTTGTG
>JBGSSF010000011.1:0-1723 GCA_041737175.1 Bacteroidales bacterium
ATTGTCACTGCGGTTTTACTCGCTGTAGGACGAGGCATAGGGGATGCAGCTACCGTTCTTTTCACAGCCGGTTATACGGATAACATTCCTCATGCACTGAGCCAACCCGCTGCGACACTTCCCCTGGCTATTTTCTTTCAGCTTGGAAGTCCTGTTGAGGAAGTGCAAAACCGGGCTTATGCATCAGCTGTTATCTTGACTGTCATCATTCTGATATTGAGTTTTTCAGCCAGGTATTTCAGTTCGAAATTCTCAAAAAACAAGATTTAATTATGAAAGATATATATATTGAACCCATGCAGGAAAAATCAATGTCCGGCCGAATTCAGGAAAACCCTCATCAACCTGTGACTTCTCCGATTTCAATGAGAGTAGAGCATTTAAATGTACATATCCGGGACCAGCATATTTTAAAAGACATTAACCTGGTGATTCCCGAAAAAAGCATAACATGCATTATTGGTCCTTCCGGTTGTGGCAAATCAACTTTCTTAAAAGCACTCAACCGGATGCACGATGAAACGCCCGAGGTTAAAATAAAGGGAAGTATATTCGTAAACGATGTGGATATATATGGCTCAAAGGTGAATGTGATCGATACGCGGAAGAAAATGGGACTGCTGGCCCAACGTCCATGCCCGTTGCCCATGTCAATATTTGACAATGTCGCATATGGGCCCAGGATCCATGGACTTAAAAAAAGGAAGGCGTTGAATCAAACCGTTATTCAATATCTTCAGTATGTTGGTTTGTGGGATGAGGTGAGGGGAAGGATCAGAACCCCGGCTACGCGGCTTTCCATAGGGCAGCAGCAGCGACTTTGCCTCGCCAGGGGACTTGCCATCGAACCTGAATACATTCTTGGAGATGAAGCCACCTCAGCCCTGGATCCGATTTCCACCAAAAAGATTGAAGAGTTATTTATTAAACTTAAAGAGAAATACACCTTAATACTTGTTACCCATACGTTGCGGCAGGCCAAACGAATTGCTGATAATATTGTATTTATGTATTTTGGTAAAATCATAGAATCGGGCCCCACAGACGAATTTTTCAATAACCCGAAAAAACAGCTGACTAAGGATTATTTATCAGGTAGCTTTAGTTGAAAAAGTTTTGCAGTTTTGCAGTTTAGCGGTTATAATGTTTCGCTAAGTGTTGTAATCTCTTCAATTTCACTTTTCACTTCCATGATGAAAATCTCATCCAACCTTGCAAAACCGATTCTTTCCGGCGGTTTATTCCTGCTTTTTGTGAGTTTATCGATAACCCTACCGGGTCAAACCGGATACCGCATGGTGCCACTGTCGGGCGCCGACGGTGTTTTTGAGACTATCAGTACGGAACAGGATACTACCTACCAGTCGGCGGGTACCCCTGGAAATTATCAGCCATATATGTACTTCCAAACCAATCTTGCTGTGCTTAACCAAACGGCATACGTGGAGGTTACCTATCTGGATGAGGGATACGGCCTGATGGGGATCGAATATAACTCTACAACAGCGTTGTATCAGTTGTCATCCGTAAAGCACAACAATTACTTCCTCAACAAAGGAGGGATCCGTAAGGCGGTTTTCAAACTGGAAAAGGCCAATTTTCAGAACGGCCAGAACATGAATGCGGACCTCCGGATATACATTTCTGACCTTTCAATCCAAATGAAGATAAGATCTGCCGTGCTTTACCTGGAACCCACGCCCTTTTTCCTGGCATTTGAGGA
>JBGSSF010000020.1:0-158588 GCA_041737175.1 Bacteroidales bacterium
TCTTCAGATATTTTTAAGATGTTTGACCGGATGCTCTTCCTGGATAAAGGAGGGTATTTAATATACTCAGGCAATCCTATTGATGCTATAAAATACTTTAAGTCAAAGAGTAATTACATAAATGCAGAGGAAGAACAGTGTTTCGAATGCGGCAATGTAAATCCCGAACAACTATTACAAATTATTGAGTCGAGAATAGTAAATGAATATGGTAAATTAACAAGAACAAGAAAAATTAGCCCAAAAGAATGGTTTGATAGTTTTCACGAAACACAGGGAAGGAATGCTGGAAGTATTGAAAGGAAACAAAATCCCCTTCAACATTTTAATAGAACACCAAAAAAGTGTAAGCAATTTCATATTTTTCTTCATCGTGATTTACTTACCAAAATTGCAAATAGACAATACCTCCTGATAAGTTTTTTAGAAGCCCCAATCCTGGCTGTCTTATTAGGGTATTTCACAAAATATATAAGTGGAAAGGCTGGTAATCCTGATGCATATATTTTTATGGAGAATACAAACCTTCCGGCTTTTATTTTTATGGCAGTTGTAGTGGCTCTGTTTTTTGGGCTATCAATTTCTGCGGAAGAAATAATTAAAGACAGAAAGCACCTAAAACGTGAATCTTTTTTAGGATTAAGCAGAAACAGCTATTTACACTCGAAAATTAGTCTGCTGTTTCTCATATCGGCAATTCAAATGATAACCTTTGTATTGATAAGTAATTTTATCCTTGAAATCAGAGGAATGACATTTCATTACTGGTTAATTCTTTTCTCCACTTCCTGTTTTGCCAATATGCTGGGTTTAAATATCTCTTCTGCACTTAATTCTGTTATAACTATTTACATATTAATACCTTTTATATTGGTGCCTGAATTATTGTTCAGTGGTATTATTGTGCATTACGACAAGTTACATAAAAGCATTACCACACCGGTATATGTTCCTGTCATTGGAGACTTAATGACTTCACGCTGGGCATTTGAGGCTCTGATGGTTCACCAATTTAAATCAAACGAGTTCCAGAAGCATTTTTTTGATATTGAAAAAGATATAAGCACTGCCAGCTATAACAAAGACTATTTAATTGTGGAACTGCAGAACCGGATAACTTTTTGTGTTAGAAATATAGGAAATGTTAAACATGAAAAGGAGATTATGGAGAACCTGAGATTAATAAATTATGAGATCGATAAACTAACGCGTAAGACAGGAGTTCCTTTTGCAGGCCTTGTAAGATTAAATATGAAGACAGTTGGTGTGGAATTATTGCAGGAAACAAATGAGTATCTCATGCAATTGAATGAAGTGTTCATGAAGAATAGAATAAATGCCTCGCAAAGAAATGATAAAAAATACGACGAACTTGTTCGTTCCTTAGGAGGTAAGGATGAATTTATGGAATTTAAGCAGAAGTATTTTAACAGAACAATAAGCGATTTGGTAACAAACAGAGATGGTACTAAAAAAATAATCCAGGTAGGAGAAAAATTAATACAACTGAAAGACCCTATCTATAAAAATCCTGATTCGAATTATGGCCGCGCTCATTTCTACGCTTCATATAAGCAATTGGGGAGTCTGGAAATATATACCTATTGGTTTAACCTGTTTTTTATCTGGCTAACAACATTGTTTTTATATGTAGCACTAAAGTGGAATCTATTGAGGAAGCTACTAAACAGTAATTATATTTAGCATTATGCAGAAAGAAAGAAAACCTAAATTTCAAGGGTTAAGAATTTACCTCACGTCAACAATTTTGTATTTTTTTCTGGTATTGCCCTTTATTGGCTTCCTGGTTTTACAAAACCTTCCAAATAAGCTAACAGAAACCGTATCATCCGATAAAATAAAAATCAACCAGGCAGATACAATGGTTGCCACAGAAGATTCAATTTTGACATATGCAAATGATACTTTGGTTGGGGTGACAGTACCAACCAAAGAACAAAATAATGAACAGGTTGATTCTGTTATTGCCCAAGTAGAAGGGGATTTATCTAAGCTCCCTGCAGATGATGCTCATATAGAAAAAAATCAGAGACTTGAGAGGTTCTTTTTCTTGTTTTTCAGGTTTCTTGTAATTGCCTATCTCATAGGTTTTTTGTTTAACCTGCCCTTTAAGTTGTATTTAAAACAGAAAAGAAAACAGAAAGTAATAAAGAAACGTCATGAGGTGTTTTGCAAAAAATTAATATTATATACGCCTCATATCAATTGTTTAATATTGTTTTTGCCCCACTTGGTAAGTCATGTATATGGCATAACCACAATTCTATCTTCAGAAGCATATACTGAAGAAGTAGAAAGAAATATTTTCCAAAACTTTCTTTTTGTATCGGCAGTAGCAGCATTGTTAACACTTCTGTTTGTTTATTTCTGGGAAAAGAACAGGGTGCATTTAAAATATCTGGAATTCTTCTATTCAGAAGAAGAACTTAGAAAACGAATCTTTCGATCTAAAAGTGGTAGCATAGGGAAACAATTATGGTTTGCAAGTGTAATAACCACTTTCTTCCCTCTGGCCATTGTTGTTTTGTACTTTGTATTGAGCCTTACTTCAGTAAAGGATTTGCAATTGGAGGAGTTGACACTGGCGCAAAAAGAAGTTTTGCTTGGCAATTGGAATGATTCTGCTGGTTCAATATGGGAGCAAAATGACAAGCATAATTTTGAAGGTTTTTATTATGTAAATGCCATAGATAGCATTGTTATGTTCATTGGAATAGGAACAGGAATTTTTATTTCCATCTTTTATCTTTTTTTGATTGTTAAATGGACCACCCGCAGTATTGTTATTCCGGTAAACGAACTTCTTGGAAATATAAAAAAGATACGGAAGGATGGGATTACAGAATATACCATTGTAAGAACCAATGATGAAGTTGGAGAGCTTACAGAGGGATTCAACGTAATGATTCATAAAATAAAAAATTATATCTCCAGTATTTCGGATATGAATAAGGATTTAGAGAAAAAGGTTGTTGAAAGAACCAGAGAAATTGCCGAACAAAAAGAAGAAATTGAAGCACAGAAAGAAGAAATAGAAACCCAGTTGGAAATGGTAATTAATCAAAAGAATACGATTGAAGTCCAACAGTACCATATACTGGACAGTATATATTATGCAAAGAGAATTCAAACTGCATTATTTCCACCTGAAGCTGTACTTTCGAATACCCTTTCAGATCAATTTATCCTATATAATCCACGGGATATTGTCAGTGGAGACTTTTGCTGGCATGCTGAAAAAGATAATAAAGTATATATTGCTGTAGCCGATTGTACCGGCCATGGAGTTCCGGGTGCATTTTTGAGCATATTGGGAATTTCATACCTGAATGAAATAGTTAACAAGACAAGTTCTCAAAACACAAGTGAAATATTGGGGAAGCTGCGTGAATCTCTGATTTCTTCTCTTCATCAGAAAGGAGAAGAGGGTGAAGCACAGGATGGTATGGAAGTAGCTCTTTGTATATTAGATTTAGATAAGAAAACATTACAGTATTCAGGCGCTAACAGGCCTCTTTATATTGTAAGAAAAGTAAATAATAAGCGAGAAAAAACTGAAAAAAATGATGCCAAAAGGCGTATCATAAACAACGGAGACTTTCAGATGATAATATACAAACCTGATACTATGCCTATTGGAATATATGACGATACAGTTCAGTCTTTTACGAAAAATGATATCTCAATACTTGCTGGAGATTCAATTTATCTCTTTACAGACGGTTACGTTGATCAAATGGGCGGGCCCGATCGAAAAACATTTAGGGTCAAATATTTCAGAGAGTTATTGTTCAAGATTCAGGAGAAAAGTATGCATGAACAAGGGAATATCCTTGCACAAAAAATGAAGGAATGGCGGAGAGATATAAATCAGACTGATGATATTCTTGTTCTTGGATTGAAGATATAATCAGATATGGATCCGCATATACAAATGATTTTGCTTTTTTAATAAATTTACATCCACCGGCAAGTATCCATCTCATGAACGAAATTGATAAATTACAGAACCTGGTCCTGGCGCCTTATATCATCAAAGCCACGGCGCTCATCGGCAAGCAAAGGGGCGTCGGCGGAAATCAGTTTCGTCATGCTTTCGCCACTCTTGCCATTCTTATCGATTATAAACTTTTTGATGATTATGTCCTTTTAAAAGCCGCCATGATCCATGACCTGATCGAGGATGATCCTGAAACCAACGAGCATGAATTGCGGTGTATCGATGACCAGGCCAACCAGGTGGTGGATCTTGTGCTGGAAGTGACCCGTCCCAAGGGCGAGACCAAAGCCAATTACCTGAAGAGAATCCTGGAACAGGGATCACGCAATGCAAAATTGTTAAAAGTAGCGGACCGCATCAGCAACCTTACCGATCTTCACCGCGATGTGTATTCCAGGAAGAAAATGAGCGAATACCTCGACCAGTCGGAAAATTTTGTACTGCCCATGGCCATCGAAGTAAACAAGGACATGGCTATCGAACTGAAAGATCTGATCAACAAAAGAAGGAGGCAGCTCTATCTTTTCCAATACCCTGGTTTGTTCTGGTGATCCCATGGCTCACCGATCCACAGAAAGCTCTGTTATTCCTCCAATACCGTCGCAAATATCCTCTCCATGGCTTCCCTGGATTGCGCCAGGTCATCAAGCTTCCCATAATTGCCATTCACCGCCCAGCTCACCGTCACCTTCTCCTCCGGAAAATACACCATGGAGGCAAAATATCCGATGGCATCACCACTGTGTATAAAGGCCGGACCATGGTCGGTGAGGATCTTGAAGATGCCCAGCCCGTAATATGTCTCAAAGTCACCATATGTATCTTTCGGAACCTGCCAGGTCAGCATTTCCGCCATGGAAGCCTCCGATAAGATCTGTCCGCTGAAAAGTTGCGTCATAAAAACATTGAGGTCATAGGCATTGGAAATCAGTCCGCCGTCAGCCGTAAAATAGTCCCAGCCGCTGTAATATGTTGAATTGATCAGGTTCATCTTGCTGTAAAAATCAACATACCCCCTGATGATGCCCTCCGGCACAGGGTCGGTAGCCGCACAACTTGTGAAATGGAGCCCCAGCGGATTAAAGATCTTTTCTTCAAAAACTTCATAATAGGGTTTTCCGGTGACTTTTTCAATGATCATTCCCAGCAATACATAGTTCGTATTGGAGTACAGGACGTCTGTTCCGGGGACAAAATAGGGGTCCTTTCCCCTCGCATAACCGAGCAGTTCATCCGGATGCCAGATTTTTGTCAGGTGGTTCAATGAAGCTGTCTGGAATTTTGTGCTTTGAATATAGTTGAAGATACCGCTGGAGTGCTGCAGGAGCTGTCTTATTGTAGATTGATCTGCATTTTTCAATCCGTCCGTTTCATCTTTTGATAAATACCGCGAAACGGGATCATCAATGTTCAGTTTGTTCTCCTCCTGGAGTAGTAGAATTGTAACCGCAGTGAAGGTCTTTACGGTGCTGCCCACCCTTGTAATATTGCATGCATGTAACTCTACACCTGAAGCCAAATCTGCAAAGCCGGATGCCCCCGACCAATACCCGCTCGCATTATCATGCACAGTCACCATCAGGCCCGGAATACCCGAGGCTACCATGGTTGAGATCAGGTTTTCAAATAATCCGGCTTTGGGATGGTTCAGGTTATTTTCCGAAATGACCCCACTGCATTCATAAAATGTTGCAGGGAAGGTTTCGTCCTTCTCACAGGAAGAAATCAGAAGAATGAGTGGTATCAGCATTCGTTTCATGGTTCCTGGCGGTTTTTAAAAGGGTAAAACTTCACTCCTGCGTGTATGTCGGCATGCGACATAATCGGTATAAAACCCGGTGAATAGGGATATTCAATCCAGGATTTATAAAGCACAAAGACTTCGGCAGACTCGGCATTGCCGGTCTTGACATTGTATCCCAGGCCAATCGTAAATGAAGGCATGAGCCTCGAATTTCCTTTGTCAGCCTTGCTTTCATATACGCCGTCGGAGAATTGAAATTCCTGCTGCGTGTTAAAGGTATGCAGGTAACCCAATCCAAGCCCGCTTTTTAAATTCAATCCGAAACCGGTTTTCACATCAAATGCCACTTCAATATTGACGTACAATCCCTGGAATAATTTCCGGTGAAACATATAGCCCAGGTTGACAGTGGGATACAAGGAGAAGTGCCTGCCTTCTTTCCACCGGAATTGCGTACCTGCCTGCAAGCCGGGATGGACGGGTGTATTGAAGAAGGTGGTGTAAGGGATTGTTGTGGCTTCATTAAAAACGGAAACCACCACCGGCTGCTGGGAATGGCCCCATGTCACCAGTGATAGCATGATGAGTAAGGCAGGTAAACGTAACATCATAACTGTTCATTTTAAATGGTTCTTTATTCCTGCTCAAAATTAGGAACCGGCAAAGAATCCGTAATGAAAAAATGGAGATTAGATGCTGAAGCGGACAAATATCAACCCGAAGAGGACAGCTATTCTTTATTTAGCCAGGCATTGAATTTCAACACCTTGGTTTTTGAAACAAATGCGGGTTTATCCTGTGGAGGGCTTAATTCCACCATGAGCCTTCGGGTATCGGTTTGATGGTAAAGAGTAATACTGTTACGCCTGGCTAAGATCTGCCGGTTAAGTTGAAAGAATTCCAGGGAAGAAACCTGTTTCATAATCTGTTCCAGGGCTACATCATAGAGGTACCGTTTCCCTTCCCGGGTTACCAGGAACGTATGTTTTTCAAGAATGACAAAATAGGCTACTTCGCTTAACGGGACATTAATAGCCAGGCTTCCGGTCTGAACCATAAAGTTTTCTTTCAAAGACTGTTGTGGTTCATCGCTTTTTAGTTTTTCAACATCCCTGGCCAGTGAGGAAGTATAGGCGCGATGATACAAGAACAGGTAGATGAGATTGATGATCAGGCAATAAATGGTAATAACCGGTAATTCCAGGTAAAAAATGGAACTGTCCTGTAAATCAATATCAATATAAGCAAGATAGATAGCCTCGATGCCAAGGATCACGGCAGCGGGCAATACAACTCCAAAGACAAGGTGACTGATCAGCCTGTTACGAAGGGTATCGTCCCAATCATACATTTGATCGATCCTGTGGAAAAGCATGCGAAAATATATCCCAATGCCCCAAGCGCATCCAAGGGCCAGGAGCAGATCGGTATAATAACTGGGGATACGCAACAGGTTGTGGATGGTGTTGTCATTGCCGATGTGAACGGCGGACAAAGCCATAATCGGATATACTATGATGAATATCCACCTGTCATTTATTTTGGGATGATCAGGATTCAAACCAACGCTTTTGCTATTTATAGGATGAATAACAAAAATACCTAATAAATGGTTAATCCTCGTCCCTCCTCCTTACTCCATACTCCTTCCCCCCCTACCACCTCAGCCTCCTGAACAACGGCCTCCTCTTCCTTTCCGGCCTTTTACCCGACTTATCCTGATCGATCTCTTTCCTTTTCAGGAAGTCAAGGATATCATCCAGCAGATCCGTTTCTTTGAAATCCGGGCAATCCATTTGCCTTTCCAGTTCAGGATCCGGCAAAGGAAACGGAGCGATGAACCGTTTCGATAATCGCGGACTGTCCTGGATCTTCTTCAGCGTTAAAGCCACCAGTGGCAGGGCAAGCGTACTGCCTGTGCCATATGAGCTTGTGTTAAAACGGACAGAGGGCAGGGATGCTCCCAC
This sequence comes from Bacteroidales bacterium, assembly GCA_041737175.1. Classification (GTDB taxonomy): domain Bacteria; phylum Bacteroidota; class Bacteroidia; order Bacteroidales; family UBA10428; genus UBA5072. Next base: position 7,733 of record JBGSSF010000020.1, read on the forward strand.
CCTGCTTACCACCACGAGGGAAGGACAGTAAGCGGCAAACCACGCATCCGAGTAGTCCTGGGTTGTTCCGGTTTTTCCTGCCACAGGAAGCTCAACACCGTATCTTGACCGCAAAGGAGTCCCGGTACCCGCCCTGACCGCATTTCGCAGCATGGCATTCATGAGGAGGCTTGTTCTTTCGGACAATACGCTGACTTTTTCCTCCATCAATTCATTCTGCCAGATCATTTGTCCATCGTGACTTTGAATGGACACTATTTTTTGCGGCGTGATCCTGAAGCCACCGTTGGCAAAGACCGAGTAGGCAACGGCTACTTCCTGGATGCTTGCTTCTGCAGTACCCAGCGCCAGCGAAGGCGTGTTATCCAGCGCAAAGGAAAATCCCATTCTTCTCCACAATGAATCGAGACTGCTGAAACCCATTTCGAGAAACAGGTTTACAGCAGGGATATTCATGGAATGAACAAGGGCGCCGGTAAGGGAATATTTACCGCCATAGGAATGATCGAAATTCCGGGGTTTCCAATCCTCATAACCCGTTATGACCAGGGAATCATTATCCAGGTATTTGCATGGGCTGTAGCCCATCTCAAGCGCAGCTGCAAAAAGGACAGGCTTAAGGGTTGAGCCCATCTGCCTTCGGGCAAGGATCTGGTCATATGGATGGGTTTTAAAATCAATGCCCCCAACCCATGCCCTTACAGCGCCTGTAACCGGGTCCATAGCCAGTAAACCGGCATGCAGGAGCTGAATGGACTTCCTTATGCTGTCGGTCACCGAAGCGTTTTCCGTGAGATTCTGCTTTTTCAGCTCGGTTTCTGCCAGGTTCTCTATGAATTTTCTTCCCGCCTTGCTTTTGTATTGTTTTTCCAGCAGGTATTGCATGGTGGACAGGTGATCGCGGAATGATTGATTGGCAAAGTTCTGGATATCCAGGTTCAACGTGGTTTTTATAATCAGTCCGTCTTCTTCGATGTTCCATTTTTTACCCGAAGCGGATTCCACGTTTTGCAAAATTTCCCTGGCTTCTTTTTTCACCTGGTACAGGAAGTAATCGGCCGGTCCGTTTCGTTCCAGGTTCGAATAATCAAGCTGCAAGGGCAGCCGGCTAAGGGAATCCACTGTTGCGGAATCCAGGTAATCGTATTTCTGCATCTGTTTAAAAACCACATTTCTCCGGCTTTTTGCATTTTCAGGATGCAGGCGGGGATTGTAGACATGGTTGGCTTTCAGCATGCCGATCAGCATGGCCGATTCCTCCATTTTAAGTTGATCGGTTTTTTTGTTGAAATAGCGCTGGGCGGCGGCTTCAATGCCATAAATGTTCTCTCCGAAAGGGACTGTATTGAAGTAAAGGGTCAGAATTTCTTCCTTGGTGAAGATCTTCTCCAGGCGACGGGCCAGCAGGGTTTCTTTTGTCTTGATGGTGAGCAGCTTAAAAGGGCCCTTAATATTTCTGCCGAACAGGTTTTTGGCCAGCTGCTGGGTGATGGTGCTTCCGCCACCGGCGCTTTGCCGGTTCAGCAGGATGGTTTTGAAGAAAACCCTGAAAAGGCTCCTGGAATCTACGCCGTTATGATTGTAAAACCGGGCATCTTCCGTGGCCACCAGGGCATGAATGAGGTCTTCCGGAATCTGCTCATAGCTGATATTGGTGCGGTTTTCGGTAAAGATCTTTCCGATCAGCTTGTCCTCCTGGGAGAGCACTATAGTGGCGGTGGCATTACGAATGTTCTGCAGTTCCTTTTTGCTTTGCAGCAGGCAGCATGCCCTGATAAATACAATCGAAATGATAATAACCGGGATAGCAGCGGCAATGAGGAGACCGATTTTGAGTATTTTTCTTTTATCCACGGTGTTCATCATCTTCGTCAAATGTATAACACAAAACACAGGATTTACATAAATAGTGTGCCGGAATGAATAAAAGACGTTTGTAATTAAACATCAGAGGCATAGTTATCGTATACACAGTATGGAAAAAAGAAATGCAGCTTGTAAAGGTAGGACTGTCAATGCAAACATGATTATCAGAAATCTTAAAAACTCATTACCTACTGAAATGAGCAAGAAAGAAAAATTTTTCAGGAATCTGAGTGAAGAGAAAAAGAAAGCTTTGCTGGCGCACTTCACTTCTCTGAATAAAACCCGGCATAAACAACTGACCGATCATGAGCGCAGGATCATTTATCTGGCATGGTTGTGGAAGAAAGGGTTGGTGACCAAAAGAGAGAACGGATATTACGCTTTTGATGAGGACAAAGCGGGAGTTTCACTGCGTGATTATGAAGATATTCCTTTTCGGGAGAGTATCTTTTATCCTTACAGCTACAACCTGGAGTCGATACATTCGCAGTACAATCTGAGTCGGCTGATGGCAATACTGTGACACACTTATTTGATTACATTATAATACAACCGCCCTCTTAGCGTCTTTGCGATTTTGCGAGAGCTATTCTTGCTTTTATGATCCCAAAGATTTTTCGATATTTGTGTAAAATATATCCCAAAGTCGTGCTCAACCCTACCCGCGTATTCCAAATCATTCTGCTCTGCATTATACCCCTTTCAGCTATATCCTGCCGCTCCGGCCAATACAAGCAGGCATCGCAATACATCTTCGTCACAAAGGTCATTGACGGCGATACCTTTTGGGGAAACGATGCAGGACTGGATGAGGTCAGGGTCCGCCTGCTCGGGATTGACGCCCCGGAATCGAGGAAAAGCGAGCACAAGGAAGTAGGTTATTATGGCAAGGAATCCGAAGAATACCTGAAGGCATTGCTTAGCCATAAAAAAGTGCGACTGGAATATGACGTGGACAAATACGACCAGTTTGGCCGCACCCTGGCTTATGTTTTTCTAGAGGATGGAACCTTTGTCAATGCCGAACTGCTCAAACAAGGATATGCGCGCGTCATGACCTTTCCGCCGAATGTGAAATACGCCGATGAATTCATCAGGCTTCAAAGAAAAGCCCGGAGAAGCAAAGTGGGGATGTGGGCCCAGGATGTCAACTGATATCATTATTTCCTCTCCTGAAGCTTTTTCAGTACCTCCATCGCCCTGTCACCGTCCTCCCTGGGCACGAATATATGGTCATGGTAAAATGCAGCCACCGCGTTGCAGCTGATGTTCTCGTCATTCAGCGCTTTTGATATGGCAGCCGTCAGACCGGTGGCCTCCAGTGACGAGTACACATTGAGCGTAATCCATGATGCAATGAAAGAATATTCTATATGCTGATTATCGGCAATTTCCCTGGGCAGGATCACCGACAGGCCTTCCTTCTCCCGAAAAGTGCAGACTGCTTCGGACAGATCCACTCCGGTTACTTCAGCCAGGGTTAAGAATACATACTCGCCTTTCTGCAACTCGGGTTTCAGTGAGGCCAGCAGCGTGTTTAAATGGGTTTCTCCGTGCATGGTGTCACGATTTGATTATGAACCGAAGGTAATACAAATTTGCAGTCAGTGCAAAGCATAAACACAACTATCCGTACTCCCGAAAAACACCATGCCATTGTATACAGCAGGTGATGACAGGATGGATCCCACGGAAAAAATTAGATCTACCGCCTTCAGGCTGGCGTCATAACTATTCTCCGTAAATATTTTCGCATAGTTGAATTCACCGTTCGGGGCAATAATGGAATCCCTGTTTGCTTTTGCAGCCGGAGTTTGAAATTCCCACAGCGTTTTTCCTGTTGCAGTCTCAAACACCATCAGGCTTCCGCCTTGATTCCCAAGGTATATTTTCCCGTCAGCCACTGCCGGTGAAGAAAACCCATAGGTTTTACAATCGCCGGTGTAAAAAAGCTTCCCGTTCACTGCATTTAAGGCTATTAATTTGTGGGAGTCCGAGGTTTCAAAATACAGGGTATCATTGTGTATTGCCGGAGTGGCGATCACCCAGGAAAAATCATTGAAGTATTTCCATTTCAGGTCGCCGGTCTCGGCTTCAATGGCATATACGTGAGCATCGCGACAGCCGGAATAGACCATGCCTTTGTAAACCACGGGAGAAGATTGAAATCCAACCTGGTTATAATACACCGTGTCGATTCCGGTTTTAAACTTCCATTTCAATGATCCGTCATCTGCATCCATTGCATACAGGTAACTGTCCCAGCTTCCAAAATACACGGTATTGTTGGCATAGGCAGGTGATGAATGAATCACGCCATCGGTTTTGAATTCCCAGGTTTTGTTGCCGGTATTGCAATCCAGGGCGTAAAATGTTCCTTCCCCGCATCCGAAATATACCTTGTCGTTGGCTACAACGGGTGAAGAAAGGAAGGTATCCCAGGGATCGTCCAGATTCCGGTCCTTTTCAGGCATTCCGTGCAAACCGGGCGCAGAAAAAACCCGTTCACCTGCGGTTTTGAATTTCCAGATTTCCTTGCCGGATTTCTTTTCGATGCAATAGATATTTCCGTCAAAACTGACTGCATACACTTTATCTCCATAAATTGCCGGGGAAGAACTCACGCGCCCTCCGGTCCTGAATTTCCAAATTAATTTCCCGTTCTTGGCATTCAGCGCATATACATGGCCGTCGTCACTGCCGATAAAAAGCTCGTCTCCTGATATTACGGGCGATGAGAATACACGGTCACCGGTTTTAAAGCTCCAGGCAACTCCACGGAGGGTATCCATTCCCTGGGTTTCATAAAAGCCCGAATGTCGTACATCGCCATGAAAGCAAGCGGTTTGATAAATGGTATTGCTTTTACAGGCCATCAGCACGGCACATGCCATACCAATAACAAGGATATTTTTGTTTTTCATGATTTCTCTTTGTGGGTATTTCATTAACAGACACCTTCACAAAAGGTTTACCCTGTTTCAAACACCCTGCTTTTTTCTCTACTCGGCGAAGATTTCTTAACCATTGCCGTCAACTAAAGGATTGATTACGCCCCTTCAGGGCTTATATTCAATGGGTTGATGATTATCACAGGGCGATGCCCTGTGTTAGTGATGATGCCCTTTCAGGGCGATTTTTTACACCTATGATTTATGCCCTGAAAGGGCAATATCAATAGCCCGGGGCATTGCCCCGGGTTACAATAATTGTCGGAAATAAAAGCCCTGAAGGGGCGTAATCAAATATAGTTACTCTTAAGTTGACATCCATAGTTTTGTTAACTTCGCCTTACCAACATTCTTTTTGTACCGGAAGCAACCCTTAAGTAATTTATTTCATCTTACATCAGATCCGAAAACCTTTCCCATGAAACTCCATAAACCGATCAGCACATTATTGCTGTGTCTTCTGATCTCCGGCGGCTGTGAAAGTCCTGACAACGGGAAGGAAGCAGACAATAACAATACCAGGCCGGATGAGATTGCCAATATCAAAACCCCGCTGATCGAATCCAATGCCAATACCTCGATTATCGCCACAAGAAAAGATGCTTCGGTTGAGATTTCATACAGGTATTTTGATGCCGCCCTCTTTTACAAACTTCCCAGTAACGATGCAATTCCGGATTTTTACGAGGTGTACCTCTCAAAAGACTCGGGGAACAGCTGGGAAATGATCAGGACCGTGGAGGTTACCGGCACTGAAGGAAGTTTTGCCATTGACGGGCTCACCAACCATGAGCTTTATTACATATACCTGAAGGAGAAAGAACTGCTGACAGTCAAGGAGAAAAATTCCAACGTGGCCCTTTTTGTTCCTTCTGCATTCAAACCGATATATAACTTTATTACTGCGGATCATTACGGAAATGATCTGTATTCATTCGGAGTGAACAGCATCAACAACAGCATCGTTTATGCGACCAGGTTTTTTGAGTATGAACCCGGTTATGCGGGTGCCTCCGTTTTTCTGGCCGGATCAGTCGGAAGTCCTGAATTGATAGGCACTTCCTGCTGGTTTCCGGATTTTTCCAGTAACGGATCGCAAATTGCCTATTCATCCGACAAAGGAGAGGTATTCGACGGGATCATAATGCCCGAGCACCTTTTCATCTATGATGTGAATACGGCAATCGCAAAAAGTTTGACTTCAGGGTATTCCGTCAATAAATACCCTGCCTGGTCGACCGACAATGCAAAACTGGCATTTTCATCATCCGCGGTGAGTGATCAGGCTTTAAGAATCTCGGTTTATGATGCGGAAGACCAATCCATCCAAAAAGTTCAGGAAGTCACCGGTTTGCCCGGGGATTTGCTGTCTTACAGCCAGGAAAGACCTGCCTGGTCGGCCGACGGCAAATACATATACTTTACGCACCGGTATTTTACAAACGCCAATGCAAATCCGGGTTATTACGACATTTACCGGATCAACCTCGATGAAGGCGGTTACGAACCAGTTTTTCGCACTCCCTGGATCGAGTGTATCCCGGTACCGTCGCCGGACAATTCAAAATTGGCTTTCCTCAGCGACCTGAGCGGACGGCTCCAGGTATGGATATATGATTTCAACAATGGAAAGCTGAGCCAGCCTTTCGACACGAAAGATTATCACTTTTCGGATGTCTGGTCGCAGATCCGGTGGAAGAATGACCATATCCTTCTGTTCGCTGCTTATTCCGCAGAAAAAGGGGGTGACATATCCTTGTTCTCGATATCCGTCGAATAGCAGTGCATATCGCAATATACGCCGCTAAGCGTAGTCTCCTGACTACGCTTAAATCTTACGTACTGCTAATCTCCCTTTGTACCATCTTATACCTAAATTTGTGATTTCAAATTCAGGAAATGATCCAGGACATCCACCCTCATGTTTTCAGTAATATTTTCATTGAAACAGGCATTTGTGAAGATGATTATATATTTCACTTTAAAGACAATGCCTTGCTTCTCAATCAACACGGTGAAGAATTGAAAATTCCATTGAGGAAAGAATTCAAAGGTTCAGGCGACAAAGGTATATTCTTATTTTCCCTGAATAGCGCCAATTGCTTTCTGTTGATCGACTGTGCTGTCCCTGATGATCCGAGCTATGGTTATCATGAGATCAGCTTTTTCCTTACCATACTGCAGAGAGAGATTGCCTGGGCATCCATTGTTGCGCTTCAGCTGATGAACTGGTATATGGCAAACCGTTTTTGCGGGAAATGCGGTTCCCCCATGGAGCCGAAACAGGATGAAAGGGCGTTATCCTGTGCCGGTTGTGAAAACATCGTTTATCCGAAGATCTCACCTGCGATCATTGTCGCCATAATTAGCAAGGACAAAATTTTGCTTGCCAAAGGAGCGAATTTTCGGGGCGGTTTCTATTCCCTGGTAGCCGGGTATGCCGATATTGGAGAGTCGCTTGAAGCGGCTGTTGCAAGGGAGGTTAAAGAGGAGGTAGGGCTTGATGTCAAAAACATCCGCTATTACGGAAGTCAGCCATGGCCTTTGTCGGGTTCCATGATGATCGGATTCATTGCCGAGGCGGATGATCACCAGCCGATAAAAATTGATCAGAAAGAAATTGCCGATGCAGAATGGTATACCCGTGATAACCTTCCCCATCATCCCACCACCATCAGCATTGCGGGGGAAATGATCGGGAAGTTCGAGCAGGGGATTTTAACGCCCGAATAAACTTCGCCTGAGATTTAAATGTACCAATATTCCAATTTGCATGAGCCAATGGATATTGCTGCACAACTGCATAACTTCATGACTTTATGCTATCGGGAGTAGTTGCCTGATTTAAACTAGAACCGTCAGGAAAGGGTGACCATTTTCTATTGCTTCACTACCCTGATTACGGCTTTTTGATTTCCCGTAGTAACGGTCACCAAATAAAGGCCGGGGGATGCATCCGTCTTCATTTCTATGATCCGGGCACTTAGACGGTATTCACTCTGGATGATCCTACCTTCTAATTCGGATAAGGTGATCACTACAGAGGAATAGGTGTTTCCAAGATCAATCCGGAATGATTCGCCGATCGGATTGGGATGAAGGGTCAGATTGTGTTCAAACGTGCTGGTTGTTATACCCGATTTGACGATGGAGTAACATGCCGATGTATCTATGCATCCGTTCTGGGAGATGATCACTGCATACTCTCCGCTTACCGAAGGCGAAAAGGTTTGCCGGGTTTCTCCCGCTATCGGGGAATTTCCTAGGGCACAGTCAATCCATTGATACTGTGCCAATGACACGTTGGCTTTAAGGATTTCTCCATTCTGTGTTACAGTGGCATCGGCAGCTTGCATGGTTAGTTTTATTGTAATCACTGAATCACAACCTGCAAAACTGCTGATGGTATCTTTATACACTCCTGTGCTTGTCCACGTGTATTTACCACTTGGTGAGATATACCTGTTACAGGCCTGCACATTGATTATCCGTTCCGTTTCTGTCAAAGTGCGATAGGGATTGCTTCCGGTTGCCGGGCCAAAGGAATACTTTATTATGTAATTGTTGGTGATCGGATCCCATTCAAAAACAGTACCTTGGTCAGATTCTCCCCCAATTTTGGTGGAACCATAAATCTTGCCATTACTGCCCAACATTAGGGAGCCATTTACCGGGAAATCGCCATCCCATAATTCAATTACGGTTTTTCTGTTTGTTATGATATTAGTAGCAGTGTTCCATTCGAAAATAGTCCCATAAAAATATTCGCCAACACCGGTCATTATTCCGTAGAACTTTCCTTTATTATCCTGGATCAGGGGACTAAAGGGCGTGGCGGAATAACTCTCAAGATCAAGTTTTTTTTCATAGTTGTCAGTGACCGGGTCCCATTCAAAAATAACACCTTTATTATGTTCTCCTCCATAGCCGGTTATTCCGATTAACTTTCCGTTATCTGCCTTCATTAATGAAATACCGGGTCCACTTCCATTGATTGATCCGTTAAAATCGAGCTTCCTGGTAAACGAACCGGTGGAAGGATCCCATTCGAAGAGCAATCCTTTGTTATATTCACCTCCATTTGTTATTCCATATAGTTTCCCGTTGTCTGCTAGTATCAGAGAACTTGAAGGCTGGCCGATATTTTCCGCAGATGTAAAATCAAATTTTTTAGAAAGCGCGCCGGTAGCTGTATCCTGTTCGAAAATCACGCCCATATTATCATCACCTCCCGTTTTTGTCATCCCAACCACTTTTCCGTTGTTGAGAAGGATCATGGAACCATAGGGATTGCTGCCATTTTCTTTCCCACTAAAATCGGCTATTTTGGTAAAACTCCCGGTGAAAATATCGCACTCAAAAATCACACCCCAGCCAAATTTTCCTCCGGAGTAGGTCGTGCCATAAAGTTTTTCATTGTTCACCTGAATGAGAGATCCACGAGGATTGCTGCCACTTTCACAAACATTAAAGTCTATCTTTTTTGTATAAGTGTGTGTGGTCAGGTCATACTCAAAAATAACACCGGAATTATTGTTACCTCCGTGAAGTGTAAATCCGATCAGACGGTTATTATCCGCCTGTGCAAGGTAGAACGGGTTTTTGCCCTTTTCAACAGCATTAAAATCGATTTTTTTGTGATAGACATTTGTTGCCGGATCCCATTCAAATAACACTGCGCAATCTTCGCTCACGCCCGAAATCGCAAATCCGTAAAATTTGCCACCAGGGACTTCTGTAAGAGAATGCAGGATATTACCGGTATTTGTATTGAAATCTCCGGTATCCAGGGGAATCGTTCTTTGGGTAAGGGATTCAGTAGCAGGGTCCCATTCAAAGAAGACATCGCCCATTGTTCCGAATAGTTTTCCATTGGTTTCTTTCCTTAAAGTCATGTCAGGATAATAACCCTGAAATTCATATAATTTTTTGTAAATGTTGGTGGTCAGATCCCACTCAAAAAGCACACCATGTTGGTATGTCCCTCCATTGGAGGCAAGTCCGAAAAATTTTCCATTAGAAGCTTGTATTAAAGATCCTCCGGGATGGCTTCCTGTTTCAACGCCATTAAAACTGAATTTTTCGGTATAGGTATCGGAAGCAGGATCCCACTCAAATAGTACACCATCATCATAAGAACCTCCGTAAAAAGTAGTTCCATACAGTTTCCCATTGGCTGCCTCCATTAAACCTGCAAATGGACTGAATCCGGTTTCTGCCCTGTTAAATTCGAATAGCTTTCTAAATGTGTTGGTTTCGGGATCCCATTCAAATATTACACCATCGTCATCCAGACCTCCATATCGGGTTGTTCCATAAAGCTTACCATTCTTCGCCTGAATAATTGAGCCCCTGGGTTCTTTTCCGTGTTCCACGTCGCTGGTGAATCTGAACTTCATTGTATATATGTTATCTGCAGGATCCCATTCATAGATATTGTCTCCGCTGTACTCGGTTGTACCGGGCAAATTGACCCCGGAAGTTACACCGTAATATTTTCCGTTTGTAGCGGCACATAGATTTCCGGAAGGGTGGATTCCTTCATTAATTAAAGGAAAACTATAGAGCGTTTCCAGGTTATCGCCATGGCCATCGGTTTTAAAGATCGTACCGTTGTGATACTCGCCACCCCCTGAAGTCACCCCGTAATATTCGGAACATTGCGCGGAAGCTGGCTTGGAAATGGCAATCAGAATAATGGGTAATAACCATAAGAAGGGTTTTGTTTTCATTCTATCCGGATTTAATAATCAACAAAGATCAGAGCTAACCTATTTACATAGCATGATATTCGGCTACCGCGATCAGATGATATTTAAATGTAGTCGGATTGATTTCATTAAAGTTACCATTATCAGGCAATAGCAACAATTCCTTTTTGACCAAATGCCTCAGACTGTTGTCAAATCAACAGAATCGCAAGATAACCAAAATAATTCAATAGAAAATTTTTTGGTTTTGTCTAGTAAACTCGGTTTTCACAGTAAGAAAGGGCTTCGACTGCACCCAGCTTGACATCTGAATATCAATGCATTGTCATACCAAGCGAAAATTTATACTGCTTATAATGGTAAGGATGCTTTTCAGGATCCTTTGGGTTGATTGGGATCATCGGCCGGCTGGCCGGTCTGCGCGGACGACGTAGTCTCAGGCGTTCCATCCATAACCTTTTTAAATAGCGATGCCATTTTTGAAAACCCATCTTTCAGAGAATCTTTGGCAGAAGAAAAGGCATTCTGGACTTCATCCCATTCGTCGTCCGATCCATCCACCAGTTTTTTGAACTTAGCCTGGAGTTCAACCTTTTTGGTCTTCAGTTCGCCGATCGTTTCCTGGTATTCCTCTTTGGCTTTGTCAAAAACGACATCTTTTTTGGCCTCCAGCTCGTCAATCCTGGCAAAGATTTCATCAATGCTTTCCTTGGCTTTCCGTTTAAAGTCTTCTTTTTCCATTTTTAACAGGTTTTTGCTCAAAGTTATGTTTTCTTTGTCACTTTTTGTCGCCTGCTTCGCTAAGGTAATTGGTAGTTCTGAAGGAACGACACGCAACAGCACAGGGCGAAATCACGCGAAAGCAGGATTGTAGCCCTGTGTATTGGTTGAAATGAAATTAAAACAACAAACTAATGAAATTTGCGTTTGTAAACGCAAAAATATATATATATTTGCGATTATAAACGCAAAAAATGATAAATCGCTTGCTTACTTCACCCATCAAGGCCAGCATGTTTGGCGGGAAAGTCATAATTCTCACGGGACCCAGACAAGTTGGCAAAACTACCCTGGCCAGAAACCTGGTTGAAGGTTCAGGAGTAAAATACACCTGGTTTAATGCTGATGAGCCTGATGTGCGCGCCACGTTCACGGATATCACCTCTACCCGCCTGCGGGAATTGTTTGGAAGCTCACGACTCATTGTTATTGACGAAGCGCAACGTATATTCAATATTGGGTTAACATTGAAACTGGCAGTAGATAATATTAATGATATTCAGGTCATTGCTACCGGATCATCCGCGCTTGAGCTTGCAGGAGGCATGAATGAACCGCTGACAGGCCGTAAATGGGAGTTTACCCTTTTTCCACTTTCATTTTCAGAAATGGCAATCCATAAATCCAGGGAGGAAGAAAACAGGCTTCTTGAACATCGATTGGTTTTTGGATATTACCCCGAAGTGATCATACATCCGGGAAATGAACAAAACATCCTGACAGAATTGGTGAGCAGTTACCTGTATAAGGATTTCCTTTCGCTGGAGCAAGTTCGTAGACCTGCCCTTGTGGAAAAACTATTGCAAGCCCTTGCATTCCAGGTAGGTTCTGAAGTTTCTTATCATGAAATCGGGCAACTTGTTGGCGCTGATAATGAGACTGTGACACGATACATCAATTTGCTGGAAAAAATCTATGTGATTTTCACCCTGGGAACCTTCAGCAGGAATCTTCGGAACGAGATCAAACGCAACAGAAAAATATATTTTTGGGATAATGGTGTCAGAAATGCCTTGATCAGCAATTTCAATCCGACTACTTTACGCAATGATACCGGCGCACTCTGGGAGAATTTCCTTATTGCTGAAAGGCAAAAGCATCTTCAATATGAACGGATCCATAGCAATACGTATTTTTGGCGAACCAACCAGCAGCAGGAAATTGACTATATTGAAGATCGGGGAGGGAAATTGCATGCCTTTGAATTCAAATATTCGACAACGGCCAAAGCCCGCATACCTAAAACATTTATTTCCGCTTATCCCGGCAGTGAAACAATGATCGTAACCAGGGAAAACTATTTCCCCTTTGTTGGTGCAACTTGAGGTTAGAAATTGAATGATGTTCAAGTCAAATCGATGCTCCTCCCCGCTTCCTTGACGATTCCGGCCAACCGCACATCCCGAACACCGAACAATGAACACCGAACACCGAAGACTACGGCAACTCCTCCCTCCCATCGGCATACCGGGCAAAGCGCCCCAGCTTACGGTGATGGACATTATCGGAGCGGTTCCAGGGCCAGCCACCGAACTGGGTTGCACGGTAATCCGCGAATGCCTGCCGGATCTCCTCTGCAGTGTTCATTACAAAAGGCCCGTGCTGGACGACAGGTTCATTAATGGGTTTTCCCTGCAACAGCAACAAGCTGGACGGTTCGGCACCGCTTTCAATAATAACAGGGTAATCAGCCAGCAAATCAACAGAGTGATACGGTAAAATATTGATCCCGGCCACCTTGATACTCTCGCCCTTGTAAAAGTACAAGGTACGGTTGATCTCGGGAGATGCGGGAGGTATGGTCCAGCTGGCGCCGGCCTCCAGGGTGACCAGCCAGATGCCTACTTCGTTTTCTTCCTCGGCAGCCCACGAATCGGGAGCCGGTGCGGGAGCAACGGAATTGCCTGTTCTTCCGGCAATAATCCTTATCCATGCAGAAGGGCCGTGACCATCCTTTTCCTGGTGAACCGGTATGTCTTCCGCCCAGAGCATTTTGTAATACGGATCGGCAAACTTTCTGGCCCGCGGCAGGTTCAGCCAGATCTGGAAAAGCTCCAGCGTGTTGGGCTTATCCATGTTTAATAGCGGAAACATCTCGGCATGTTGCAGTCCCGCCCCGGCGGTCATCCATTGCACATCGCCATTACCATAACGGCCGGCAGCTCCGTGAGAATCCGAATGATCCACATATCCGTTCAATACGACGGTCACCGTTTCAAATCCCCTGTGCGGGTGCATGGGAAAGCCCGGTATGGTTTCGCCATGATACATTCGCCAGCCGTCGCGTGTGGTGAAATCCTGTCCCAGGTTCCTGCCTTCGAGCGAAGCTGCCGGTCCCAGCTGGTCATTGCCCTTCGGATAATGATCCAAGTGATGCACGCAGAATAAAAACGGATCCCGGGTTTCCCAGGTGAACCCCAGGGGTTTAATGTTGGATATGAGTTTATTGTACATTTTTTATTTAAAGGTAATACATATTCAGGAAATAGCAGGCCGCTGCTACGCAGCTAGTTCCTCTTGAGATGGGCGTTTTCTACAAACAGGTCAGCCCGATGGGCTTTAAGTCGTGCAGTCTTGCAGTCTTGCAGTCGTGCAGTCTTCTAGTCGGCAGTCTGTTTCACCCAAAAGTAGGTACAATTATATTTTACTTAACGAATCCTATATTATATGCATTCCCGATCATATCCACATAACAAACACCCACACTTCTGATAGTGGCCAAAGGAACCGGCTCCGGTAATATAAAAGTATAGAGTTCGTTATTCGTTTTGGCTTCAGGATTTTCCCATAAAGCACCTACCTGACATATCCGTTCTCCCTGAAAACCATCCAGTGTTACCTGTGTCTGATAAACATAATTTTCAGCCGTAACCAAAACCTGATCCATATTTTTGTATTCTATGGAAACAGATACAACTTCATTTGCATCATTGGTATGAACAGTCGGCTCAGCTAAAATGAAAAAGTACTTTACGTTAATATTCGAATAATTCAAAGTATAATTTTTGTTATCGAGCGTTACGGTATAGATCCCCGGTGCGAAAGGCAAAAAGGCCGAACCAAAGGGATATCCCATTGGCGCAGGAGTTTCTCTCCTGAAAAAAGCGATGAAACAGTCGGGACCTGTGGCATAATGAGGCTGCGTTATATCAGTGTAAGGAGAACCTTCCGGACCTGAGAGAACAATATTTTCATTTGTCGGGATCAGCGCTTTGCCTCCTGCAATGCGCATGGCATAATTAATATAAATGCTATCCGCGTCATTTATCTGCGGTGGTGTATCGTTCATACCCCACGAACCACAATAAATATCAAACAGCGTGCTGATATTGAATTCTTTCTTACTCAGAATATCGGGAACGCCGTCATTATCAGCATCAATGTTTTTGGACAATGATTCGTAATAGGCTCCCAGCTCTTTATACCAGGCAATTTCATCCGCATTCAGATCAATTTCATTACCAATCGGATTATTGGTAGGTATAACGCGTGTCCCATCGAGTGTTAAATGGCTCAGATCAATAACCGTATTATCACCATCCTTTAAACTCACCAGGGGGAGCACATTTAAGCCTCCCGCACATAAGGCACCGATATATTTATTGTCGGCATCCAGAAAGGCCAGTGCGGTAGCTGTCCCTGAGGTGGCTTTTGCTGTAAAAGCACTGTCTGCGATGGTAAAAAGCTCATATCCGGTACTGTTAAAAACAAGAACTTTTTTGGCATCGGACAACGAGGTACTTTCCAATATCGACCCGGCACTTTTCAGATTTACGGATTGGGAAATGGTACCCTTAATAAGAATTTTATTACTATGATTGGATTCTTTTTCTTTCGAACAGCCGGCAATTGTTATGGCAATTGCAAGTACTAATATCAATTTTTTCATTTTCGCTTTATTGGGTATACGTGAAAAGCAATAAAAAGTAAGGTCAAAGGAAGGTCGTGCAGTCTTGCAGTCTTGCAGTCGGGGGAAGTTGGCAGTGGCAGTAACAGCAGCAGAGGTGTGGGATAAGCGTGTGGGTTAGGGTGTGGCATAAGCAAATAGATAGTAAGAAAAAAAGTCACCGGAAAAGGTTAAATTTGTTTTGTGACTGGAAGTCAGTGTATAATAAAGCAAATAAACTTATGAATAGCAAAAATTTAGTGAGATTGGTTTTAATTCTTTTAGCATTCGGGAGCTGCATGAATCCTGCATCCAAAAAGGAAAACTGGGAGTCTCTGTTGAATGGCACTGACCTCAGTGGTTGGGATACTTACCTGGGACCCAAATTCGATACTGTCCGGAATGACTGGGATACCATTCCGATTGGACTCAATACAGATCCATTCAATGTTTTTGGCATGGTGGACCTGGATGGTGAAAAGGTGCTCCGGATTTCGGGGGAACACTATGGCGGGATATCCACAATTCGTGAATTTGAAAATTACCATTTGCAGTTGCAATTCAAGTGGGGACAGTTGAAATGGCCTCCCCGTGAAAATGATGTGAGAGATGGCGGCTTAATGTACCATGCCGTGGGACCCCAGGGCGCAGACGGAGGATTCTGGATGCGGTCGCAGGAGTTCCAGATCGAAGAAGGTGATTGCGGGGATTACTGGGCTTGCGCCGGCGCCATTTTTGACATAAAAGCCAAAATGAACCAGGACAGCACCTATGTTTACAACCCGGATGGAGAACTGCTGACCTTCAGCACAGTCAGTCCGTTAGGCCGACACTGTAAAAAAAATCCCGATGCCGAAAAGCCTTCCGGTGAATGGAATACCCTGGACCTGTATTGTGTTGGCAGTACCAGCGTTCACGTGGTAAATGGCGTTGTTACCATGATACTCCAAAATTCCCGTCAGCTTGAAGGGGACGGGGAAATACCATTGACCAAAGGAAAAATTCAGTTTGAGTCGGAAGGGGCGGAAATGTTTTTGCGGAATGTGCAGATAAGCTTTATGGATAAATTGCCGGGAGAGGTGGTGAAGTAGGTTGGCAGGGGCAGCAGTTTGAATCCTGCAGTCCTTTAGTCTTGCAGTCTTGCAGTCTTGCAGTCTTGAAGTCTTGAAGGAGTAGGACGCTTTGCTCCCTACTCCTTTCTCCCTACTTCTTACTCAAACCGTCTCGTTAGCCGGTTCAGCGCTTTCATCGTGGCAGCATGATCTGTACTTCTCATTGTACCTGTTATGCCAGTCCCTTTTGTATTTCCTGGAATGGCCACCCGGAGCGACACCGGTAAGCAGGATCTTTGACAGCAGGAAGAGTCCGGCAGTCTGCCAGAAAGTGATTACAGGGCCATGGAATAGTGCCGGTATTAGCCAGTTCCAGAGGCTCATGGTTAAGAATATGGCCAGGAATATAAATCCTATTCCCAGTATACCAAATCCTACGTACTTTAAAAATCTTAAGTTTTTCATAATTATTGCTGTTTAAATAGTTTATACAATTCTTCCAATCTAATCCTGAGCGCCAGAACGGCATATCTCTTCCGCGAGATGAGCGTGTTGATCGGAATGCCGGTTTTTTCGGAGATTTCCTTAAAGGTGATATCTTCAAATTCATTCGCGATAAAAACATCCCGTTGCTCATCGGGAAGTTCGTTGAGAACCTCTTCAATCTCTTCCCAGATCAGCTCTTTGAGCTCATCCTCCTCCGGAGTGGATCCGAGCGCCGGCAGTATATCGGCGAGCGACAACGGGCCCTCTTCACTGTCCCTGGCTGCTTTGGTGTAACTTATGCTTACCGGCCGCTTCTTGCGGAATTGGTCGATGATGCGGTTGTTGGTTACTTTATACAGCCAGGCAGTTAGGTTTTCTATCCGGTCGAGGTCTCTGAACCCCAGTGTAAGCTGGTAGAAGACATCCTGCAGTATATCTTCCGCTTCCACACCGCCGGAAACCCTGTTCCTGATATAGCCAAGAAGTCTTTTCCTCTCGGTTTTATAGGCAGAAGTTATTCTTTCCGACTCTTTTGGGCTCATGGGGTATATGTTATATTAGCAGAGACGAAACAAAAAGAAGAATATTTTAAGTAAAATAATTATTTCTGATGAATGATCAAAGGGGGGAATAATTTATAGGAGGAAAGTCTTGCAGTCTTGCAGTCTTGCAGTCAGCAGTCATGCAGTTAGGCAGTTATGCAGTTAGGAAGAAGAAAGGCGATTTTTTAGATCCTGGGCAATTTCGTCATCCGGATCTTCGGCGAGAAGCCGTGTGGCAATGGCCAGGGCCTGATCGTTGTCGCCCAGAAGGATGAGGGCTTCCGCTTTTTTGTAAAGGATTGTATTTCCAACCCTGTAATCTTCAGCTTTTTCGTCATGCGTAAGGGCAATATCGCAACTCTCCAGAGTTTTTGCGGCATCGCCCAGCTTCAGGTAACAATCTGCCATGTTGTTCCAGGTTAATGCAAGATTGAAATGGTAGTTTTTATTGTCACGGTCTTGTTCCATTTTGTCCCTGATACTCATAAACGATTCCAGCGCCTTCGGGTAATCCTTGCCCTTCATATTCATAAAGCCATTCAGACTTTCCAGGGACAGGTTGGACGGATACAATTCTTTAGCCCGGTTCAGCAGCCTTTGGAATACCGGGATGTAATCCTCGTTTTCCGCTTTGAGGTATAAGTTTGAAATGGTATCCGTAACGTTATCCTCATCGGTGTAACGCTCCACCATAACGGTTCCGGCATTTTCGAGCCTGTCATACTCTTTTAGGGTGACAAACCTTCCAATGGAGATAAAGTCGGAAAGTTCCTGACGGAATGGATCTGCCAGGGATGAACCGGAAAATTCCGTGAAATGATTTACGGCAGTAAGATCTTCGTCAAGCGACTCATTGAGGATGGCAACAAGCATCACATGCAGGGAATTCCCCGGTATTCCGGTTTTCTGCAACTCCGCAATGCCGTCCTCCATCCTGTCATAGCGAAGTTCTCCATAATCGAGGTATTTGCTGCACACTTCGCAGATCTTCCGGACAGGCCGGTCCTGCCCCTTCTTTTCATTTTCAATGACCTCCAGTAAACCGGCTTTGATTTTATCACTCAATACTTCGGGGACATCTATGAAGAGAGACATGATTTAAGCGTTTTGATCCGGGGATAAAGATAGTATTTTAGTCTTGCAGTCTTGCAGTCTTGCAGTCATGCAGTCCTGCAGTCGTGCAGTCATGCAGTCGTGCAGTCTTGCAGTCATGCAGTTGTGCAGTCTTGCAGTCATTCGGTCATGCAGTCGGGTTATACTGCTTAATATAGCCCAAGACAATCAGGAACTGCCCCGTTACATAGGTTGACATGATCCAGAGCGTAGAGTTAGGCAAAGGTTGGCTGAATTTATTGATGGCGAGTAGGGAGTCGGATATGATAAACAACGCGGCACCGATCAGAACGAGATAAAAACTGAGCCTGCTTACCTTATTGATTCTGGTAATGGCAGCTGCAAGCATGGAAAGAAGAATGGCGGTATAAACAATGACAGGTATCCGCATATCACCCAAATCATCATACAAATAACAGAGCAATGCCACACCAAATAAGTAAACCGGCAGGATGAAAAAGAATAATTTCTTCGGTCCGATGCTTCTGCCGGGAGTGATATAGAAAACAACGAAGTACAATATATGGGTAGTCATGAAGCACAATAATCCGGTGATGAAGAGGCCTGCACTTTGTCCGGGGATTTCCAGCGCTACATCTCCTGCCCAGGAGAAGAACATCGCCAGGAGCATTAACCAGTGCGATTTGATATGATCAGGGTTGATATTGACCAGAAAAAGGATGATCAGAAGTGGAATAATAATTCCCTTCACAGTTATTTCCGGTAAGAAACCAGGGTTATATTTCAGCAGAATGAATGTAATACCTGACAGGAAATACAAGACAGATAGAATCTTTGTTTTCATAATTATAGTAAGCCGTTTGATTATTGCGGTATAGTCTTTGAAGAATTCAAATTTAAAGAATTTAAGGAGATGTTTTTATCGGAATTATTCGCACCCACATGCAACCCGCACAGCTGCTCATGAACATGTTTAGGAATTCCGCCAGAAGCATATTAGTTTCATATTCAACTTTCTTTTATGTCACTTTTTTGCTACAGCGCAAAAAAGTAACCAAAAAACGCCGCCGCTGCTGAAAAAATTACTAAAAATCAATTCATTACGCTAAAAGAAAATAAACTCGCCCCGCAGGAATCGGGGCTCAGACATATTTTCTTTTTTAACGCTTCATGAATTGATTTTTTTCACGCATTTTTTCAGAGGCGGATTTTATTACATCTATGGCGTCGGATTCGACCTGAGAACTTGTGGATAGTTAAATTGGAATTTCCAATGATCAAGGTGGCACGGCCTCATACAAAGCTTGCCATGTGCGTTGGCTTCCCCACAAACGGAGCAGAAAATCAGGGCCCCGCCATTGGCGGGGAGCCTGATTTTTTCGTTTGTGGTGACTTTTTCTGTTCCTCTTTTGTGTGGCAGACAAAAGAGGAAATCAAGAAGGCTTAATTTAAAATAAATCTGTTACCGGCGGAATTCGTAATTCCGCCTTGCATAAGGCATTAAAAAACCTGGCTAATACATCAAATGTATCTTCTCCCGGTTCTCCCAAGCCGCCTGGTTTTCATATTTCACTTCTATTACCTCGTCCCCTTCAGCTTCTTGATTTCGTTGAAGTGATCAATGGCCATTTTTTCGCGCTCGATGCGGGTTTTCTTGCGGTATTCCTCAAATTCCTCCTTGAGTTCCTCCAGGTCTTTTTGGGTTTTGACTGTGATCGATCTGTTCTGCCTGAATGTCAGGTATCCGACAATCAGCAGGAAAGCAAGTGCGCCCAGGATGGTCCACATGAAAGTATTGTAAGTAACTTTATTTACTTCGATTCCCAACACACGAATGCTGTTCTTTGTGCGGGTTTTTTCATCCAGTTCAGTTCTGGAAGTCTCCAGGCTTTTCTGAAGTGAGTCAATCCGGGTGTTGAGCTCTGAAGTTTGCAGGATGAGTCCGTTAATTCTCTTTTTGGCCTGATTCAGTGTATCCAGGGTATTCCGGCTTATGTTCCTGAACATATCTTCCCGGATGGCCCTGTAGTTTTCGTAGATCCGGGTCTTCTCATCCAGGTATTTCAATTGTTCCGGTATGGTACCCTGTTTAAACACATCGGGAAGTTCGTTCTGACAGTTGCTTCTGACGAATGCTGCCAGAAGGATTGCTGTGAGGACACCCATTCTTAAGATTAACTGCCTCATTATTTTAGGATTAGATTAAAGCTTGTATTGCCGGCTTTGACAAAAAAGAAACGAAAAAGGAGAGGAAATATTGCTCCCACGGCCTGCGCCGAACTACTTTTTCTTCTTTTTCCTGTAACTGAAATCAATAACCATACCGTTGTTGTCGATGTTGCTGCCCTGTCGCCATAACTTCTGATTCTCAGCATCATCTTTCAAACGTTCATTGCTGATGGTTTCGCTGCCGATCCTTTCGATCGTTTCGGGATATAAGATTTTATGGCTTGACTGATCCGCTTCAGCCGGTTTTACAACCACACTCCTGTATTCCCCTTTTCCGGCATGGTTCCTGATAAGACCGGGGTTGGCGGCAGCCATTTTTTCAATTTCTTTTTCGAGCTGATGGATCTCCGCGGTATCCAGTTGTTGCAGGATGAGGGAATCGGGGTATATATGTGAATTTAGCCAGAAGGTCGTACCGGTTTGCTGAATGTAGCTGTATTCAAATTTCGAAGTGGTGATCTCAGGGAACAGGTTAAAACCGATTTTTTCATTCCTGTCAATGATTTCCCCGATGGCGGGATGCAGTATATAAATGCTGTCCTGGGGAAGGCACACCATTCCGGTGAACAGCATCAAACTTATTACAAACGCTAGTTTTTTCATTGTAATGAATTTTTGTGCTAAAAGTCTTTACAACTTTTCAGCATATCATACACTACGGTATTCCTTTTGTCGAATTTACCATAAAAACCATTCAGGTAGTTGATCATTTGTTTTTTGGTTTTTACGCTGAGATAGTGGAATCCATTGATAACTCCGTAAAATTCATCTTTTCTCTCAGCAAATTCCCGGATGGCTTTCAGCATCACTTCCTCGTCCCTGCAAATTCCCAGGTACAGTCGATCCCGGACGGATTGGATCGGCAATTCCTCAAAAGGTAAGGCATACGGCGCATCCACCAGTCCGCAATAATCAAAATCATAAGCCACTGCAACACCTGATATGGGATACCTGGAATCGAACTTGGAAAATACCTGGATATTATGCAGATTGGGAACCGACCAGTCTGTATTTCCGATCATGTATTGAAAAATGGCGAGCCGGTCCATAACATCCGTCATGATATTCTTCTGGGTGAGGGTAGTTGAAACATTTTCAAAAGTACCGGTCCTTTTTTCATAGAGTTCAATGGGTTCAATGGCAAATCCATATTCTTTAATGGGCTTTTTCTTTTTATGCGTGTCGATGTAATTGATTTCAAGAAGCCTGACCCGCAGGCTGTTATCCGTAAGCGCATTGTATAGCCTGTACGTGAGATATTCTTTCAGTATGTAGGTTTCAAAGCCAATTTTACAATGGGGGACCAGCTTCAGTTTATCGATACCTCCGAATACCTCGTTATCGGTATCGTTTATTCTGAAATTCAAACGAAGTGGCGGAAAGTCACAAAAGGTTCGGCGAAAATTCCCCCGGGCCCGCAACTTGATATTTTTGTTTATCGAATCATTTTCACCGATGTAATAGGTAAGAACAGCATCCAGATTTTCTTCAACCGGCTTTTTCTTCATGTAATACTTGATGTCAAAACGAAGGAAGATCTTCAGGAGTTCATCGTTGTCGAAAAGTCCGGCATTAAAATCCTGCGAATCGGCAATGGCAAAGGTGCTATCATTCGGTACCACCTGGCCGGAAACCGGGATCGAAAATAAGACTGACATCAGTAAAAGCCCTAAAAATGATGCTTTCATGGAGGAGTATACAAAGTTAAAGTGTATAAGCCAATCCTAGATTCCACTGGAATTCAGGGGAGGGAGTCATATTGCTGGTGATGGGCTGGATAGCCTGGAAAAAAAGGGACAGGGGTATGCTCCTTAATCCTGCTGAAATCCTTGGAGCAATGAACAAGCCATCATTCTTATCGGTGTAATCGATATAAAAGAGCTGCAGGTTGACAGCCACCAGAATTTGCTTTCCCAGAGGGATATCCGTTTTATCTGCAATGAGATCAATAAAATGACCCTTCAGGCTTCCCTTCTCCTGCCCGTTGTCACTCCAATAGGCCAATGACAGTGATGTACCCGGATTAAACTTATAGATCCCGGCCAGTTCAAAGGCAAAATACCTTTCCCCCCTAAGCAACGTTTCTTCCGGCAATTTGTAATCGGTAAAAAACGAGCTGATGTTTATCCCTGTTCTTAATTCAAAGGATGGCCGGTTAACCAGTTTAAAATGAAACCAGTTATCGATGAACCAGGGTTTTCCGTCGAGGCCGTAAGCCAGCGTGGGATCATAGCTGAACCTTCCCTTGGCCAGTGTAACAGAGGCCATGGCAGCCGGATCACCCAGGGAAAATGCAGGGATGGAGGATATGCCGTTGCTGTTCAGGCTGAACGTGACACCGGCTTTCAGTTTGGCTTTGGTGCTGTCCGCGTTCTCCCGTGAATAGGAGGCTGCTATTAAGAATACAAATACCAGGCAAAGAGAAAATCTCATTCTGTTCTTATTTTAGGAAAACGCCTAAAGATAAGCGATGCTTCTGACTTTTAAGCAATTTCCAAACAAAAACAAAATACAAATTAGCTGGTAAGCGATTATGCTTTCTCGATGATAACCTCGCGCACAGCTTCAATAGCTACTTGCTTTATGAAATCATCCAGACCGTTTGGATTTTCATTGAGCATCCAGATTTCTTCGTACGAGATCAGCCTGTTTGTTTCGGCGTAACGCAGGAATTTGTCGAACCACGTGTCAAATACCGCCAGGAACCTGCTGTCGTCCCAGTTGCTCATGTCTTTATCCCCCGGCATCAATTCCAGGATGAATGCTGCAAGATCGTGTCCGATTTCATGGATTCTTTTGTTGGGAAACGTCATAACTCTTTTCATAACGGGTTAGTTTTGAAAGATGTAAAGTGCTATTCTACAATACTATTGTACGTAGAAAAACAGCACGGGTGACGGTTTTTCCCCGTTATATGACTAATTGATAGAAGGTTGTGACGAATGACCAAATTGCAGCCGGGAATGTTAAAACTCAGTACGATTCACTTTATTCGGATTGTGTTTTTTATCTTTGTCACGCAATATTCGATACTTGCGTATTGCATGCAATGAGTAAAAACAAAAACGATTGATTATGCACAGTAAGATATTTTTTCTGGTTCTCCTGATTTTGCAGGGACTGGTTTCCAATTCCTGCAAAAATGAAAACGGCTCTTCAGAAATGCCGGAAGTCGTCCTCAACAATGCTCCTGCGTTGGTTGGTGAAGATGTGATAAATTCATCCGTCAGCCTGCCTGTATTTTTATCCGGCGCCAGCGATGAAAAGGTGACACTGAGTTATTCAACGCATGACAGTACGGCTGTAGCGGGCAAAAACTACACGGCGGTCACTTCCGGCACATTGACCTTTAGCCCCGGCGAAACCTCCAAGACGATCATCATCAATATCCTGCATGATACTGTGGGTAAACAGGATGTATACTTCAAGGTGAAGCTTGCCGATCCCATGAATGTTGTTCTGGATAATTCTGAGTTGGCAGTGCGCATCATCAATGTCGATTATGCATCACTCGCCTGGAGTGATGAATTCAGTGAGGCAAACCTGAATACTGCCTGGTGGAATTACGAACAGGGAAATAACAGCGGCTGGGGAAACAATGAACTGGAGGTATATACGAATAAAACTGAAAATGTCCATTTGGATACCGGTTACCTGCATATCACCGCTCTGAGTCCTTCGGCCAATTACTATACATCAGGCAGGATTACAACACAGGGGAAAAAGGAGTTCACGTATGGCAAGATCGTGTTACGTGCCAAACTGCCTGAGGGCCAAGGTATATGGCCTGCTTTGTGGATGCTGGGTTCAAACATTTCCACGATAAGCTGGCCCGGATGCGGAGAAATTGATATCATGGAATATCTCGGACACGAGACCAATAAAGTCTATGGCACGGTTCACTGGAATGATAACGGACATCGATATATCGGAAGTAATATGACCCTGTTGACGGGTACCTTTCATGCAGACTTCCACATTTTTACTTTGGTATGGACTCCGAACCGTTTCATCTGGTATGTTGATAACCAGCAGTATTTTGAAAAGGAACGTCTTACCATCAGTAAATTTCCCTTTGACCTGCCGCAATTCTTCATCTTTAATGTGGCCGTCGGCGGGAACTGGCCTGGTCCGCCGGATGAATTCACAGTTTTTCCGCAGCATATGATCGTGGATTATGTGCGGGTTTATCAGTAAAATACCTTAAATTCGCGTCCTAAAACAGATATCATGATCAGAAAATTATCGGGGTTCACTGCGGTTGCGTTGCTCATTACTGTTTTTATACTGGCAGGTTGTTCCGGTAACAACACCGGAAAAACGACCGGCGAATCAAAAACCAATATTGCTACCGACACGGCAAAAACAGGACTTGAAATTGGGAACAGGGCTCCCGAGCTGGCTTATACCTCTCCTGACGGTAAAACCATTGCCCTATCAGAATTTCGCGGGAAGCTAGTGTTGATTGACTTTTGGGCTGGCTGGTGTATGCCATGCCGCATAGAGAATCCCAACCTGGTGAAGGTTTACAATACATACAAGGATAAAAAACTAAAGGGTGGCGACGGATTTACCATTTACAGCGTTTCACTCGATCTGAATAAGGAATCCTGGACAGAAGCGATTAAAAGCGACGGGCTGATCTGGGAAGCGCACGTAAGTGATCTTCTGGGCTGGAAATCTATACCGGCTTCGCAATACCAGATCGTTTCAATTCCCGCCAATTTCCTGATCGATGGTGACGGGATCATTATTGCCAAAAACCTGAGGGCCGAAGCACTTGAACAAGCTATGAGAGGTTTATTGGAAGACGTATAGGTCTGCTTCACAACACATAAGACTGTCAGGTCAAACCAACAGGGTTAGCTGGAAATTTACTGTCAAAATGTCGCTTTATTTGACAATGGCAGGTATTTTGATGAACAGAGGTATGGATTAATAATTCTACAGGGAAATGACAGGAACTGAAAAAAATGAGGAAATCAAGAATGATGACCACACCCGGAAAAAACATGCAACAAAACACGTGGACAAGCCCAAATCAGAGACTGATCCTCACGAGAAACAAAAATTGGCCGATGAATTAAAGGTATCGGAAGAAAAAGTCAAAGAATTGCAGGACAAATACCTTCGGTTATCGGCCGAGTTTGACAATTACCGCAAGCGAACCCTGAAGGAAAAGGCAGATATGGTTAAAACTGCCTCGGAAGATCTGTTAATCAAATTTATACCTTTTGTCGATGATGTCGAAAGAGGAATATCTGCCTTAAATAAATCCCAGGATCTGGATGCCTTGAAGGAGGGGATGAATTTGATATATACAAGGTTAAGGGATTTTCTCCTACAGAATGGGGTAAAAGAAATTGAAGCCATGAACCAGGAATTCAATACCGATATACACGAGGCAGTGACGAAAATTCCTGCAGCTGAAGAGGGATTAAAGGGTAAAGTTGTGGATGTGATCCAGAAAGGTTATTATCTGCATGACAAAGTGATCAGGTATCCCAAAGTGGTGATCGGAGAATAGGGAAACAAGGCATAACACAGGCTTTATAAAGTAGGACACATTACAATGGCAAAACGCGATTATTACGAGGTTCTTGAGGTTTCAAAGTCTTCTTCGGCAGAAGAGATAAAGAAGGCTTACCGGAAGCAGGCTTTGAAGTTTCATCCCGACCGTAATCCCGGTGACAAAGCTTCTGAAGAAAAATTCAAGGAAGCGGCTGAAGCTTATGAAGTGCTCAGTGATCCTCAAAAAAAGGCAAGGTATGATCAGTTCGGACATGCTGGTGTTGGTGGTGCCGCAGGAGGCGGTTTCGGCGGCGATGGCATGACCATGGAAGATATCTTTTCACATTTTGGGGATATATTCAGTGATCTTGGTTTCGGTGGTTTCGGAGGTTACAGCTCCAGAGGCGGAGGCAGGAGTTCCCGCCAGCACACCAGAGGTTCAAACCTGCGCATCAAGGTAAAGCTTACCCTTGAGGAAATTGAAAAGGGGGTGGAGAAAAAGCTGAAGGTTTCCAAGTATATTGCCTGTGATGAATGTTCCGGAACCGGCGCCAAAGGAGGGAATGCGTATAATGCCTGCGGAACATGCCATGGTTCTGGAAAGGTGACCCGCGTGACCAATACTTTCCTTGGACAGATGTCCACCACACAAATTTGTCCCGCCTGCGACGGTGAAGGAAAGACCATCACCAACAAGTGTAACAAATGTGCCGGTGAAGGAGTGATGCGGGGAGAAGAAGTGATCTCGGTGAAGATTCCGGCAGGTGTGGCTGAGGGTATGCAGCTTTCGGTTTCGGGGAAAGGCAATGCAGCAAGGCGTGGCGGCATTAACGGCGACCTGCTGGTAATTATTGAAGAAGAGCAGCACAATGAGTTGCTCAGGGACGGCAACGACCTGCTTTATAATCTTTATGTTTCCGTTGCGCAGGCAACCCTGGGATCGAACGTTGAGATTCCCACGCTTGATGGGAAAGTAAAAATCAAGATTGAGCCCGGCACACAGCCCGGGAAAATACTTCGCCTCAGGGGCAAAGGATTGCCTGAAGTCAACAGTTATGGAAAAGGAGATTTGCTGGTGAACATCAATGTATGGATTCCTAAAAATCTGACTAAGGAAGAACGCAAAATACTCGAAAAATTGGACGAATCGGGTAACTTCAAGCCCAGTCCGGGAAGCTTTGATCGCAATTTATTCAACAGAATGAAGAACTATTTCGAGTAATTGTATAAATTCGGCCATACTGGATAAAGACCAAAACCAATACTCCATATGTACCTATTTACTGCCAGCAAAATCGTCAAGCAATTTTCTGATCATCTGGCGCTGGACCATGTAACCATTAATGTTCCCGAAGGTTCGATCTATGGTTTGCTTGGGCCGAACGGCGCAGGCAAAACTACATTGCTGAGGATCATAAACCAGATAACGGCTCCCGATGAGGGGGAATTGTTTTTTTCGGGCCGCGCACTTCATCCCGGGGACCTGGCCAGCATTGGCTACCTGCCGGAGGAACGGGGCCTTTATAAGAAAATGAAAGTCGGCGAGCAGGCTTTATACCTGGCCCAACTCAAAGGTATGAGCAAGGCTGATGCCATGAGTAAACTGAAACACTGGTTTACCAAATTTGAGATACAGGCCTGGTGGAATAAAAAGGTCGAAGAACTGTCCAAAGGAATGCAGCAAAAAGTGCAATTCGTCACCACCATTCTGCACGAACCGAAATTGCTGATCTTTGATGAACCGTTCAGCGGTTTTGACCCCATTAATGCAAGCCTGTTGAAAAACGAAATCCTCGAAATGAAAAAAGCCGGGGCAACCATTATCTTCTCGACACATGATATGGGTTCGGTAGAGGAATTGTGCGATTACATCACCCTCATCAATAAATCCAAGACCATACTTGAAGGCGGCGTGCATGACATCAAAATGAATAACAGGTCCAACTTGTTTGAGATAGGATTTACGGGTGATCCTGCCAGGGTTTATGAAAAACTCGACGGGCATTGCCAGGTGGTGGATCAGCATGCGGAAAGAGCCAGTCATTACGTCAAGATCAAGGCAGAAAAGAATGTTTCGGCGAATGACATGCTTGGTCTCGTTTTAACGGTTGCCGAAGTAACCTCGTTCAACGAAGTCATCCCTACCATGAACGAGATTTTCATTAAAGTTGTTGAAGCCCAAAACCAACGATAAACTCCCTGATGTTATGAATAAAATTGGCCTGATTATCTGGCGCGAATACCTGACAAGGGTTAGAAAAAAGTCCTTTATTATTATGACTTTTCTGGGTCCCGTGCTCTTTGCAGCGCTGATTGTGCTGCCGGGGTGGCTGACACAGGTGGAGGACCGTGAGGTCCAGGAAATTGCCGTGGTGGAATATGATGCCAACAACCAGCCGGTCCCCGATTCTTTGCAGTTTTTCAGGGATGTGGTACCCGACCGGGAAAACATGAAATTTATCTACCTGCATAATGCAGTTTTGCCGGAAATATTGAAGACCTACGAAGCAGCGAATTATGATGGCGTGCTTTTTCTGCCCCAAAGCCTGATCTCGGCAGGTGGCAGGGCTTCTGTGGAGTTTTATTACCGCAAGACACCCAGCATGGGAATGGAAGAACACATTTCCTCATCGATCGAAAAGTTCCTGTTCAGCAATAAGCTGATTACAAAAAACATATCCTCCGAAATGATTGAGGCTCTCGAGACCAATATCAATCTCAATCGCATCAATTGGAAGAACTGGCCCGACAAACAGGCTGACGCCACGGATGTAAAGCGGGGCTTAGGTTACATAGGAGGTTTTCTGATTTATATTTTTATTTTCATGTATGGAGCACAGGTCATGCGGGGCGTGATGGAAGAAAAAACCAGCAGGATTGTCGAGGTGATCATCTCATCCGTTACACCGTTCCAACTCATGATGGGAAAGATTATCGGAATTGCGCTCATCGGACTTACCCAGTTTGTGGCCTGGCTGATCCTTACAGTAGGTATCTCCGCCGCCGCCCAGCAGATATTTCTGCCTGCCACGATAGCGCAGGTTACAGAACAGCCGGCGCCATCCGATATTATGAATTCCGCTGCTGATTTTGATCAAACAGCTCCGGCAGCAACAACAGGCAAAGCGCAGGCTGCCGAGATGTTCAGCGATATCAGAAATCAGCTGGGCCAGGTCAACATAGCCCTTGTGATCGGGGCATTTCTGTTTTACTTCCTGGGAGGTTATATCCTTTACGGGGCCCTGTTTGCAGCTATAGGAGCGGCGGTGGACAATGAAACCGATACCCAGCAGTTTATGCTGCCCATTACCATACCGCTGATCCTCGGGTTGTTTGTCATGATCAATTCCTTCGTCAATCCCATGGGGAAGCTGGCCATTTGGTTTTCCATCATTCCGCTTACGTCCCCCATTGTTATGATGGCCCGTATACCTTTTGAAGTGCCCGCCATTCAAATCCTGGCATCCGCAGTCCTGCTGATCCTGACTTTTCTGGCAACCACCTGGCTGGCTGCTAAAATTTACCGGACCGGGATCCTGATGTACGGAAAGAAAGTATCGTACAGAGAGTTGTGGAAGTGGATGAAGTATTAGAAGTGACTGGTGAATGGTGACTGGTGAATGGTGAGTCTGTGGTTTTGGGTTTGGTATGTGATAATTAAGATTTTTCTTGCCATATAAAGACAAAAATCAGTACTTTAGCGACATTAACCCCGAAAACTCCGTTTTCATCATTTCTGAAAGATGAGAGTAGCTGTCATTGATCTTGGAACCAATACTTTTAATCTGCTGATCGTTGAAACAAACGAAAATCAGACTTACAAGATTATCTACAACAATAAATTACCGGTCAAGCTTGGTAAAAGCGGTATCGATAAAAAGGAAATCAGGCCCGATGCCATTACCAGGGGTCTGAATGCCCTCGACCGTCATTTGCAGGTAATCCGGGAATACAAAGCCGAGAAAATTTATGCTTTCGCTACTTCGGCGGTGCGCAGCGCGAGAAACGGCGATCAATTTGTGAAAATGGCACGCCAGCGTTTTGATCTCGAGGTGGAAATCATCAACGGGGAACGGGAAGCCGAACTGATCTATTTCGGCGTGAAGCAGGCGGTGAACCTGAACGATGAAAAGATGCTGATCCTGGATATTGGCGGAGGAAGCAATGAATTTATCATCGCCGATCACGAAAATATTTACTGGAAGAAAAGTTACCCCTTGGGTGTCGCAAGGCTTCTGGCCAAGTTCAAACCTTCGGACCCGATTACAATCGAAGAGATTGAGTTTATATGCAACTACCTCGAGGAAAGGCTGTCGGATCTGTTCGACGAGTTTAAAAAGCACAAAATCACAACACTGGTGGGCGCTTCCGGATCGTTTGAAACCATTGCGGCAATGATCAGGGCTGATGATCCCAACTTTGAATCGGAGACAGGAACCATTCCCGAAGCAGTTAATATTGATCTTACCGATTTTGAAAATCTTTACCAGAAGCTGATCAATTCCACCCTCAAAGAGCGCAAGCAAATGAAAGGGCTCGAAAGCATGAGACTGGAGATGATCGTGGTGGCCACGCTTATCGTCAAGTTCATCCTGCAAAAACTGAAGCTGCACCAGCTGGTACAGTCGAATTTTGCCCTCAAGGAAGGGGTTGTGTATGAATTGCTGAATCTTAAGCCGGCTACCTTATAAGCTGACGCTTCCTTTCCTGCGTTAATTATTACATCTCAAATCAATGCAAATCTTATGGCAACTATTCTTGTAATTGATGACGAAAAGAGTATCCGCAACACCCTGCAGGAAGTGCTGGAGTATGAAAGCCACAAGGTGGACCAGGCCACGAACGGCAGTGAAGGGATTGAGATGTTTGACAAAGGGGAATACGATGTTGTTTTATGCGACATTAAAATGCCCGGTGTGGATGGCATTGAAGTTCTCGATAAACTGCATGAGCTCGACCGCGATATACCCATCATCATGATCTCGGGACATGGCAATATCGATACCGCAGTTGAAGCCATTAAAAAGGGGGCCTATGATTTCATAGAAAAGCCGCTAGACCTGAACCGCCTTCTGGTTTCCATACGAAATGCCACAGAACGCAATGAGCTGGTTACGGAAACCCGGGTTTTAAAACGCAAAATAAGTAAGACCTACGATATCGTAGGGGAGTCAGAAGCCATCCAAAAAGTGAAGGATATGATTGAGCGGGTGGCACCCATTGACACGCGTGTGCTGATCACGGGTGATAACGGAACCGGTAAGGAACTGGTTGCCCGCTGGCTTCATGAAAAAAGCTCCCGCGCCAATATGCCTTTTGTAGAAGTCAACTGCGCTGCCATACCTTCAGAACTTATTGAAAGCGAGTTGTTTGGCCATGAGAAGGGAGCCTTCACCTCGGCCATCAAGCAACGCAAAGGCAAATTTGAACAGGCACACGGAGGAACCCTTTTCCTGGATGAGGTGGGCGATATGAGCCTGTCTGCCCAGGCCAAAGTATTACGCGCATTGCAGGAACATAAAATAACACGGGTGGGCAGTGACAAGGACATCGATGTGGATGTGCGTGTCATTACCGCAACCAACAAAAATCTGAAGGACGAGATCACCCAGAGAAATTTTCGCGAGGACCTCTATCACCGCTTGTCGGTGATTATTATCCATGTTCCGTCGCTGAACGACAGGCTTGAGGATATTCCCTTGCTGGCGGATCATTTCAATGAACTGATATCGGCCGAGTACGGACGGTCCAAAATGATAATTCTCCCCGATGCCATCAGCGAACTTCAGAAGATCAAGTGGACAGGCAATATCAGGGAATTCAGGAATGTTCTCGAACGGTTGATCATCTTATGCGACAAGGAAATTTCCGGTAACGACGTATTGAATTTTGCGCAGCCCATTTCCAAATAGCAGGATGTTGCAGTTACTTGACAGGGCCCGGCTTTTTGCCGAAAGCAAAGGCCAGTGGATACTACTTGCCCTGCTCATCGGTATGGCTATCTATTACGATTATCCGGAAACTTTGCTGAAAAGGCCGCAATCCATTCACAACTGGCGGCAAAGCGACGGCGCTTCCCTGGCGCTGAATTACAGCCAGGAAGGCATGCAGTTCTTTAAACCCCGCACCCATGGACTTTACTCGGATGGCTATACCACCGGTTATACAGCTCCAAGCGAAATACCCATTCTGTACTATTTTGTAGCCATTTTATATAAATTGTTTGGTTACCATGAGTATCTCTTTCGGGCCACCAACCTCCTGTTGTTTTTCCTGGGCCTGTTCTACCTCTTCAGACTTTCCCGGCTCATTCTGAATAACACCTTTTACCCTGTTGCCACTGTGGTTCTGATTTTCTCAAGCCCACTGCTCGTTTACTATGCCAATAATTTCATGCCGAATACCGCAGGCCTTTCCTTTACCATGATCGGATGGTATTATTTTTACCGGTATGCGACAAATCATGGGACCAGGACTTACCTGACAGCTGTTTTGTTTTTCTTTCTGGCGGCTTCCATGAAGATCACGGAATTGTCCGGTCCGCTCATCCTGCTGGCGCTGATACTGATGGACCGTTTCAGGATCATGCGGCTGAACCTGGGAACCAGGAAACATTTTTATGGCAAGATAACCGCTTTGCTGGCAGTATTTATGATTGTTGCAGGCTGGGTGCTATACGCAAAATGGTACAATAACCTTCACGGGACATCCCAGTTTTCCACCTTTACTTTCCCGATCTGGAACATGAAACCTGCGGATGTTGATTTTGTACTGCACAAAATGAAAGTCATATGGCTGAATGAATATTACCTGCCGTTTACATTGTACGCGCTGTTATTCTGTTCTTTGGTTTGTGTTGTGTTTCACAAACGCGTTGATAAAATTTTGGGCATGGCGTCCATCTTTTTGCTGATCGGGTTGGGAGCCTATTCAATCCTTTGGTTCGAGGCTTTCGGGGATCATGACTATTTCTTCATTGGTTTTTACATTCTGCCGGCATTTGTTTTCATCAATTTCTTTCATGTTGTGCTCAGCTTCAACATGAAAATCATTTACAAACGGATCATATCCATCGCTGTCCTTGTTTTCATGTTTATGAATGTGAATCATGCCGCACATCGTCATCATATACGGTATTATTCATGGATGAATGATTACCCGGAAATGCAAGATTTATACCAGATCAATCCTTACCTGCATCAAAAGGGCATTACCAGGAAGGATACCATTGTATTCTTTTCCAGTCCGAATATCCGGCCCTTGTACCTGATGAATCTGAAAGGCTGGACCCTTTGGGATTATGCAGAAATCACCGATGAAATAAGGGCTGATGACAGCGCTATGATGACGGATTGTATCCGGAAAGGAGCTGCCTATTTTATCGTCAATAACTCCAAATCTTTGATAAAACGGGAGTCACTGCTTCCTTATACCAGGGATCTGTTTGGGAAATCCGGGAATGTTATGATATTCAGGATCCCGCCGGTTGAAGAGAATTATTTGATAACCGATTCACTTGGTGTTTTGAAATAAAGAGGGCTCTCGCATACTATTTTCCGTGGGTTTAGCTTCGCTGATTTTCAATTCACCCACGGTTATTCATATTTAACCGCTCCGCGGTTTAGATTAAGTAAAAACTTTCATAAATTTCCAATTCGTTATATTTAGTATTTCCTCATATGGATACCTGCATTGTTTGTGGAGGAAGTGAATTCAGGAAGATCTACTCAGACACCCTGAAGGTCTGCACGGCATGCGGATTTGCCACGGCAAATATGGAAATCGATCCGGAATTGCTGTTGAAAACTTACAGCGTTCATTACTTTATGGGGGAGGAGTATTTGAATTATTTGCAGGACAAAGAGATCCTGCAACTGAATTTTCAGAAGCGAATCCGTACTATTCAGAAAAAAATAGCAGACAGCCTGCCGATGGCCCATGTGCTTGAAATTGGCTGCGCCTACGGATTTTTTGGTGAACTGGTCCGTAAAAACTGGCCGGCGGCAACCTACAAAGGCATTGATGTTGTGCCTGAAGCCGTGCAATTCGGAAGAGAGACCCTGAAACTGGATCTGGCGACCGGGAATTATCTGGATATGAAATCTCCCGCGCAGCCCTATACGGA
Organism: Bacteroidales bacterium; assembly: GCA_041737175.1. Lineage (GTDB taxonomy): Bacteria > Bacteroidota > Bacteroidia > Bacteroidales > UBA10428 > UBA5072. Next base: position 41,946 of record JBGSSF010000020.1, read on the forward strand.
TGTATTTCTGTGGGACGTGATTGAGCATCTGCAATTTCCGGAAAAATTCCTTGCCAGGATCTCACAGGAAACCTCCGGCGAGGGAAGGATATACATTACAACAGGAGATTTCTCCAGCCTTCTTTCGCGGTGGCAGGGCCAGCGGTGGAGAATGATACATCCGCCCAGCCATATTCATTATTTCTCCAGGGCTAACCTGATCAGGTTGCTTTCCAACTATGGTTTCCGCACGGTCAGCGCCCGATACATCCCGGTATACAGGAGTCTCAGGCAAATTTATTATTCATTGTTCCTCCTGAACAAAACGGCAGGAACCCGGAAGCTTTTCAGCCTGATACCGTCGCGGTGGAGTATACCATTAAATACCTTCGACATTTTTCTGCTGGTTGCCACAAAAGACAAGGGCACCTTGCCATAATCCTGTTTATTTTACACGGTGCAGGATCAGCAAGGGATAATCATCGATGACGATTTCCCAGTTTTCGGACAGTTCATATTTTTGAACAGCTTCCTGGAAATCTTCCTTGTATAACGGCCAGGTATCCCTGTCCTTTAAAACAGCGATATATTCCGCATCGTCCACGCGGGGGAAGTAATAATCCTTCGGGCGAAAGGCCAGGTGGGAATTCAGCGTTCCGCTGGAGGACACAGCTGCACCAGACGGGATCAGCCTGAGATGATGATGAACCTTTTTAACATCATAATCAGCCCTGTACATGGCGCATTTGTAAAATGCAAAATTGGTGTCGACATAATTCAGTGGCCGTCCTTTTTCCGCCAGTTTGAAAACGGTCATGCCCAAGGAGCCGATGCATACCAGGGCAATGATAATCTGCCTTGCCAACCGGCCTCTTATTTCTGAAATAATCAGGAACACGGCAATGGGCAACAGGGTAACCACTTCGATGGAATAATACGATTCAATGCTCCAGCGTATGGGGACATCATTGTACATTTTCTTCATCACAAGCGGAATGAACAACAGCAAATACCTTGGCCGGTAAAACAACAAAAAACCTCCGCAAACCAGGTAAACATAAAAGAACTCGATTTTTACCGCATCATAGATCCCTTTACCGGTAGGATTGTTGAAAAGCAATTGGATACACTTCAGGGGATGTTGCAGGATAAACAGAAAGGCTTCGGCAGGATTGTCGCCCAGCGCTTTGTATTCGAAAAGAGCATATTGTTTGACCTCGTTTTCCAATAAGGGGATTATAACTTTGAAGGTGAATGCAAACCACAGTATGGAAGACAGGATCACCGAGGCAGAAGCTATCCGGAGTTGCCTGTCTTTGAAATGGGTGATGAGGAGGAACAGGCCGATAAATGCTGTCCATAGCGGAATGTCTTCCCTGGCAAGGAATAAAAAGAGAAGGGAAAGGCCAGCGGGGAGATACTTCTTTTTCTCGAAAAAGTAAAGAAATACCGGCACGGCGGAAGCGGCAATAATGGCCAGGTTGCAGGCAGAACAAAAAGAAGCCCACCGGCCATACAAGGTTAGATACTGCAACAGGGCGAGCCAGGATAAAAGTCCTGAAGAGGTCTTGTATTCGATTAACCGGTACAGGGCCAGTCCGCCCAGCAGGATGAACACTGTCTGGATGACCGAAAGGGTGTACGTTCCGGTGATCCAGGCCAACGACCAGTATAACGGCATGAAAAGCATCAGGGTGAAAGAGACATGATCCTGGAGAAAGGTCATGCCGGGAATGTACTGCGGACATTCGCTGACCCGGAAATGCGCATAATCATAAAAGGCAAAATTATAGGATCCGTAATCATAGGTCCAGGTTCTGAAGAAATAATGATTGCAAAAAACCATAACCAGGTAGAGACTGCCAAAAAGCAAAAGGGTTATGTAAGGTAACCGAGCAACCCATTTTCCGGCGTTCAGGAAACCTGCCGGTTTTGTGATTGCATCAGTCATTGCCGGGTACGCAAAGACGATTGTTCTTCCATACGCCCTGTTTATCCTTCCTGTAAATGGATGTTGTTTCCGGCCGGATCAGCAGGTCATCGACATCGAACGGTTTATTGCGCAAAACAGTATTTTGTGCCGATACTGAGATCTTGTTGGCAGGATGCTGCAGTTTGAATGAACATTCCACCAGCGCCCAGTTGTCGCGAACCGAGACAAGTTTCTGAGACGTCTGGAAAGTCTCCTGGCTCATGATATTGCCCAGGGGATCAGTCTGGGCCAGAGATATTTTTGTCCGCGGGTAAAGATCCTTGCGGATGTTGTTCATCCAGAATGATAGGGTATACAGCTTTGCGGTATCCGGGTAGGGCATATAGCCCGAGAAGATCAGGTTATTGTCGCCCGCTTTCCCTGAATAGCATCCCTGTCCCGCAAATGCACCGGTGTTTGTCAGGCTGTCGAAATTCAGATACCTGAACGTAATCCGGGAATCTTCCGATTTCATGTCGCGGTAATCAAACAAACCGGGATCCCGGTATTCCTGTTCCACATGGGCAGATATGGAGTCGGCAATGTCCCCGAAGGCGCTGAACGGCAACCGGTAGATATCGAAAGGCCCGGAGGAACCGATTTGGGTAGCATGACTGATCAGTTGCCTTTCGTGGAGGGTGAGCCTGTCACATTTCGCTGCCAGCAGGAGGAATGGCTTCCGGGAAGGGAACCTGTCCATGTTCTCCGGCCTGCCCGCCGGTTCCAGCATCAGCGCAATATTATCGACAGTCTGATTCAGCGATGTGCGGCTCAGGCTGACGCCCAGGCAGGGCAATCCTGAGCGGACAATGGTGATGAAGCTTTTCGGAATGATCTCACAGCCTTTATCGAGCCAGATATTTTCTGAACCGATATGGAAGTAAGGCAGAGGTATGAAAGCCTGGAACTGCCCGGGATGTAAGTGCCGGATCCACTGGTTTTCAGGCAGGGCAAGCTGGCTGTCGACCAGCTCGGGAATATGATTTTCAAGTAGGTTACCTCTGTTGCGCACATTGTAAAAGGCATCATAGGAAAGGATCAGTAATGCTGCAGTCAGTAAAATGGCCGGCAGGATTTTTTTACCCCTCTTTTTCCAGTAATCCCAAAGCCAGTATACGCAGATGATATTGATGACATAATAAAACACCCAGGAGAATCGAGCAATTCCGCGCATTTGCCGGACAGGACCGATGAGATCGATGAGGGACTGAAGCCCCAGGACAAATGGCAGGCCAAAGGAATAGAGCAAAGCGACAACAGATGCCCAGAAGAGTATATTTAACTGCAGTTTGGGCGTTACCTGCCAGATGAGGCGGGTATTTCCTGTGATTATTTTTTTGGCTGACATCACGAGGAAGAAGATCGTACCGCTCACCGCCAGTAAACCCACATAGGCATACCCTTCCCAGTCGATAAAGGAAATATCCACCAGGTCATGCAAAAAACGGCCGTAAGGTTTATTGAAGGGTAAAAAAATGCTTTGGGGGTAAGCCCTGTAATACAGAAAACCCCAGGGATAGGAGGTACGGTCGGTGACCTGATCAAAGAGGTAAAAGACCTGCAGAATCAGGAAGGGAAGCACAAGTTGCACAAACAGGTGGATGAGCCAGGTATGCTTTTTTTGGAACACCTTTTCCCGGGCCAGACCATAACCGGCATAGAAGAACAGGATAAGCACCGCAAAAAAACCATACAGGTAGAAATGGGTCAGTGCACCCGCCAGTACAGTCAGGAATATGCATAAAGTAAGCCATGCCGACGGTTTTTTGAAAAACCGCATAAGCAACAGCATCATGAGAGGGATGGCGCATACATAGGCCAGGCTGAAATGTCCCCCAAAGCGGTCGAGCTGGGGGCTCAGGTAGGTGATACCCAACGAAGCGAGTATGGAAACCAGGGTCCCGACCTGCAGATCTTTAAAAATGAGGTAAAGGATGACGGGGGTGATGACCAGGCAGAAGAGCATGATGAAATTCAGGATACCCAGCGTGTAATCCGAAATATCCACGACGTTTTGTGAAATGAATTTAATGGTGTTGCTGATCAACGGCTGGTTGTTGGCGAAGAAAACATGCTCGCCGTAAGGATAATTCATGGAATTGCAGCGCATATAAGTGCTGTCGTGCCGGATATGGTAATCCATGTTGATATAGCTCTGCATGCCGTCACCACCGGAAGCAAAGCAAATCCTGTTCAGTTTGCCGAAGAGATTACCGTAAAATACCGAAAGTACTGTTAAAGAGAGCAATGCGGTAATTAAAAGCCCGGTATGTCTGATATATTTCCCGGACATCAGGTGGTTTTATCTTTGATAAAGTAAAGGGGGCGCGATTTGGATTCGTTGAAGATCCTGGCAAGGTATTCACCGATTATTCCCAGGCCCAGCAATTGAATGCCCCCTAAAATCAGAACGGTTACCAGCAGGGATGTCCAACCGGGGATGGTTTTGCCGGTGAAGTGCTGTACAACGGCAAAAACAGCGTAGGCAAGTCCCAGCAGGAATACAATAAATCCCGTGTAGGAAGCAATTCTCAGGGGCCTGGATGAAAAGGCAGTGATGCCATCTGCAGCGAAATGCACCATCTTGCGGAAAGTATACTTGGATTTTCCGGCGTAACGGGGCGGACATTCATAATCCACCACAGTTTGCCGGAATCCCATCCAATTGACCAGACCGCGGGTGAAACGGTCCCTTTCTCCGAACTGAAGAAAGGAATCAAGGGCTTTCCGGTTCATCAGCCTGAAATCCGATGATCCTTCCGGAATGGTAATATCTGCAATGCGATTGATGATCCCGTAAAAACACCGGGAAGTGAGCTTTTTGAAATGGCTGGTTCCTTTGCCGTCAATCCTGCGCGTATTCACGATATCATACCCCCTGCTGCCTGCATCGAGCATTTGCGGGATCACCTCGGGGGGATGCTGCAAATCAGCATCCATGGTAATGATAATATTACCGCAGGCTTGCTGCATACCGGCCAGCAGGGCTACCTGGTGTCCGAAATTCCGGGAAAGAGATATGCCTTTTACCCTGGGATCTTTAGTACTAAGTGTTTTTACAAGTTCAAACGATCTGTCGCGGCTGCCGTCATCCACAAAAACAATTTCAAATTCACGGTGCAGCGGGCCAATGGAAGTTATTAAAGCGTTGTACAATACCTCAATATTGACTTCTTCATTATAAAGCGGGATCACAACACTGATTTGGGGTTGAACTGGCATGGTTTGTAGTATGATTCAATCATTTTCTTTACGTATGTCAAATATAGCTAATTGCTATAAATTGGCTCTGGCAAAAACCGGAATGTACCATTCCACCCAGGAACAATCGTTTTCAAATCTTTTAACCTGTTTAAAGTTCCTGTCGTTTTGAATTTTGGCGTGCAACGGATCATTCTCATTGCTGCAGAAAATATAAAGGTCATAATCCTTTCCGGCGCCGTTGCTGATATCGGTAAACGGATGTGCCCTGTCATTCAGGTATCCCAGTTCAGGATCCGTTAAATAGTACTGCATCAGAAAAGTAGCATAAATCGATTTTTGCTGCCATTGCATGTCCTCGGCAAAATTCACCGCCTGCTTTTGCAGAAGCACCGTATTTTTATAGCCCGGCGAGGTGTCCTGTTCACTGCATGGTTCAGCAACAAAAGCGTAATAGCCGAAAATCAGCATGAAAAGGGCAAGTGCCGAAACTTTATGCAAGTTCGTTTTCAGTCCCTGGGTGATAAGCCAGGAACAGGGAATAATGAAAAAGGGAAGCACACTTAACAAATAGCGGGTAGTAAAAAAATTCACAGAGGAAAAAGCGATATAGAGAAGTATGAAAAGCGCAGAAAAAACCAAAAGATGGGCGGCATATCTGCTGACCGATTTTTTGATCAGCAGGTAGATAAAAGCCATGGCTGAAAAAATGAAAAAGATGTTTTTGCCATTCCGGAACAGAAGCCTGGAAAGGAAGAGATGAGTCCGGTTCAATATTTCACGGGGATCCAGGATCGTTAGGTCGAGGTGTCCAGGATACAGAAACCAGCCGTTTCGTATTTTCTGCAGAACCATGAATATTGCAAATGCCAGTAACGGTATGCTCATGATGGCCAATTCCCTGATCCGCCATTTTACTGGCTTTTTCTGACCCCTGGTGAAAAACCTTTCAATCAGCAGTTTATCGAGAAACAGGGTGCCGATCAGCACCATGCCTGTTTCTTTGGTCATTATGAGCAATATGGAAAATATCATAAACAGGATCCATTTCCTCTTGAAATAGGCGTAAAAAGTCAGCACGGTCCAGAGTGCCAGCATGATTTCGGGAAGAAGCTGGGTACTCTGGGACAGGAAAAGGGTTTGCAGTGGCAGCAGCAGTAATGCAGTCAAAGCGGTAAAATGATTATAGAGGTTACGAGTGATAAAGAAAACGGCACTTATAAAAATCACCGAAACCAGAAGCGGGAAAATGTGCACCGGCACCAGGTGAGGGCCGAAGATCTTCACCCACGAAGCAGAGAGGAAGTAGAATACGGGAGGATGACCTCTGGTGAGGTTCGGATCAATGGTGCCGGGAAGAACCGGCAATTTGTTTTCGGCCAGATCAAAAACCGCGGTGGCGTATGACCAGGCTTCGTCCCAGTAAAAAGGCAGGTTCAGGTAATTCAGGCGGGTAATAATAAAAAGGATGATGACAATAGGCAGGATCAGAAAAGTTGACAGGTGATTAGGCTTGTTCATCGGATTATTATCAGCGTGCAATCACCAAAAATAACCTTATTTCGAATCAAATAATGCTTGTCAGAACCTGAAATAGATGAAGGGCTGAAGTCCGGCCGATAACGACTGGTAGATGATAAAAACGACGATAGCGCTGATAATGGCTTTCTGATAGAGGGGTGTTGCCACGAACCAGTTCGTTCCTTTGTCCTTGATTGAATAAGGCAACCAGTGTAAAACATATCCCAGGATCATAATGGCAAAAACCTTCCAGTAAGAAAGGATCATAACCGGCACCTGGGCCCATCCGAAGTTTCCGGCAATCTGCCGCATCAGGTCATTGGTGCCCTGCATGGATTCACCCCGGAACCAGATTCGGGTGAAGGTAATGAAATTGAAGGTGATGAAGATTTTCCAGAAATCGGCTGCCCAATGGTTGGATTTCTCCCACGGGCTTATTTTTCTCCAGAACTTGTAAACCACAATACCCAGGCCATTCAATCCGCCCCAGATCACGAACATCCAGCTTGCGCCGTGCCAGAGTCCGCCAATGAGCATGGTCATCATCAGGTTGATGTTTGTGGTGAAAGTGAGCCTGACTGCGGGGAAATAATACATGATCAAAGCAGTGATACCCGCTATGGCCGTAAAAACCGGAATCAGCCAGAGCCTGCCGGACAGCAGCACAACAAAGGCCAGCACCAGTGTCAGGCTGATGTATGTAAAAAGGGAAGCGCCGCGGTTACCTCCCATGGGAATGTAAAGATAGTCTTTGAGCCAGGATGAAAGAGACATATGCCATCGTTTCCAAAAGTCACCAACATTTTTTGCCTTGTAAGGTGAATTGAAATTTTGCGGCAGGTGAAATCCCAGAAGCAGCGCCACACCTGTGGCTATGTCGGTGTACCCCGAAAAATCACAGTAAACCTGCAGGGAATAACCGTACAATCCCATCAGGTTTTCAAATCCGGAGTAAGAAACGGGGTTGGCAAAAACCCGGTCAATCAGGTTTAAGGCAATGTAGTCGCCAATAAACAACTTCTTGGTGAGGCCTTTTAGGATCATGAATACGGCAATGCCAAATTCTGCCCTGGTAACAGAATAATCCTTGTAAATCTGCGGAATGAATTGTGAGGCCCGCACAATGGGTCCTGCCACCAGTTGCGGGAAGAATGAAACGAAAAAGCCATAATCACCCAAACGGGTCACAGGTTTCACCTGCCCCCGGTAAATGTCGATGACATAGCTGATCGTTTGAAAAGTAAAGAATGAGATACCGACCGGGGGAAGCAATTTGCCAATATCAAAATGTGTACCCAAAAATAAGTTGGACCAGGAAGCTCCGTGGTTTATCACTTCAAAATGTGTACCCAGTAAGGCATTGATGGTTTCCGTAAAAAAGATATCATATTTGAAAAACGCCAGGATAGAGAGTGTCAGGACAAGGCTCACAGCGAGCCATGCTTTTTTACCGGATTGCGAACGGGCACTGAAAATGGCTTTTCCGATAAAGAAATCAACAACGGTGGTGAAAATCAGGATCAGGAGAAATAATCCCCCGGTTTTATAGTAAAAGAATAGTGATACCAGCCAGAGGTATATATTCCGGGATGTTTTCCGCTTGTAGAGGATGGAATAAAAGACAAGGACGACCAGGAAAAAGCCCCAGAAGAACAACCTCGTAAAAATGAGCGGTTCATCGGGGTTAAAAAGGAATATGCGTTTTAGCTGGTCAATCATGAATAGGTTGCTGGGTACTGGGTACTGGGTGCCGGGTAATGGGCACCGGGTAAAGAATGTGAGGGAGCTGAGTTTGGAGGAGCGGATGCGAATACTCGAGTTGCGGGAGCAGTGTGTGGAGCTGGGGTTGTCGTTCTGATACATGTTCATCCCAGCTTTTCAAAAAAGCAGTGTAAAAAAGATCCCCTTTCAGCAGGTATCCCGGTTTATTGAAATGAATATGATCTTTACTCATGAGGCCATTGTCATACCATACTTTGGATGAATTCAGTCCGCCCATAATGGAGTAAAAATCCCAGACCCCGCAATGGTATGAACGCGCAATCTCATAAATTATTTCCCGTATGCGGGCGGTATTTGGATTCATATACCGTTTGAACAGATAGCTGTCGTTGGGAACCGTCAACAGTATCGCTGTACGCGGAGCAGCCAGTTTGATGGAATCGAGCAGTTTCAGGTAATCGCTGCGGTAAGCCCCGGGGTCAAACAGACGTGTATTTCCTTCGTTTGTGCCAATGGAAACGATCACCCAGTCGGGATCCAATGTTTTCATCTGTTGCACGAAGAGACCGCAACGGAGAAAAGATTCCAGCTTGGCGCCATTGACGCCAATGGCGTTATACACGACCCCGGGATCGTCGTTTTCGAGGCTTATCCCGTAAAGCTGAAAAGGTATGCCTGCGGAATCACTTTGTGAGATCCGGATGGAAAGGGTATCCGTATAGCCGGTGAGATCATATTGTACGAATTCACCTGTTTTATGCACGGTCGCCAGTAAGGAACCCGTATTAACCTCGGGGATTACACCTGTTTCTGCAGCATTACAGAATATTTTAATCCGGTTGAAATCATAATGCATCAGGGAATCGTACCGGGCAACAATGGTAAGACTTCCTGCCGGGCTGGTCAGTACTGACGTGATACCCGACAGGCCCAGTGTAAAGGCCGGCAATGACTGTGTATTTTTGCAGGACTGCCATTCACCCGAATAGGTGATCCAGAGGTTGGAAGGGCTGTTTGTATGGGCAACACTGTATGGAAAGAAGAAACCACGTGAACCCAGGACGCCGGGGTAGAACGACTGCAGTTCCTGGCGAATGCGATGCGTATAAACATCAGCCTGGATGTGCGATCCGCCCAGGTGGACAATCTTAATCTGGTTGTCGCCGGTCCGGATCAGATTGTCGAACTTGGCAAACAGTTCAGTATAGCGCGGATTGTCCTGGACCAGCTCAAACTGATTGGTATTGTAAAGGATGAAACCGTAATCGGGCAGGTCCAACGGGGAAGGCGCTATTTGCGCGCAAACAGGCTGGGTTAACAGGATGATATAGAATAAAATACTATTGCGCATGTTTTTCAAATCGGTGATATTCAAGAATAAAAGCATTGTAAAACATCTGGGCAATAGTTTTTGAGCCGCGAGAATTAAAATGGACAAAATCACCGGAAGCAAGAGGAGGGTCGGCAAATACCCATGAAGGCATTGAGTTTTCTCCTCCCATGGCTTTATACATATCCCAGAAGGCAGCGCCTGACTTGAAAGCAGCTGATTTCAGGGCATCTCTTACCTTTTCCACATTGGGATTGGTTACGTAGCGGTTTTTTTCCTTCACCGACATGTCGGCTACGCCAATTACCAGGATGACCGCCCCGGGACAGAGTTTTTTTATTCTTCGGATCTGGTTGCTGAACCAGGTCTCATAACCGGTATAATTGCTCAGGCCCGATGGTACGAAGTTACCGCCGAACTGTAAAATGAATAATCTGACATTCAGTTCTTTGTACATTTCAGCCATCAGTTGCTCGTCGAACAGGGTGAAAAACAGTCCCGAACATCCACGAAGCGGGATATTGTCCACAGCGATACCTCCGGACCCGTCGAGCGCAATGCCATAGATCTCCGGACTGGACTGCCCTTTGAATTTGAGCATGAGTTCTTCGGAAGGGCTGTCAAATCGCCAGTGTATTACTTTAAGCCGGTTGGCTGTAGGGAAAAGATCAGCGTCCTGTAATTTACTGTCGATATACAGTTCGCTCAGAAAGGGTTCCTGGTTATGGCTGTAAAATACGCGGCACTGGCTGAAATGTTTTGTATTTTTGTAAGAGTAAGGGGAAATGCTGAATTTTATCCAGGCCTCGGTGGTATCCGATGCAGGGGAAAGTCCGTACGGCTGAAAACTGCAATAACTGGCCAGCGCTCCATATCTGCGGTGCCTGATGGTAGTATCTATTTTTCCGAAACCAGTGTACCTGTACCAGTTTTCAGAATTATCCTGTTTCATTGAAAATCCGTAAGGATAGAGCTGAGAGGCCGGAACCAGACCGGCTCCCGAACCGCCGAATTTTGCCTGAAGCCGGTTGCGCAGGAGGGAGGTAATGCGATCATCTTCGATCTGGGAATCCCCGTAATGCAATATCCTGATCAGCTGTCCCGAAGCCGGCAGGTTCCTAAGCGTTCTGAAAAAGGGATCCAGCAAGGCGGAATCATTCCGGGGGAATTCAATACGGGTTATACTGGCAATCAGGCTATCCGGATTTGCGCGTACAGTATCGATTTCAGCATAGTCACCTCCGGCCAGGGCAGTTAAAACAGAGTCATTCAGGTATTCCTGCTGCTTCAGGATCTTATTGATATCAGCGTATGCGGCTGGTTTGGCTGAAAAGAGGTCCGCGGGTGAAAAAAATCGCAATTGCAGGTTCTCCGAAATCCGGATGCCTTCCCTGGGAAATAGCATTGCACCTGCCAGGAGCAGAAAACATACCGACAACAGGAAAAGCAGAACACCTGATGGTTTCATATGGATATCCCAATCTGTTTGAATGAACCGGTCAATTCATTATACGGTTCAATGATCTCAGCGTTTCAGGATTTGGGTTTAATTTTCAGCTCCTGGCCGGGCTTAATTTTGCTTATATCAGACAGGTTGTTCAGGTTCTTGATTTCAGCCTCGGTCACGCCCGGGTATTTTTTCATGATATCCCAGATTGTATCACCCTGTTTCACGGTATAAATAACATAGCCTTGTCCGGAAGTAACAGTCTGAGCAGGTTTTTCAGCCGGTACAGTCACGGTTTTACCGATCCTGGCCTGTTTTTCCCTGAATGAAAGCGTATTGATATCTTCGAACTTGCTAACGTTGTTGCGGGGAACATAAATGGCAAGCTTTTGTCCGGACCTGATCGTGTTTTGCCGGATGTTGTTCCAGTAATGAATATCGGAAATGCGCACATTGTACCACATGGAAACAAAGCCCAGGTTATCTCCTTCCTTCACGGTATAGGTAAGCTTGGCATAGTTACCCGGAGGAGGTTCCTCGAAACCTCGTGCATCCATTGTGGTGGGTGAGGTAATGATCTTCTCATTGTTGAAAAAAACAGAATCCTTGTAAGCATAGATGTCTTCCTTAAAATCAATGAATTTAGCCGTTTGTTCAAGGGGAAGTCTCAGCGGCATGGGTTTACCGGATGCAGGTATGATATCGGTGCGATACTGCGGATTCATATCACGGAGCAGCTGCAAAGGAATTCCAAGCACTTCGGAAACCTGGGAAAGGTGGAGATTGTGGGTTAGCATGATGGTGTCGCTGGTGATTGGGAAACTCACCGGCACCGGTTTCAGATAGTGCTCCTTGTAATAATTCATCATGTAGGTCGCGGCAATGAAAGCCGGAACATGGCCCCGGGTTTCACGCGGGAGATAGTAATAGATATCCCAGTAATTCCTTTTGCCGCCGGAACGGCGGATGGCTTTGTTCACATTGCCGGGGCCGCAGTTGTATGCAGCCACCACCAGGATCCAGTCGTTGTAAATGGCATAGAGATCCTTGACAAATCTGGCTGCGGCGTGTGTTGACTTGATCGGATCGCGTCGTTCATCCACCAGAGAGTTAACCGTAAGACCATAAAGACGACCTGTACCGTACATGAACTGCCAGAGTCCTACCGCCCTTGTCCTTGAATATGCCCTCGGGTTTAGCGCAGATTCAATGATGGACATGTATTTCATTTCGTTGGGGATATCGTAATAATCGAATACTTCATCAAAAAGCGGAAAGTAATACTGGGATAATCCGAGCATAACACCCACAGATCCCCTTTTTTGTTTGGTATATACATCAATATACCGCCGAACAACTGAATTATAGGTAAGATCAATGACGGTAGGTATTTTTTTCAGCCTCTCGATGTATACGGAATCCGTGAAAGTAGGAACCACACTATCAGAGCTATTATTCCAGAATTCAGGAGAATTGGCCAATGCCTGTCCTACATAATACAGGTTCAGAAGGCTGTCCAGGTTTTCATCAAAGTTCAGATCGGTTATTGTGGTATCATTGATGATGGAGTTCAGTCTTTCCTGTTGCTGCGAAGCAGCATGATATTCAAATAATCCGAGTGCGGTGATAAGAAGCAAAAGAATGCGTAGTTGTTGCATGGGATATCATTTTTCGCAAAAATAGTTAAAATCCTAAGTTAATCCGAAAACCGACAGATGCAGTCATCCCCGGATTTTCAATGATCGCCGGTTCCAGTCTCATGGTGAGGTCGTCCGAGACATCGAAATAAAAGAAATGGGCATCCACCATGGCATCGATGATATTCAGAAAGTAAATGGCTGCCATTCCCAGTACATTCAGGTCGCGATAACGCCTGTACCAATCCCTGCCGCGCGCCAGGTCATCAAAATCGTAGGGAGCTCCGTCAATAATAATTGCTTCGCCTGTATCCCCTTTATCGTTGGCTTCCCTGAACTTGGTATATTTCAGCTGGTAGAATCGAAAATAGTATGCAAATGCTCCGCCTGCCCCGTATATGATCGGCAGTTTCCAGTACTTTTTATTATATACCTGTCCGAGTCCCGGACAAATAGCGGAATACAGGATTGCTCTCCGGGGGGTGTGCCGGTGGACAGTGGTATCAACCGAAACGGTATCCCTTTCCTGGGCACGTGCCTGAAACGGGACCAGGGTCATGAAACCTGCCATTAGCAAACAGCAAATGAGAGGTCTTAATTTACAATCAAGATCAGTTGCGGGTTTCAGATACAATTTGATATCGGTTTAACCTTTCAGCCGGTCAAAGATACCGATAATTCTTTCGAGTTCGTCATCGGAGCGGAAGGGAATCACTATTTTCCCCTTGCCGTTGTTGCTTCTCTGAAAATGGATGTTGGTATTGAAGAATTCAGACAGCTGATTGGTAAGGGCTTCGTAAGGCTGAGGAACTGCATCTGAATTGGGCTGATCCGCGCTTTTTTTCAACAGGTCTTTTTCAAATTTTCTGGCAAGTTCTTCTGCTTTTCTCACGGAAAGATCCTTCTCGATCACCTGGTTATAGAGTCTGATCTGATCCCTTGGATTTTCAATAGTAACCAGGGTGCGGGCATGGCCCATGGTAATTTTATTGTCGCGGATACCGAGCTGTATCTCAGCAGGAAGTTTCAGCAGGCGGAGGTAATTGGATACAGTAGCCCTTTTCTTGCCCACCCGGAGACTGAGATTTTCCTGTGTCAGGCTGCACTCTTCCACGAGACGCTGGTAGCTGATGGCGATATCCACAGCATTCAGGTCTTCACGCTGTATGTTTTCCACCAGGGCCATTTCGAGCATTCCCTGATCATTGGCAGTCCGGATATAGGCCGGTATGTGTGTCAGACCTGCAATACGCGCTGCCCTGAACCTGCGTTCGCCCGTAATAAGCTGGTACCTGCCATTTTCGAGTTCCCGTACCGTGATGGGCTGGATAACACCAATTTCTTTAATAGATGTGGCAAGCTCCTCAAGAGCTTCCTGATCAAAGACGGATCTGGGCTGGAACGGATTGGCATCAACCAGGTTGATATCAATTTCGGTCCCGCCGGTCACAGATTTTACGATGACCACTTCAGGTTCTGCCTCTTCAATCAGGGCACCCAGGCCTCTTCCAAGCACGTTTTTCTTTGACATATATTCTACTCAATGGTTTTCTGGTTTTCGGGGATCTTCGTATCCCCGTTTTTCTGCAACAGTTCCCGGGCAAGATTCAGGTAGTTCAAAGATCCTTTTGATTCGGCATCGTACATGATGACAGGTTTCCCAAAACTGGGCGCTTCACTTATTTTGACATTCCGTTGGATAATCGTATCAAACACCATTTGCTGAAAATGCCTCCTTACCTCCTCCACGACCTGGTTGGATAACCGCAACCGAGAATCATACATGGTGAGGACAAATCCTTCAATTTCGAGATCGGGATTCAGCCTGCTCTGAATGATCTTGATCGTGTTCAGCAATTTACCGAGTCCTTCCAGGGCAAAATACTCACATTGCACGGGAATCATAATGGAGTGGGCTGCCGTAAGGGAATTAACCGTGATCAGGCCAAGGGAAGGTGAACAGTCAATAAGTATGTAATCGTATTTTTTTTCTATTTTCTCGATGACGGTTTTCAGCATCCTTTCCCGGTTGGGCATGTTCAGCATTTCAATTTCAGCCCCTACCAGGTCAATGTGCGATGGCAAAAGATCAAGGCCTTCAATTTCACTGTTTAAAATGATATCATTGGGATTGACTTCATCGATAAGACATTCATAAATGCTGGTCTTTACGTTTTTGATGTCAAATCCGGAACCAGAGGTGGCATTTGCCTGAGGATCAGCATCAATTATAAGTACTTTTTTCTCAAGTACCGCGAGACTCGCTGCCAGATTTATCGCTGTAGTGGTTTTGCCAACGCCGCCTTTTTGATTCGCAATTGCAATTATTTTTCCCATCTGTACCTTCTTTGCAGTTTCTGTAAAATTAAGCCTTAAGAGCGGGTTCAAAAATACAATTTAAAAACTCAAGGAATTTTTATTTAAATCCCCCTTTTGTAAACAATAAATTTTCATTTATGAACAAGTTATTAACAAGGCCGACCCCAGGACAGGCTGTTCATAAAGTATTATTATACATTGATTATCAATAATATATGAATTAACAACATGCGACTAATAACCGGTTAACAGAATGACAATTAGGATGCTTACAGGTTATTTTTTACAAAGCGGGAACAAGTTCAATTTCGTATAAAACGGGCCAGTTTTTTCCGGTTATATACAGATGACCTGTCTGCGGATTGTAAGCGATACCATTGAGTACCTTCCCGTAATCACCCTTGAATCCTTTTGGCATAAGATCCTGGAATTCAGCCTTACCTGTAACCTTTCCGGTGGAGGGATCTACAATTACGATATAGCTTTCACCGTATACGTTGGCCAGGACTTTGCCCCGAATGTACTCAATTTCATTGAGTGAATCGATCAATCCTTTGTTATCAAATACCTCAACCTGGTCAACCTGGGTGAAATACTCCGGTTCAATAAAATACAGCTGCGCCGAGCCATCGGACATGATCAGGTTTTTCCCGTCGGTGGTAAGTCCCCATCCTTCCCTGATCTGGTAGTCGAAGCTCCGGATCTGTTCGAGGGTATTTTTATCATAAACGAAGCCGACCTGCGATTTGTAAGTAACCTGGTAAACCTGATCCCTGTAAAGCGCAATTCCTTCTCCGAAAAACAGGGGCGCCAGTGATACTGTTTTTTTAGGCTTACCGGAGGGAATATCCACGATCCTCAAAGAGGATTGACCTTCGAGGCCGGTGCTTTCATACAGGACACCGTTGTCATATACAAGTCCCTGGGTATAGGCCTGATTGTCGTGAGGGAACTGTTTGATCACCCTGTAATTGTACTTCTTGGGGATAATATCTGAGAGTATAACCAGTCCTACATTGTGCGATTCCCTGAGGCTGTCATTGTAATATACGATGACCTGCAGGGTTATTTGTCCGACCCGGCTTTCCCGGGACGGCCAGTAAATATTTTCGGTGTAACCTGTTATCGTCATCCGGCTTTTCTTGCCTGCAATGATAGCCAGCGAATCAATATGAATACCTGCATTGAGCCGGCTGATTTTGATACTGACAGAATCGCCGCAGTTTATGACCGTATTGCTTTTGGGTGAAACAAGTTGTGTGGTATTTTGCCGTGCTGATTCAGCAGGCGCCTGGGATTTTTGGGGCGCATTCTTTCTGCAGCAGCTCAGCAGGAAAATGAGGGCAAAAGTCACAATGAGCAGTGCCGGTATTTTGAAAACCGATTTCATTCGTACAAATTGGTATTTCAGGTTCACTGAAAGAGCTTTTTCAATCTGCTTCCTACTTTTGTGTTGCCTTTGGCCAGACTGCTGAGCTCGTTGTATTCCGAATCCGCATAATCAGGATTAATCATCTGCCATATTTCACTCCACCCGGGGAAGCCACCCACATTTCTATCATCGATGAAAAGTTCAACATCGATTTTACGGCTGCTGTGCTCCAATTCAAAGACCTCTTCAGGATAGCTTTTATTAATGGCGTAAAATTCGATGCCTTTTTTGCGACAGTAGTCAACGGCTTCATCAAGCTCTTTACCGTGCCTGAAGGTCCAAAGAATTAGCTGATGGCCAAGCTTCTGCAATTGCTTGAGCGTTTCGAACGCAAATAGTTTTTCCTCCCCGATCTGGGGATAGCGGTGTTCCACGATGGTTCCGTCAAAATCTACGGCTATTTTCATATTGCTTTTCCACTGGGATTAAAAGGTATGGATAACACAAAAATATACATTTAAATTAAAATCGGATTACATTTGTAGGATTGCGGGAAATAATTTCTTACTGTTTATCCTAAAATGATCAATAATTCTCCATGGAGCAGATAAAAAAAGGACTACCCAGTTTTATTACATCCCTGGGACTGATTATGGGTTGCATTTCTGTTGTGATATCCGTTTCACGCGGTGATCTTAATCTGGCCGGTTATTTTATCCTTGCAGCGGCTTTTTTCGATTTCATGGACGGTTTTGCTGCCCGAAGTTTAAATGCTATTTCTGCTTTTGGCAAGCAACTTGATTCCCTGGCTGATGTTGTCAGTTTCGGCGTAGCTCCCGCCATGATACTTTACCGGCTTATTCTTCTTTCGTATGTCAGCAGCTCAACCGGTTCTGATTATGATGTGATGAATCCCACCTTCGGGCAATCCGTCATTCTTTACAGTTCATTCCTGGTTACTGTTTTTTCAGCGCTGAGGCTTGCAAAATTCAACCTCGATTCGGAGCAGGTAAAAAGCTTTAAAGGATTGGCAACACCAGCCAACGCTATTTTCATTGCTGCCCTGGGTTTCATTGCAGAAAGCAGTCATGCGTTTCCTTTTGCCAGTCTGACTTTCAACAGGTATTTCCTTCTGGCCATTGTTATACTATCCTGCTATCTTCTGGTATCCAATATCAGGATGTTCTCCCTTAAGTTCTCCGATTATGGAATCCGGGGAAACTTCCTACGGTATTTATTTCTGCTCTTTGCGGCAGTGTTGATAGTGGTGCATGGACTTCCGGGCCTGGCTCCGGCTATTGTCATGTATATTATCCTGTCGCTGGTGAACAACTGGTTTGTGAAAATGCAATAATACCAGCGCTGTCCATTGAATATCCTTATCAGGTTTCCCCAGTCTTTTCCTGCTTATTCTCATAATAGTCGAGTGCAAACCTGACTGCGAACCAGCATATGATGATAACCACCGGCCAGCTGAGCAAAAGGAGAATTGACGAGGTATACATAGCAAACTAGAATTAGTGGTTAATAAACATGAGATTCTGACCGGATTTCATCCTCGCTGATCTTTGTACGGTTCATGGATCGCCAGGCGTAAAAGATGTAAGCCACAACAAAAGGTATCAGCAAGGATACATAACTCATGGCGACGAGGGTATATCTGCTGGATGAACTGTTTATAATGGTGAGAGAACTTTGCAAATCGAAGGTTGAGGGGTAATAGGCTGTATGGTTGTATCCGGCCAGCAGGAAAAGGCTGAACACAAACAGGATGGTCCCGGTACCGGAAAACCATATACCTTTGCCGTATCCTCCTGTTACAAGGGTTTTAATAATGCCGAAAAGCACCAGCAGGATTCCCGCCAGGAAAAGAACAGCCACTGCAGGCATCTGAATCAGATTATGCATGTATTTGAAATTCTCATAATATACGATTCCTGATGTCGTATCCACTGCAAATCCTTTACGGGTAAGAAGGATAATCACGAATGTAAGAAATACCACAAGAAAGGGTATGGTATTTCTCAGCAGGGATTTTGCCGCTCTCTCTTGTATGGCTTCATGCTGAACATTGTTTATGAAATAAAGAACTGCGAGGATACGGGCCAGGAAGAAAACAGATAGTCCAAGGGAAAGATTGTGGATATTCAGCGCTGCTTCGAGCCCGTGGTAGGGTGTCTCCCACCTGGAAATCACCGGATCGCTCACGTTGGTGATGTTTTTAAAATCGATGCTGAAGGATGAGCCTGTGAAGAACGTGGCCACGGCCGTGCCCAGCAGGATGGTTCCCAGGGCGCCGTTGATGTACAGGAAAGTTTCGAAAGTGCGGGGACCGAAGACATTGGCCGGTTTTGACCGATATTCATAGGACACAGCCTGCAGGACAAAACAGAAAAGAATGAGCATCCAAACCCAGTAGGCGCCACCGAAACTTGTGGAATAGAACAAAGGGAAAGATGCAAAAAATGCGCCGCCGAAAGTCACCAGCGTTGTAAAGGTAAACTCCCACTTTCGTCCCAATGAATTCACCAGGAGGGTGCGTTCAGTCTCATTTTTACCAAGGGCATAAATGAGGGTTTGTCCGCCCTGTACAAACAGCAAAAAAACAAGCAGTGCGCCCAGCAGCGAGATGATCGCCCACCAGTAATGCTGCAAAGCAAAATAGGATAAAGATTCAAACATATTCCTCTTTATTTAGGTCCGTTTTTAATTTGTCTGAACATGATATTCAGTTCAGCGATCAGCAATGCGGTAAAAAGAATGGCAAAAAGAAAAAAGGTTATCTGAACCGAGGTTGTATTGATATGCGAAACGGCTGCCATGGTGGGCAGGAGATCCTGGATCACCCAGGGTTGCCTTCCCATTTCCGCCAATACCCATCCGGCCTGGGAGGCGAGATAGGCAAGGGGGATGGTGAAAACAGACAACCATAGCAAGAACCTACTGGATCCAATTTTATTTCTGAAGAGGGATACCAATATCAGGAAAAGCAAAAGGAGAAAGAAAAATCCCAGAGTCACCATGATGTGAAAACTATAAAAAGCAACCGGGACATTCGGAATTACGCTATTCGGGTCATCCAGGAAGCCATATCCGAAATAGCGGAAAAAGTCGTTCATGAATTCTTCGCTGGTGAATTTGTCTTTCAACTGTTCATAGGCAGCCATATCGCCGTTGTCACGTGCAGTTTTAAGTTGCGCCATAGATTCCCGTGCAATCCTGCCCCGGTCTATCTTTTCTGCAACGGATAGGATTCCCTGTTCAGGATTTCCGTCGACCAGGTCGTTAACTCCGGGAACAAAGGAATCGAATTTACCGAAGGCCAGTAGTGAAAGAAATTTTGGAATTTCAATCTTAAAGGCAAGCTTTTTGGTATTGCGGGTGGTCGTATCTGCGGGATCGTCAGATAAGAAACCGATGACCATCAGCCCGGCTCCTTCCTTGCCATTGTATAGCCCTTCCATGGCTGACAGTTTCATGGGCTGAACCTCGGCAACCTGCTTGGCAGAGCCATCTCCGGTATAGATCAGCATAAGGGACGAGATCAAACCAAAAATCCCGGCAACCAGTATACTGCGCTTGGCCAACAAATGCTCCCTGTTTTTAAGCAGGTACCAGGAGCTTACGCCAACCACAAACAGTGCCGCCAGCACATATCCGGATGTGATGGTATGAAGGAATTTATTTACTGCAACAGGAGACAGAAAAACCTCCCAGAAATTTAACATTTCATTCCGTGCCGTATCGGGATTAAAGTGCATGCCTACCGGTTTCTGCATCCACGCATTGGCAACTAGTATCCACAAAGCAGATAGATTTGAGCCGAAAGCAACCAGCCAGGTTGAGATCAGGTGGGATTTTTTACTGACTTTATTCCATCCAAAAAACATGACTGCAATAAAAGTGGATTCCAGGAAAAATGCCATGATTCCTTCAATGGCAAGGGGAGCTCCGAAAATGTCCCCGACAAACCAGGAATAATTGGACCAGTTGGTTCCGAATTCAAATTCAAGTATGATGCCGGTAGCTACACCAATGGCAAAATTTATCCCGAAAAGAGTCATCCAGAACTTGGTGATTCTTTTCCATTCTTCATTGCCCGTTCGCACATATAATGATTCCATTATGGCGATTATAAAGGACAATCCGAGGGTCAACGGGACAAATATCCAATGATACATGGCGGTGAGTGCAAATTGCCCGCGCGACCAGTTAACCAAAGAGAAATCGATGTTTTCAAACATAGTTATCGGGGTTTTACCAACTGCTCAATTACATAATCTCCTCTTTCCCTGTCGTTTTTGAAATTAACCTTCAGGATGTCCGGGAAAAAGAAAATTTTCAGGATGAAAAACATTATGAAAAGTTTAATGAGGATAATGATCCATAACTTTTTTCCTACCGTCATATCACGGAAGCCCTCATAATAAAAACGAAAGATCTTATGGAAAACAGACCGGCTCAATGCAATCATCTATTGATCTATATAAAGATATAAATTTAATTTATTTTTGCACAAACCAATTGCTTTATGGAAATAATGAAAGACGATCAAGTATTAAGCATCTTAAAAGATGTCAGCTGGATCGGGATTTTGGACAAAAGTATCGTCACCTTTGATATTGTGATGGAGACCAGGGAAGGCACAACTTATAATTCCTATTTCATTGATGCCGATAAGAAAGTGGTCATTGACACAGTCAAGGAAAGCTTCCATGACGTTTATCTCAGCAAACTCACGCGTGTAACAGATCCGTCGAAAATCGATTACATTGTGGTTACACATACTGAACCCGATCATTCAGGTTGTGTGAAGCACCTTCTCGACCTGGCGCCTAAAGCAGTTGTATATGGAAGCAGGCAGGCGATCAATTATCTTCAGGACATGGTGAACCGGCCCTTTGAATTTGTTGCTGTAAAGGATGGCGATTTACTTGATCTCGGGAATAAGACCATCCGGTTTATTTCTGCTCCGAATCTTCACTGGCCTGATTCGATATTTGCATACCTGCAGGATGATAAATTGTTGTTCACCTGCGATTCTTTCGGCGCACATTGCTGCCGCGAGGCCATGTTTGATGACTTGGTGGGAGATTACGGAGACTCCTTCAGGTATTATTTTGACGTTATCCTGAAGCCATTCAGCAGTTTCATGATCAAGGCCATTGAAAAAATCAGGCCACTGGAGATAGTGGCCGTTTGTCCCGGACATGGACCTATCCTGCGTTCAACCTGGAAAGAAAAAGTGAGTCTTTCCGAGAAGTATGCCGAGCAATACCTGGCAGATTCACTTTGCAGGGATAACAACATTCTGATCACTTATGTTTCCGCTTATGGCTATACAAAACAAATGGCTGAAGCAATAGCCACAGGCATTCGAGAGGTTGTGGATTTTTCTATCAACCTGGTAGATATTGAAAATATATTGTTGGGTGATCTTGAAGAATTGATAGTTCGCAGTAAATCGCTGCTGATCGGGTCACCTACAATCAATCAGAATACCTTGTTGCCGGTATACCGGATGTTCGCTGTTATCAATCCTATCCGGGACAGGGGCAAAAAGGCAGCGGCGTTCGGATCATACGGCTGGAGCGGTGAGGCAGTTAAAATCATAGAGAATCAGCTTAAGGCGTTGAAATTAAACGTGGTCATGGAGGGTATTTCCAGCAAATTCTCGCCCGCAGAGCAGAAGTATAACCACATGGTTGATTTTGGACGCAGTTTTGCCCGGTATCTGGTTGAACCGGGCACTGAATCCGGGGCTTAAAACCCTTTTGAAATCGTGATCTTGCTGATACCAATAAGGTGATCGCGGCTAACCAGTCTTAATACATACAGGCCATCCGGATAAACATCCACAGGAATTTCGGTTCTTTTTGTTCCTGCCGGAATCTGTTTCACAAATAAAAGACCTCCCAGGTTGTTGTAGATTTCAAGGGTGATATCCTCAGTGATTTCCCGATTGAAATCAACATGGGCCATTCCTTTGACAGGATTGGGATACACCCTGTAAGTTTCCTCCGTACCGGTTCCGGGCAGATTGTCATCTGCCAGGTGAATAGTACCAATTGTATCGATAGCTGCCTGGTATACCTCGTATGTTGATTCATCCTGGACGAAGGCAACGACTCTGAGCTGTTGACCGTCATAAACATGATGGAGTTCCAGGGACTGGTTCACGTACCTGGGTTCGTCCTTTTTCCATTCCTGGTAAATGGTGGTACCGGCCGCATCGGGCAGCATGGCTTTCACGACGCTTTCAAAAGATGTTTCCCCATTGATACCTGTTTCACCCGTGATCACCTTTTCAATAACTGCGATGTGTACGGTGAGTTGTTTGGCAGGTATATCCTTTAGCGAAAACACCTGGGCTTCGGAACTTAAAATATTATTGGACACCTTTGAATTCAGAGAGATCCAGAAATCGGCGTCGTCCAAAGATTCCACCAGCGCCGGGGCGGGAGAAAGCCGAAGTATTTCATGGTCAAACCGGTGTGCCGATTTTGAGCCGCCGTTCAGAATGGTGTAGGGTACATTGGAGAAACCGTAATAGAATACCCGTGCTCCCGGAATCGACGGATTTTGCTGATTAAAAGGGTCCGCTCCCGGGAAAGAAGTATGATATTGAAGATCAATGATATTCATGTCATTGCTATTGACCATGTTGTTCAGCACGGCATTAACGGAGTCACAATCCTCACTGGATGAGTTGGTGAAATGTTCCAGCAACACTGTGCGGTTGCGTTCACCGATCCAGAAATTATCAAAGGCAAATCCATTGTTGTTTCGCGCGGTACCATCGGATCCATAGGCAATCCTGAACTGAACCAATTTCTTGTTCCTCAGCACATCCAATGAATGTCTTGCTTCCTTCCAATCGGTATCATTTCCCTGGCTGTTAAAATTGGACCAACCCAGGGATTGATCACCTGGTTTCCCGTCAATCTGGTAATCGTTAAACCAGTTCAAACCATCACTCAATTCTCCCAGCACCTGCCAGGTTTTGCCGTTATCCACACTGTACTGCAGGGTAGCCCCGTCACGATCGAGATTGAACAATCTCCAGATACTCATTTTCAGCATGGGTCTTTGGGTGCCCGTAAAATCGAAGCACGGACTGGTAATCCAGGATTGTTCACGGGGAGGACTGATACCGGCTATATAGGTATACCAGCAGTGATCACCGGTAAATCCTTTGGTGGGATTGCCCAGGCGCCAGCTGTTGACTGCCGACGGGGAGGGTGCTTCACTTTGCCATTCGATGGGATTGTTTGCAAAACTTTCCTGATAGGTCTTGTCGGCAAGCTTTACCACAGGTCTCAGGGCAAATAATTTTTTCACCGTATCTGAGCAACCGTCCGACGTTTGAACCATCATTTCAATGGTATGATTGCCGGCGTTCGGGAAGGTATGCGTAACATCGCGGGTAGTATAGGAATCGAAACCGGTGGCTTTGTATATTTTCCAGTTGTATCCGGTTATACTTCCGGATGCGGCAGAAGATGAATTGGACAGGGTAACGGACTGACCTGCCTGATAACATTCGGTTTCCCATTTGAAGTTCGCGATGGGAGAATTACTGATATTAAAATGGGTACTTACGGAAAACGAAGTCCCGTCGACATAGGAATAAGTAATTGTATAATTGCCAACAGCAAGCATCGAAGGATAAACTGTGGCCGAATTATCATGATGATCTGTGAGTCCGGTGCCTCCACTGATGGTAAAACTACCCGTGACCCCGATCATATTAACACCAGTAACCGTGAAGGAATTTTCGTTGCGACAAAAGGTTGTACGATCATTCTCAAATTCGATTACGGCACTGGCCTCGAGAATTCTGACAACAGCGGTGTCATAACCAAAGCAGGAATTCTGGGATGCCCGGTAGGCATATACAATATGATGTGTTCCGACCGGTGGCAGGGAGGGCACAAAATACCAGAGATCATTGTACGGGATCACGCCCGGACCTGTAAACGTGCCGCCGGACGGGGTGCCTGTAATGGGGATCCATTCCACTGACTGTTTGTCGTATGCCGGAGCGAGCCCCGACAAAGTCACATCAGGAGAGGAGTTAACGGTAACGGTGGCGCTTCCCGATACCGTGCCCTTGCAGTACTTGTCATACACCTCAAACAGGGTGTACGTGCCGGCCTGTTGCACTGAAAGGGCATGCGGACTCGAAGAAACATTAGGAACCTCTGTCGGATTTTGGGAATTTCTTCTGTAACTAAACTTCCAGGGGGCTGTTCCGGTAAGACTTACATTTAAATTTGCCGTTTCATGCTTGCATATGGAAACATTTCCGGATATGTTGGCTGTAGGACCACTGTTGGATCTGACGATACCTTCGCCCGATACTTTTCCCCTGCATACTGCGTCTTCAACGCGCGAAAGCGTGTAGGTTCCTGTTTGCGTAACCTGCAGCGTGTAGTTTAAAACCGTGATGCTGTTGATGACTGTAGGATTGGCGCCATTTCTCAGGTAAGTAATGCTCCAGGGGGCTGTTCCGGTAAAGGCTATCCGCAGGGAGGCGGTTTCTCCCGGACAAATGCTGTCGATTCCTGAAATAACAGCAGTGGGTGAGGGTTTGAAACCAATGCTCACGTAGCCAGATCCAATTGTATCGCCTGTACAGTGGGCATCTGAAATGGATTTAATCCTGTAGGTGCCTTCATGTCTCACGGTAAATGTATAAGGATCAGCTCCGATATCTCTGTATATCACATCGTTTCCATTATCTCTGATAACCGTGAATGTCCATGGTGATGTTCCTTCAAGATCAACCCGTATAGATGCAGAAATAGTTTCTTCGTTGCAAAAACTGGCACTGCCGCTTATAACGGCATTTACACGGTTATTTACGACAATATTCCGGGTGACGGTATTGCTCACAAGGGTTCCGTCACTTACAGTAAGGGAAAAGGTGCGATTGCCAGCCTCAGGATTAAGCAGGTCGGTATTCTCATATTTAATGCTTCTGAGAGCATTTACATAGTTTTCAATCCCGGTTTCACCTGTCAGTGATAATTTGCCGGCTTCTGCGTCCCAGGATCCGGTTATACCGTTCTGATTGGTGAACCTGAGAAAATCCTCGTTCCACGTATATCCTGCAGTGATCAAAACATCCGCGGAAGCTAATCTGTCATTATCGGGATCATCAATGTCCAAAGATGAAGTGATGGCTGCCTGTCCTGAACGGATACAATACACAGGTGCGTCGGTTTCAATGCCGGACAATACGGGCGCCATGCTGGCTGATTTAAAAACGATATTCCTGGAAACCGTATTGCTGTTGTCCTTTCCGTCGTATACCCTAAAGGAAACAGTCCTTGTTGCCATGGATGGATTCTGCTTATCCGTATTTTCATAGCGGATACTTCGGAGCGCTGCCTGGTAATTTTCAACGGATGACCTGCCGGATAGGGTGAGAACTCCCAAAAAAGGATTCCAGTTACCAGAGATCCTGTTCTGGTTGGTAAACCTGAGGACATCCTCGAAACCATCAAACCCTTGTGTGAACCGGATCGTTGCTGACCTGAGGGACTCACTGTCCTTGTCCCGCACGGTGATTGTACTTGTGATCTCCTTGGCTCCGCTTCCCTTTTCATAAATCAGATCGTCAGATTCAATTCTATCCAGAACAGGGGGGTCGTCTGCTACTTCGAGCTGAGGAACGGGATCTCCGAGCGCAGGCAAGGAAAACCGGGGATGGAAACTGAATAACCCGGCCATGAGGAGTGCGATGAATAGAACGTATTTGTCAGTTTTCATGACTGAAAGGGTTAAGTATGGATGCATAACGAACAGGCAATGTGCAGAAAGCACATGCCTGCCCGGATTATTTTGAAATCGTCAGCTTGCTGATCCCAATAAGCTGATCGCGACTTACGAGTCTCAATATATATAGTCCGTCGGGATAATTCTCCACCGGAATTTCGGCTCTTTGAGTTCCTGAAGGAATATGTTTCACAAACACCAGACCTCCCAGGCTGTTGTACATTTCGAACGTGATATCCTCCGTGATATCCTGTTCGAATTCCACAAACGCCATGCTGCCGGCCGGATTGGGATATACCAGGAAAGGTTTCTCATCGCCGGATCCGGGCAGATAATCGTCCAATCCCGTGAAAACCCCGATGGTATCCATGGCGGCCTGGTAAACTTCGTAGGTGGATTCATCCTGTACGTAAGCGACGACCCTGAGCTGGCTGGTATCATAAACATGTTGCAACTGCCAGGATTCATTCACATACCGGGGTTCATCCTTTTTCCATTCCTGGTAAATGGTGGTGCCGGCGGCATCGGGCAACATGGTTTTCACAACGCTTTCAAAAGAAGTTTCGCCATTGCTGCCTGTTTCACCTGTAATAACCTTTTCAATAACCGCGATGTGCACGGTGAGCTGAGTGGCAGGAATGTCCTGAAGGGCAAATACCTGTGCTTCAACATTAAGAATATCACCTGAAACCTTTGAGTTCAGCGTAATCCAGAATTTGCTGTCGTGCAACGATTCAACCAGAGCCGCATTGGGAGTAAGCGGCATAATATTATGATCAAACCGGTGCGCTGTTTTTGAACCACCGTTCAGTATGGTGTAAGGCACATCGGAGAAACCGTAATAGAATACACGGGCTCCCGGGATCGACGGATTATGCTGGTTAAATGGATCTGCTCCGGGGAAAGAGGTATGGTATTGCAGATCAATGATGTTCATTTCATTGTTATTAACCAGGCTGTTCAGCACAGCGTCAACAGAGTCACAATCCTGATCCGACGAGTTGGTGAAGTGCTCCAGCAAGGCTGTGCGGTTGCGTTCAAGAATCCAGAAATTATCAAAGGCAAAACCATTGTTATTCCGCGCTGTACCATCAGATCCGTAGGCTATCCTGAACTGTACTGTCTTTTTATTCTTCAGTATATCCAGGGAGTGTCTTGCCGTCTTCCATTCGGTGTCATTTCCCTGGCTGTTAAAATTGGACCAGCCCACGGATTGGTCGCCGGGTTTTCCGTCGATCTGGTAATCGTTAAACCAGAATAAACCGTCTGCCAGTTCTCCCAGCACATGCCATGATTTGCTGCTATCCGCACTATACTGCACTGTCGCCCCATCGCGGTCGAGATTGAACAACCTCCAGATATCCATTTTCAGCATAGGTCTTTGGGTACCTGTAAAATCGAAGCACGGACTTGTAATCCAGGATTGTTCACGGGGCGCACTGGTACCCGGAATATAGGTAAACCAGCAGTGATCACCCGTAAATCCCTTGGTGGGATTGCCCAGTCGCCAGCTATTGACTGTTAGGGTGGAAGATGTTCCGCTTTGCCATTCGAGGGGACTGTCGGCGAAATCTTCGGAATAAGCCAGATCTTTCAGGGCATATGTGGGTCTCAGGCTGAACATTTTGATCGTGGTATCCGCGCAGCCGTAAGTATTTTGTATCTGCAATTCAATGAACTGATTTCCGGCCTGCGT
The DNA here is from genome assembly GCA_041737175.1 of Bacteroidales bacterium. Taxonomy (GTDB): domain Bacteria; phylum Bacteroidota; class Bacteroidia; order Bacteroidales; family UBA10428; genus UBA5072. Next base: position 69,925 of record JBGSSF010000020.1, read on the forward strand.
AAAAGTATGAGAGATATTCTTCGTTTCAAAAGGAACAAAACCTGTAGGCGTATATATTTTCCAGTAATAGCTGGTATCTGTAAGATTTCCAAAATTCGATGCAGAAGTATTTGTCATTTTGATGGCCTTACCTGTCTGAAAACACTCGGTTTCCCACCTAAAATCGGCTACCGGCGCAAGTCCGACATCAAATTTACTGCCCACCGAAAGACTGGTTCCGTCGAAATAGGTATACGTGATCGTGTACTCACCGGCAGCAAGCTGGGCAGGATTCACGGTGGCGGTATTATCACGGTGATCAACCAGACCAGTACCCCCGCTTATTGTGAAGGAGCCGATTACATTGGCCAGATTCACGCCTGTAACGACAAAAGAACGATCGTTGCGGCAGTATTTGGTGCGGTTGTTTTCAAACTCAATGACCGCATTTGCCTCAAGAACTCTCACCACGGCAGTATCATACCCGTAACATGATGTGGGGGAAGCCCTGTAGGCATATACAATATTGTGCGTGCCCACCGGAGGCAGGGAAGGCACAAAATACCAGCTTGAATTGTAAGGTATCACGCCAGGGCCGGAGAATGTGCCACCTGCCGGGGTGCCTGTAATCTGGATCCAATCCGGGGACTGCTTATTATAGGCGGACGCAAGACCCGATAACAGCACATCAGGAGCAGGCGTAACGTTAATAACGGCACTGCCTGATACGGTACCCTTGCAGTTTTTATCATAAACTTCAGTCAGGATATAGGTTCCGGCTTGTTGAACAGCCACAGTCCGTGGACTGGTAAGCACATTGGGAATTTCGACAGGAGTATCCGTATTTCTCCTGTAACTGAACTTCCAGGGGGCTGTACCTGTCAGGGCTACATTCAGATTGGCGGATGCATGTTCACAAATGGTGGCATTACCTGATATAACGGCTGTTGGAAAAATATGGGCTCTGACAATCCCTGTGCCGGAAGTTTTTCCCGTGCACAGCGCATCCTGAACGCGCGAAAGCGTATAGGTACCGGTTTGTGTAACCTGAAGAGTGTAATTTAAACCCGTGATGTTGTTGATGACTGTAGGATTAGCGCCATTTCTCAGGTAGGTAATACTAAAGGGTCCTGTTCCGGCCAACACAACCTGAAGGCTGGCCGTTTCGCCCGGGCAGATGCTGTCAATACCTGAGAGCACAGCCGTAGGTGAAACCTTGTAGGTTATTCTTGCCGTACCTGTGCCAGCTGTATCGCCGGGACAACCGTTGACATCCGTAAGTGATTTAATCCGGTATAAGGTAGTATTATAGGTTGGAAAAATCCTCCCCGGGAAATTATAGGGATCGGAATTCACATTGGTATAGGTCGTATCGCTGATTGGTGTTCCGTTTGCCCTGAGCCTGCTCGCAACAAAGGTCCAGGGTGCTGTACCCGTGCTGAAGTTCAGACTGAGAGTTGCTGTGCTGATGCCGTCGTTGCATATTTCGGCGGAACCTGTCAATACTGCTTTTACTTTCGGATGGAACTGCAAAATGACCGACGTTGCAGAAGCAGTGGCAGGGTCTCCCCCGGCATCGGTAACCGTTGTAAGAACATAGGTGCCGGGTATCCGAACATTGATGGTGTAAGGCGAAGATGGAATTGCGCTGATGGTGGTGTCTTTGTTGGATGTGCTTCCTGAACGGGTAAGGACAGCCGTATAGGGTGCGACGCCTCCGGTAATGCTCAGTGTAATGGGCATATTGACCCCGGGGCAGAAGCTGGCTGAACCCGTGATATTGGCACTGAATGTGCCGATGGGACCAATGATATTGCTCCATGCCGAATCACCGGGAGTTGAGCCGGCTTGTGCTGCGGGAGATACCCTATACCAGATATATTTATTCGCATCCTGGCTTCTTAGCCGGTAGGTGGATTCCGAGCCGATAAGTGTGCCGGGGTTGGAGTAATTGCGAGTGGCATCGTCCCTGCGATACCAGCGGTAAATGTTATTGGGAGCATCCTGAGGATTTCCCTCGGTATCGGAATAAGTAAAGACGGCGCTGATGGTTTGCCCGGGTTGTGTGCCGGGGGCATTGATCTGCACGCTGGTGGCAGCCGGAGAATTGTTGATGTATTTGAAGGTGCTCTTAACCGGCGTGCCTGCCATTCCCGGCTGGTCGACGGGAGTCACCTCAAAACAGATATACCTGGCGCCATCGGCTTTTACAGGCCTGTAGGTAATGGCGGTGGCTCCTGTAATAGCCACAGCATCGGTTCCGGATGCATTGGTGGCACGGTACCATTTGTACAAGTGTGTTCCGGCCGGATCCGCGTCCGGATCCGAATAGGTGAAAGTTCCGGTATTGGTAACGCCGATCCTGGGATCCGCCGGGGTGATGGCCACATTGGAGGCAACAGGCGGATCATTGGCGCCGAGGACTGTAAAAGTAGCCTGATCGCTGCCGGATAAGGATCCGGGATCAGTGGCTGTGAAGGTTATTGTCTCTGCACCGCTCCAATCGGCATTGGGAGTTGTAATGGTAGCGACGCGACCCGCGCTGATGGATACGACGAGCTGGGAATTTCCGGAATAGGTCCATATAATCTGGCTATCGGTATTGTCTGCATCAGTCACATAATTATCCAGGCCTATCGTGGAGAAGCTTTCGCCCTCGGGAATGGACTGGCTGGGAATATCCGCCACAACCGGAGGATCATTGATGCTGATTACCGTAAAAACTGCCTGATCGTTGTCCGAGGCACCTTCGGGATCAGTGGCAATAAAGGTAATGGTTTCAGTACCGAACCAATTGATATTCGGAACAGTAATAGTAGCTATACGGCCGGCATTGATGGAGACGGTAAGCTGTGTATTGCCTGAGTAAGTCCAGGTGATCTGTTCGTCAGTATGGTCCGGGTCGGACACATAGCCATCGAGGTTGACGGTTGCAAAGGAAGCGCCTTCATTGATGGTTTGGCCAGGTATATCACCTACAACCGGAGGATCATTGACAGTTGAAACCGTAAAGGTGGCCGGGTCATTGTCAGTTAAAAATCCAGGATCGGTAGCCGTAAAGGTTATGGTTTCGCTGCCGTTCCATGTAGAGGAAGGAGTTGTGATGGTTGCCACACGGTTGGTGATCGTAACTGTAAGTTGTGAATTGCCCGAAGCGGTCCAGATGATTTGGGCATCCAGGTTATCGGGATCGGCGACATAGTTATCCAGGTTGATGGTGGCGAAGGTTCCGCCTTCGGGAATGGTCTGGCCGGGAATATCAGCCACAAGCGGAGCCTCATTTACGTCATTGATCGTAATGGCAAAGGCTTCCTCAATAAAGCCACCGGAACCATCTGTCGATCTCACCCTCACGGTATAGGCGGCTTTGGATTCGAAATCGAAAATAGCGGCAGTGACCAGTTTATCGCCGGAGATACTGAAACTGGAGTTATCAGCACTTCCTGCGCCGCTTACCAGGGTATAAATAAATGTAACTTCCGCATCGGGATCGGTAGTTGTAAAAGTGCCGACCTCAGTGCCTGATATGGCATTCTCATCGACTGAAGTGGGAGACAGGGCTAAATCTGTAGGGTTGGCATTAACTTCTTTAATTGTGAACGCAGCATCATCATTGCCGGAGAGACTGCCGGGATCTGCAACGGCAAAAACCAGGGTTTCCATCCCAGTCCAGCCTGCGTCGGGCGTAATGGTGGCTATGTTGTCCCCGTCAATGGCCACAGTCAGTTTGTCATCACCGCTTACCGACCAGGTGAGCTCTTCAATCGCGTTGTCAATATCCGTGACGTAATTATTCAGGCTGACAGGATCCAGTGAAGTGCCCTCATCAACCGACTGATCAGGAATTCCGGTGACCACCGGCGCGTCATTGATTGGTAAAACTGTAAAAACGGCATCATCGCTGACAGCATTCAAATCAGGATCTTTTACGGTGAAGGTAATGGTTTCAGACCCGTTCCAGTTCACGTCCGGCGTGGTGACAAATGCAACCCTGTCGGTTATGGATACCGTAAGTTCGTCATTGTTGCTATAGGACCATTCCAGAACCTCATCCGCATCATCGGGATCAGTAACAAAATTATCAAGACTGATGGATGCGAATATTTGCCCTTCCTCAATTTCCTCGCCGGGAATATTGTCAATAACGGGCGACTGAGCAGCAGTTGCCAGGCCAAGGTTCAGTAAACATAAAAATAACAATGCTGGAAGGGAGCTGGCGAATCCGGAAGCGGTTCCGATAACTGTGAAATTTGAACGATAAGGCACCATGCTTGTAAAGGTTGGTGAAACATTTCCATTAATTACTATTCTGGAAAACAAGCAATCAGAATAAAGGCTTGTTTTCGATGATAGAGACAAAAATACAAAAATACAAGGTAAAGTAAAGCAACTATTTGATGAACTGTGCAAAATAGGGATTGAAGGAGTGGTTTTCCGAATCCAATACTACATCAAAAATGCACGAGTTTACATGGAGCCATCTGAGCGGGTTTTGATGAGCGTGAAGGATATGCTGTTGTCAGAGAGCTTATTCGTTCCGGAAATAATGAATCCCCCTTCCGGGGCATTTTCGAGGGACGATGCTGAGAGCTGGGTTCCCAGACCGAATGTGCGATATTTTGGATTATTTCCCTGGCTGTCCGTGACAATGAGTGAAATGGCCGAATTGATTCCTGTTGTCGCTGTAGTTGCCAGTATTTGAATAGCGCCATTTTCAGTGAGAAGGCAATGACCGAAATCGTTCCCTGCGCCTCCAAACGTTTTTTCCCACTGACTGGTTAGTACAAAATCAATTAAACTGACACGCTTCAGCATAATGTCAGTTCCTGTGACTGAAGAAGATGATCCTACCGTGCCTACCACCAGGAAGTGATTGTCGTCCACAGCCCTGATGCAATTGCCGGTTTCATTAATACTGGAGGAAAGTGTAAAAAATCCTGGAGAGCCACCGGAAGTATTTACCTTCATAATAAATGCATGACTGATATTCGAAGGATCGTTCCAGGTCGTTCCTGTAATTACATAACTGCCATCACTGATAATCTGAAGATGCTGTCCTTCATCATTCTTACTGTCAACTCCGAATTTTCTGGGGGACCAGAAAAGCGGATCGCCATTTTCATTCAATGCGGCCACAAGAATCTGCTTATCGGAATTGGTTGCGGAGTATTCTGCATAACCAGTCATGATAAAAGAGCCGTTGAGGTCTACTTCAAAGTGCTTGGCTTCTAAATTAGTACCAGTGCTGGCAATGGTCTTGGTCCATTTAATGTTTCCTGCCGAATTGGTTAGTATAAAGAAAACTTCACGCTTACTGCTTGTCGCGTTTACGGATGAGCCCAGCATGGCAAGATCTCCATTGGATAAAACCTGCAGACAATAGGCCTTTGCATTCATGCCGCGTCCATAATACCGGGCTGAATCAAGCAGGTTACCGTATTCATCGGTACGTATCAGGCAAATGCTTGTTGTTCCATCTGTGTTTTCCACAGTGCCGATCAGTGCATATCCCTGTCCGGAGGTTTGTTTCGCATCGGCTCCGGTAAACACGGGGTAATTGTTGTAATACTTCATGAAGGATTCACTCTGAACAGATGTGATATCCTTTTCATCAAAGCAGGCTGATGCAAGCAGAAACAATAAGAAAAACGGTATTTTCAGGTTGCGGTTCATGATTAACGCTGTTTCTTGGGCTTATAAAATGAGAAATAATATCCGGCTGAGAATGATACCGTATTAATGGTAAAGTCGTCATCCAGGTAATAATATTTGGTCAGGTAGTTCTGGTTATCATAGCGACGATCGGCCCTGACAATATTTTTCAGGCCTATATTCACCCTGAGATCCAGGATTACCATTCCCATAGGGACCTTATAACGGATGCCTGCGCCAACTATTCCGCCATACAGCATGTTTTTGCGGTAATCGCTGATATCCTCATAATCACTCGTGATGGCAGGAAGCTCTTCGGAATACTTTCGTGATGGATGCCCTGCAACACTGGTGATTTTGGCAGCAGAAAATCCACCCCTGACAAAATAATGGGTTTTCCTGAGGGTAAATTCATAAGCCAGGGTCAGAGGCATTTCGAGCTTGCGCAGTCTTTCCCTGTAGGTGACTGTATTGATGGCATCATTGCTTCCGGCAACGGGTATTCTTATTGCATCCTCAAAGCTGTAACTGTTGGAAACAAATTTAAACTCAAGGTTCAGCAATAACTTGCGGCTAAGATAGCGGCCTAAACCCACACCCACATTATAACCCGGTTTCATCAGATTTTTAGTGGAAGTCTGGTCTTTGTCGAACAGCGTGAACGGTTCTATGATCCTGGGATCAGTGAGGTTAAAGCCTACTGTGGGTCCAAACGAAAACACCGATGTGGTGCGGTAGGATTCAAACAAATACACAAACTCAATGGGATCGTTGGGCATGCTCTCATATTCGGGGTACTTCCTGAGAAATTCGACCATCGTTTTTTCGGCTTCAAACTGGTTATCGTCCAACACATAGGACAGGATGATCAGTTTATAGGCTTCGATTTTCTGTGCCCTGGTGAATCCTTCCTCTAAACACGGTGTCAGCATCTGAGGTATTCCTTCGATCAAACCCTGGTCATATAACTTCTGCGCTTCCTGCATTTTCAAGGCGCAATCATCCTGACTGAAAACCGGGGCAGTGGAGTAAAGCAATAAACCGGCGACCAGCAGGAATGACTTTATTATTCCGGATCTTTTAGGTAAGTAACGTGGCATTATTTATGGTTTGTTAGGACAGGTTTTCTCGATATCTATATCAGTGCTTACATAAGTCTCCCATTCACGCTGGGTCAGATTCCGGGTTAATTTCCCGCACATCTGATCCGCCATGCTGGAGGCATGTGTCGGCCAGTAAAACAGGAACGGGTTTGCCTTGTTATCAGGGACATCACCTGCTGACACCAGGTATCTGCCGTCTGAACTGAATGCCAGTGAAAATACTTGCTTGTTGTGTTTATCAATGGTTATGGGTCGGCTGGAGGAAGGATTTTCGGCGTTCCAGATTTTCACAGTTTTATCAATGCCGGTAGTAGCAATCTGGCGGTCATCGGGACTGAATTTAACGTCATTGGCTTTCCCTGAATGAGCTGAAACAACTCTTAGAATGGTGTTTGTTTGCGTATTGACAATGCGCAGGGCCCCTGAATTATCCACAAAGGCGACACGGGATCCTGTGGAATTGATGGCAACGGCTGAAATGGTATTATTACTGGAACTATAGATAATAGTTTCCTCCTTGGTGTCCATATTCCACCTCATCAGCTTTCCGTCTTTGGTGCCTCCGAACAAAAAACGACCGGAAGGTGAAACAGCCAGGCATCTGACCTCGGTATTGGCCAGTGCCACAAAAACACTGTTGGTATTTTGAATCAGGTCATAGTAAATAATGGTTTTATCCGTACTCGCGGAATACAGCCCTTTGCTGTCGGGTGTGAAAGTCAGGGCGATTGCCCAGTTGTTATGACCTTCGAGGATCTCAGGCGTGTTATCGCCCGTATTCAGATTATAAAGCTGGATGCCGGTTGAGGTAGTGCCGCAGGCAAGCCAGCGGCCATTGGGACTGATGGCCAGGCTGCGGTTAATGAAATTATTCACTTTGAGCGTCTTATATACCGTAACATTGCTGTTTAAGTCCCACCGCAGGATCTTGCCATCATATCCGGAACTGTAAAACACATTGGTTCCCGGTACAAAGGCAAGCGATCTCACTGAGCCTTCATGACCCGGAAGGCCATTGAAATAATTGCCGTTAAAGCCCTCCATGGCTGCATGAAGGGCATTGTAAATATCAGGATGGTCGGGCTGACCATCGTATTCCCTGTTAAAAAGATAGGCCTGGTAAGCGAGCAGCCCTTTCAGATTCTTGTCGTCAACCTGGTCGACTCGGCCCGACATGGTCTGGGCTGTAACAAGCATACGTTTCTGAAATTCAAGATTTTTTTCCTTTTCAGTGACGGTAAGCTGTTCTGTGGCCTTGGAGGCAGTCTTTTCAGACTCCTCTTTTTCTCGCTGGTATTGTGCACTTCTTCTGGCAGCCTCTTCTGCCCGTTGAAAGGCGATTAACCTTTCCTGTTCCGCAACTTTGGACTGTAGAGATGACATCATACTTGCCTTTGTAGCCGAATCAGCACTCAGCTGCGAAATAAACGACTGCATTTCAGCCAGGGAAGCCCTGCTGTCTGCTATAATACGCAGGCTGTCGGCTTCGTTTTTCCGGTATTCAGCTTCTTCTCTTGATTGATCCGCCTCACGGGCTCTCCGGATGGCCTCACCTCTTTGCTGGAAGCCCCACACGGAAATAAACAAAAATGCTATGGCAGCAAGAAGGCTGGAAACCGCAAATTTTCTGGTGCGGTTAAGTTCCATTCGCTGCAATCTAACCTTGTTCTGCTCTTCCTGCTGATATTTCTTTTCACTGGCATCGAGAAAGACCATGACTTTCTCAAAAGCCGGATTGTATTTTTTAGCCCAGGACAGCGTGGGCTGCTGCGTTTTTTTCCAGTTCAGCGCCAGCTGCAGGTCAGGAGGTCTCCAAAGTCCTGTTTTGCCAACCTGGTATTGTGATGAAGCTTCAGCAAGCCGGAGGTACATCTGAACCGATGAGAATTCTTCATCCACCCATGATTTCAGCTTATCCCAGATACGCATGAGGCTTTCGTGAGAAATATCTATGACCGTATCGGCGTCAATGGCGATCTCTTCGCCCGGCGTCAGGAATGACCGGCCTTTTGCACGAAATTTGTTTACTACTTCAATCACAACCTGATCAGGTGCCTGGGCAATTTCTCCGATATATTTTATGGTAGCCGGATGTCTTGTTCCTTTATTGTCGGCTCCTTTTTCGGTAAGACATCTGAACATGGCTTTACAAACGGCCATCCCTTCCTCGGTGAGTTCATCGAAAGCCTCATTGGCATGCATCGAAAGGGCATTTTCAATTTTACCGGCCACCTCATAATCACGGGTACGCAAAGGCGCACCGGGTTCATTGTTGCGGGTCCAGAATTCCCAGGTTCGCATCATTACATGCTGCAGAACCGGAAGCTGGTCGGTTTTATCCTCAATGGCGTTCAATAGATACTGCAACAATTGCGGATCAATATCGGCACCGCCTACTGCCAGGGGACCAGTTATGGCTTCCTTGAAATCATCCCGTGTCATCTGGGGTATGAGGAAGTTGCTTTTGTTGATCAGCTTGGTAAGTTCCTGGAATTGAGAGCATTCGCCAATAAAATCCGATCGCATGGTGAGTACTACATAAATGGGCTGATCCTTTTGCTTAATGGCATTCACCAGCAATTTAATGTAGGCTTCGGTTTCATTCACAACCGTAATATCCTTTCTGCTTTCTTTGAACCTGAATAATTCTTCAAACTGGTCGAGGATAAGCAGGATGTTCTCACCTTGTGAAAGTCTGATTTGCTTTACTGCATTTACAAGTCCGAATGAGCTTCGACGGAGTATGGTGTAAAGGATTTGCTTGTTGATATTGAAATTGTCGGTATGCGCAGTATCCTTTTCGCCGGAGGCAATGGCTTCAGCCAGGTTTTCAACCGGACTGTTTCCAGGACGGGCTGTGATAATTCTCCATTTTGATCCGGCATTGGTGATAAAGCCTCCGTACAAGGCCGGGATCAATCCACAATAAATCAGTGACGATTTACCACTTCCTGAAGCGCCCGTGACGGCAGCAAAGCGATTTCTTGCCAGGTATCCCAGAACGATCTCGCACTGTCCTTCACGGCCGAAGAACAAATGGCTTTCTTCAACGCTGAAAGGCCTTAATCCGGGAAACGGATTGGCCAGGGTAAGCGTGTTGGTTCTAATATGCCGGGTAGGATTTTCTGTCATTTCTTTGCCAAATGATCGATAAAATGATTAATCACCTCATGGTTAATTTCCTCATCCCAGTCTACAGGGACATTCTTCAGGAATAACAGGGATTTATCAGCTGTTTTCTGCATGGATATGATTTCAACAGCTCTGAAAGGTTTGCTTTTCCCATAGCCCGGGGCTTTTACCAAATCCCTGATCTTGCTGTTCAGCCACTCCATGGTACTGTTGCCCTTGTATATTAAAACGGCATCGGCTGTCAGAAGGTTATAAATATGTTTGGATAACGGGAAAAAATCTCCGCCATTTTCATTCGATTCCATAATGTCAAAGCCCTTGGCCTTTAAGATATTGGTGTATTCGGCCATTTTTCCGCCTGAGGACTTTTCATAAATCACATAAAGCTTATTCTTTTCAGCCACCGGCTTTGCTTCGGGACTGACGAGCTCGTTCAGCCGGGTGTTCAATATGGTTTTGAACACTTCAAATGGTGTCTCAATGATCTCGGTCATATGCTGAGCTTCATCTCTTTTGAGTCGCTTGAGATAAAGGGCCTGGCGCTGATCAGTGGGTTTAATATCATTGGGTATCCAGATGATCTGATTGGGCTTATGCGAATTGCTTTTGGAAGCAATATATTCCTTTACGGTTTTGATCTGAAAATCGATAAATGAATATTTGGAATTCTTGAGAAATTCACCATACCAGGCTCCCAGCAGGTGCACGGTCATGATGGATTGGTCCAGTATCTGGTCAATGACCAGTTTTGATTTCTCGGCATCTTCGGGAATGGTTGTCATGGGTAAAACTCGAAAACCCAGATATTGCAATTCACGTCTCAGCATATCCCTGTTTTCAGACAGATCAAAGGTCGTTTCTGCCAAAAAAACTGCCGGAGCCTGAATCGATTTGATTTTTAATCCGTCGGCACCGGAAAGGTTCTGAAGAATTTCAGCGATATCGTATGCCAGGTCAACCAGTTTTGACCAGAATTTGTCCTGCGGGCCATTCTTACCGTTCAGGTCAAAGGTATTTGCTTTTTTGCTGTAACGGTTTATCTCAAAGAAATTATAGTCGATTCCTTCTTTCAGACAGTCAAACTCGTTTTCAGTGGTTGCCGGAAAGGTGAGCACTTTAAAAATGCGGTGATTAATGTTGTTGCCATCCTGGTGAAGGCTTTTGTAAACTTCATCGAGATCTTTGAGATACGCAGGGGATTTGGCATATTCAGGAGACAGAATGGTAACAAAAACAGCTGTTTTGGCAAACACATCCCGTATATTCTCACCCAGCATGGTTTGTCGCACCCGAAGATCGTCATGGAGGAGGATTACCGGTTTCTTTTCGTACAGCCGGTTCATCACTATGGTAAGATACTCACAGAATTTAAGCGTCCATTCAGTGGTTGCCTGATTTTCCTTGCCATTCGCGGATGCGTAGCTTATGAATATGTCGTGTTCAAAACTCATTCCTGTAAAACTTAGACTTCCTCAATCATTGCAAAAACCGAATTCCTGAAATCGATGTAATCAAACATCAGCGAATTAAGCACTTCCTGTTCGAGACTATAGAGCTTTAAATCAGTAAGTGATTTTAAGGAGAATGTATTGTCTTCAACAAAAAGATCGCTGTAAATTATATCATTTTTTTCAAAGGTAAATACTTTCCCTGAAGAAATGTTAATCTGGGCTGTTCCTTCAACGATAATCATAAAGGCGTAGTGAACATCTTCGCGTTTGATCAGGAATTCCTCATCTCTGTTCAGATGGTGAAATTCCAGTGCCCGCGCAATTTCACAGAGTACATCATATGTGATTCTCCGCATTTTCGGACTGTCTTTCATGAATCTGACCCTGTCGAACAAAAGATAAGGGATTCCTTTGTCTGCCTGGGACAGTGAAGATCTGATTTCGTTTACCTGCGAAGGATCAAGCCGGGAATAAACAGATTCCAGCTTTCCGCATTCTTTTTTATCGAGAACATAGGCAGCTGATTCCCTGATCAGCTGGCTGGGATGAAAAGCGCTGGCAATGATTTCCTGTTCGGGAAAATTTTCCTCCAGCTGAAAAGAGCTGATAATGGCACAGGCTTTTGCATACAGTGAGATCTGATTAAAATCACGTGTGATGATTTCCTGTATCAGTGACTCAGGCGGTTCTTTGGCAGCCTGGAAGAAATACTGCAATTCCTTAAAGCGTTCTTTCACAGATATATTTTCAACAACCGGGAAAAAGACCTGTTTGATTTCCTCATTTACGATCTGGTCAAGCAGTTCAATGGCAAATGATATATCTGAATCGCTGCCTTCCTGTAGCAGGTTCTTGATATTCCCAATGGATGTGGGATTGTATGCCAGGGCAAGCAGGTGATACAGCGTGGTATAATTATCATTGATCTCAGCACGGAGGGTGTCGCTTAGCAGTTGATAGGACGGAGATTTATAAATACTGGCATAAGCAGCAAAATTCCATGACATGACTGTGATCAGCCTTACGATATCGTTGAGAACGCGGTTGATGTTGCCGGGTGTGGACTGGAACTTGGATTCACGCAGGGCAAGCAAGGCCTGCCGGCCAACGACCCTGTTCTGGTTTTCAATTTTGCCGAGCAGGCAATCCATAGCGGCCGGAGTTCCTATTTTTCCATAGATTCTCACTATGCGGGACAAAAGCAGATTGTCCGCATCGGGCAATAAGAACATTTGTTCCAGCATCGGGAGTGCAGGATCCCCAATTTTCACCAGGGCTTCAAAAGCATAGGGATAATAGGTGGCTGTTGTAAGATACCCGATCAGCACATAACTGTGATTTGCACTTCCCAGTCGGGCCATTGCTTTAACGGATGCGAATTTTACATCCGGTTCAATATCGCGGGTAAGTTGTAACAGGCTATCGCTCAATTCATGGTTATCGACATTGCCGATCACCTCGGCAGCGAGAATCCGGTCAGACAGGGTGTTTGAGTTCACAAGGCCTTCAATGGCATTCTTCGATCCGGCAGTACTGAGTTTCAATTCGAAACGGCTTATCAGTTTGGGAAGATATCCGTTCTGTGTCCTGGATTGATTGGACTTTTCCAGTTCTTTCAATTTGGACAGTGAACTTAGGAGCGCATTTGCATCAATCCTGTTCAGGATGTATTCCTGCAATTCGGCAGAATTTGTAGCCAACAAAGAAACCAGGTGCTTCTCATGTGTAAGCGGTTCAAGTCGTTCGAGAATTGAAAGTGTATTTACCGATTTGAGCGGATCACTGCTATTGATCAGGTTGTGCGTTTTTTCATCAATATTCTGCAGTTCCTGTTCTATAGTTCTTGTGCTCACTTTCAGCCTCCGGATGGTGTCCTTCAGGGCATTCTGGTACTTTTTGATGAGTATGACCCCTACAGGTATCCAAAGCAGCATGAAGAAAAGCAGGGTCAGATTCATAAACAGACTTTTGCTGAGATTCAGCCAGAGCAAAACCGAAAGGACGACACCGGCAATCAGTAATGAAAGCATCCTGAATGAACCTTCGATACGGGGTATAATTGAACTGCTGAACCGCAGGTCAAGCGTTCGGAATAAAACCCTGAGTGAAGGTAGTTCGATGGCTTCATAGGTAGTCTCATATCCGATCCGGAGCATGGCAACCATGAGAAATCCGAACGATATGCTTGCAATGGCTGCTGATTCACCAACCAGAAGATCAACAATCAGTGATGCAATTGCCGCAATCATCAGCAAAGTCGGAATAAGCACCAGGCTGTAAGGCGAGTCATAGGTGTAGAGGATCTTCCTGAGCAGGAACCTTTCTACACCATATTCAAACAGGAACATCGTCCCTGTGAAAAACGCGAAAAACTTGGCAAGTCCTATGGTGTTGGGGTAGTTGATACGGGTAACCGATATGAAATGATAATGCAGAATAAAACCGGTGACCGCGGACAACAAAACAAAAGCCACCAGCAAAAGGGTATACCTGCTGTAGAACATTTCATAGAACCTTGAACGGAGTCGCAGCGGATGCCTCGATATTGGTGGAAATATGCCGGCTATTCTGTGATATCGGTTGATGATGATTTGCATGATGGTGGCCAGACCTATAAAAAGAGCGCTGCCTGCGGTAATCAGTAAAACGTCGAAATGAAAATACAAAACTGTGGTAAGTGAATAACTGGCCAGTACAATGCCCAGCATGAGGGACATGCGGATAACAGGATAAAATCTGCGGTGCTGTGCAGGCGTGTAAATGCCTGCAACCGAGCGCCGGAAAAGCACCATTACCAGAAATGTAAAAGGTATTGCCAGGGTGAAAGGCAACAGCACCTGCACGCCAAAAGGAGCCAGGGAGATGAAGGAATCATAGAAAAGGAAAACGACCAGGTTGACAATAGAAATGCATAAAAGGGAGATCAGGGCCAGGCTCCGGAAAGAAATCCTGTTGACGAGAAAGGAATAGAGTGAGAAAAGGAGAAGGCCAAATATGCCGGAAATGATAAAAGCCTGGGGTATCAATTCAGGCTTCCACGCCTGGAAAAAAAGAACATGGGAACCAACCATGAACAAAGCCACAAAAGCACCTATGAATAACGCCTGCAGGGAGGCATACACTAACATGAAAATCTCCTGTCGGTTGTTGAATTGCAAACCAAAAAGCGAGTTCTTCATAACCAGTGAGATGTTAACAATCGGTTTAGCCTGATATAGTTGTAAAGATTGCAAAAATACTAAATTATTGTTTTGAATTCAATATTTTACACCGATATAAGACATGGATTGACAGAAGTTGTATTTTTATCCGGGATAATTTGTATTTTTATCGGTATACAAATCTACTAATACAATACGTTATGGCACTTGAATTATCAGGGAAAGTCATTCAGGTACTTTCCGAACAGACCGGTACCGGCAAGAACGGACAATGGTCGAAACAGGACTTCATCATTGAAACCGAAGAGCAATATCCCCGGAAGGTATGCTTCTCAGCCTGGGGTGAGAAGGTATCCATGATAAAAACGCTTAAAACAGGTACCCAGGTGAAAGTATCTTTCAATGTGGAATCACGTGAATTTAACGGCAAGTGGTATACCGATCTGCGGCTTTGGAAAATTGAGGCTCCTGAATCTGCAGGCAATACCGTTGCCCCCGGCGGTTATACCGATGCCGGGTTGGAACCTCTGTCCACTGGCGATTCAGAAGAAGGTGGAGAAAACGATTTACCTTTTTGAGCATTCCTCAATTCCCGGAGAAAATTCACCATATTTAAATTTTCTCCGTCAACAACAAATCTCGCCCTGAGGAAGTGATGCTCACATTTATTGCGGAGTTCCGCAATGTATTGCCTCAATTCCTCCTCGGTTTTACCCAGTACGATAGGTCGGTCTTCTGCAGCGATCCTGAGCCGGTTCACAAGGGTCTCATCGCTGACTTTCAGATAGATTACATCACCATATTGCTCCATCAGGCTCATGCTGTCACAATTGCAGGGTGCTCCTCCTCCGGTGGAAAGGATCATATTGTTATTTTTCACTGCTTCTTTCAGCGCTTTCCATTCGAGCCTGCGGAATCCTTCTTCACCAAGACGGGTATAAATTTCTGGTATGCCTTTGCCTTCCCTGGCTTCGATGAATTCATCCAGGTCCAGGAAATCAAGTCCGAGCCCCTCGGCCAGTTTCCTGCCCAAGGTGGTTTTACCACTGTTTTTGAAGCCAATGATGAAGTAGCGCATGAGATGAAAAAAATTATCTTTGCAGCAAATTTACGACGATAAAATGAATTACACCGATTTAAGCGAACAGGAGATCATCAGGCGTCAGGCGCTGGATGAATTAAGGGCCCTTGGTGTGGATCCTTACCCGGCCGCCATGTTTCAGGTAAATGTCACCACCCTGGAAATCCTGAAGAATTACGAGGCTGAAAAGGCCAATTACCAGGATGTGGCCATTGCCGGCCGCCTGATGAGCAAACGCATCATGGGGAGCGCTTCCTTTGCCGAAATTCAGGATGAGAAAGGCCGGATACAGATTTACCTGAAACGCGATGACCTGTGTCCGGGTGAAGATAAAACCTGGTACAATACCATATTCAAGAAACTTCTCGATATGGGTGATTTTATCGGTGTCAGGGGATTTGTATTCGTCACCCAGATGGGGGAAATATCCATTCACGTCCGTGAGATCACCATACTGGGAAAATCGCTGAAACCTCTCCCGATCGTCAAAGAGAAGGACGGTATTGTATATGATGCGGTGACGGACCCGGAATTCAGGTACCGGCAAAGGTATGTCGACCTGGTTGTGAATCCCGGGGTCAGGGATATCTTTATCAAACGCACGAAACTTATTAATTCCCTTCGGGAACTGTTCAATTCAAAGGGATATCTCGAGGTGGAAACCCCTGTGTTGCAGCCTATACCCGGTGGAGCATCGGCACGACCCTTTATTACACATCATAATACACTGGATATTCCTTTGTACCTCAGAATTGCCAACGAGCTGTATCTGAAGCGACTGCTCGTGGGAGGATACGAAGGCGTGTATGAGTTTTCCAGGGATTTTCGGAATGAGGGAATGGACCGCATGCACAATCCCGAGTTTACTGTTATGGAAATTTACGTCGCCTGGAAGGATTACCTGTGGATGATGGATTTTGTTGAGGAAATGATTGAAAAAGCAGCCCTGGATCTGCATGGAACCACCAGGGTGCCCTACGGCCATGCTGTTATTGATTTTAAAAGACCTTTTGCACGGCTGACCATGGCGGGTGCCATTCAACAGTATGCTGGGATTGATATCCTGAGCTTGGATGAAGATCAGCTCAGAACAGCCTGCAGGGAACTGGACATTGAAATTGACCCCACCATGGGCAAGGGGAAGCTCATTGATCAGATATTCGGGGAAAAGGTCGAGCCGAACCTGATACAGCCAACCTTTATCATGGACTATCCCGTTGAAATGTCGCCCCTGTGCAAAAAGCACCGAGCCGACCCGAAACTCACCGAACGCTTTGAACTGATCGTCAATGCCAAGGAATTGTGCAATGCCTATTCCGAGCTGAATGACCCCATCGATCAGCGTGAACGGTTCCAGGACCAGTTGCGGCTTTCAGAAAAAGGAGATAACGAAGCCATGTTTATTGACCAGGACTTCCTTCGCGCGCTTGAATATGGAATGCCGCCTGCTTCAGGATTAGGTGTGGGAATTGACAGGCTGGCCATGATCATGACCAACCAGCCCAGCATACAGGATGTGCTTTTCTTTCCCCAGATGAAACCTGAACAGGGACAAGGGACAAGGGACGAGGGACCAGAAAAATACCTGGAAATTGGGGTTCCGGAGGAATGGATTATTGTGCTGAAGAAATTGGGGTACATCACCGTTGAAAAATTGAAGGAAGCTAAAGCCGGTAAGCTCTCCAATGACCTGAACGGACATAACAAGAAGAACAAGCTGGGTTTGAAGGGACTAAGCCCGCAGGAGGTGGAGAAGTGGTTAAATCAGTAAAAGGTAAACAGTAAAAGGTAAACAGTAAAAGGTAAACAGTAAAAGGTAAACAGTAAAAGGTAAACAGTAAAAGGTAAACAGTAAAAGGTAAACAGTAAACGGTGATTTTTCAACAAGAAAGATCGCTGCGGGTATTTTTATTCACAGGTTAATCACATGAACTTCAACGCAAAATCGCCTGTATTCCGCACCATGCTGTTATTTGGGTGTTGATAAAGAAATACTGGCGGCAAAGATCTTTATGCTATTTTTGCGCCAAACCGATGAGGGGTATGACAGCTGCAATATATTCAGAAGACACGATACGCACACTCGACTGGAAGGAGCACATCCGGAAAAGGCCGGGTATGTACATCGGTAAGTTGGGAGACGGTTCTTCGCAGGACGACGGGATTTATGTTCTGATCAAAGAGGTTCTTGACAATTCCATTGATGAGTTCATGATGGGATTTGGGAAGAAAATCGACATCACCATTAACGAAAACATTGTCCAGATCAGGGATTATGGTCGCGGTATCCCGCTTGGAAAAGTTATTGATGTGGCTTCGAAGATGAATACCGGTGCTAAATATGACTCCAGGGTTTTTAAGAAATCAGTAGGACTAAATGGTGTTGGTATTAAGGCAGTTAATGCCCTTTCCTCTTTTTTTGAGATCAGATCGTACAGGGAGGGTAAAGTCAAGGCTGTCAGTTTCAGCGAGGGAAATATCCAGCAGGAACTTCCGGAAGAGGCCACTGATCTCAAGAACGGCACCCTGGTTTCATTTGTTCCAGACCAGAAGATGTTCGGCCATTTCCGGTATATGGCGGATTATCTGGAAGCCATGATCCGGAATTATGTTTACCTCAATTCGGGTCTGACCATTTATCTGAACGGCACGCCCTATTTTTCCAAAGACGGACTGGTGGATTTACTGAGGGACAATGTGAACGGAGACGCGCTTTATCCGATTATCCACCTGAAGGATGAGGATATTGAACTGGCCCTGACCCATGGCAACCAGTACGGAGAAATCTATTACACCTTTGTGAACGGTCAGCATACCACCCAGGGCGGCACCCACCTGGCTGCATTTAAGGAGGCCCTGGTGAAAACAGTTCGTGATTTCTATAAAAAGGACTTTGACCCGGCTGATATCCGAATATCCATAGTAACTGCCCTCAGCATAAAAGTGGAAGAGCCTGTTTTTGAATCGCAGACCAAAACCAAGCTCGGTTCAAAAGATATGGCCCCCGACGGCATATCAGTGCGCAATTTCATCACGGATTTCCTCAAGAAACATCTGGATAATTATTTGCATAAGCACCCGGAGATTGCAGATATCCTGCTAAAGAAGATTGTGGAATCAGAGAAGGAAAGAAAGGCGATATCCGGAATTCAGAAACTCGCCAGGGAACGGGCAAAAAAGTCGAACCTCCACAACCGCAAATTAAGGGATTGCAAGATTCATTTGAATGACAATGATGAAAGACATCTCGATTCCACCATTTTCATCACCGAGGGTGACTCCGCCAGCGGCTCCATTACAACATCACGCGATGTCGGCACACAGGCCGTATTCAGTCTGAAAGGCAAACCCCTGAATGTTTACGGACTAACCAAGAAGATCGTTTACGAGAATGAGGAGTTCAATTTGCTGCAGGCTGCCCTTGCTATTGAGGATGGACTGGAAAACCTCCGCTACAACAATGTTGTGATCGCCACCGATGCAGATGTAGACGGAATGCATATCCGGCTTCTGATGATGACTTTTTTCCTCCAGTTCTTCCCTGACCTGGTTCGACAAGGCCATCTTTATATTCTGCAGACGCCTCTTTTCAGGGTCAGGAATAAAAAAAGCACCTTGTACTGTTACAGTGATGATGAAAAGACAAATGCCATAAAAAAGCTCGGACCCAATCCTGAAATTACCCGTTTCAAAGGGTTGGGAGAAATCTCACCCGAGGAGTTCCGGTATTTTATCGGCAAGGATATTCGGCTTGAACCGGTAAGAGTGAAAAAAGGCGACCATATCCAGGATATACTGCCGTTTTACATGGGGAAAAACACCCAGGAGCGGCAGGATTTTATCATTGAAAACCTCCGGGTGGAAGCAGATGTGGTTGAAGCGTTATAGTCAGCAATAAATCGGAATATTTCCTATGGGTGTTGAAGAATTTGAATTCCACGAGGACGGTGCGGAAGAGCAAGCCGGAAACGATCCCGGCATGGAGGCCGGGTCCGATGATCCGCTCATTGGCACCGGTCACGTCACGGAGCTCACAGGTAAGTACAAGGACTGGTTCCTGGATTATGCATCCTATGTAATTCTCGAAAGGGCCGTTCCGCATACCGATGACGGGTTGAAGCCCGTTCAACGCAGGATACTGCATGCCATGCGACAGATAGAGGATGGCCGTTACAACAAGGTCGCCAACATCATTGGCCAGACCATGCAATACCACCCGCACGGAGACGCTTCCATCGGAGATGCCCTGGTGCAGCTTGGACAAAAGAAATTGCTCATCGATACCCAGGGCAACTGGGGCAATATATTCACGGGAGACGGGGCAGCTGCATCGCGTTATATTGAGGCAAGATTGTCGAAATTCGCACTGGAGGTGGTATTCAACCCGCGTACTACGGCTTGGAAACTATCCTATGATGGCCGGAACAAAGAGCCCGTCACCCTTCCCGTCAAGTTTCCGCTACTACTGGCACAGGGTGTTGAAGGTATTGCTGTAGGGCTGGCTTCAAAAATCCTGCCCCATAATTTCAACGAGCTGATCGATGCATCCATAGCTCATTTGCAGGGGAAGGGCTATGAGCTTTATCCGGATTTCCCGACGGGCGGACTGGTGGATGTTTCCCGTTACAATGACGGGTTGAGGGGCGGCGTGGTAAAGATCAGGGCAAAAATCTCGAAACTCGACAAGAAATCCCTTGTGATTTCGGAACTTCCTTACGGACAAACCACTACTTCTCTGATCGACTCTGTTCTGAAGGCCAATGAAAAGGGCAAGATCCGGATCAGAAAAATTGATGATAATACGGCGGGCACTGTGGAGATTGTCATTCACCTGTTACCAGGCGCCGATCCCGATGTCACCATTGATGCTCTGTATGCATTCACAGATTGTGAAGTGCCGACATCGCCCAATGCCTGTGTTATACGTGATGAGAAGCCATGTTTTATAGGTGTTTCGGAGATCCTTAGGGAATCGGTTGAAAATACCGTTCAGCTGCTGACACTGGAACTGCAGATCAGGCTCGATGAACTCGCGGAGATATGGCATTATGCGTCTCTGGAAAGGATATTTATTGAAAATGAGTTGTATGAGCCCATTAAGCTTTGCAAGACCGAAGAATCCATCCTAGAGACCATTGAAACGGGACTTGTCCCTTTCAGGAAAAAGCTGAGAAGGGATGTCACGCGGGAGGACCTGGTGCGATTATCCAATATTCCCATCAAAAGAATATCAAAATTCAGCATTTATAAGGCAGAAGAGTTTATCAGGCAAACAGAGGCCGAAATGGAGGAGGTAAAGAACCACCTTGCCAATATTATTCCATACAGCATCAGCTACTACCGGCAGATCAAAAAGAAATTCGGCGCAGGCCGTGAACGAAAAACCGAAATAAGAGGATTCGATACCATAACAGCCACAGAAGTGGCCCTTGCGAATGCCAAGCTTTATGTTAACCGTGCAGAAGGCTTTATTGGCACCGGATTGAAAAAAGATGAGTATGTATGCGACTGTTCGGATATTGATGATATCATCGTCATCCGGAAAGACGGCAAATTCTTTATTGCCAAGGTGTCAGAAAAGCAATTTGTGGGGAAGGACATTGAATTTGCAGGCGTATTTAAGAAAAATGATGAACGCACTATTTATAACGTTATTTACCGTGACGGAGAAAACGGGACGACTTATATCAAGCGGTGTGCCATTACAGGACTCATGCGGGGTAAGGAGTACACCCTTACCAAAGGTGAGAGTGGTTCACGCATACTGTACCTCAGCGTGAATCCGAACGGAGAGGCTGAAACGGTTAAAGTAACCCTTAAACCTCGGCCCCGGGTAAAAAAGCTGGTGTTTGACGCAGAATTCAGTGAAACGGATATCAAGGGCAGATCATCCATCGGCAATATCATTACGCGGTTTCCGGTGCACAAGATTGAACTCAAGGAAAAAGGAGTTTCCACCCTGGGCGGAAAGAAAATCTGGTGGGATGAAACCGTTCAGCGACTCAATATGGACGGGAAAGGAAGCTACCTGGGCGAGTTCTCGGGCAATGACAGGATACTTGTGCTGACCCGTGCAGGGGAGATGCGGTTATCGGGATATGAGCTCACCACGCATTTTGAAGAAGACTGGCTGGTTATCCGGAAATACAAACCGGGCCTGGTCTTTACGGTAGTATATTATGACGGGGAGCAGAAATTACATTACATCAAAAGGTTCGAGGCCGAAGCCATGGAAAAGCCGTCCCGTTATTTTGACGAGCATCCCAAATCAAAGTTCATTCTACTCTCAGCGAATGACTTTCCACGTCTGGAGCTCAAATTTGGAGGCAAGCATAAAAAGAAGGATCCTGTGATCCTCGAGGCTGCTGATTTTATCGCGGTCAAAGGATATAAAGCCAAAGGCAAGAGGCTGAGCAATTATGAAGTGGCGGTAGTCAACGAGCTGGAACCGATACGGTTCAAAGCGGAATTACCTTTACCTCCTGTTGAAGTACTGCCGGATGAACCTGCCCCCGTTGATATAGAGCCAAAAATTCCCGAAGGCGGCGACACCGGGGAACAAATGTCATTGTTTTAAACACCTCACCCCCGAGGGGTGAGGTGTAATTTGCATTTGATCCCTCCGTTCACTATATTCGTGCACCCTGATTAAAATGATCGACCCGGTGAAAATCAGATCAACGTCCTCATTATTAAGCGGCAGCATCCTCATCCCTGCCTCGAAATCCCATACCATTCGGGCGGTTGCCATTGCTGCCATTGCCGAAGGAACTTCGGTGCTTAAGAATCCCCTGATGTCCGATGATGCAAGATCAGCCGTCACCGGGGCCGTGGAAATGGGCGCCAAGGTCAGCCTGGGCAAAGACTGGATCATTCAAGGTATCGGCGGCGTTCCGGTTGAATCATGCCGGCATATCGATGTGGGCAATTCTGGCACCTCTTTACGCATACTCACCGGGCTATGTTCGCTGGCAAAACATGAGATACAATTCGATGGCGATAAATCAATCCGCCAGCGGCCTATGGCGCCGCTGCTTTCTGCTTTGGAAAACTTAGGAGTAACCATCATTGAATCAGCGGGAGGTAATTGTCCTTTTACCATCAGGGGACCCTTGCAGGGAGGGAGCACACATGTGAACGGCATCAGCTCGCAGTTTCTTACCTCACTGCTGATCGCCTGTCCCATGGCTCCGTTGAATACCGAATTGTTTGTCGACACCCTGAATGAAAAGCCTTACGTGGAAATTACACTCGACTGGCTTCGCAGGCTGGGCATACGGTTTGAACAAAAAGGACTCGAATGGTTCAGAATATATGGTAGGCAGCATTACCATGCATTTGAAAGACAGATTCCGGCAGATTTTTCTTCCGCAGCCTTCCCGCTATGCGCGGCGGCAGTTACGGGATCGGAAATTCTGATCCGGGGGCTTGATTTCAGCGATCTGCAAGGTGATAAAGCTGTATTTGATTACTTTGAGAGCATGGGCATGGAGATCAGCCATGGTTCCGAAGGCATCAGGGTAAAGGGAGGAGAGCTTCACGGTGTGGATATAGATATGAATGCAACCCCCGATGCCTTACCGGCTATGGCAGTTGCAGCCTGTTTCGCGCAGGGAACGACCCGGTTGCTGAATGTGCCCCAGGCCAGGCTGAAAGAATGCGACAGAATTGCCGCCATGGCTGCAGAGCTTACAAAAATGGGCGCGCAGGTGGAGGAACTTATAGACGGTCTGGTCATCCGGCAGAGCCGACTGAAAGGCACCCGGGTTCATGGCTATGATGATCATCGTATGGTAATGGCCCTTTCTGTTGCCGGACTGGGAGCTGAGGGCGAAACTATCGTAGACACAGCCGAATCGGCAGGAATTACCTATCCTGGCTTTGTGGAGGACATGGCCGGACTGGGAGCACACTTTGACCTACTGGAACAGTAAAACATTTAATCACTACAATATGCTGGGATGTACTTACGGAAATCTTTTTAAAACCACCGTTGCCGGTGGGTCTTACCAGGAGGGACTATCCATCAATATTCAGGGTGTTCCCCCCGGATATCTATTTACCGAAGAGGAGATTTATGTTGAACTCATGTTGCGCAAGCCCGGGCAGGGCGAGCTCACTTCACCAAGGCGCGAAGCTGATGTTCCCATACTTTTCAGCGGGATTAATGTGGCAGATACCATGCCTGGTTTCAGGAACGCAGGATATACCAATGGTACACCCCTGGTGATCTTAATTCCCAATGTCGACAGGCACCTGGAGCACATTGAACAGTACCGTTCAACCAACCGCACTCCGCGACCCGGACATGCATCTTATGCTTCCTACCAGAAGTACGGATCCTGGGATGATTCAATCGGAGCGGGCTTTTTCAGCGGACGCTATACATCTTCCATTGTGGCTGCCGGGTGTATTGCCAAGAAAATATTAAAGGACCACGGTATTGAAGTGGTTTCTTTTGTCCGTGAAGCCGCCGGTATACGTATGAAAGACATGCCTGTGGCCGAAATTAAAAAGAAAGCTGCTGCCTATCGTGAGGTCAGGAAACAATACGATCCGATATACCTCGACCTGTTTGCCTCGGGCAAAATGAGACCTGACATGCGCTTTTTTGAGAAAGCAGCCATTCTGGCCGATCTGGAAACTCGCATCCCCGATATCAAAAGACCCATATACAACGAAGAGGATGTGCGTAAAAAAAACGGCATCAATCCCAAACTCTTCTGTCCCGATCCCGATGTGGCTGATGCGATGTACAACGAGATCCTGCGCATCATGCAGGATGGGGATTCATCGGGTGGCATTGTGGAGATTATTGTAACCGGAGTACCTGCAGGTATGGGAGAGCCAGTTTTCAACAAACTGGACGGGGAGCTGGGCCGCCTGATGAGCATTGGCACGGTGAAGGCAGTGGAAATCGGCTGCGGAATGGAAGCAGCCAGGATGACCGGTTCACAGTGCAATGACGCACTGCGTGTAAAGGACGGCAAGGTGGTGTTTACGTCAAACCAGGCTGGCGGTATTACAGGTGGTCTCACTACGGGTCAGGACATTATAGCCCGGGTTGCCGTAAAGCCCACCCCTACCATAGCCAAACCACAGCTTACCATTGACAAGGTAAGCCTTGAGAACAAAGAGCTGGCGGCAGTCACAAGGCGTGACCCTACTATTGTGGCGCGCATGTGGCCGGTGACAGAAGCTTATACATCCCTGATTATCCTGGATGCATACATGCACCATGTGGGATACCAGGCTATGCGACCGAAAAATTAAATTCTTAATTCAATACATTATGCAAGTACCTTACATTCCTTCAACCCTGAAGACTTTGAAGTATCTGTTTTTGCTATTCGTCCTGGCGTTGCTGCTTCAATCAGCCGCTTATGCCGATGTGACGCTTCCCTTCATTATCTCTGACAACATGGTTTTGCAGCGTGACGTGCCCGTAAATATTTGGGGATGGGCCAAACCCGGTGAAAGAATAACCGTTGCCATGGCCGATCAGAAGATCTCGGTGAAAACCTCAACCAGTGGTGAATGGAAGGTTCAGTTTAAACCCATTCCTGCCGGTGGTCCTTTTGAAATGAAGATTTCAGGCAAGAATGACCTTGTGTTGAAAAACATCCTGGTAGGTGATGTTTGGGTTTGCGGCGGACAATCGAATATGGAATGGCCGCTGTCGCAATCGAGAAACTGGATTGCGGACAAAAGCACGTTAGATAACCCGAAGATCCGGTTGTTCTACGTTCCCAAGAACATGAGCATGAAACCTCTGCCCAACACCAAAGAAGCTCTTTGGGAAATGTGTGATGCAAAAACAGCTGCTTCATTCTCCGCCATCGGGTACTACTTCGGAAAAAACCTGGTTAAACAGCTGGATGTGCCCATTGGCCTTATCAACAGCAACTGGGGCGGCACCGATATTGAAACATGGATAAGCCTGG
Organism: Bacteroidales bacterium; assembly: GCA_041737175.1. Taxonomy (GTDB): domain Bacteria; phylum Bacteroidota; class Bacteroidia; order Bacteroidales; family UBA10428; genus UBA5072. Next base: position 95,428 of record JBGSSF010000020.1, read on the forward strand.
AAACCATGTACCAGGACAAGGATTATTCATCTGCCATCGAGAAAATGAAAACCGTTAACCTCGATGAGATGCAGAAGGAAGCTGAAAGGAAGATCAAAGAATGGCAGGATGCCATCAGCAATAAAGATCCCGGGATTGTGTCGAAATGGTATTCCCCTGAATTCAATGCATCGGGCTGGGAAGTGATGAAGCTGCCCCAGGCATGGGAAGGTGCAGGTTTACCGGGATTGGACGGGGTGGTCTGGTTCAGGAAAGAATTCACATTAAGTGCTGCAGAAGCCGGCAGGGAAGTTATCATAAGCCTGGGCCCGATTGATGATAGTGATGAATGTTACGTAAACGGGAAACTGATCGGCAAAACAGAAAACCGCTACGATTTCCCGCGTGAATATAAACTGGCTCCCGGCTTGCTGAAAGAAGGAAAAAACGTCGTTTGCATTAAAGTAATTGACACCGGTGGCGGTGGAGGCCTCTGGGGTATGGACAACCAGCTGTATGTTGAAGCTGACGGCGATAAAAGAAGTCTGGCAGGCGACTGGTTTTACAAGGTGGGTTTAAATCTGCCCGCACCGCGGGATGTATCCAGTCCAAACAGTCTTCCTTCATTGCTGTTCAATGGTATGATCAGCCCGCTCATTAATTACCCTATCAAAGGGGTCATCTGGTACCAGGGTGAAAACAATGCAGGTAATTATTTGAAGTACAGGGAATTGTTCCCCGCCATGATTCACGATTGGCGCAGCAAATGGCAAACAGGGGATTTTACCTTTCTTTTCGTTCAGCTTGCCAATTATATGGAACCGCCCCAGGTCCCGCAACAAAGCAGCTGGGCCGGTTTACGGGAGGCGCAAACCATGACTTTGAGCGTTCCGAAGACCGGCATGGCAGTCATCATTGACATAGGTGAGGCCAAAGACATCCATCCGAGGAATAAGGATGATGTCGGATACCGGTTGTCGCTTGCAGCCCTTAAGATTGCCTATGACAGGGACCTGGTTTATTCGGGACCAGTTTTCAAATCCATGGAAATCAGCGGAGACAAGGCAGTTCTGGAGTTTGACCATGTAGGTTCGGGTTTGATGGCAAAAGACCGGTATGGATACCTGAAGGCCTTTTCAATTGCAGGAGCAGACAGGAAGTTTGTGTGGGCAAAAGCATCTGTTGCTCCGGGTAATCAAGTGATTGTATCAAGTGATGCGGTAAAAAATCCGGTGGCAGTAAGATATGCATGGGCCGATAATCCCGAAGATGCAAACCTCTATAACGCGGAGGGCTTACCTGCCTCACCTTTCAGAACAGATGACTGGTAATTAAAAAATCATTATCTTTCCTTACAATATAAAAATGATGCGCCATGATCAAAGAAAGGTTTGTTGATTACATCGAAAAGAGTATTCAGAAAAACTGGAAAATTCCGGCATTGTCGGATTATAATGGGGAAAGCCTTGCGTATTCCGATGTAGGTACCTATATTCTGCGGTTCCACCTGCTATTTGATCGCATGGGAATTAAAAAGGGTGATAAAATTGCACTTGTCGGAAAGAATTCCGCACGCTGGTGCTGTGTTTACCTTTCAGTTGTATCCTACGGGGGTGTCATTGTTCCGATTCTGCCCGATTTCAAGCCCGATGATATCCAATCGATCATTAATCATTCCGATTCGATACTTCTGTTCAGTTCCGACGCATTTTTTCAATCGGCTGATCCTGCCAAGTTAACAGCCATTCAGGGAATTATTGCTATCAACACATTTGAGCTGCTTCACAGCAGTTCCCCCAAACTGCGTTCTCTTATGGAAGAGCTCGACGCTGAGTTTGTGAAGGTCTATCCTGAGGGTCTGAAACCTGAAAAATTCAAACTTCCCGAGGTGGGTAATGAAGAGCTTGCCGTGATAAGTTATACCTCCGGAACCACAGGTTTTTCCAAGGGGGTTATGCTTACAAGCAACAGTCTGGCGGCCAATGTCAAATATGCGCAGGAGAACATGCCGCTTATGCCGGATGACGATATTGTTTCATTCCTGCCACTGGCTCATTCCTATGGATGCGCGTTTGAGTTTCTTTTTCCTTTCTCTATCGGCTGTCACATTACGATTCTTACAAAAACCCCGTCACCCCAAATTGTCACCCAGGCTTTCCAGGAGATCAAACCCCGCCTGATCCTGTCGGTTCCATTGGTCATAGAAAAGATCTACAAAGCAAAAATCATTCCCGTCATCACCAAGATGCCCGCCAGCCTGCTATTGAAAGCACCTTTGCTGAATCTGCTCATTTACAGAAAGATCAAGAAAACGCTGGTAAAGGCATTCGGAGGTAATTTTAAGGAAATCGTAATCGGAGGGGCAGCATTCAATATGGAGGCAGAGATGTTTTTCAAAAAAATCAAACTGCCTTTTGCCGTTGGTTACGGAATGACAGAATGCGGGCCCCTGATCAGTTATGCGCCATGGACAGTGAATAAATTGGGAGCTTCAGGCCGGAAGGTAGACACCCTTGAAGTGAAAATTGATTCCCCGGATCCTGCAAAGGTAGTCGGAGAAATTATCCTCAAAGGGGAGAATGTAATGGTGGGATATTATAAAAATCCCGAAGCCACCCGTGAGATCATTGAAGAGGATGGCTGGATGCATACGGGCGATCTGGGACTGATCGACAAGGATGGCTTTATATATATCAAGGGCCGGTCTAAAAGTCTGATCCTGGGTTCAAACGGAAAGAATATTTACCCCGAAGAGATTGAGGCAACCATTAACAACAAGAGGTACATCAGTGAGTCCCTTGTGGTGCATCGCGATGAAAAACTTGTGGCGCTGATCTATCCGGACAGTGATGCCATGACCGCTGATAATATTGCCAAAGATGATCTGGCAGGTATCCTGGAACAATACCGCAAGGAACTTAATGCCAGCATTCCCTCATACATGAGCGTTGCCCGGTTTGAAATACACCAGGAGGAGTTTGTTAAAACGCCCAAACGGAATATTAAACGCTTTCTCTATAATTAATGCCCTGTTTGCGTTCCTGGCTGGATGGATAACATACTAATAACCGGGGGAACCGGACTTATCGGAAGGCACCTTGGCAAAAAACTGAAGGAAAGGGGATATGTTGTTTCCATATTAAGCAGAAACAGCAGACATGATGCGGATATTCCTGAATATTTCTGGGACGCTGAAAAAGGCGAAATAGAAAAGGAAGCCCTGTACCGGGCTGATTTTATCATTCACCTGGCGGGAACCGGCATTGGGGATAAAAGATGGACAGAAAGCCGGAAAAAGGGGATTGTTGACAGCAGAGTCAAAACAGGACTACTATTGCTGGATAAATTACTTGAAAATAAAATTAAACCCAAAGCCTTTATTTCTTCTTCCGCGGTTGGGTATTACGGAGCCATAACTTCAGACAGGATATTCTCAGAGACAGACCCGCCTTCTCAGGATTTTCTGGGGGAAACCTGCCGGCAATGGGAAGAGGCTGCTGACCGGTTTGAAGGAGCAGGAATCCGCACCGTGAAAATCAGAGCAGGTGTCGTGCTGACCCCCAGGGGCGGCGCGCTGGCAAAAATGAAAGTTCCCGTTCTGTTGGGCTTTGGTTCTGCAACAGGCAGCGGAAAACAATTCCTGCCCTGGATACACCTGGATGATTTATGCGGTATTTATATCAGGGCAATTGAGGATTCAAATATGACCGGCGCTTATAATGCGGTTGCCCCGGAACATATTACAAACAGGGATTTCATGAAGATACTTGCCCGGGTGCTTGGCAAGCCCTTTTGGTTTCCACCAGTTCCCGCAATTGCCATGAGGCTGTTGTTCGGTGAAATGTCAGCCATGCTTCTGGAAGGAAGCCGGGTGTCATCGGAAAAAATCAGGGCGACAGGTTTCAGATTTCAGTTTTCAGAACTCAGCAAGGCTCTCACGGACCTTTTCGGTTAGAATTCCGCAATTATTCCAATCGTGGGAAGCACAGTCCCCGATTCCATAGGGATGTATTTCAGCATATACCGCGACGGATCGTCAGGATCAATGACCGGTTCGCCGGCTTCATTGCGTTGTAAAACCAGTGCATCGGGCTCATTGGATTTGAAATTATAGACATTTTGAATATCCACATAGAAATTCAATGACCATTTCTTAAAGAAATACTCCTTATCAATTCTTAAATCCAGCTGCTGAAAATCATCGAGCCTTTTTGTGTTGAACAGGCTGTAATCAGGATATCCCTGGCCGCGTGCATCCCAGGCTTCCATGATTGAAGAGCGGTCATAATCATAAGGAGTGTAAGGGCCTCCCCCAACAAACCTCCATCTCATCCCTACATTCCAGTTTCTCTTGAACTGTGAGGCAACGGACAGATTAAGAATATGCCGGTTGTCCCAGGATGAAGGAATCAGACGGCCGGATTTATCCTCGAATTCCGAACGGACGTAAGTATAGGATAAAATGATGCTCAGCAAATCCATTATTTTGTCACGGTAATATAGTTCTGCTCCATATGCCCTGCCGGATGACGTAGAGGTGACAGGTTCGTCGCCATAAACACCGTAATCAGCTCCTTTGCTGGCGATGGAAACCGAGTCAAGAACTGAGAACGGATAACGGTCATACCATTTTATAAATCCTTCCAATGAAAGACGTGAATTTTCTGTTCGTTTGTATTCAAATCCTCCAACCAGGTGATCTGCCCGGATGTAAGTAATATTATTCTCTTTGTTCACCAGTTCTCCTGCCGTGTTCCGGTATCCCAGCGTTGTATAGGACGGTAGCTGAAAATACCTTCCAATATTGGCATTCAGGAATACCTTTTCAGTGATGCCATAAGATACAGAAGCTCTGGGTGAAAGCTGCCTGAGCGGATTCGACATATCACCGGAATAGCTGTTCCCGTCTGCGCGGAATCCGGCGGACAAAGTCACCCGGTCTTTCAGATAACTGCGGCTTATCTGAAAAAAGGCATTGTATTTGAAGAAATCCAGGTCCGATTTGTAAACGCGTGAGGTTAATGTATCATCCCCCAGGGGTATGAATACTTTCTGAAAGGTATTGTTATTGTATTTGGCATATTCCATTCCCGCTCCCCCCGTGATTTTATAACCATTTAAACGAGCGGTGTTCTCATATCTCAACTTATTCTCGATTTCCTGTGAAACATATTTCAGAAGCAGGTTACCGTTATTATCATTGTTTTCATATTTGCTGGATTCATTATTGAGCATATTCCGGCTCAGTATCCAGGAACCGTAAGAGTTTTCCCTGTAATGACGGTATACGGCTCCGATAGCGTATGTCCACTGGTCATAAGAAGGCAGGTAACTGAGTATATATTTCTGATCTTCCGTGGGATCTTCGATTCCGGTGTTCAGGATACTATTGTCCAGAGAACCAATGCTGAGGAGGGTCAGTTCATGTTTCTGGTCGAAACGGGTTTTAACTTTGATCGTGTAATCATTGAATGTAGGCAGGAAGGGTAGTCCCAATGCGCTGAACAGAAGCTGAAGATAAGAACGTCTGGCTGAAACCAGCAAGGTTGTTTTTTTACCCAGCGGACCCGATGCACTGAGGGCAAGTTCGCTGGCTCCTACTGCAGCCCTGTAAACCGTTTTATCAGGATTGCCGTCAACGAGTTTCATATCCAGCACTGAGCTGAGAACATTGCCCCGGTTTGCAGGGAAGGCACCGGTAAATAGATCTACTTCACGCAGAAAATCGCTGTTGATAATTCCCACTGAACCACCGCTGGCCCCCTGGGTGCCAAAGTGATTCAGGTTGGGGATCTCAATGCCGTCCAGTAGGAACCGGTTCTCAGAAGGCCCTCCGCCGCGCACAATGAGATCATTGCGGTAGGAAAGTCCGGACGAAACACCCGGCAGGGATTGAATAATTTTTGAAATATCGCGGTTGCCGCCGGGACTTCTTTCGATCTCTGCGATACCAATGGATTTGAGAGAAACCGGACTTTCCTCCATCCTCTTGAAAGCGCTCGCCTTAATGACCACCTGGGCGAGTTCAACCGGTCTTTCTTTCAGGGCAATATCCGTAAAAGTTACACGGGCATTCGTAACATGGAACTCTTCGGTGATGGTGTTTTCATATCCGACAGCCAGGGCTGCAAGTTTGTAGTAACCCGGAACAACACCATTGAAAGTAAAATTCCCTGCCGTGTCACTCAGGGTTGAAGTATTGGTGCCATAAATGACTAAACTGACATAGGGCATGGATTCATTGTTGGCTCCGTTAAAGACTCGTCCTTTGATGGTACCGGACTGACCGTAGGATAAAACCGGGATCAGAAGGGACAGTAGAGCCAATATGTATTTTATAATCATTAAGTTAGTTCGTAAATGTGTAAAATGTACAGGAATACTTTGTTTAAATAATTTACATAAAGATTAAACAGCATACCTTGTACCTTGTTCAAAAGAAAATTAAATATTTACCGATTTCTCATGCACGAATTCACAGGGAGGCTTAAATTTGTTGAATGACCTATTTTATTAGATAAATAGCACTGCATCATGAAAACCTTGTCGCATTATATAGTCCTGTTTGTCATCCTTGGTTTTATTTTTTATGTCAGGTTGCAAGCCCAGCCATCCGGGGAATTCGATACCTGGTGGGAAAGATCCGGTTATACTGAGACACCCCGTTATGATGAGACGGTGGCCTATTGCATGAAACTGGATAAAGCATCTTCCGTTATATCGTACCGTATTTTTGGCAAGAGCTTGCAGGGAAGGGACTTACCATTGCTGATCCTGGATAAGGACGGCTTTTCCACGCCGGAAGAGGTGGAAAAAAGCGGGAAGATAAAATTGCTTGTGCAGGGATGTGTGCATGCCGGAGAAACGGAAGGCAAGGATGCCGGGTTGGCATTGTTCCGTGATATTGCAATGAAAAACAAAGATCTGAACCTGGACAGCATAACGATTTTATTCATCCCGGTATTTAACACCGACGGGCACGAGCGTTTTACGCCATATACGCGAATCAACCAGAACGGGCCCAAGGAAGCAGGATGGCGAACCACCGCAAATAACCTGAACCTGAACCGGGATTACCTCAAGGCAGATGCACCGGAGATGCGGGCCTGGCTGAAGCTTTTCAATCAATGGGATCCTGACTTTTTTATCGATTGCCATACTACCGATGGGGCTGATTATCAGTACCCGGTGACCATTGAATATGACGGTTTCAATGACGTACTGCTAAGCGAGTGGCTTTCTGAATCCTACGCCCCCGTCCTTTCCGGGATGATGGAAAAATCGGGTTCCCCGGTTTTCAATTACGTTTCATTCAGGAACTGGCATGATCCGCGCAGCGGACTGGTGGGACATGTTCCCGGACCGCGTTTTTCGACCGGATATGCGGCAGCCCGCAACCGGTTTGCCTTGCTTATTGAAACGCACATGCTGAAGGATTATAAAACGCGGGTGACAGGCATTTATCATGTGCTTGAAAACACGCTGATCATCTTGGCCCGTGAAAAATCGAGAATGGAAGCTATTCTCCGTGCGGCTGACAGTTATACCATCTCTGAGAAATTCAGGAAGGAACCCTGTTTGATCGGATGTGAGCCCTCCATGACCGACAGTATCATGGTAAAATTCCGGGGAATCGATTACACGGTTGAGAAGAGTGATTTAACCGGTGGAAACTGGTATCAATACAATTCCAGACCGGTAGAATTTTTACTCCCGTTGTACAATAAACAGATCCCGACTCTGTTTGCACAATTGCCCGAAGCCTATATCATACCGGTTGAATGGAAAGAAATTATCAACCGGCTTGACTGGCATGGCATCAGGTATGACCTGCTGGCTGAATCTGCCACAATTCCGGTTGAAACCTATAAATTCTCGAATCCCCGATGGAATAAGGAACCTTATGAAGGCAGGCAAATTATTTCTTCGGTTGAGACCGATACGGTGGTTACATCAAGAACCTTTGCAAGGGGTTCGGCAGTAGTATGGACAAATCAGCCCACTGCGCGGCTGATTGCATTTATATTTGAGCCGGCTACCGAAGAATCATTCCTGAAATGGGGATTTTTCAATGCTGTTTTTGAGGAAAAGGAATATGTCGAGACTTATGTAATGGAGAAAATGGCAAGGGAGATGATCCGAAAGGATCCCGCTCTGAAAAAGAGGTTTGACAGGCGTAAGGCAGAGAATCCTGAATTTGCCTTGAACCCTTACCAACAGCTCCTTTGGTTCTACAGGCTTACACCATACTATGATCAGTCGGTTGGACTGTATCCGGTGGGTAAAATTGTGGAGGGGCATACGCTGGATACTTTAAAAATCATTCAGTAAAAGGCAGTAAAGCAAGTTTCGGATTTTATCAGGACAAATTGCTTGCGACCTTTGCTTTATAAAACCCGGATAAAATGACCGAACAGGATAGTATTGATTACAGGCGCATTGCTGAGGCGATAAATTATATAAAACAGAATTTCAGAGATCAGCCCGACCTTGACAGAATTGCTGAGGAAGTGCATGTAAGCCCCTTTCATTTCCAACGACTTTTTACTGAATGGGCGGGGACAAGTCCTAAAAAATTTCTGCAGTATATCAGCATTGAGCACGCGAAAAAGCTGCTCAAGGAAAATCAGGCTACATTGTTTGAGACGGCCTATGAAACAGGCCTTTCCGGAACCAGCCGGCTTCACGACTTATTCATTAAAATTGAAGGAATGACCCCTGCGGAATATAAAAACGGGGGCAAAAATCTATCCATCCATTATAGTTTTGCAGGAAGCCCTTTCGGAAATCTAATCGTCGCTTCCACTGCCAAGGGGATATGTTATATGGCGTTTCAGGAGGATGAAAAGGCTGCTGCAGAGGAGTTGGGGAAAAAATATCCGAATGCTTCATTCAGCAGAGGATCCGATGTAATGCAGAAAAACGCCTTGCATATTTTCCAGAACGACTGGAGCAGGATTCATGAAATCAGATTGCATTTAAAAGGAACGGAATTTCAGCTGAAAGTATGGGAAACCTTGTTAAAAATACCCATGGGACAACTCACCACCTATGGGGCCATAGCCGGAGAGATAGGCAGGTCAGGGGCTTCAAGAGCCGTTGGCACGGCCATTGCAAATAATCCAGTGGCTTTTTTAATTCCCTGCCACAGAATTATACAGTCTACCGGGATCTTTGGCGGCTACAGATGGGGCAATACAAGAAAAACGGCCATGATTGGCTGGGAGGGGGCCAGGAGTAATCGGTAATCGGTAATCAGTAAACGGTAAACAGTGAAAAGTAAACAGTGAAAAGTAAACGGTAGGTAAAGAGATCAAAAGGTATTAGTTTTACAGCGATTATACATGGTATATGCTGTCTTTTAAAGTTTTCTTTCAAAACCGGAAATACTTTGCCCCGGCATTTTTATATTCCTGCTTTAGTCTTGTTTTCAGTACATGGGTCATTTACATTCCTTTTGTAGCAGATAAACTGAACATTACGGAAGGAAAGATCGGCGGAGCCCTCTTTTTCACAGCATTAGGATCGCTATCGATGCTGCCGGTCAGTAATAGGCTGGTGGAAAAACTAGGAGTCGGACGACAGGCTTTTTTTGGTTTTGTAGGTTATGCCATCGCAATTTACGGTATGTTCCTGGCGCCTACATACCCGTTGCTTTGTCTGGCCCTGTTTTTTTTTGGTACCATGAGCTCGTTGTTTGTTATTGCGCTCAACTCGCTCACTGCCACAATAGAAAAGAAGGCCGGCATAAATATCATGTCCGGCAGTCACGGGTTCTGGAGCATCGGCGGGATCATCGGTGCATCCGCGGGCAGCTTTATCGCCGGCATAATCAAGATGCCGTTGTTGCATATTACCGTCCTTGTTGTCATTTTGATCTCTATCCAGCTCTGGCTTAGGAAAGAATATTTTCACATACGCACCCAGCATTTTGAGAAAGAAAAGCATGGAAAATTCCCGATTAAACCCTTGCTGGCCATCGCTTCCATCAGTCTGATCATTATGGTCGCCGAGGGCGCCATTGCAGATTGGAGCGCCCTGTATCTGAAGAAAGTGGTAATGATGAAGGGGCAGTTTCTGGGTCTCGGTTACGCTTTATTTTCAGTTGGAATGGCCATGGGCCGTTTTACGGGAGATGCGCTGAGTTCCAGGCTCGGATCATGGAAAATGTTGCGTATTTCTATTGGCATGGCGCTGGCAGGTTTTACGCTGGTTCTGCTGACCATTCCATCCAGCACACTGGTGGGATTTTTTATTATCGGTCTGGGTTTTTCAACCGTCGTGCCTGAAGTATACCGTTTGGCTTCACGGATTAAGGGCATCCGGACCGCCGATGGCGTTTCGTTTATATCTGCCACAGCCAATGTTGGTTTCCTGACCGGGCCGGTGGTATTGGGTTTCATCGCCGAGCTGCGCACCCTGCATGTCAGTTTCATGGCGTTGATGGCATTTGTGACAATGGCTTTTGTTATGGCATTGTTTAGGAAGTAGCTTGGAAGCAGCAGTAGCAGCGGCAGTAGAAGGAGCAGTGGCAGTGAAAAAAAAATCGATATAATAAATTAACATCATGAAATCAAGAAAAATTATCCTTTTATTGGCTATTGCGGTCGGCTGGATGATGTCCTGTAAAAATCCGGACATTACACCTGGTGATCAGCAGAAAAATGTGGAATTACCCCGTCAGGAGTGGGCTATAGTCATTCACGGCGGTGCCGGCGCTTTGGAGAAGGACAGCATGGATCGCGAATTGGACAAATTATACAGGAGCGCTATGGCAGAAGCTCTTCACACGGGCAGGAAGATTCTGCAGGAAGGTGGTAGCGCGCTTGATGCTGTGGAGATGACGATCAGGGTAATGGAAGATAATCCGCTTTTCAATGCCGGCAAAGGAGCTGTTTTCACCCATGAAGGTAGGAACGAGCTGGATGCTTCCATCATGGATGGCTCAAACCTGGGTGCCGGTGCAGTTGCCGCAGTAACCGATATTAAAAATCCCATCAGTGCTGCAAGGGCAGTCATGACCAGATCTTCACACGTAATGCTTTCAGGAGCAGGCGCATCCGAATTTGCCAGGGAACAGGGTCTTGAAATCGTGCCTCCTGAATATTTCTTCAACCAACGCAGATGGGATGACCTGCAGGAATTGCTGAAGAAAGAAAAGAACGGAACGGTAGGCTGCTGCGCGCTCGATAAAAACGGCAACCTGGCAGCAGGAACTTCGACCGGAGGCATGAGCAATAAGAGATACAACCGGATTGGCGACACTCCGATAATCGGCGCGGGAGTTTACGCCAACAACACCACCTGTGCCATATCAGCGACCGGTCATGGCGAATACTTTATCCGCTGGACCGTGGCGCATGACATTTCAGCCCTTATGGAATACAAGGGTTTGACACTAAAGGAAGCATCAGAACTGGTTGTCAATGACAAACTGGTCAAAGCCGGAGGTTCAGGCGGTGTGATAGGCGTCGACAGCAAAGGGAATATTGCTATGCCTTTCAATTCAAAGGGCATGTTCCGGGGTTTTGCCACAGCGGACGGAGAGGAGGGAGTGTTTATTTTCAGGGACGAAAAGTGAATATGAAATGGTCGATATTTTAGCGGTTAGCCATGTGATAGCTGCTTTAAATTCATCTCCGAGTAGATCAGAATTTTATAATACGTGTAGTAAATGACAAATCCTTTGGGAAGCTGGGAAAGGTAAATCATTTTCTTTGGGTTTAAAGCATTCATGATTATACTTGTTATAAGCGCTGTCAATAAAATTAAACACAAGTTAAAGATCCAGGAATATCCCGAATAGCGCAATTGCCTGAGATCAAAGGGATGCTTTTTGATGAAATTGCCGAGCAGGTATAATGTCGCAATAAGGTAAATCCCGTTTATCATTGAATAAGCAATTTCCAAAACCTTTCTGATCAGAAAGTTCTCAAAACACAATACAGTTAAAGGCATCATGAATGAAATATTCAGCAGGTGGATGCCAATCCTGTTTTTAGATCCGGGATGAATTAGAACGGTCGCATAAAGGAATAGAAAGGGACTGATCAGAAGTTCATAGAAATAATAGGGAAAGCACAGTAAAGAAAAGGCTGCAAATAAAGGACTTAATAACTCATAAAGGGAAAGGAAAGATAAAGCAAGGAGCATCAGTCCCAGCAGGAAATTGGGGCCCGGCTTCAGTTCTGAACGGATAATGAAGAAAGCCGATAAGAAAACGCCATGGCAGGCAATTACCAGGGCTATTGCATTCGCTATATTCAGACCAAAGGTTTCCATGGCAACGGGAAAGACAGGTTTGTATTAAAAGATTGACGGAAAAGCGTAGTTGCAAACTACGCTTAGCGTAATATGAAAATAATCTATATGTTAAGCTAGGCGGAGTTTGTAACTCCGCCTATAAAGATTGCTTTGGATACAAACTCCTCACAGAATCAATACAATCCAAATTTAATCCCTGCAGTAATCGTAAAACCTGACAGATCACCATCTGTTACGTGGGTTCTGGAAATGTTTTCATTATCCTGATTGATTCCATGCACCAGGCGGTATCCTATACCCATTACTAATCTGGTTTTGACACCCAGGTTGAGCTCACCATTGATCCCTGCTTCGGCAAGATAGAAGTTTGCGCCTGTGACATTCCCGAAATTATCAAACACGTTTGATTTCTCATTCTGGTAATCTTTGGTTGAGCCACTGCCCAAAGTTAACTGACTATTCAGATGTAAAAGCTTGTCCGGATTCAGGGAGACCTGTACCATTAATCCTGTATAACCATAATTAACCCTGGGATGCGTTACATTGGCAGCCCCTGTAATACCTACCATAACAACATGATTGAATAAGGCTCCGGCAAACATACCATATTGTGTACTCAATTGGTCCTGTATGGATGCGGTTTTCATTTCGATCCCCCAGATAAAGGTCGTTTCTGAATCAGTTCCGAATACGGATTTTGTTTCCTGGGAGAAGATTGCCGCGTGGCCTGCAATCATAAGAACAGTTGCCAAAGTCATAATGAACTGGGCTGTTCTGCCTATTAAAAGATTATTAGTTTTCATGACATTAAGTTTTGGTTAAACATAAAATTCAAACCAAACTTACGTTATGATACAGGATATCAAGCAATTCACTTATAAGCGCGTACTATGCGATTATAAGCGAGCACAGATCCGTTTTAATAAAGAATTGATAATTAGCAGAATGTGAAATATTATAAAGAAGGTCAAACTCTGTATTCAGAAGGTGTTTTTCCGGTGATTTTCTTGAAAGTTTTATTAAAAGCTGACTTTGAATTATAGCCAACTTCCTCGGCGATGTCTTCAATTGTCATATGATTGCATTTGGGATCCGACAACAATTGCTCGGCTTCAAGGATCCGGTAAGTGGCAATGAATTCAAAAAACGACTGATTGAGCTTTTCATTCATAACCTGTGAAATATGATGCGTGGGAACAAGCAGTTTTTTTGAAAGCAGTGTTTGCGAGATCAGATTATTCCGGTAATATTTCTCATTTTCCATCCCTTCTTTAAGTCTTTTAAGAATATCCGATTTGTCCTCCTCGCTCAGGGATGACCTGGCATACTTTTTTCCGGCGGAAAGATCCGTGCTCAGGTGTTCGGTAAAGAAGGCCGATGAACTGATTACGCTGATGCTGGTACCATAAATAATAAGAGTGGCAAAAGAAATAACAAGATAATCACCCAAATCCCGTCCAAAAACTAGCTTTACCACAACCAGCAACAGCAACATCAGAAAAAGAGAAATGGTAAAATTCCGCAACCAGCTCAGATTCTTATATCTGCGAATAAAAAATGATACATGCTCGTTTCTGAAAGCATTTGCAATGATCAAAAAACTGCCGACAAAATAAACCAGTATGTACAATCCTGAAATTTCATTAAGATATTTCCTTAAAAGCAGAGGATCGGGATTCCAGGCAGGGTATACGGGTTCAATTTTCGCATCCGGGAAAAAAGCCTGGGTGTATTGATGCAATTTATAACCGGTGGGTTGCAGCATGTATAACAGATTGTATACCGCATAAAGCGCAAAGGGCAATAAATGCATCAGCTGTCTGTTTCCAACAGGACCTTTTATGCTCGATACGACATAAAGATAAAAAAGAGGTCCGATGGTAAATGTCAGGCTCTCACTGAAATTGTCGAGGTAGGCAAAACGAGCCATATACCCGGTATAGCAAAGAAAAATATCAAGTGCCGTGAGGGAAAAAGCCAGCATCCACAGACCGATAAAAATATTCGGCTGGTATACCCTGTTTTTTTTGTTCAGGAAGAAAAAGGAAAGAATAAGGCCCTGTATTACCCCCAGAAGTATGAGGAAGGCAAAGAAATTAATATGTGGTTCAATCTCAACCAAGGTTGATCCCTGAGGTTATGGAATTCAAATTTACAAAGTTTAAGACCAATGATTGATTTTTTGTACATATTTTAATTTACAGGTTTCTTTCCCCTTGCCAGGGAAGCGAAAACACCCAGCAGGCAAAGGACCGCAAAAACCATGAATACAACCCTTATGCTTTGCATAAAGTCTGGGATATTGGATTGCGAAATGGCAGCATTGCCTATGAAAATATGAATCGACATGGCAGCAATGGCCATGCTGAACATCTGACCGGTAAGTCTCATGGTGCCCAGGGTAGCCGAAGCTGTCCCAAGATACCTTTTGTCCACAGAACTCATTACGGAGTTTGTATTTGGCGAGGAGAACAATCCGAACCCGAATCCCAGGATCAGCAGGGTGATAAAAAGATACGCGTGGGTGGTGGCTGTTGTCAGGAAAATCAGCATAATAAGTCCAATTACAATAATGGCCATTCCCAACGAGGATAGTATCCTTGAATCGATGCGGTCCGACAATCGTCCTGAAATTGAGGCAACCAGGGCCATCATTACCGGTTGGGTAATCATGATCAGTCCTGCATCTCTTGGATTAAGTCCCATTACATTCTGCAGGTAAAGACTGAGAAGGAAAGTGATGCCGAAGGTGGCGGCATAGTTGATCAGGGCAGACAGATTGGAAAAGGCGAAAATGCGGTTGTCGAGGAAAAGCCTGATATTCAGAACGGGAGCTTTAACATGCAACTCCAGCAATATAAAATATGCCAGGCCCAGGCTGCCTGCAAGGGTCATTACAATGGCCAGTTTCCCGGGGAGTTGTGAAAAGCCGTACATCAGCGAGAACATGGCGAGGATATACACCACTGATCCTTTAAAATCAAAGGGATCATTTTTGGCCTCGGCCCAGTCGGCTCTGACTCCCCAGACGATCCCTGCAATGATCAGCAATCCGGCTGATGCGTTAATATAAAACAGACTCTGCCAGCCCAGGGTCTGGGTAAGAATGCCTCCCAACAAAGGGGCAGCTGATAATCCCACATATACAGCCGTGGTGTTAAAGCCAATGATACTTCCCCGTTTTTCCGGTGGAAAGGCCGATATGATGATTGCCATCCCTGAACTCAGGATCATGGCGCTACCGATACCCTGGATACAGCGGGATGTGATTAACATAAATCCCGATGTGGAAAAAGCACAGAGCAGGGTGGATAAAGTAAAGAAGATGTTGCCATACAGAAGCATTCTTCTTCGCCCGACAATGTCGGCAAGCTTGCCGAAAGGCACAAGCATGACTGCCGAGAACAAAAGAAAGCCCATGGCGATCCAGCTGAGTGATAAGGCATTCATGGATAATTCCCTGCCGATGCTCGGAAGGGCGATATTGACGGCCGATCCCATAAAAGGATTGAAAAAAGAGGAAAGCATGACGACTGCCAGCAGTATACTTCGGTTGACGCGTATGTCGGGATGAGAGGGCATGGGTAGACAGTAAACAGTAAACAGTAAAAAGTAAACAGTAAAAAATAATCAGTGTTCGGTGTTCGGTGTTTGGTGTTCAGTGTTCGGAGTACTTGTCATGATCACATGATTATTTACATGGCGTTATGTATAACAATGAGTTTCAAAGATAGAAATTCGGTTCAGAACTTTGATCCACTCATCCGCCGGATTTGATACTTCGGTAAGTGATTTCTTCAATACGGTAGTATTTTTTTGTTTTCGGGCCTGATAAACAGGACTTTTAGGTCATAAATCAACAGAATTCCTAAAACTCCACATTATGAAAACTTTCTTTTGCATCATGCTGTTCAGCATCTTATCACACGGGCTACTGGATGCCCAGGTATTGATTACCGGAACCGTTTTGGACAGGGAGGGTCAGTCCCTGCCCGGCGCCAACGTTTCTATCCAGGGTTCCTATGACGGAGCCTCAGCAGATACTGCCGGGTGCTTCAGGTTCAAGACAACCGCGAAAGGAATTCAGGTACTGATCGTAAGTTACGTTGGGTACAAAACTGTGGAAAAGGAGGTGGACCTTTCCCTTCCTACTGCCCCGATTCAAATCACCCTGGATTTACAGCCGGGAGAAATAAAATCGGTTGTAGTTACTGCAGGTGCCTTCGAGACCGGGGACCTGAAACGTCCCATTGTACTGAAACCCATGGATATTGCCACCACACCCAGCGCGCTTGGGGATATTTACGGTGCATTGACAACGCTTCCGGGTACCCAGGTGGTAGGTGAGGAAGGAGGCCTTTACGTCAGGGGAGGTGAAGGATATGAGACCAGGACATATATCGATGGAATGCAGGTTCATAAGCCCTTCCTTTCGAAAATGCCCGATATTCCCACGCGGAGTCGTTTTTCACCCATTCTGTTCAGAGGTACAGTCTTCAGCACCGGGGGGTATACAGCGGAGTACGGCCAGGCTTTATCCTCGGTAGTCAATTTGAATACCGTAGGGTTGGCCGATCAAACGGAAACCAATGTTATGCTGATGTCGGTAGGAGTGACCGGCTCCCATTCACAGAGGTGGGAAAAGGGTTCATTCTCAGGATCATTGCAGTACCTTAATATGATGCCTTATAATGGTATTTTTAAACAAAACATGTCCTGGGAGAAGGACCCGGCGCAGACTGACGGGACTTTTCTGCTCAGACAGCAGCATGGCAAATATGGCATTTTGAAGGTGTTCGGATCCTTCAGCAGGAGCAAAAGCGCACTGAATTATAGTTTTGGAGGCGATACGACAGGGGCTTCCCTGATCGGTCTGCGAAACAACAACTATTATATCAATGCGGTATACAATGATGCACTCGCGAATCAGTGGAAAATCAAGACAGGTTTCTCCGGGACCTATGATTATTCCGGCACCGGTATCGAAAAGGATCAGCTGGAAGAAACCGTGAGGGGAATCCACCACAGAATGACTTTTACAAAAGATTGGGGTGATTTTGTCATGTTGAAGATCGGAGAGGAAGCAGCCTGGTATTCCTATGACCGGGATTATTTTACTGCTGACCAGGAACAGGTTTACAAAACGGATTTAAAAGAAGGGGATTTTGCGGTTTATGCTGAACCCGAGATCAGTTTGAATGACCATCTGGTGTTGCGTACAGGATTAAGAGCCGAATATGCTTCACGACTGAAGAGTGCCAGTCTTATGCCCCGTTTGTCACTGGCATACCGTGTGGGTGATTTTTCCCAGGTGTCGATGGCATATGGTCTCTTCCGGCAACGACCTGAAAGTCAGTTCCTGATCAATAATAAAAGCCTGGAAACGGAAAAAGCCACGCATTTCATCCTCAACTACCAGTATGAGATAGAAAACAGGATATTCAGGGTAGAACTTTACAGGAAGTGGTATGATGACCTGGTGAAATTTACCAGTGAATATAATCCCGATCCTTCTACGTATTCCAATGATGGCAAGGGGTATGCACAGGGTATTGATATATTCTGGCGCGACAGCAAAACAATCCGGGATCTTGATTACTGGATTTCCTATTCCTTCATTGATTCGAAGCGGAATTACAAGAATTTCAGCAGACAGCTTCAACCATCCTTCCTGTCACCCCACACTTTCTCAGCTGTTATGAAGTATTTCTACAGAAAGGCCAATACCTATGCAGGACTGACCTATGTTTATGCCAGTCCGAAAACCGGGTACAATCCTTTTTTCGAAGTTTCTTCTGGTGACCAAACAAAAGCTTACAATGATCTGAGTGTTAATGTTGTCATTATCCGGCCCTTTTTGAAGAAATACTGTGCTATCCTTTTGAATGTGAATAATCTGCTCGGATTTAATAATGAATACGGATTCAACTATTCCAGTATTCCCGATACAGCCGGCAATTACACGCCTTATCCCATTAAACCGCAATCCAAAAGGTTCTTCATGGCGGGGGCGATATTTAATCTCTGATAATGAAAATTTGATTATTAATGGATACTTAACTTCAAAAATCTGTAAAATGAAAACGATCATCATTACAATTACCTGCATTTTTATGTCCTTTATAATGCATGCGCAGAGTGACCAGTTTAAAAATGCCATGTTGTACAACCTGGAGCTGTCAAAATCAGCCCATACCGTTGAGAATTATCAGGAGCTTGCCAATAATTTCGAGCGAATTGCCACAGCCGAACAGAAGGAGTGGACAGCCTGGTATTATGCTGCTTTTTACAACCTGATAATCAATTTTCAGGATTCGGTCAGTGACCGGAAGCAGAAATACATCGCCATCGCGCAGCAGCAAATCGACAGGGGCCTGAAATTAAAACCCGGGGAAACCGAGTTGATGGTGCTGAAGGTGATGTCCTATTATGCCGAAATGGCCGTTGATCCGATGAAGGGCATGACCTTGCTGGGCGAAGCCAATGCTTTACTGGACAAGGCAAAGTCAATCAACCCCGATAATCCCAGGATTTATCTTGAAGAAGCTGAGGCAATCCATGGTATGCCGGTGGAATTTGGCGGAGGTATCGAAAAAGCAAAACCTCTTCTCTTG
Source organism: Bacteroidales bacterium (assembly GCA_041737175.1). Lineage (GTDB taxonomy): Bacteria > Bacteroidota > Bacteroidia > Bacteroidales > UBA10428 > UBA5072. The sequence goes on from JBGSSF010000020.1 coordinate 114,285, forward strand.
CTTGCCAGTGAAAAATTCAGCAAATTTGTTCCTGCTGATCCTTTGTCTCCCGACTGGGGGAAAGATCGCTGTGATGCACTCATCAATATAAAGCAGGAAGGCAACTGAATACGTTGAAAAGAATGAAACTTCATCATGAAAAAAGTCATTAAGAAAACCCTGTTTTCCTTTCTGGTTCTTATTGTTATCGGAAATTTGATTGCGCTGCTCATGGATCCTTCTTTTGTGAGTGATCCTAAAAGATGGCTCATTAATTGCGTTTTTTCAATAGTACTTGGATTTCCAATGATGAAATTCAATGAGCTCATCCTAAGAAAGTATGCCGGGAAAATACGATGGGATATTAATCCTGTCAAAAGAATCTTAGCCACACTAGGTGTAGTGATCATCATATCCATTTTGCTTACTTTTCTGATTAATTACATTTTTATTTTCAACATCGAGAAAGTATCATTCACCGAATACATCAGAACCACACTGAATCTGCTGTTGATCGAAATTCTCCTCATTGTTTATGCATTCAGTGTTGCAACCGGCATTGAGTTTTTTAAATTGTGGAAAGAAGGCTTGCTGAAGCAGGAATCCCTGCAGCGAAAAGCCATTGAATTGCAGATGGAAGCTTTGAAAAACCAGGTAAACCCCCATTTTTTATTTAACAGTCTGAATACGCTGTCGACCCTGGTATATAAAGATGCAGACAAGGCTGCTATGTTTATCATGCAACTGTCGGATATTTACAGGTACGTCCTCGAGCACCGGGACCAGGCTATTGTGGATTGGCAGGCAGAAAGACAATTTGTGAAGAATTACATCAGGCTTCAGCAAATGCGGTTTGCCAATAGCATCGACATTACCATTGACACAGGTACCGCGGAAGTTTTCCAGGTTGTGCCGCTATCCGTTCAGATTCTCGTTGAAAACGCCATAAAGCATAATGTTGCCACAGTGGAAGATCCTCTGAAAGCATCCATTTTTCTGGAAGATGACTTTCTGGTGGTAAAGAATAAGCTGAATATAAGATCTTCGGTGGAAAACTCAGAGAATGTGGGATTAAGCAACATCAGGCAGCAATATGAAATTCTGACCGGAAAAAAGGTTGTTGTTTCCAGGGAGGAAGGCTTTTTTACCGTAAAACTCCCGCTGATAAAAAAAACGCCTGAAACATGAAAGTACTGATTGTTGAAGATGAGTTTATGGCTGCCGAAAGGCTTGAGGATTTGCTAATTAAGATCGATCCAACGGTTGTTGTTGCCGGCCATTGTGATTCGGTCAAAAAGACTGTGCAATGGTTTCAGTTGAATAAGCCGCCCGACCTGCTTTTTTTGGATGTTCAGCTGGGTGACGGATTGAGTTTTGAAATATTTGAGCAGGTGGAGGTGGATTGTCCGGTAATCTTTACCACGGCATATGACCATTATGCTATTGAAGCATTCAAATTAAACAGCATTGCCTATTTGCTGAAACCTGTCAAAATGGAAGAGCTGAAAGCCTCGGTTGAAAAGTTCAAAGCTTCTCCTTATTTTGCCGGAGGCATAAACCTGATGAGGGAGCAGCAATATGCCCTGGAAAAGGTGCAGCAGTTGCTCACCAAACAGTTCAAGAAAAGGTTTCTGATTAAATCGGGCACACATATACGCAGTATCCCGGTAGAGGAAATACTATACTTTTATAGCATGGAAAAGGCTACTTTTGCCAAAATTGCAGCAGGCAGGACCTATTTGTTTGATCATTCCCTGGAACAGCTTGAAGCACTTCTCGATCCCATGCTCTTTTTCCGGATAAGCCGAAAGTACATTATTTCGGTTACTGCCATTGCCGATATGATTACCATATCCAATTACCGGCTGAGACTTGTTTTAAAAAACTGTGACGACCAGGAAGTTTTTGTCAGCCGGGAGAGAATGCAGGAATTTAAAGGATGGCTGGATAAATGATTAATAATCGAGCGTGATGATCCTTCCGCCGGTAAAGTTAAAGAAGGCTTCTTTATTGGCTACCTGAATTCCTTCCATCAGTTCTTCCGGTGTATGACCGGCCACTTTAAGACAGGTAGGGCATGCATAAACGCCGACTTTTTTATCGATCAGTCCCTGCAATTGCTTTTTAAGCGGGTCAAAATCCGCATATTCCAGGTCCTTCGAAGTTTTCAAAACCAGTTCAACGGCTTTAATATCAAGATATACCAGAACATCCTTGTCCATGGCCATCATATTGGCCATTTTTAAAGGCATCAATACCCTGTGCGGATCATTGTAGCCCTCGGTGATATGTATAAAGACACCATCGCGCATGCTTGAATCAGTTTGCATCATCATGGCATGATCATGCAGCACGGCAGGTGGTTCAGCAGGTTTCTTATTGCAGGATACTGTGATAACCAGCAGGCAAAGGGAAAGGAATAACAACTTTTTCATAATCAGGATTTTTGGTTGAATTAAAGTTACAAAAAAACACTGTTCATGTCATGCTTTTTTAACTGCTTTCATTAAAAAAACAGGGTATTCAGCAGACTTACCTACTCCATTTACTTTTTTGACAGTATAGCATCGTTTATGTTGAACCTGTTCGAGTCCAGCCTGTTCCAACATAAGGGACAATATGTCAGGATCAAAGCCTTTATGACCGTTAAAACCATCACCGTGGAAGGATCCATCCTCCGGATACAGATCGGCGATAACAAGTGTCCCCCCCGCGTTGAGCATTACAATAAGCTTCAGGATGACTAGTTCCAGCTTTTCCACGTGATGGAAAGCCATCTGGCTATAAACTAAATCGAATGTTTCAGGGAAATCCTCATGTTCAAGATCAATCCGGAGAGGATGCATATGGTTAATGCCTTGATCAGAGATCTTACTAAGGATTGTATTGATCATTTCCGTGGAATTGTCAATCAGTGTAATCTGACCGATATGATCTTTCAGCAAAAAACTCAGCAATCCAGTCCCTGCACCAAATTCAAGTGCTTTCATCTTCCGGTCAAGGGGGACCATTTGCAATAAAGCCTCAGCGATGGCTTCCGATCTCTCAATATGCAGCAGGTTCTTATCCCAGTCCCTGGCTTTAGCGTCGAATTCGTTTAACACCCGCCTGCAGCTTTTTTCTTTTTGGGGGTTTGCCTGATGACCGGTTTTGGAGCATCCGTCTTATTATCAGAGGGCTGGGCAGAAACTGTGCCTCCTCCAAGCGCCTGGGATGCACCCATGCGAAAATCATATTTGGCGAACTCCTCGTCGGAACTAGTCGATTCCGGTTTCTGCGGATTGACAATGGCTTCAAACCAGTAATTCAGACCGCCCTCAAGCACATAAATGTTGTTGTATCCCAGCTGCCGGGTCAGCATCCAGGCCTCATTGGCAGTAAGTGTGCTGTTCGAATAGAAAACATTCATTTTCACATCCTGGTCGAATACTTCAACATACTGTTCCGAAAGAAGATCCGCAATCGGAATGTGGATAGCACCGGGGAGGCTGAACTTTTCAAATTCATCCAGGCTTCTCACATCAATCAGTTGGAGGGTCGGGTCTTTCTTCACGAGCATATCCGCAACCGTTTCAGGTGCGATGAATTGGGTCCGCATGTTGACCTCTTCCAGCATCTGTGTCGGGGTGAGTTTGTAGGGATGCATTGTATTCTGCGGAACTGCGGCTATAATAAGTCCCAGCGGAATGACAAATAAAGCAAGCCAAAGTCTTGGTTTCATAATCATCGATTTAAATTCATTAACAAATTTCTTCTTCTTTAGTTTAGGTTATCTTATTTCTCAATTAATACTCTTCCCTTGGGAACTTTTTCTCGGCCCATTCTGCCACCGTAAACATAGCCAGAGCAATTACTATCAGAATTAGCGCAAATACCCCGTCCGATAAACCGAGTGATTCACTGATCTTGGGATTTCCAAGATTCTTTGCCATATAAAGCTCTTCCCACCAGTTGTAACCTGCTCCAAACAGGGAAACGCCAAGGAAAAGCCCGATGATAAAAACCATGGCATCAATCTTACCGATGGAAGCACCGCAAAAGCTTGTGCCCGGACAGTATCCGCCCATGATGAACCCGAGACCCATGACAACCCCGCCCACAATGGCCGAAGTGAGGTAAGTAGGATTGACATAAACCAGGTCGAGATCAATCCATCCAAACAGCCCGAAAAACAGAAGTCCGAGCATGGCGGTGATGGCGCCTGTGAAAAAGACTTTCAATACCACCGTGTCATACCCGTAAAATACACCGGCCAGTTTCCGGCTCGAAGAAAAACCACTGGCTTCGAGAACAAAGCCAAAGGCAATACCGATCAGGAAAGCCAGGAACAGGTTGGTATTCTCTGATATCAGTTCGTTAACAGCTAAAGGTCCCATATTTCAATTTCTTAAATGGTTAAATCCAGTTCTTTCTGAAGAAATAGGCAAATGCAAAAGCGGTTCCGAATATGGCCATCATGGTGATAAAACCACCCAGGGAGAGCACGGCCATGCCGCTTAATGCGGATCCGCTGGTGCATCCGCGGCCCAGTTGTGAGCCAAATCCGAAGAGAACTCCTCCACCCAGGGCAAGGACAAGCCTTTTATTGGAAGTGATTTTCGGTGAATGCTCCACCTTGAGCTTAAGCCTGCCTGCCAGTATGCCCGACAGAAAGCCACCTACCAGAACCCCCAGCATTTCAAATACAAGCCAGGTTTTCATGGGATTGCCTGTGTGGGATTCGCGGTATTCTTTAACAAAGGATGAACTTTCAACGGAAGACGGATTCACGGCAGTTACTACGGTCACCACTCCGCTTTTGATGGCTCCGCTGGCGCCCAGGCCTCTTCCTGCAACGAAATTGGCTGCCAGCAAAACGAGACCCAGTAAAACACCCCCTACGTAAGGATTCAGGTATTTGGTCTTTTTAATCGTGTTTTTTGATTCGCTCATTGGGTATTATTTAGGATTATTTTCTGTAAATATTCAATATAGCCACCTGCTGGCCTGTCCGGCATAAACAATAATGAACCGGAGCATGACACTGCCGAACAGGACAAGAATTGCCGCAACAACAGCCGGTACATGAAATTTCCTGAGTTCCAGGATTTCCAGTACGGCTGGGATTATCATGCCGATGATCACTACGAAGATCCAGAATGACATGGTATAAGGCCCTCCCAGGAAAAGTCGGGCAGCTTCAATCTGCACTTGCGTGCTGGCCAGGAATCCCATGAACATGTGGACGATAAGGAAAAGCTCAATGCCGATGATGATCAGGTCGATGATGGCGAAGCGTTTTCTTTCTTCCTTCGATTTTGAAAGGATGAGAATGGCAGCTGCCCCGGCCGACATGCCGGAAGCCAGGAAAAGGGGTCCGAGAATGGAAGTGTTCCAGAGTGGCCGCGCGTTGAATGCAGACAGCAGGATACCGGTATAAATCCCGAGAATCACCGAGTAAATAAGCATTACCCATGCCACTGCTTTCTTGTAACGGTTAAAGAAGGTTTCTAGCGCTCTCAGCCAATCGTATTTCCAGTCCCATTTCGGAAACAGTTCTTTTATATGCAGAGCGCACCAGATAAACGATACCGGGGTAATGACCATGAGGGTCCATGCGCCCCATGACATGGGGGACTGCAGTTTGATGTTTGTATACAATTGCCAGAAAAAAGCTTTGTGCCTGAGGTCAAAGAAAAGAGCTATCAAACCGAAGATCAGAAGGAGTGGTGTTAGGAAAGGAGCCAGCTTAACTGCAGCAGGATTGTCTTTTTCTTTACCGTTGATGTAGAAGAGCGCAGCAAAAAACAGGATACCTGCAGCCAGACCGCCGAGAAACAGGTAGAGCGGTATCTGCCAGTGCCAGATTTGCAGGTGCGGATCCACCATGGGATTCATGCGACCGCTTACTATAATTTCTTCTCTCATATTTTTAATTGAATTCGGTTCTTATATCAGAAAATACAGGTGAGGTACTGTGCCGGCTTCCGGAATCAGTGTTTTGGATTTACGCTTTTTCAGAATTACCGAAACTTCGCTGTTGGGATCATCGAGGTCTCCAAAATAGATACATTTGGTAGGACATACTGCTGCACAGGCTGGTTTCAGACCGTTTTTAATCCGGTGCATGCAGAATGTGCATTTGTCAACATATCCATCGGGATGAGGAAAACGGGCATCGTACGGACAGGATGCAATACAGGCACCACATCCGATGCATTGTCTTGGTGCAACCAATACAATCCCTCCTTCTGCAAAATGGCTTGCCCCGGTGGGACAGCAGCGCACGCAGGGTGCGTTTTCACAATGGTTGCAACGTTCGGAACGGATTTCTGTCTCGAGCTGAGGATAGGTTCCGTCGGTGACTTCCACGATCCAGTCACGGCAATAACCTACAGGAACCTTATTCTCCGTCTGGCAGGCAACCACGCAATCACTGCAGCCTACGCACTTGTTGGTATCAACAGCCATGGCGTATCTCATGATGCAACCTCCTTTTCTGCCTTTTCGGTAACAATGGTAACGAAATTGCCCCGCATGCCGGTTCCGCCCATCAGGGGATCAACCAGCACCCTGGTGATCAGCTGGGTGTCACTGGCACCGCGGCCGTAACATCTTTTCATTTGCTTCTGGGCATGACCGAAGCCATGAACCATATACACCGAATCCCAGCGTATCCTTTCAGTAATGCGAACTTTTATCGGGAATTCCGAGGTCACTCCATCCTGGTTCTGAAGCCAGATGTATTGATCATTGGCCAGATCCCAGATTTTTGCAATTTTGGGATTGATCCATACCGTATTTTCATCCATCAGGTCAGTGAGGTATGCATTGTTGGCTGTCCGGCCGAAGGTATGCATAGGTGCCCTGCCGTATATCAACCTGTAATAGCCGTCGGGTGGCTCTTCGTGCGGCGTATATTTAGGCAGGGGATCAAAGCCGAGACCTTCAAAAGCGGCGGAATACAGTTCTATTTTACCGCTGTCGGTTGCGAAAGCCACCTCCTCATCAGGCGCAAAATAAAGATCATCTGCTTCACGCTCAAAAGTTTTAACACCGGTTTTTTTCATTTCATCGAGGGAAGAGCCGATCTGTTTTAACTGCCAATCCAGTAATTCCTCCTGTTTTTCATAGGGGAAGTAGTTTTCCAGTCCCAGTTTTTTCGAAAGTTCCCGGGCAATCCAGTATCCAGGTCTGGAATTATACAGTGGTTCGGTTGCGGGCATCCTGAGGGCGATCGCGGGCTTACGGTGAGGTCCTGTCCGAAGGGTATCATACCGTTCGAGGTACGTGCATTCGGGCAATATGACATCAGCCCAGCCTGTGATTTCAACAGGCATGGTATCAATGGCAACCAGGAGGTCAAGGTTTTGTATGGCATTCAGCGTGTTGGCCTGGTTGGGTATGGTGTTGATCAGGTTGGTACCGTTCACGATCCATCCTTTGATCGGGTAGCCGGGATTATTCCCGGGGATTGAAGCATCGATCATCGCATTGGATACAACACCGGTGGCAGCCCCGTATTGACCCGGGAACAGGTCAGTCCATGTTTTACTGGGCACGGGAAACTCCGGCATGGCATGGGATGGCAATGTAGCCCTGGCCGGCCGGTAGAAGCCTCCCCTACGGCCCCATGATCCTAGCAATGCATTGAGTATGGCGATGGCCCTCGTGCGCTGCGTATCATCGCCGTACCAGGTGACATGCCGTCCGGGATGAACAATCACCGCTGGAGAAGCATCCGCCATCTCCCTGGCGGTTTTCCGGATCAGGTCGGGTGCCAGGGTTGTTATGCCATAAGCCCATTCAGGTGTAAAAGTTTTTATGTGTTCCCGGAGCTGTTCAAATCCAAGACAGTATCTCTCAACGTATTTTTTATCATAATATTCATTGTAAATGATCTCATGTATCCAGGAGAGCAAAAGGGCTATATCCGTGGAAGGTTTAATGGGAAGCCAGTATTTCGATTTGCCGGCAGCTGTGGAGAACCTGGGATCCACGGTGATGATGGTTGCCCCTTTGTCGATGGCATCCGACATTTCCTGAACCTGACCGTTGTGCATGTTTTCCCCGATATGGGAACCTATCAGCACCAGGCATTTTGTATCACGGATATCTGTGATTTCAGGAGAGTAGACCTCTTCTCCAAATGTCCATAAAAAGGCGTCGTCACGGGGTCCACGGCACTGGGCATAGGATGGTTCAGCGATGTTTTCCGAACCAAAGGCTTTCAACAGGGGAGTAAAGTAACTGCTTCCGGATCCGTGGGTAAAAAGCGCCATTGACTCAGCTCCGTATGTTGCCTGGATAGTTTTCATTCCTGATGCTATGTATTCCAGAGCTTCATCCCAGCCTGCCTCGCGGAAAACCTGTTTGCCGCGCTCCCCGGTGCGGATGAGGGGCGTTTTCAACCTATCCTCATCAGAGTACATCCCGATTCCGCCGGTGCCCCGGGGGCAGAAACGGCCATTGCAATGCTGGTCCTCATCATTGCCGATGATTTTCCAGATTTTGCCGTCCTCGGTTTTGTAAACCCATCCGGCACATTTCCAGAAACATATTTCACAGTATGTTGGCGTACGGGTAAGATCAACCTTTAATACGCCGGATCTTTCCGGTGAGGAAAAGGCTTTCACTGCCTGCAAGAATCCGCCGCTCATGGCAAGTGCACCTGCTCCGTAAGCTGTGATCCTGATAAAATCCCTGCGGTTAGTCATTTGATAATAAATAAGTAAGCCAAAATAAGAAAAAAAGAATCTGATTCTATCTAATAATTTACATGAATAGATGTATAAATATCAAGTATGATGCGTGACACGCTAAAAGATCCAGATAATCAAGGAATTCCTTGTTATTTAGAATTGGTACAAATTGCAACCGTACATCCAGCTTATCGATATGCACCAGAATGGTATTAAATTAATTGATTTTTGTATCTTACGGAAGGATTTGACACAAATTTTTAAGACAATAGAAATGAAAAAAGCAATCGTACTGATCCTGATATTGCAGGTCGCTTTATCCGGATCGGCGCAACGGGCATCCCGTTTTTTCCAGCCGGAGGATCTGATCTCCACGGGGGTATATTACTATCCCGAGCACTGGGATTCTTCCCAATGGGAGCGTGATCTGAAGAACATAGCTGCCATGGGATTCGAATATACCCATTATGCTGAGTTTGCCTGGGCCCAGCTGGAACCAGAAGAAGGCAGGTATGATTTTGCATGGCTTGACCGTGCAGTAGCGCTGGCTGCCAAATACCAGCTGAAAGTGATCATGTGCACATCAACGGCAACGCCTCCGGCCTGGCTGGCGCGGAAGTACCCCCAGGTGCTGGAGACCAATGAGAACGGACAGAAAAGCGATCATGGATCCAGGCAGAATGTATCTTTTTCGAGTACTTTTTTCCGTGAGTATGCCTTGAAGATGATTGAGAAACTGGCCATGCAGTATGGGAAAGACAAAAGGATCATGGGCTGGCAGATAGATAACGAACCCAGGGTATTTTACGATTATGGGCTTGAAGCGCAGCAGCGTTTCCGCGATTGGCTGAAAAGAAAGTACGGGAACATTGAAAACCTGAACCGGACCTGGGGAACTTCGTTCTGGAGCCAGCATTACAATGACTATTCACAGATCAACATTCCACTGTATGCGCAATGGGGTATGAACCTGAATCAGATCCTCGATCACACCAGGTTTATCAATGAAGAAACAGCCACTTTTCTCGATGATCAGGCCCGTGTGATCAGAAAATACGCCATACCGGAACAATGGATCACCTCCAATTACATTCCCAATTACAATTCAGGTTATATTGGTATGAGCCGGGAGCTCGACTTTGTGACCTATACCAAGTACATGGTAGCAGGTCACAGCAGGGGCATAGGATTGAAAGGCTACCGCCTCGGCAATCCTGAAAGCATTGCCATGTCAAACGATTTCTTCAGACCCATTGCCGGTGTTTATGGCGTTATGGAATTGCAGCCGGGACAGGTGAACTGGGGAACGGTGAATTCACAGCCTTTGCCCGGCGCTGTACATTTATGGCTCTGGCATGTGATGGCCGGCGGGGGTAACCTGGCCTGCACCTACCGTTACAGGGCGCCTTTGTATGGGTATGAGCAATATCACTACGGAATTGTCGGCTACGACGGGGTCACACCTACACCGGGCGGACTGGAGTATCAGCAGTTCATGCAGGAAATTCAATTGTTGCGGAAGCTGGCAGCACCCGGGGCAAAACCACCCCAGGCCTACACGAACCGGAAAACAGCCATAATGTTCAACGTGGAGAACATCTGGGGAATGGATCAGAACAAGCAGACCACCCAGTGGAATTCCATGGGTCACATCACCAAATATTACAAGGCGCTCAAATCATTTGGCGCCCCGGTGGATTTTATCAGGGACACCTTTGATTTCAAGGCTTATCCTGTTGTCATAGCTCCCGCCTATCAGCAGCTCGATGAGGCGCTGGTTGACAAGTGGACAGAATATGTAAAGAATGGCGGCAATCTGGTGCTCACCTGCAGGACGGGTCATAAGGATCGTGAAATTCATCTTTGGGAAGCAAAATTTGCTGAGCCTATCTGGGACCTGATCGGTGCGGAAATTGAGTTCTACGATCTCCCCGCGCCCTATGCGCCGGATACAGTTGTCATGCAGAGCAAGAAATATGCCTGGAACAGCTGGGGTGAAATATTTAAGCCCCTTGCCGGTACCGAGACCTGGGCTACCTATGCCGGCGATTTTTATACCGGTAAACCGGCGGTGATCTTCCGCAGGCTGGGTAAGGGAACCGTGACCTATGTGGGAGCCGACAGCCGTGACGGTTTGCTGGAGAAAGATGTACTTCAAAAAATATACGACCTGCTGAAAATTCCGGTTGAAAATTACCCCGACGGGGTGATGGTGGAATACCGCGATGGTTTTGGCATTGGCATGAGCTATTCCGATAAGGATTATGAACTGGCCCTACCACCGGGAGCAAAAATCCTGGTGGGATCAAAAACACTGAAGCCTGCAGGGGTAGTGGTGTGGAAATAAAAAGTAAAGACCCCGCCATTGGCGGGGTCTTTACTTTTTTAATAAATTCCCTCCCAAAATGTAACAATTCCACTTTTGTTCTTACTAATTAGTAAAGTCCTAAATAAAAGACAAATGCTTTTAAAAGAGCAACAATTTAAACAGGTGATTGAACAAAACCGGGAAAGGATTAAGCGGATATGTCATTATTACGCACCAACTCCTGAGGACGAAAAGGACATGTTCCAGGAAATCCTGATCAACATTTGGAAAAGCCTGGAATCTTTCAGGGGAGATGCCGCCATCAGTACCTGGATATACAGGATTGCGGTGAATACCTCGCTGAGCTTTTCGGGGAAGGAACTTCAGCGATTGAAGCTTAATGTTTTTACCGATACCACTAACCTGCATAATCTGCTTGAGGCGGATGATGAAGGATCTGGCCTGTTGGCGAAGGAGATTCAGTTCAGTGAGCTGGAATCGGCGCTCAACCAGCTTTCCGTGATTGATAAACTGCTTATTTCATTAACCCTTGAGAGGTTATCAATGCGTGAAATCTCTGATATTATCGGCATTACTGAAAGCAATGTGAGGGTAAAAATTCACCGGATCAAGGAAACTTTAAGGGATCAATTAAGAAAATGAAGCCATGAATGATATAATTCACAATACCAAAGGGAACGGGGCTGATATCAATAAACTGGTTCAGCGCCTCAAAAAGGAAGATACCCGAAACCTCATGACATTCAAAAGATTTCAATGGATATTTCTGGTTTTCGTCATCCTGTACAGTTTCATTTTTATCTTTAATCCTTTTGAGAAAATGGAATGGATTTATCGTCTGACGGGTGTTAGTTATGTAGCTGCATTTGTCATTTTTGGATTGTTATTCCGCAAGTATCACCGCGAATACAAATCCATCGATTATGCCCTGCCAGTTACCGAGATGCTGAAGAAGGCAGCCGACCGGTACAGCCTCCAATATAAGAAATTGTGGATAACCATTTTCCCAGTGCTACTCATCGATGCCGGCGTTACTATTTCCTACTTTCAAAGACTCACTGATTTTGCACCCTGGGAACGAATCGGACTGGTGCAACTTCTATATATTCCAACCATGATCATTTCAGCACTGATTGGTATATGGATCTGGTACAAACGCCAGAAGCCGCTTAGGGATATGGCACTGAAACTTCTTGAGGAGTTGGAGAATTAATCACTGTTGAGATCCCGCCGAAAAGGCGGTGTCTCTGCGAATCTCCTTAACATTTTTTAACCCTAATCTGCTTGCAGTTTCTCCGGAATCGGTAACTTTGAAACAAAGCTGCCTGCATGAAGCATTTCTACAAGCCGGGGTTCTGCCTATATTTCATTCTGATGATCGCAGGGAATTACCGGGCGCATGCCCAGCCATCCACCATCCGGGGAAAGGTAGTTGATGCGATCAGCAAAAAGACCATTGAATATGCTTCTGCCCTGAACTTTAGCCATCATATCCGGACTTACAGCAATTCATCCGGTGAATTCAACCTCGACGCTCATGTTGGGGATACACTCGTTTTGTATGCGGTGGGGTACTATTACCAGAAAATCATCGTGGACGATGCCATGATCAACACTCCGGATAAACATGTTTTCGCCTTGGAGCAGCAGGCGGTTGAGATTGAAGAGGTGCGCATAATCAGTCTGGGAACCTATGAAGAGTTCAGGGAGAAATTCATCCATCTGGACAGGCCGAAAACAAAAACGGACTTGCTGGCTGAAAATCTCATCGAGTCTTCCCGCCAAGCCGCGGTGGAGGCCTATCAAAAAGCAATGGATGAACAGCGTCTGAACGGCGTTACCATTGTGAGTGTTCCCATACGCACCCCTGAAGAAAAGGAGCGGATCCTGCTTGCCCAGATCATTGAAAAGGAAAAAGTGCGTGACCAGGTATATCAGAAATTCAATCCGGTTGTGGTGAAAAAGGTCACGGGTCTGGATAATGACGATGATATCATTGAATTTATGGTTTTTTGCGATTATTCCGATGCCTACCTTCTCCAGGTTAACGAATACGATCTGATGGTGGGTATTGCCAGGAAGTTCGACCTTTTCAAAAAAATGAAGGAAGCGGAGAAATCCATGCAAAACCTGATCTATCCGGGTGATATGTATTATTATCCTGGCGCATGATTATATACTTCTCTTATAATTCAGGGGTTTTTATATGAGAAAAAGCCACAAAGTGGCTTAATCTCAATAACCGTGGGTGAAACCCACGGGTAATAGGAGAAGAGATACATCAAACCCGAAGGGGTTGAACATTAATTTATGCTCAATACATATTTTGGATAAGTAAATATTCATGATTATTTTTGCATTTATATCAATAACAAAACGTTATGTCAAGTTATCGCCAAATCCTTTATCATGTGATCCTGCGAACAAAAGATAGTAAGAGAACCCTGATCCAAATGCAAAGTAAAGAACTATATGCCTATATTTCAGGTATAGTAAAAAACAAAAACAGTGTGCTTTATCGAATCAATGGAATTGAGGATCACATCCATCTATTATCAGATTTACATCCTAGCATTGCTTTAGCAGATTATGTAAAAGATATAAAGGTTGCCTCATCAATTTGGATTTAGCAAAATGAAATATTTCCACACTTCACCGGCTGGGCTGAAGGATATGCTGCTTTAACCTATGCGTGGCGAGATAAAGAGATGATTGTAAAGTATATTATGAATCAACAGGAACATCATAAAAAGGAGTCGTTCGCTGAAGAATACAGAAGACTTTTGGTAGAACATGGAATAGAACTTGATGAACGCTTCTTCCTCAAATAAATTCAACCCTTTCAGGGTTGTCACATACGTATAGATTCATATCCGTGGGTTTCACCCACGGTTATTGAGATTGAACCCCTTCGGGGTTAGCAAAGAAATAATTAAATAGGTTTCCAGAATAGTATAATTTTAAGTTTTAAAGCATTCCCTATGCAAAACATTCCAACATTTAACGACATTCAACTTGCGCATCAGCGAATAGCTGCACATATTCATCGCACACCTGTGCTGACTTCCACAGGTATCAATGCCATAACCGGAGCTGATATCTTTTTCAAATGTGAGAATTTTCAAAAGGTCGGGGCATTCAAGTACAGGGGAGCCACCAATGCTGTGTTGTCACTCACCGAAAATGAAGCCTCGAAAGGAGTTGCAACACATTCCTCAGGGAATCATGCGGCGGCACTGGCTCTTGCTGCAAGAAACAGATGCATAATAAGTTACGTGGTGATGCCACGCACTGCCCCCAGGCCAAAGGTAGAAGCTGTGCGTCATTATGGCGGTGAGATCACGTTTTGCGAGCCAACCCTGCAAAGCAGGGAGGAAACCCTGAAAGGAATTGTTGAGAAAACCGGCGCTTGCGTAATACATCCGTATGACAATTTCAGGGTCATCAGCGGACAGGGAACAGCAGTTCTGGAATTGCTGGAACAATCACCCGCACTGGATGTTGTTATGGCACCTGTCGGAGGAGGTGGGCTTTTATCGGGAACAGCGCTGGCTGCCAAATCGGTCAATCCGTTGATCAAAGTTGTTGGTTGTGAGCCGGCCCTTGCTGATGATGCGTACCGTTCGTTCAAATCGGGCAATCTTATACCGTCAGTCAGTCCGAAAACCATTGCCGACGGTTTGCTTACATCGTTAAGCGAACGGACATTCACGATTATCAGAGACAGGGTGGACGATATATTAACGGTTTCAGAGGAATCCATTGTACGGGCCATGTTCCTGGTCTGGCAGCGCATGAAAATCATCATCGAGCCTTCTTCTGCGGTTCCTGTTGCCGCTTTGCTGGATAATCAGCGATTATTTGCCGGGAAACGGGTGGGCATCATTCTTTCGGGCGGGAATGTTGACCTGCTTCACCTGCCTTTTCAGGAAGGGTAAAATGGGCCGAAACCGGGAAATGATCTGACAAACTGACTTTGCGGGTGTGGTAACGGAGGGCTTCAAAGGGAGGACTGTATAAAACATAATCAATGCGGGCATAAGGCAGACTACCCCTGAAAGTTTTGCCGGTCCCAGATCCTGATTCCACAAAGGCATCCTTCAGATTCCTCGAAAGTTTATGGTAGGTATACGAAACGGGAGTATCGTTAAAATCGCCACATACGATTACCGGATAGGGGGATGAACTGATATGCCTTGCCAGGATCTCAACCTGTTCAGCTCTTTGTATATAAGCTTGTTTCATTCGTACAGAGATATACTTCAGCTCATCGAGCTGCCTTTCACTGTAATTAAAAATCAGGCTGTCGAGCAGATCATTGTAATCCTTTCTCAACCGGATCGATTGCAGGTGACAATTGTAAATCCTTACCGTATCTTCAGCAATTACGATATCTGAGCACATGCTGCCGTTGAGTGATTCTTTGAAATCGATCATTTCTTTGCGCACGATCGGGTATCTGCTGAGCGTAGCCATGCCAAAATTGATTTTTCGCGGAACACGGTCGGTATAATAAACGTGTGAATAGGAGAGCGGAACAAGCTCATCCTTCAGATTTTTCAGATCATGATGTGAGCCGGGCAGGGTGATGAATTCCTGAAAACAAACAATGTCGGGATTTTCATCCTGAACAAAGTCCAGGATCTTTTGCCATGAGGAAGTATCCTTGTTCCACTGGTAATAATTGAATAACCTGACGTTATAAGTAAGCACACTCAGCGTGCTCTCTGCGGGAATGGGGTCGGTACGCTTAGCCCTGACCTGAAAATGCTCCTTCAATACATTCCAGCCAAGCAGGATGCAGATGAAAGATATAAGAAACAACCATTTCCTGAATAAGAGCCAAAAAATGACATAGAGGATATTTAAAATCAGAATAAAGGGATAGATCAGGGCAATGAAAGCGAAGATCCAAATAGTAGCCGGACTCACATATACAGAGAGATAGGCCATAAGCAACAGTAAGGCCAGTATAACATTAACGAGCACTAATATTTTTCGGACGAATTTTCTCAATAGGTTTTTGTATGACAGGGTTAAAAGCAGCCTGATTGCTGCTTACTTTTTGTTGTTGCTCATTTTAAACAGTGTTTCTTTTTCTTTTTTTGTGAGGTTTTCATAGCCTCCCTGGGCTATTTTATCGAGGATCCTGTCGATTTCCTTTTGCTGGTTCACCTTGCTGCGATTGTATTCCTCATCGGATACACGTTTGGTGGCTTTCCGGTAGGTCACATTCAGATGGGGGCGGGGTTTAAAAAGTGTGACTGCCTTATCGAGCAGGTTATTTAACCATTCTCCGATATCACGTCCTTTTCTGAACAGGGTAATAAATGCGTAACCGTAAATGGCGCCCCCCAGGTGAGCGATGTGTCCGCCCGCGTTGTAGGAGCCTATCATCAGTACATCCATGATGATAAATACAAGCGCGATATATTTTAACCTGACCGGCCCGATAAACAGCATATAAAGTGTATAATCAGGCACATAAAAGGCAATGGCAATCACAATGGCCATGATGGAAGCAGATGCACCCAGCATGGGACTTCCGAGATGTTCTCTTAACCCGGGGAATCCGTTGATGAATAAAATAGATAGAATAGCGCCTGCCAATCCTCCAAGAATATAAGTGCTCACCATTTGCCTGGCTGAGAGGTATTGCAGGAATATCTTGCCAAACCAGAACAATACGAGCATGTTGAACAGTATGTGGAGGAAATTGAAATGCGTAAACATGTAGGTAATGATTGTCCACGGGCGCCTCAGCAATTCACCCGGGACACTGGGCACCATCAGGTATTTCAGTACAGTATCATTGAATTGAGCCTGCAGATCGCTCAGTGTCACGCCTGATGTGAAGAGTCTTAACATTACAAATAACAGGCCGAGGAGCACGAAAACCGCCACGTTAATAAAAATGAGGCGGGTGAGGATATTGCCTTGCCGCAAAGAAAGTTTTATTTCATCTATCATGTTCATAGCCAACCTAAAATCAAAATATCAATAACTATTATTTCTTGAATCTTGAATCTTTAATTATCCAAATTTATCAATTAATTCTGAACTGATTTCGCTTCCAGTACTTAACCATCAGAAAACCAAACAAGGCTCCCCCCAGGTGGGCGAAATGCGCAACATTGTCCCATTGGAAGCCGGCCACGCCGAAAAACAGTTCAAGCAAGGCATAAAACGGAACAAAATACTTGGCTTTGATAGGTATGGGAAGGAAGATCAGCATGAGTTCCGCATCAGGAAACATCATGGCAAAAGCAATGAGCAGGCCAAAAACAGCGCCTGAAGCACCAACTGTGGGGATATTGAGGTTGCCGTACAAAATCTCGGCAACATAACTTCTGCCTGTTTCAATGAATGATAGATCATCGGGCTTATAAAACCATTGTTGCATGAAGCTCATGATCTGATCATAGTTCCCGGTTCTTGATCCGAACCTTGTGACAATTTCATGAAATAAGGTATAGGAAGGAGCAGAACTGAACTCATTGGCAAGATTAAGCATGCTGCTCATCTGGATATAATTCACGGTCAGGTGGATGAAAGCAGCTCCCAGTCCCGTTACTGTGTAAAAGATCAACATTTTCTTACTGCCCCAGAGTTGTTCCAGTATCCTGCCGAACATAAACACCCCGAACATATTGAAAAAGATATGCGCAAAATTGGCATGCATGAAAATGTGTGTAATTACCTGGTGGGGTTCAAACAGCGGGGACTTCACGCTGAAAAGGGCGAGGTGCCTCCACATAAAATCACTGTTGAAAACGTCGGTTGTCAGCCACGTGCCTGCAAACAGGATGGCATTGACAATGATAATATTCTTTACCACAGGGGGCATTGCCAAACCGCTACCGGAACCAAAAAAACTCATATTTCAGCGTTTACATGTTTCAGTAGGCAAAGATAGAATTGTTTTGTCAAATGCGCCGGCCTGTTTTTATTTTAAAAGGCAAGTCTTATCTTTACGGGCCTAAAACATTAGCATTGGAAAATACGGGTATCAGCCGCCTGTTGAAGAGATTCGAGGACCTAAAGGTACTCATCATAGGTGATGTAATGGTGGACTCCTATGTCTGGGGAAAAGTATCCAGGGTTTCACCCGAGGCTCCTGTTCCGGTGGTGATGCGCACACAAACCGAGAACAGGTTGGGTGGCGCTGCCAACGTTGCCGTGAATATCAGATCATTGGGAGCGATACCAGTGATGTGCTCGGTGATCGGCACCGATGAGGAAAGCAAGATCTTCAGGGAGCTCATCAGGGAAATGGGGATGCCTGAAGAAGGGGTGATTGAGTCACATGAAAGGATCACGACAAGCAAAACAAGGATTATTGCAGGTCATCAGCAATTGCTGCGGGTAGATAAGGAAGTGGATCATTATATTGATTCAGCGCTCGAGAACGCTTTGTGGCAGAGAATCCAGGCACTGGTAAACCAGAGCAACATCTCGGCCATCATCTTTCAGGATTATGACAAGGGGGTAATCACACCTGCTTTGATTGAAAAGGTCATATCTCTTGGAAATCAATGGAATATACCTACATTGGTGGATCCCAAAAAGCGGAACTTTATGCATTACCGCGATGCTACGCTTTTCAAGCCGAACTTTATAGAACTCACCGAAGGTATGCGCCTGGATATCCTGAAAACTGATTTTGAGGGAATACAGGCAGCGGCCAGGGAGTTACAGGAGAAATCAGGATTCAGCATGGTGATGATAACGCTTTCCGAGCAGGGCATGATGATCAGCAAAGGCGATACTTATCAGGTAGTGCCGACTCAGGCCAGGGACATAGCCGATGTATCGGGGGCCGGTGATACTGTTATTGCCATGGCCAGTCTTTGCCTGGCTATCGGGCTTGATCACTATGAAATGGCCCGGCTCGCAAATCTTGCTGCAGGCCTTGTTTGTGAGAAGGTTGGCGTGGTGCCTGTTGAAAGGGAATGGCTTATCAATAGCAACATTGATCTTTAATATCCCTTCCTCTCCACATCACCCCGTCTCCCCATCACTTTTCTTCCCGTTCCAGTACCAGTAAAAAGGAATCCCGGCCAGCACCAGCAATAGACCTATCCCGGCTTCACGGGGATTGGTGAAACAGGTGATAATTACAAGGAGGACGCAGAAGAGTACAAAAAGCGCCGGGATGAAAGGATAGCCCCATACTTTATAAGGACGCTCAAGCTCAGGTTCCCGGTATCTCATGATAAATACCCCGAGTGTGGTGGCGCCGTAGAAAAAGAAAACCACAAAGATCAGCATGTCGGTCAGCTGGTCGAAGCTACCTGACAGAACCAGCACGGAAGCCCAGAAACCCTGGAGCCAGAGTGCCTTATTCGGCGTGTTGTACCGCGGATGAATGTCGATCACCCCTTTAAAGAAAAGCCTGTCTTTCGCCATGACCTGGTAAATGCGGGGTGGCATAATAATCGTGCTGTTGGTGCAGCCCAGGGTGGTGATCAGGATAAGCAGGGAAAGGATCAGAGCTCCGGTGTGGCCTGCAAAATGCCTGATAACTGTAACGCCTGCGATTTCATTGCGGGAATGGTAAACATCCATCATGCCATCCACGGGCAGTACATACAGGTAAGTGAAGTTTACGAGAAGATAGGTGATAATAATAACGGCCATTCCGCCGAACAATGCTCGCGGGATTTTTTTGTTCGGATGGTGGATTTCACCTCCCAGAAAGCCGATGGTATTCCATCCTTCGTAAGCCCAGAAAGCGGCCAGCATGGAAGCAAACAGGGCTTTGATAAAGGAAAAATCCGTCCATTTCCGGGGCACGTATGTTTCAGATGTTGTTGTTATATTTTGAAGGGTTCCGCCCCCAAAGATCAAACCCGACAGGACAGTCAGCAGGAGCCCGGTAATCACCAGTGCGGTAATAAGGCTGCTGAACCGGGCTCCTCCTTTCAGTCCCCTTGTATTGAGGAATGTCAGTGATAAAATAAGCAGGATGGTGAAGAGTTTGACTCCCATATTCTCCAGTGGTTTGAATGCACCCAGCAGTTCAATATTCTCAAGGCTCGCAGAAAGATGGGGAAGAGGGACGATGGAGTTAAAGGACTGGGCAAATACATAAGCGATGGATGATACGGCTGCCGTCTTGATCACCGCAAAGACACTCCATCCGTAAAGGAATGCCATGAAGCGGCCATAGATGCGTTTAAAATAAACATATTCCCCGCCCGAACCGGCGAACATTCCCGCTATTTCGGCATTGCTGAGAGCGCCGAAAAGAGTGATGAGTCCGGCAAAAAGCCAGCAAAGAAGAACCAACAAAGGAGAACCCAGCTCGGCCGCCATGGGCGCTACCTTCTTAAAAACGCCGGAACCAATCACAGAGCTAACCACGAGAACAACAGCGGAACCCAGGTATAGGGTTCGGATGAGTGAACCTTGCTGCTTGTGGTCTGACGACATGAATTCGCTTTTGAATATTAACCAATAATAGTAAAATCAATTGGTTTTCAAAAATCTCCTGAGATATTGGTAAAAATGTTGCTGATGCTAAAATATTTGCTTACCTTTATTAATTATTATATGATAATTATTCTCTTTTAATTTGTATTATCAATGAAAGTTGAAGTAATTAGTAATAAGCTGCTTGAGAAAGGGCTTAAGGTAACGCCTCAGAGAATTGCTATTCTTGAAGCCATCATTCAGCTCAAGAATCATCCAACCGCGGAAAATATTATTGACTATATCAGGAAGAACCACCCTCATATTTCAGTGGGTACCGTTTATAAAGTTCTGGATGCATTGGTTGAAAGCGCTCTGATTAAGAAAGTTAAAACAGAAAGAGATATCATGAGATACGATGCTGTAATGGAAAATCATCACCATTTGTACTGCTCCGATTCCGATAGAATTGAGGATTACAATAATGAAGAACTGCATGAGATGGTTGAAAAATATTTTAAAAAGAATAAAATTCCCGGTTTTAAGATTGAAGACATTAAGCTTCAGATAATTGGTAGATTCATTCATGACGAGAAATAGCCGCATGAACCTGTTAAAACCCATATTGGTTTCATTTGGAACCATGTCGCTTGGTTTGGGAATTATTGGAATTGTGGTGCCCGGGTTGCCTGCAACGCCGTTTTTTCTTCTATCCGCCGGTTTATACCTGAGGAGTTCTGAAAAACTCTATCAAAAACTCCTCTCAAATAAATGGATGAGTTACTATATTGTACAATACCAAACAAATAAAGGATTAACAAAAAGAAGTAAAATAGGGGCCATAGTTGTTATGTGGTCCATGATTGCAATATCATGCCTTGCGTTCATCACTTCGATTCCTTTGAAAACAGGTGTAATCCTTGCAGGATTAATCGGAACTTTTGTAATGGGTTTTTTGATACCAACGGCACATCTTTCAAATGATGAAAAGAAATAGTTATTATGATTTGAAAATTAGCAAGTTGACAGAACTAAACAATCAAAACATACAATTATGGAAAATAATGCTGACGAAATGAGCAAATGCCCGGTCACAGGGGCTACTGGTAGACATAATGTTGGCAGTAGCGGTCCAAAAAACCGCGACTGGTGGCCAAATCAGTTAAAATTGAATATTCTGCGCCAATTTTCATCATTATCTAATCCGATGGGCGAAGATTTTGACTATGCGGAAGAATTCAAGAGCCTCGACCTGGAAGCTCTGAAGAATGACCTCCATAAGTTAATGACCGATTCCCAGGATTGGTGGCCGGCAGACTTCGGTCATTACGGGCCGTTTTTCATTCGTATGGCATGGCACAGTGCAGGCACCTATCGCACAGGTGATGGTCGCGGTGGCGCAGGAGGCGGACAACAGCGTTTTGCACCCCTTAACAGTTGGCCCGACAATGTCAACCTCGACAAGGCGAGAAGGCTGCTTTGGCCCATCAAACAAAAATATGGCCGTAAAATATCATGGGCTGATCTGATGATTCTTACCGGCAATGTCGCATTGGAATCCATGGGATTTAAAACTTTTGGTTTTGCAGGTGGCCGTGAAGATGTTTGGGAGCCGGAAGAGGATGTGTATTGGGGATCTGAAACCAAGTGGCTGGAAGGTGATAAGCGTTACTCCGGCGAACGGGACCTTGATAATCCTCTTGCAGCAGTGCAAATGGGTTTAATCTATGTGAATCCCGAAGGACCCAACGGGAACCCTGATCCCATTGCAGCGGCCAAAGATATCCGGGAAACTTTTGCCCGCATGGCCATGAATGATGAAGAAACCGTAGCGCTTATTGCCGGCGGACATACCTTTGGTAAGACCCACGGGGCCGGAGATGCGGCTCTTGTCGGACCGGAACCCGAATCTGCCGGAATTGAAGAGCAGGGACTGGGCTGGAAAAGCAGCTTTGGCACGGGCAAAGGCGGCGATACGATTACCAGTGGCATTGAAATCACCTGGACCACCACGCCCACGAAGTGGAGCAACAACTTCTTCTGGAACTTGTTCGGTTACGAATGGGAGCTCGAAAAAAGTCCGGCCGGCGCACACCAGTGGCGCCCGAAGCATGGAATGGGTGAGGGAACGGTTCCGGATGCACATGAAAGATCGAAACGTCATGCGCCAAAAATGCTTACCACCGACCTGGCCTTGAGGTTTGATCCCGAATACGAAAAGATTTCCAGGCGGTTCCTGGAGAATCCGGATCAGTTCGCAGATGCCTTTGCCCGTGCCTGGTTTAAGCTTACGCATCGTGATATGGGACCACGTGCACGTTACTTAGGTCCTGAAGTACCTGCAGAGGAACTGATCTGGCAGGATCCGATACCTCCTGTGGATCATGCATTGATTGATGAAAAGGATATTACAGCTTTGAAAGCCAAAGTATTGAATTCCGGACTAACCGTATCCCAGTTGGTATCTACCGCATGGGCTTCGGCCTCTACTTTCCGTGGATCCGACAAACGGGGTGGCGCCAACGGCGCACGCATCCGTCTTGCTCCACAAAAGGACTGGGTTGTTAATAATCCTGACAGGCTAACCAAGGTGCTGGGAATATTGGATGGCATCCAAAAAGAATTCAACAATGCCCAATCCGGCGGAAAAAAGGTTTCTCTGGCAGACACTATTGTATTGGCAGGTTGTGCAGGTGTTGAAAAAGCTGCAAAAGATGCAGGTTTTGCGGTATCCGTTCCTTTTGCTCCGGGGCGTATGGATGCCTCACAAGAGCAAACCGATGTGGAATCCTTCAAAGTACTGGAGCCGGCAGCAGATGGTTTCCGTAATTATGTGAAAGCGAAATTCAGCATATCAACGGAAGAGTTGTTAATAGATAAAGCCCGGTTACTTACATTGTCTGCTCCTGAAATGGCAGTTCTTATTGGCGGTATGCGTGTTCTGAACACAAACTTTGACAACTCCAAACATGGTGTTTTTACCAAACGTCCGGAAGTTCTCACCAATGATTTCTTTGTAAACCTGCTTGATATGAGTACCGTTTGGAAGCCAACTTCTGAGGCCAAAGAAACCTTTGAAGGATGTCATCGCGTAACCGGTACACTTAAATGGGCAGGTACCCGGGTTGACCTGATTTTCGGCTCAAACTCTGAACTGCGAGCCCTGTCCGAGGTTTATGGAAGTGTGGATGCCCAGGAAAAATTTGTAAAGGATTTTATAGCGGTATGGAATAAAGTAATGAACCTTGATCGGTTTGATTTAGCCTGATTTTTTTATCACCCATAGAGAGGGCCTTGTAAATCTGATATTTACAAGGCCCTTTATTTACGATAATGTATTTGATGACAGTGCATCTTTCCAGCTCGAAAGGACCTGGTTCATATTCATTTTTCTGAATGCATCTCTGATGAAGTTAGTTTTCCTCCGCGAACAGTTGCACCCAGCACTAAACCTGCACTTATCAGTACAATATTTTTAACAATATACTGCCCTTCGAGGGTGAGTGCAACAGGAAATACATGAAATACCTCTGAAGGAAAAAGAAAAAAAGGAGTAAAAGTGCCGATCATCTGTAAGAAAAGTAATAGCAATGTTTCACGCATGAAAACATTCAAGAGTAAACCGATACCAATAAGAACCTCCCAGGTAGCCAATCCAACAATAATTATCTTTTCGGGAAATAAATGGAATGTCAACGCATCTATGGTTCTTATGGCTATTTCTTCTGCAGGACTTAAACCCTCAAAATACTTCAGTACGCCAAACCAGAAAAATATAATTCCTATGCTTATCCGAAGGTAAGTCAACCCATTCCTTGACATCCAGGTTGTAATGGCCATATCCGCTTTCTGAAATGCTTTTCCCCGAGGATTCATAAAGATGATCTGTTCATATAATAACAACAACAGAAAACAGTAAGTGTTTTATATTAATTGTGGAATATGTTATAAAGTATTGACGATCAATTTTCCAGAATTTTTTAACAAAAATGCATACTTTAGGAGAACTAATTTGAAGCAACGATTATGAATAAAACAAAAATCATACTTCTCTTCTGCTGGACTATAATCTTTCCATCTGTTATCCTTTGCCAAAGCAGCAAAAGCACGCATGTACCTGTTGCTTTCAGCGATCCTTCTCTTCCCGTAATTACAAATCGGTTAAATGACACTCTTTCTGATGATTGTCAAATGCTGCTAAATTATGTTGATTTCAACAAGCCATTGAAAATTTATGAATATTATCATACTTCAGACAGCATTTATTGCAATGAGATAAAAATCTTGGATGATTGCAAGGCGTTATCAGAGGATAACAATGACTGGCTTGTTTTTGTGCATGGCGACAGCAAGACATTTTCTGATGCAGCCATAAGAGGCTTAAAGATTCAAAACCTATATCATGTTAAAGTATTGGTATTCAGCTGGCCATCACAAATGGAGAAAGGTAATGGAATAAAAAACTTCAACAATTCAAAAATTAATGCAGCGGCAGGTGTTGCACAATTCAAGGAGTTGTTATTGTTAATACAGAAACATAAGAATAGACATCAATGGCCTGAGAAACCCTATCATCTCAGCCTGTTTTTGCACAGCCTCGGCAATTACTACCTCGAAAGACTGGTGAAAGACAGCTTATTGGCTGACCTTGACAGTAACTTATTTGATAATCTGATCATTAATGCTGCTGCTGTTAACCAGGAAGCACATGCAAACTGGGTAGACAGACTTCATATTCAGAAAAGAATATATATTACAAGCAACAAGCATGACTTTAGTCTGAATGGGTTAAGAATTTTTTCAAATTCCGGAAAACAATTGGGTGAACGCCTGAAATTACCGCTTTCATCAGGTGCATACTATATCAATTTCACCAAAGCAATTGGTTTTACTTTGCCAACCAGTGACTCTCATACCTATTTTATCGAAAGAATGACAAATGTTAGTGGAAACATAAAGGATTTTTATAAAGATTTATTTCATGGCAGGGCTGTGAATTTAGCAGATTCAACCAAATTCATCAGAAGAAATGACGGACTTGGCTATAATATCCTGGCTAAATAATAAACCTGAGATAAAATATCAGAAGTAACAATTGTGAGAACCACTTCAACTTCTTTCAGGGTATTCAGCAACACTTCCACAGATTCGGCAGTATCAGCTTCGGATTCCAATTGAGCAACCTTTTCAAGAACTTGTTCAGGATTTTCAGCATTTTCATTTGGAATCGGTACATTCCATCCGTTTTCAAACGAAATGCAAGCGTTTAAAAGGACTCCCATCGTCTTTAGGTAAATGCCATTTTTAAGCCTTGGCAATATTCCTGATCATTCCCCTGGTCTATTAATACGGGAATGAGTCTTTGCGCAATATAACCGGTTGCCCCTGTTAAAAGTAATTTCATACCAGAGTTATTGGATTCTTAACAATCTTGGCTTAGATCTGGTTTCCGGGGTGATGCATCCCTTTTTCTCATACGTTCCAATTTGCTTAAAATAACAGAAATTAGGTTAATTTTATAGCTATGTAAATCATTAAAATAAATAAAGATGTTTGCAAAGCTATTTTTAATTGCGCTGCCGGTATTTTTCGCGATTGACATGCTATGGCTCGCTGTGGTAGCGAAAAACTTCTATCAGAAACAAATTGGCTTTTTGATGAGACCAGATATCAACTGGTTGGCAGCAATTATTTTCTATTTGCTTTTCATCATCGGTCTTCTAATCTTCGTCATTACTCCAGCTATGGTCAAACAATCCTGGGCTCATGCCCTGCTCTACGGAGCCCTTTTCGGACTGGTAACCTATGCAACCTATGATCTGACCAATCTGGCCACAGTTAAAGATTGGCCCTTACTGGTTACTTTGGTTGATTTGGTCTGGGGAAGTGTATTGGCGGCCTCTGTTTCGGTGATCACTTATTTGATTGCAAATAGAATTTGGGTCGTGAAGTAATTAACGAGTCTGGAATTTTTTACACCCGCAAAGCCATATACAAAAGCCAGATAGCTTGATCACCTTTCGCCGGTAACAATTTGATTTTGTAACTAACCTAATGACAAGCAATTAACCATTGAATTGGGTGGTAAAGGTAATCCGGACAACACTGGTCAGTAACACCGATTTTTCCGTTTGCACACATGCCCCTTAATATAATAAACACATGATAACATGGACATAGAAATCTTATCACGGTTGCAATTTGCATTTACCATTGCATTTCATTACATCTACCCTCCTCTGAGTATTGGATTAGGAGTTGCATTGGTTGTTTTCGAAGGGATGTACCTTCGTACCAGAGACAAGCATTGGGAACAACTTACAAAATTCTGGATCAAAATATTTGCCCTGATATTTGGAATAGGAGTTGCAACGGGAATCGTAATGGAATTTGAGTTTGGCACAAACTGGGCAGCCTACTCACGATATGTTGGAGATATTTTTGGAAGTGCTTTAGCCGCTGAAGGTGTTTTCGCCTTCGCCCTTGAATCTTCTTTCCTGGGTGTTTTGCTTTTTGGATGGAACAAAGTAAGTCCCAAAGTTCACTTTTTTTCAACCCTTATGGTGACTTTTGGTTCAATGTTTTCAGCAATCTGGATTGTAGTCGCCAACTCCTGGCAACAAACTCCTGCAGGATTTAAAGTTGTTGGGGAAGGAATGAATGCAAGGGCTGAAATTACCGATTTCTGGGCTATGGTTTTCAATCCTTCTTCAGTAGACAGAATTATACATGTGTGGATAGGCGCTTTCCTGGCAGGCACTTTTTTAGTTCTTAGCGTTCATGCCTATTATATCCTTAAGAACAGGTTTGTTGAGCAATCCAAAAAGGCATTTGGCGTAATCCTGGCAATTGCAGCAATTTCTGCACTTGGACAATTGCTGACAGGCCATAGTTCGGCAATTGGAGTGGCAAATAACCAGCCGGCTAAGCTTGCTGCCTTTGAAGGGCATTATGATAGCCTGGCAGTAGCCGATATGTACTTGCTAGGGTGGGTTAACGAAACGGAACAAATGGTTGCAGGGATAAAAATACCAAAAGGGCTGACTTTTCTGATTCACCAGGACTTTACTACTCCGGTTAAAGGCCTCAACGCTTTTAATAAAAACGACAGGCCTGCAATGGTTAACTTTATATTTCAGACATATCATGTAATGATTTCAATAGGTATGTTGATGATTGGGCTTACGCTTTTTTCGCTCTTCTTATGGTGGAAAGGAAAACTTTTCAACAAACGATGGCTCATGATAATATTCAGCTTCTCGGTAGTTCTTCCTCAAATTGTAAACCAGTTTGGCTGGTACTCAGCGGAGGTAGGCCGACAACCATGGGTTGTATACAACCTTTTAAGAACTTCTGATGCCCTTTCTGAAAATGTAAGAGCAGAGCAAGTGCTATATTCTCTTATCTTATTCACCCTTGTTTATTTGATTCTGTTCATTTTGTTTATATATCTGCTGAATAAAAAAATACAAACAGGATCCGATCTTGCATTACCAGAAAAGGAATATACTCAAAAACCCTTATCTACTAAATAATGACAACATTTTTAAACATAGAATTAGGTACCTGGATGTTTCTGGTCATTGGGGCAGTATTTAGCGGATACGCAATCCTTGATGGTTTCGACCTTGGGGCAGGAACAGTGCATCTCTTTCTTAGAAAAGAAGAGAGCCGGAGGATAGCTCTCAATGCTATCGGACCTGTATGGGATGGTAATGAAGTTTGGCTGGTAATCGGAGGAGGAACGCTCTTTGCCGGTTTCCCGAAAGTTTACGCTACTTTACTTTCAGCCTTTTATACCCCATTTATTTTGTTCCTGGTTTTACTTATTATGAGAGCCATCGCCATTGAGTTTCGCAGTAAAGAGCCTATGCTGTGGTGGCGTAAACTTTGGGATATTATTTATTCTGTTTCGAGCACGCTGGTAGGATTTACACTCGGAGTAGTGCTGGGAAATGTTGTTCTCGGAATAGCAATTGATGATAATATGATTTACAAAGGTGGACTGCCGGATATTTTCAATCCGTATGCACTGCTTACCGGACTTACTGTTGTTGCTCTTTTTGCACTGCATGGTTCAGTTTACCTTGTAATGAAAACGTCCGATAAATTAGCCGCCAGACTTGCGTATATTTCAAAAATTGCAGGTATGTTCTTCACTGCCTGTTATGTTCTTCTTTCATTAGCCACGCTCGTTTATGTACCTCATGCTGCTGTTGACTTCAGGGAAATTCCCATTTTATTTGCGATTCCTGTTATAACATTATTGTTACTGCTCAATGAGAGAAGGTTAATCATTAAGCAAAAATACTGGCGGGCTTTTTTATCATCGGCTGCTTTGACATCATTGTTATTGATTACTATTGCAATAGGCCTGTATCCAAATATGCTGCTTTCAACTATTGACAGCGCAAATTCCCTTACAATTGCCAATAGCGCCGCTTCTTCCAAATCGCTGGGTATAATTCTGACTTTTGTGCTGATCGGAGCTCCGCTTGTATTTATATATTTTATTTTCCTCTTCAAAACATTCAGAGGAAAGGTTGTTTTAGATGAAATGAGTTACTGAATAAAATACTGAAAATGAAAAACTATCTGATTATCGGGGCATCTTCCGGGATCGGAAAAAAACTGGCAGACATGCTGGCAAATTCCGGTAATAAAGTCTACGGCACCTTTTGCACCAGGCCTGTTCAAAACAATGTGCCGGGGGTTGAGTATCATTTATGTAATGTACTGGACGAGAACCTGAATTTTAGTTTTCTGCCCGACAGTCTGGACGGACTGGTTTATTGCCCGGGAAACATCACTCTCAAACCATTTGGCAGGATAAGACCTGAAGAGTTCGTTCAGGATTATAATCTTCAGGTGATTGGCGCTATCAAAGTTATACAGGCCGTTCTTCCAAAAATAAAATCCTCAGAATCAGCATCTATTGTGCTATTCTCCACAGTTGCTGTTAAATCCGGGTTTAACTTTCATACGCTGGTTTCGACCTCCAAAGGCGCAATTGAAGGCTTATCAATATCTTTAGCAGCAGAGCTTGCTCCAAAAATAAGGGTCAATTGTATTGCTCCCTCTCTTACTGATACCCCGCTGGCAGAATCATTATTAAATAATGAGGCAAAGCGTGAGGCCAATGCTCAGCGCCATCCATTAAAAAGGATTGGTAATGCAAATGATATAGCAGAAATGGCCGGATTTCTAATTTCTGATAAATCAGGATGGATAACCGGACAAGTATTCCACGTAGATGGAGGGATATCAACGATAAAAATATGAACTATGGCATTTTACCAGTTTCATAAAACACAATTAATTCGTGCATCAATGGAAGAAGTATGGGATTTTATATCCTCTCCAAAAAACTTAAAAGAGATTACTCCTGATTACATGGGTTTTGAAATTACTTCTGGGAATCCCTTAGAAAAAATGTATCCGGGGATGATTATAAGTTATACCGTAAAACCTGTATTGGGGATAAGAATGCTTTGGGTAACAGAAATTACCCAAATTGAAGAAATGAGGTATTTTGTTGATGAGCAGCGAATAGGGCCTTATTCGATGTGGCATCATCAGCACTTTATTAAACCCACCAACCAGGGGGTTCTCATGACAGACATTGTTTCCTATTCACCGCCTCTGGGATTTTTAGGAGTCTTAGCTAACAGAATTTTCATAAGTAAGCAATTAAAAGCTATTTTCAATTACCGTGAAAACGAACTTGAAAAACGCTTCAAGGGAGAATATTATCAATAAAATAGTGGACACGCCAATCATATTGTGGATGCTTTTCAATGCTTTTGTAGTTCTTACGTTGGCACTTGACCTGGATGTATTTCATCGAAAGGCTCATGAAATATCTTTGAAGGAATCATAACATGGACTTTTATCTGGGTTTCCCTTGCATTGGTTTTTTAATGCAATTATTTTTTATTGGAGATGCCGGCAACAAGCACTGGAAATAAATTGAAAAATTGCGAATTAGATATTTTGATGGGAAAATTAACTATTCAGACTAACGCCAAATATACTTAACCTGAAATCGAGCAAGGGGAATCTTTAAAGCAAGAAAATGGTTAAGTTTGTAGAAGTAATAAACTCAGTAAATTCTTAAGGGTGACTCTGGCTTTTCTTATAAAAACCTTTTTAGATTTTATTGAAAATGTAGAGTCCAGTACCCACAAAAAAAAACGGGGATTAACCGAAAATCCGACGAGTAGGAAAAATTAAATGAAAAACAAATGAATACTTATTCTGCCATTGCTCAGATTATTATTGCCATATCAATATCCGTTGTATGGATCTTCCGGTTCGATAATATTGTTAAAGAATTTAAACAATACGAATTGAGCGATTTAACCCGCACTATGGTTGGCGCAGCAAAAATATCTCTGGCCACTTTGCTTGTTGCGGGTATTTGGTATCCGTCACTGGTGCTTGTACCGGCACTTCTTATGGCTTTTCTGATGTTAAGTGCCCAATATTTTCACTTCAAGGTAAAAAATCCGTTGAAGAAACGAATCCCGTCTTTTTTGCTTTTTTTGTTATGTCTCTTTATTGCTGCCGTATCCGCGCAAATAATTAATTATTGATCCTACTTAATGTGCTGGTTTCTACTGGCTAATTCATCATCAAATGAATAAAGCGGTATTAATATTCCCTCATCAATTATTTGAAGATCATCCGTCTATTCAGAAAAACAGCACCATTTATCTTATCGAAGAATTTCTGTTTTTCAAGCAATACAAGTTTCACAAACAGAAGCTGGTCTTGCATCGATCTTCGATGAAATTCTATCAAGACTCTCTTGAAAGAAAAAAACTAAAAGTGATTTATATTGATTCGAAGAATGAATTATCAGAGACCCGGATACTTATTCCTCATTTAAAGCAAAAAGGAATTGAAGAGATTCACTTTGCAGATGTTGCCGATTATTGGCTAAAAAAAAGAATTAAACAAATTGCCGAAAAAACCGGGATAATAATTCATGAATATCCATCGCCAAGTTTCCTGAACACAAGAGAAGAGCTGAATGAATACTTTGGCGGAAAGAAAAAATATTCACAAACCGATTTTTACTTAAAGCAAAGAAAGAGGCTGGGAATATTACTCGATGATAAGGGTTTGCCAACCGGTGGCAAATGGACTTACGATACCGAAAACAGATTGAAATATCCCATTGCAAAGAAACCTCCCAACGTAAATTTTCCATCTGCAAATACATATTACAAAGAAGCCGTTACTTATGTGAATAAGCATTTTCCTGATAATTATGGAGAAATTGATAAACACCTTGTTTATCCCAATACAAGAGACGAAAGTAAAAAATGGTTTAAGGAATTCTTAGAAAAAAGATTTTCAGAATTCGGCGACTATGAGGATGCTATTGTTGCCAAAGAAAACATACTTAATCATAGTGTTTTAACTCCAATGCTGAACATAGGGCTGATCACTCCCAAATACATCGTTGAAACAACTCTTAATTTTTCTGAGAGGCACAAAATCCCCTTGAATTCTGTTGAGGGATTTATCAGGCAGATAATCGGCTGGCGTGAGTTTATTCGAGGCGTGTATGAAACCGTGGGATCGATTCAGCGCACAAAAAACTATTGGGGGTTCAAAAGAAAAATACCGAAAAGTTTCTGGGATGGGACTACCGGAATTGAACCACTTGACATCACGATTAAAAAAGTTTTACATACCGGTTATTGTCATCACATAGAAAGATTAATGGTGCTGGGAAATTTTATGGTTCTCTGCGAGTTTGACCCCGATGAGGTTTACAAATGGTTTATGGAATTATTTATTGATGCTTATGATTGGGTGATGGTACCAAACGTATATGGGATGAGCCAGTTTGCAGATAGTGGTCTGATAGCAACAAAACCTTACATAAGCGGCAGCAATTACCTGATGAAGATGAGTGATTATCAAAAAGGTGATTGGCAGCTAATCTGGGATGGACTGTTCTGGCGTTTTATGGATATGCACAGAAATTTTTTCCTTTCAAATCCAAGATTGGGAATGTTGATAAAAACCTTTGATAAAATGTCCGAGGAAAGAAAAAATACTTTGCTATCTGCTGCTGAGAATTATTTAAAAACAATTTAGTATTTATGATCTTTACTCTTCAACCTAATTCATTACTTTGAGCGCAGGGAAAGATGTTTTATTTTCCGGCTCAACAGGCTATCAAATTATAAGTTTTCTTTGATTTATTTAACTATCAATTTTAAACGCATCTTTAGTAATGGTTGTATAAAAAAAGCAGATTGTTTAAACAAAATATGGTTGTCTGATAATATTTTTAAACCATTCTTCAACCATGGGTATAATTATTGCGTTAATAATTTTGATTAGCTGGGGATTTCACCTGATTTACATATTGCTGTACCAGCCTGTAAACCTTTTAGATGCATGGTTCTGGATACATATTTTGTTGCAAACATGGCTTTTTACAGGACTCTTTATAACGGGCCATGACTCAATGCATGGAACAATATGCCGGAACAGACAGATTAATAATTTCCTTGGTTTTATAGCAACCACACTTTATGCTGGCCTCTGGTATCCTAACCTGAAAAAGAAACATTATCTGCATCACATTCATGTTGGTACGGGAAAGGATCCGGATTACCACACTGGCAATCAGAACTTCTTTATATGGTGGTTCTCATTTATGAGGCAATACCTCACAATATGGCAGCTACTTATAATGGCTGCAATTTTTAATGTTGGTCTGCTTTTTTTTAATGAACTTCAACTTATCGTGCTTTGGATAGTTCCCTCCGTTTTATCAACTTTTCAGCTCTTTTTCTTCGGAACTTATCTTCCCCATCACCTTCCGCATACAATCGAAATGGAACCTCATAAAGCCAGGTCGCAAAGGCGGAACCATTTGTTGGCTATGTTATCATGCTACTTTTTTGGATATCACTTCGAACATCATGAATCGCCACAAACCCCATGGTGGATGCTTTACCGGATTAAGAAGCTATGAAAATAACCTTATCTTTTCCGGGATTTGTTATTATAAGGGAAATTTTCATTAGGTATGAAAACAATTGTTTAATTTTATTGTTAGCTAAATAACAATAAGACAAGAATCAAAAAAAAGAACAAACCTTAAAGTTATGATACAACTTTATGACGATGTTTCATTCAGTATAAGCAAGATTGTAACCCGCAAATACAGCACATCGTTCTCAATTGCTGTAAGTTTTCTTAAGCCGGAAATCAGAAATGCAATTTACAGCATCTATGGTTTTGTAAGGCTTGCAGATGAAATTGTAGATACATTTCATGCATATGATAAAAGGAAATTGTTGGATGAATTTGAAAATGATTACTATAAAGCTTATAATGAGGGTATTAGTCTTAATCCGGTATTGCATTCTTTCCAGATTACAGTTAAAAAATTTAGTATAGAGGACAACCTTATTCAGGCTTTTCTTAGAAGTATGAAATCAGACCTGGTTAAAAATGGCAGTTATAGTAAACCCGAATTTGAAGAATATATTTATGGATCGGCCGAGGCAGTGGGATTAATGTGTCTTTGTGTATTTGTAAGGGGAGATATAAGCCTTTACAGGAAACTGCAGCATCCGGCAAGGAAATTAGGATCTGCCTTTCAGAAAGTAAATTTTTTAAGGGATCTTAATAATGATTTGACTGAACTTAAAAGAAGCTATTTTCCGGAGTTAGATTCTAAAACGTTTAACCGCAAGGCAAAGGATATTATCATTAAAGATATTGAAGCCGACTTTATAGAATCTTTGCAAGGAATCAGGAGACTGCCAAAAGATGCAAAACTTCCGGTTCTGATTGCCTATTACTATTACTTAAACCTGCTGCATAAAATCAGAAATACACCTGCAGAAAAACTGATAAATACAAGGATCAGAGTTCATGATTTGAAGAAGTTTTTTCTGCTTAACAAAGCATATGTTGCTGTGAAGATGGGTTTAATTTAATTTTAGCATGAAAGAAACTTACGTTACATTGGTTGATGAAAATGATAATCCCATTGGATTGATGGAGAAGATGGAGGCTCATAGGAAAGCCATGCTTCATCGTGCCATATCTGTATTTATAATAAACTCAAAAGGTGAGTGGATCTTGCAAAAAAGAGCCCTCGACAAGTACCACTCAAAAGGATTATGGACAAATACCTGTTGTACACATCCATTGCCGGATGAATCGGAAATCGAGACAGCTAATCGCCGGTTGTCAGAAGAGATGGGTTTGAATTGCAACCTCAGGAAATTGTTTAGTTTTATTTATAAAGAAAGGCTTGATAATGAGCTTACTGAGTTTGAATTAGATCATGTCTTTATTGGGGTTACAGATAGTGAACCGGTAATTAATACTGCTGAGGTTGTTGACTGGAAAAAGATGTCTTTCGAAGAACTGCACATCGATATTAAAGCCAATCCTGACAACTATACCTATTGGTTCAAACATATTTATCAGAATGTTAACTCTCACATTCTTAATGAATAGTTATGCCGCTCTATTCTGTTATTTTACTTTCTTCTATTCTTATTCCATTCATTCTGAGTTTCGATAGGAAAGTCAGCTTCTACAGAATTTGGAAAAGCATTATACCTTCTTCCTTAATTGTTGGTGCAGTCTACATCATTTTCGATATTATTTTTGTAAAGAACGGAATATGGGGATTTAACCCGGTTTATCATTCAAAAATTGTAATGTCTGGCTTGCCCCTGGAAGAATGGTTCTTTTTTATCCTTATTCCATATGCTTCTGTATTCATACACCATGTATTTGCTGCTTATTTTCCAGAATTGAAGATGAGTATTAGGTCTGTAAGAATTTTCACCATAGCAATTATCTCCTTTTTAGCTATAATAGTAATTCTGAATATTGATAAAGCCTATACTCTGTTCAATTTCAGTTTACTTATGCTTGCATTGTTCTGGGCCCTCATTGATAAGTACGAGTTATTAAGAAGATATTATTTAACCTTTCTTATCATTTTAATACCTTTCTTTATTGTAAACAGTATATTAACCGGTACATTCATTGACGGAGAGGTTGTTTGGTACAATAATGCAGAGACACTCGGAATAAGGATTGGAACAGTCCCCGTTGAGGATGTGGGTTATGCCTTCAGTCTGGTCCTTCTGAATTTATTATTAATAAACAAGTTCCAGGAATTTTACAAGCACATTAAGATAAAAAACTGATATGTTATTTTTTAATGATATTAGAAAATATTTTTCAGACAAGAAGAGGTTTGTTGAAACCTTCTTTGTTATTTTTTACACGGTTGGTTTTATTGGAATTGCTGCTCCTTTTTCTCACCAGTTGTTTCTTAAGTTATTCCCTCTTGCTCTGCTGATGAGCTTCTTCTTTATTTTGCTTTTTCATCAGGATACTTTTAATGCAAAAACGATTGCTGTTCTCTCGATGATTGGAATATGTGGCTTTTTTATTGAGGTTGCAGGAGTCAATACTCACCTTATTTTTGGTAATTACCGATATGGAAATGCATTGGGATTAAAACTATTCAGTACTCCTTTACTAATCGCAGTAAACTGGGTGATGCTGTCATATGCCGGTAGTTCAATTACCGAAAGAATTTCATTACCTGTTTCACTTAAGATCTTTATCTCATCTCTTATAGTTCTTCTTTATGATCTTATTCTTGAACAAATTGCACCGGTTTTGGATATGTGGTACTGGGAAAAAGAGGTGGTGCCTTTGCAAAATTATGTGGCATGGTTTATAATTGCAGTTGTCTTTCAGACTTTTATAAGGGTTTCCGGAATCAAAACACGGAATCCAATTGCCTTTAAGATAATCTTGATACAGATACTCTTTTTTATCTCGTTAATTGTCTATTTTAAACCTGCAAAATGATTTTTAAGGCTTAGTATCATTGGTAGTGTTTGTTAATGAAAAAATATTACACATCATCTGTAGCATGAAACATATTAAAATCTGATTCATAATGCTTTATATTGCATGGTTTGTAATATTATTTACTTTGCTCCAACTGCTCATCGCATTTGTCAATCTTATTTTTCGTTCAAAACTGCCAAAAGGCAACCTCCCAGAAAAACCACTTGTTTCTGTTCTTATACCTGCCAGAGATGAAGAAAAAAATATCGGTAATATACTGAATGATATTCTGCAGCAGGATTATCATGAAATTGAAGTGATTGTATTTAATGATCTGTCTTCCGACCGGACAGCCGAAATTGTTAAAGAATATGCATTATCTGACAGCAGAATCAGCCTTATTAACTCTGATCAATTGCCTGAAGGATGGCTTGGAAAGAACTGGGCATGTCATTCTCTGTCCGAAGCAGCTAAAGGAGAATACTTGCTATTTTTAGATGCGGATGTAAGAGTTGGCAATGGTCTTATTGTTAATGCAGTATCCTATGCAAAACATTTCAGATTAGCAATGATCTCCATCTTCCCTAAACAGATTATTAAAACATTCGGAGAGAAGATTACCGTTCCGAATATGAACTACATCCTTCTCTCGCTTCTGCCTCTAATACTGGTGCGAAAATTGGGGTTCTCATCACTTGCTGCTGCCAATGGCCAGTTTATGTTATTCAATTCAAAAATATATAGGACATATAGGCTTCACGAAAAAATGAAGAGCAAAAGGGTTGAAGATATCGAAATTGCCCGCTATCTTAAGAACAGGAAAGAAAAAATTGCCTGTCTTGTTGGCGATAGTTCTATTCAGTGCAGAATGTACAGTGGTTTTGAAGAGGCTGTAAATGGCTTTTCAAAGAATGTTTGTACCTTTTTTGGCAATTCAGTTATTATAGCAACTCTGTTCTGGTTAATTACAACATTCGGATTTTTGGTAGTTCTTATTGAACTGCCTCTGCTTTTCTTTTCAGGTTTTATGGTTGCCTTTATACTTGCCAGGATTATTATTTCAATAATGAGTGAACAGAGTATTAAGGATAACCTGCTCTTTCTGATTCCGCAACAGATATCATGTGGTTTGTTTATCTATAAGGCATTTATAAATAAAAACATTAAATCATACCAGTGGAAAGGCCGGAAAATAAAATAATACTGATCTTATTATTCTGTTTCAGTCTTAATATCAGAGCCAGTGATAAATCAGGCATCTATTCTGCCTATATTCACAATAAAATGGGAAACTGGAAAAGCATCATTGACAGAATGGATGCTGCTGGAAAAAAGAGCAATGATCTATTACTTGAATTAGTTAATTACCAGTACGGATATATTGCCTGGTGCATAGGTAACAAAAAATTCGATGAAGCAAAGTATTACCTTGAACTGGCTGAAAAAAATATTTCAATTCTGTCTAAAGACAGACATAACCTGTCTTTGGTTAATTCATACAAGGCAGCATTTTATGGCTATAGAATAGGATTAAACAAGTTATTGGCCCCTTTTATAGGGATTAAAAGTATGGATTGTGCTAAACTTGCAATACAACTCGACCAACAAAATCCCTTAGGGTATGTTCAATATGCAAACATTCAGTTTTATATGCCCTCAGCATTTGGCGGATCAAAAGAAGAAGCCTTGACATATTATCTCAAAGCGATGGAACTCATGGAGAAAAATGTAATTGAGATTAAAGAAAACTGGAATTATCTTAGTCTTCTTACAGTAATTGCTCAGTCCTATTCCTATCTGAATGATTTTCAATCTTCAAAATTATATCTTGAAAAGGTATTGAAAATAGAACCTGATTTTGGTTATGTAAAAAACGAATTGTACCCACAGGTACTAAATAAAATGAAAAAGTAAAATATGGCAAAAAGTGTATTAATTGTCGGCGCTGGACTGGGAGGACTTGCAACAGCTTTAAGGCTTTCGAAAAAGGGGTATACGGTTGAGATTATTGAAAAGAACAGTCAGGCAGGAGGCCGGGTTAACCAACTTAAAAAAGATGGATTTACATTCGACACCGGGCCCAGTTTTTTCAGTATGTCGTATGAATTTACGCAGTTTGCTAAGGATTGTAATATTGAATTACCCTTTAAATACATTAGTCTAGATCCTTTATATACTGTTAACTTCAGAGGAAATCCCAAGACCTATTTTTTATATAAGGATATTCATAAGCTGGCTGCCCAGTTCAGTGATGTGGAGCCTGATTTCGAGCAGAAAATGATTAGATATCTTGAAAAAAGTAAAAGGCTATTTCATGATACTGTAGATGTCGCAATAAAAAACAACTATGACTCTCTTTATGATTATTTCGTAAAACTGCTTAACGTTAATCCGGTGCATCTTCCTGTGCTTTTTCGCAATTTCTGGCAACAGGTCTCAAAATATTTCAAGTCGGACGATGCGGTACAGATTTTATCACTGGTTGCATTCTTCCTTGGGAGGACTCCTTTCGATACGTCAGCTGTATATACTTTACTCTCCTATACAGAGTTCATGCATGATGGTTATTTCAACGTTGAAGGAGGAATGTATAAAATTATTGAAGGCATTTTAAATGAGCTTGAAAAAGAGAAGGTTAAGATTACCTATGCTACAGAAATAAAGAACTTTTCAAGCAATAATCATAAACTTGCTTCCCTCATTGATCAGAATGGCAAGAATTGGACAGCAGATATTATTGTTATAAATTCAGATGCTGCAGTATTCAGAGGTTCTGTATTCCGCAGGCCTGAATTCTCAGTGAAAAAGCTTGATAAAAAATCCTGGACAATGGGTCCGCTAACGGTTTACCTGGGGCTGAAATGCAAACTCCCAATGGTTCATCATCATAACTATTATCTGGGAGACAATTTCAAGGAATATGCCGATAAGGTATTTAAGAGTCCCGACTCCCTGGAAAAGCCATACTATTATGTTAATGTACTTTCGAAGCATAATCCAGATTGTGCTCCGCCTGATTGTGAAAGTTTGTTTATTGTCTGTCCGGTTCCTGACCTCAGGTTTAAACGTGACTGGAGCGACAAGGATCAAATAGTTGACAGTATAATAGAAGATTTTTCAGGAAGGATTGGAAAAGATATAAAACCGGAGATTGTTTCAAGAACTGTTTATACCCCTGAAGACTGGCAGAACCAATATAACCTGCATCGGGGAAGCGGCCTTGGACTTTCGCACGATATGCTGCAAATCGGGGGATTTCGTCCAAAAAATTATGATGAGGTCTTTAAAAATGTATTTTACGTCGGGGCTTCAACAATTCCGGGAACCGGACTGCCAATTGTGATGATAAGTTCAAAATTGACAGTGCAGAGAATTGAAGAGTATAATGCAAAGAGTTCTGATGCAACCACATAGATATTTGGTATTGTTCCAGTTAAATGTAAAATAAAAGGTACTAAAATGACCCCTGAAGTTGAAGATTGAACATCCTGATTTCTATACCTGCTGGTTTAAGGAGATATACCCACAAGTGAATGTGCACACCATAAATGGCAAATACCCTTTGTGGTACTGGTATAACAATATTGTACCTTTGCAGAATTATATCGCCTGGTTCATGATCGCACTTTTATTTCAGATTTTAATTAAGGCATCCGGGATAAATATAAAAAATTCAATAGCCTTTATGATAATGC
This sequence comes from Bacteroidales bacterium, assembly GCA_041737175.1. Lineage (GTDB taxonomy): Bacteria > Bacteroidota > Bacteroidia > Bacteroidales > UBA10428 > UBA5072. Next base: position 154,250 of record JBGSSF010000020.1, read on the forward strand.
TATCAAAGAGTGTCTTTTTTTCTTTTTAATGTTCTTTTTTAATCTTACAAGATGATAATTAAAGCCAGACATCATCCGATAGTTCATTCATTTTTTAAACTCTATGTTCCTTATATAATCCGAAGGAATTTCCATGAGGTTCATGTATCAGGTCATTATCAGGAGAAAAATAAACCTATTCTGGTAATTGCAAATCATATAAGCTGGTGGGACGGTTTCTGGACAGTTTTCCTGATCCTTAAAGTATTTCATCGTAAATTCCATTTCATGATGCTGGAAGATCAGCTCAGGAAGGTAAGTATCTTTCACCTTACCGGTGGTTTTTCTATAAAAAAGGGATCCAGAAGCGTTATAGAGTCATTAAAATACACAGTCGAACTACTGTCGGATAATAGGAATCTTGTTCTTTTATTTCCCCAGGGTAAGATTACTTCTTTATATGACCGGTCATTTCACTTTGAAAAAGGCCTTGAACGCATTATTAAAGAGGTCAATGGTAAGGTTCAGATTTTCTTTCAGGCCAACCTCATTGATTATTTCTCTCATAAAAAGCCGTCCCTTTTCATCTATCTGAAGGAATGCGATAAGTTAAACCCTGACATAGGCAGTATTCAGGACATTTATAATGCATTCTATGAAGTATGTGTTGCAGAAAACATTAGAAAAGCGGAGGCCTGATGCTATATATCGCCTGGTTTGTATTTTTCTTTACCATGCTGCAATTGCTTATCGCCTTTGTGAACCTCCTTTTTTTTATCGAAATTGCCGCCGGGCAACAAAAGTGACAAACCCCTGGTTTCTGTCTTAATCCCTTCGCAGGTAGTCTGTCAGCAATAGGATTTAGCTTCGCTGATTTTCAATTCACCCGTCAGAATAGACCAAAAGAATTTTTCTGCTCTGGTGCTTTATAGCCTGTCAAAATAAGGTTAAAGAGTTATTTTTGATATAAAATCTTCCCATAAAGAGATGAACATGAGCATAAACAAAGAAAAATTAAGGTTGGCTGAATCTGACAGTCAACTTGATAAATGGAAAAAATGGGGACCTTATCTCGCTGATCGTCAGTGGGGAACTGTCAGGGAGGATTACAGTGCCAATGGCAATGCCTGGGAATACCTGTCGCATGATGCAGCGCGCAGTCGCGCTTACAGATGGGGAGAAGAAGGTATCGGAGGCATCAGTGATGATCAGCAACTACTTTGTTTTTCATGGACATTCTGGAATGGAAGAGATCCTGTTTTGAAAGAGCGTTATTTTGGATTAGCCGGTAATGAGGGCAATCATGGTGAAGATGTAAAGGAATACTACTATTACCTTGATAATACTCCCACGCATGCTTATATGAAGATGCTTTACAAATACCCGCAGACTGCATTTCCCTATTCCAAAATCGTTGCAGAAAACCACGCAAGGAATAAGTTTCAGCCGGAATTTGAATTGATGGACACCGGGATTTTTGATAACAACCGGTATTTTGACCTTTTTATTGAATATGCAAAAGCTGCGCATGACGACCTGTTGATCCGGATAACCGCACACAACCGGGGGCCTGAAGCTGCTGAAATATTCCTGGTTCCGCAAATATGGTTCAGGAATACCTGGGCCTGGGGATATGATTCCGATAAACCGCAGTTAAGCCGGCCTGATCCACATTCAATTGCTGCCGAACATGAGGTACTAGGTAAAAACACGCTGTATTGCGACGGCAAACCTGAACTCATCTTCGCAGATAACGAAACCAATCACAGGAGACTTTTTGGTAATGAAAACATGCAGGGATATTTCAAGGACGGAATTAACGATTATGTTGTCAATGGGGAAAGGCAAGCCATTAATCCGGCTCAGACAGGCACCAAAGCTGCAGCTGTATATCCTTTGACCATTGACTCCGGGAAATCAGAAACGGTAAGACTAAGGTTAACCGCTACTGTTAACGATAATCCTTTTGCGGGATTCAACGAATTATTCGATGTCAGGGTCACAGAAGCGGAAGATTTTTACATTGACCTGCAGTCCGGTAGCAGCAATGCAGATGCAAAAATAATTCAAAGACAGGCGTTTGCGGGAATGTTATGGAGCAAGCAATTTTATTATTTCGATATCCCCCAATGGCTTAAGGGTGACCCGGGGCAACCGGATCCTCCAAAAGAGAGATTAAATGGCAGGAATAGTGAATGGACACATTTAAACAATGCAGATATTATATCGATGCCGGATAAATGGGAGTATCCCTGGTACGCAGCCTGGGATCTGGCATTCCATTGCCTTCCGTTGGCAGTAGTGGATCCAAAATTTGCCAAGTTTCAACTCAAATTGTTTACCAGGGAATGGTACATGCACCCGAATGGTCAGTTACCCGCCTATGAGTGGAACTTTTCCGATGTAAATCCTCCGGTTCATGCCTGGGCCACCTGGCGGGTTTATAAAATTGATAAAAAGCACAATAATGGCGTTGGGGATATACAATTTCTGGAATCGGTGTTCCATAAACTGCTCTTAAACTTCACCTGGTGGGTTAACCGGAAAGATGAACACAACCGTAACATCTTTCAGGGCGGATTTCTGGGACTGGATAATATTGGCGTTTTTGACCGGAGTGCAGAAATTCCCGGGGGCGGTCACATTGAACAGGCCGACGGGACAGCATGGATGGCCATGTTCTCATTGAATCTGATGAGGATATCCCTGGAACTTGCCATGCATAATCCTGTATATCAGGATCTTTCAACGAAATTTTTGGAGCACTTCCTTTATATTGCCGGGGCAATGACCAATATCGGCGGGGAAGGAATAGATCTTTGGGACCAGCAGGATGAGTTTTTTTATGACATCCTGAATACCCAGTATGGCTGTACTAGGTTGAAAGTCAGATCATTAGTTGGTTTAATCCCACTTTTTGCCGTAGAAGTCATTGAACCTGATACCATAACCTGTTGCGGTGAATTTGCCAGACGAACGGACTGGTTTTTAAACTATCGCCCCGATCTGGCAAACCTGGTTTCAAGATGGACCATGGAGGGGAAAGGAGAAAGACGATTGTTCTCTCTCTTGCGTGGAAGCCGTTTGAAGAAAATACTCCGCCGCATGCTGGATGAAAAGGAGTTTTTATCGGAATATGGTATACGCTCCCTTTCCAAGTATCATGAAGCGAATCCTTATCATTACCGAAGCCTGCATGGCGAGTTTTCGGTAGATTACCAGCCGGGGGAATCAACAACGGAAATGTTTGGGGGTAATTCAAACTGGCGTGGGCCCATCTGGTTACCGGTCAATTTTCTGATCATTGAATCGCTTCAGCGTTTTCACCATTATTACGGCGATGAATTTAAAGTTGAATGCCCAACCGGCTCGGGAAGATTTCTGACACTGAATGAAATCGCACTGGATCTTACCGAGAGATTAACCAGACTTTTTTGCAGGGATCATGATAACAAACGGCCTTTTTTGGGCGATGATCATAAGATGCAGAATGATCCTCATTTTAAGGATTATATACTCTTCTATGAATACTTTCACGGAGATACCGGCAAAGGTTATGGTGCGTCTCACCAGACCGGATGGACAGGCTTGATAGCAAAGCTCATCCATTAGTTTTGGCTGTTTTATGGGTCTGGATCTTATGTACCTCGGCTGGAGTGAACAAAACTACATTTGGCTTTGTTTTAAGATACCAATAAATCATGATCATGAAATTAAAAATCCTGGCTGTATCCCAACATTCCGTTTCTGTTGACACTATGCTGATGCTGATCAGGATAGTGGCCGGAATGAGCTTTGCCTTCTATGGCTCTTTCAAAATCACCCATGCGTCGAACTGGATGGGCCCTGATTCGGTTTTTCCGGCTTTCTTCCAGGTTCTGGCAGCCATAGCCGAGTTTTGCGGCGGCATAGCCTGGGTTATCGGATTTCTTACGCCCATTGCCTCGTTTGGTATGTTCTGTACCATGGCCGTGGCCACCTATGTGCATCTTGTCATGAACGGGGATCCTTTTGTAAGTTTCACAGGCGGTGGTTCTTACGATCATGCACTGTTGTTCCTGGTTATTTCCCTGATGTTACTGCTACTGGGCCCCGGCCGGCTTTCAATTGATCGACTGCTATTCGGGAAGAAATAGCCGTCGTAAATTTACAAGCCATTAAAAAATCTTATAACCAGATATTTTATTATTTTTGCACTCCCACACTCACACCCACACCCACACCCACACACTAGTCCGGGGTGTAGCCCCGCCGATGGCGGGACGCCACGTTCGGGAAATGAATTGTTAAAGCAGATGATAGGATAATCACACCCACACTCACACACTAGTCCGGGGTGTAGCCCCGCCGATGGCGGGAC
>JBGSSF010000032.1:0-1738 GCA_041737175.1 Bacteroidales bacterium
TTGATTTAAGGAATGAGCTTATGGTTCAATACCGGAAGGTGGTTCAGGATTTGGATGATGCCGGAAGGCGAATAGAATTATATAAGGAACAGGAAGATCTGGCCCGGAGAACCAACGGATTGTTGCTTTCAGGTTTTACCACAACCGGGAACAATTATGAGGAGGTGCTCCGTATGCAGTTGAGAGTGCTCGATTATGGGTTTAAATATATTGAAGCCGTTGTGGATTTTAACATGGCAGCTGCAATGGCTGAAAAGTTGATGAATTCAATGAAATATTAATTCAGATGAAAGTAAAAAAGTTCTTTTCAAATAAATATGTTAAAGGCAGTCTGCTCGTAATTGCAGGCTTGCTGGCAGGATGGATCATATTCCATCGTCCGGCTCCACCGGTAAAAACTTCAGAAACCGGGTTGCACGAACACTCAGAAGCGGAAAACGTTATCTGGACATGTGCCATGCATCCTCAGATCAGGATGGATAAACCAGGACAATGCCCCATTTGCGGAATGGACCTCATCCCGCTGGAAACATCCGGCGCCTTGATTGATGATCAGGCAATTGAAATGAGCGAATCGGCCATGAAACTTGCAGAAGTACAAACAGTCATTGTTTCCCGTGGTTCGACATCAAAAGAGGTTCAACTTTATGGAAAAATACAGGCAGATGAGCAATTGCTCCAATCACAGACGGCCCATTTTCCAGGACGTATCGAAAAACTTCTTGTAAATGTTACCGGAGAGCAGGTCAGGCAGGGGCAGTTGATTGCGAGAATATATTCGCCGGAGATCATCACCGCTCAGAAGGAGCTTATTGAGGCACTGGCATTGAAAGATAAATATCCTGAGTTTGCTGAGGCGGCCCGGGAAAAACTGCGAAACTGGAAACTTACTGACAAACAAATAAGTGAGATTGAAGAAACAGGAAAAATCACAACAGTTTTTGAAATTTTCTCCAATACCTCTGGAATTGTTCTGGACAGAAGAGTTAATGAAGGTGATTATATTGCCAAAGGGGCGGTTTTATTCAATGTGGCAGATTTATCACGGGTGTGGGGTGTTTTTGATGCTTACGAATCGGATTTGCCCTGGATTTCGCTGCATCAGAATGTGGAGTATACATCCCGGGCCATTCCCGGGAAAACTCTTACAGGAAAAGTATCGTTCATCGATCCTGTTATTAATCCTGCAACCAGGACTGCTCAGGTCAGGATTGTGATCAATAATCCCGGGCTTCAGTTAAAACCCGAAATGTTCATTAACGGGACCCTCCAGTCAACTTTAAAAAGCACCGGAGACCAGATTGTGATACCGCAATCGGCCGTTCTATGGACAGGCAAACGGTCAATCGTTTACGTTAAAATGCAAGATGCCGGACTGCCTTCATTTAAAATGCGCGAAATTACCCTTGGCTCCTCAATGAAAGATACATATATTGTTGCTGATGGTCTGGTTGAAGGAGAAGAAATTGTAGTCAACGGAACCTTCAGTGTTGATGCCTCAGCTCAGCTTGCAGGGAAGCCAAGCATGATGAACCAGGAGGGAGGGAAAGCCTCCTCAATGCCAGGGATGGAAATGCCTGGTGATGCTAAAAGAAGTGGTGATCAAAATATGCAATCGATGGATGATACAGACGATAATAAGTATGAAATCTTTGACGTATCGGGTAATTGCGAAATGTGCAGGGAGAGGATTGAAGCAGCATCAAAATCCGTGAAAGGAGTATTCTCAGCCTCATGG
>JBGSSF010000035.1:0-87782 GCA_041737175.1 Bacteroidales bacterium
CAAATCAGTGCAAAAATCAGGAAGGTAATCCCACCGCTCAATTTTTCGAGCATGATGGGAAAAACGATGGTTACAATGGTACAGGCAATCCAAAGTGAAACAATGGCAATCGACATTCCTTTGCTGCGCAGTCGGTTGGGAAACAATTCGGCTGCTACCACCCAAAGAGCTGGTCCCAATGATGCCGCAAAAAAGGCAATGTATCCGAGGATAAATACCAGCACCAACACTCCGGAAGTTTGATTGGTGAAATACAAAGCTGATAGTCCGGCCAACATCAACATCATGCCGGTTGAACCGATGATAATTAATAGTTTACGACCAAGACGGTCGATTAAAACCATTGCAATCAAAGTAAAAAGCAGATTGGTGCCGCCAATCAAAATAGTTTGAAACAGAGCTGAATCGTTCGATTGACCTACATTCGCAAATATTTTTGGTGCGTAATACATGATCGTGTTGATTCCGGTAATCTGCTGAAATACTGCCAAAATGATCCCAATAAATAAAAGCGGTTTAATTTTGGGCGCCAGTAAATCGCTGAATGTTGACTCGTCCTGATTTTTCAGCGTATCCTCAATTTCTTTTAATTCAGCAGAGGCAAATTCTTTTCCGGAAGTTTTGACCAACACTTTAAATGCGTCGTCATTTCGGCCACGGGCAACCAACCAGCGCGGACTTTCAGGAACCAGAAACAGGCTGAAGAATAACAATACTGCGGGAGCCGCCATTATCAATAACATCCATCGCCAATTGTTTTCGCCGGTGTCAACCAGCAAATAATTGCTGAAAAATGCCACCAAAATACCTATTACAATGGCCAATTGGTTTAATGAAACCAATGTTCCGCGATATTTGGCGGGTGCCAGTTCGGCAATGTACATGGGCGAAAGTATTGAAGCAACTCCAACAGCAAGTCCGCCCAGAATGCGGGCAAACAAGAAAAAGATCAAGGAATGAGCTGATGCGCTTCCAACGGCCGAAATAAAAAACAGCAGAGCCGCCACCATCAGCACTTTTTTGCGGCCATAGTGGTCGCCTGCCTTTCCGGCAAGAAAAACTCCGGCGATGCAACCAAACAGCAAACTGCTGACTGTCCAACCCAACCCGGCTTCTGACAAACCGAAATACGGCTGAATAAAATTGATGGTTCCTGAAATAACAGCGGTGTCGAAACCAAATAATAGTCCACCCAATGCTGCTACCACGGAAATGAGAATGACGTATCCTTTCATTTTTTCTATTCAATATCACCGATGGCACAAAGTCACACCGGGATTGCGTTTATACTAGTTTTGGTTTTCCTCTTACCTCAACCAATCGCGCAGAGAAACCGTTCACGGCTATTTCATCGTAATTATGACCTGCATCCGATGGCCAGCAAGCTCCAACGATGAGTTTTTCATCACCGGTGTTCGCCAGCCGGTGGGCAATTTCGCCACCAATGTAATGAAGGCTTCCGGGGTAAACTTCTTCTGCCCAGGTTTTCCGGTCACGATCCATCAAAATCAGCATTCCTTTACCCTGAACGCCCCAGTAGAACTCAGCACGATCGCCAAGAGAATGAAAATGACCTTTGGTCATGAAGTATTCTTTGCCCACTTTCCCCGGATATATGGTTGACACACCAAAATACAGGCCACCCGGAGTTCCATCTGCTACCGGCAGCCACGATTGAACTGTATAGACCAACTCTTCCTGGTCCGTGTGGTCAAAAACCTCCTGATCCTGAAAGATTCCTTTCAGATCTTTCAATTTCCGAATTTGATGGATGATGAGTTCGCCTGCCAAATGGTAGTTTTTGAGGTTTAATTCAACAGGAGATTTGCAGATTTCTAAATGCTTCATGAATTGGTTAAAATGAGTTTCGTTTATTCATCAAGAAAGGATTATCCAGCTTCATTTTCTGATGGTTCCGTATCATTTCGGCCATCGATTTTCCCATTTGGGTAAAGTCGGTGGAAATAGTAGTTATTCCTGAAGCCACTATTCCTTTTAAAGGTGTTTCGTTATAGGAAACAATTCCCATATCTTTCCCTAATTCCAATTTGTTGCTGATGGAATAGCGCACCAGAAACTCCAGGTCGCGGTCATCAACCACCACAAAACCATCACCCGGTTTTATTTCAAACGATTTAATTTCATTTACCACTTCCGCCGGAATAGGATGTTGTTTGCAAAAATCCCTGAATCCGATCGTAATATCGCGGAAATGCGATTTTTGGGTGCGCACAACCAGTATCATGCGATTGTACTTATCCACCAACATCCTGCTATTTTTTAGGATTCGATAAATATCACGTTCAAAATCCTGACAGACATACGGATATAAGTCCATATATTGTTTTCGTCCCTGGTCAAGAATGAAAACTTTATTCGATGGCAGTTTGCCAATTAGATTAATTGCCTCAGGATGATCGATGGGCATAATTACATATTCGGAGTAATCGCCAATCGAACCATCGATAATAGTCTGGAACATCTTCAGGTTATTGTGATGAAAGAAGATTTGCTCACTGCCATCTTTGAGCAAAACCTCTTTAAACGAGTCGTAGAGTTCTTCTTTATACGCCGTAAAGCGGTCGAAAACCAGCAAGACCCTGTGCTTGAAGTCGGTATTTTCACTTTGTATATAATACCCTTTCCCTACCTGAGAAGTAATGAGACCTTTTGCTTTCAGTTCGTTATAAGCCATCAAAACGGTGTCCTGTGACAAACCAAATTGTTTGCACATCATATTAAGCGAAGGAATTTTATCCCCTTTTTTTAATTCCCCGGCATTGATTTTTTGCAGAATAGCATCAATAATTTGTCGGTACTTCGGAGCAGACAAATGATCTTCAAATGGAATATCAATAGGTAATTTTATCATCCAACCTCTAGGTAGTATTATGTAAATATAAAAATTCTAAATCTCTTAATATCAATATTCTTTAATTTTATATAAAAATATTACAGATCATTATAAAGATGCATAGGAATTCTATACGGCGTCTCAATTTAGATAAATTCATTTTTGGTAATAACTATTTTTTCTCCGGGTTCAGGTGAAATTTTAAGTTGACTTTTACCCAGTTTCACAACCAGTAGCTTCGAAGTGGAAGGAATGAGAACCACCTGCTCGAGGACACCATCTTTCCAGGTTATATCAACCGTAACATTTCCACGTGCTTTTAATCCTCTGACCTTGCCTTCGGCCCAGGCTGCCGGAAGAGCCGGTAAGAGATGAATAATGCAGGCACCCTGTGTATCCTGTACATGGCTTTGAAGTAACATTTCGGCAATTCCTGCCGTAGTGCCAAAATTATTATCTATCTGAAAAGGAGGACAGTTTCCGAACAGGTTCAGATTAATACTTTTTGAAAGAACGAGATCAAGGCATTCTTTTGCTTTTTCCGATTGGCCCAGACGGGCATACTGGCTGATGAGCCATGCGGCACTCCAGCCGGTGTGACCGCCTCCATGTGTGAGACGATATTCCAGTGATTTTAACGCTGCTCCAGCATATTCAGGTGATTGAATCGGATTGATTTGTGATCCGGGATGAACGGCAAACAAATGCGAAATGTGCCGGTGTCCGGGTTCCGCTTCCGGAAATTCCTGTGCCCATTCCATCAACCGGCCATCAGAACCAATTTGTGTTGTTGCAAGGTTATTTTTGGCTTTCCCAACCATTTCCGAAAAGTCATCGATTATTCCCAATTCGCCCGATACCATAACAAAGTCATCAAACAACTGCCAGATGACCTGTTGATCGTGGGTTGGACCCATAGAAATCTGACTTTTACTGCCATCGGGAGCAATGAAGGTGTTTTCGGGGGATACGGCAGGCCCTGAAACCAGTTTCCCGGTTTTTGGGTTGGTAACCAGCCAATCCATATAAAATTCCACAGCACCTTTCAAAACCGGGTACATTTTTTCGAGAAATGCGGTGTCGCCTGTAAAACGGTAATGCTCGCCTATGTGCTGACAAAGCCAGGCAGGTGCACCGGTATGCATCCCCCAGCTTGCACTTTCGCCAGGTGAAGTGTAACCCCATACATTGGTTATGGGATGCACTACCCAGCCTTTTAAGCCATATTGGATTCGGGCAGTTCGCGCTCCGGGTCCAGTTAGCGATGAGATCAGATCAAACATGGGCAGGTGCATTTCAGAAAGATTCGTCACTTCGGCAGGCCAGTAATTCATTTGGATGTTTACATCAGTGTGGTAATCGCCATTCCATGGGGTTTGTATTTTATTAGCCCAGATTCCCTGGAGGTTGGCCGGTAAAGTTCCGGGCCTCGATGACGAAATAAGCAAATAGCGGCCAAACTGAAAAACAAGTTCGGTCAGGTGATGGTCTGTTTTGGATTCCGTGTATCGTAAAATGCGCTCATCGGTGGGAACGGTATCGGGCAAATTGCAAAGATTCAATTCGACCCTGTTAAAGTAAGTTTGATAATCTGCGGTATGGGCATTCAATAGACTATCAAAGCTTATTTTTGATGCACTTTCGATGTTTTTTTGCGTAATCATTTTATAATCGCGCCCTTTATAACCCGGATATTCCAACTTATAATCGGTGGATGATGATAAAAGAAGGACGACTTCGTCAGCATTCTTCACGTTTATCACAGAATCAGAATATTCCACCGTTCCATTTTTATGGATGACTTTGAGCCGGGCCATGTATTCAAGGCCGTCGCCGGCTTTTCCATTGTTCAGTGTACCCACCATCACCAACTGGTTATTCTCTGAAAAGGTGCGGAAACGTTCAGGTCGGGTCATCGTGCAATTAAAAGATATTTTCGCTTTTTTATCGGCCGTAAAGCGGGCAACCATCACCTGATGAGGATAACTGACAAAAATTTCACGATTAAACGTAACTCCGTTTTGTGTGTAATGAACCCGGGTAACTGCATCGTTTAAATCGAGTTCGCGATAATAATTCTGGTAGTCACCGGTTATGGTTTGATTGATCCACAAATCTCCCAGCGTTTGAAAACATCCGAATGGCACGACAGCACCATTTCCATAACCGGAACCGGTACCTTTGCAAACCTGCGTTTGATTGGTGAGTTCTGTTGTTTCGCGGTATTTTCCGGCAAACAACAGCTGCCTGATCTTATCCAGGTGATATACTGCTTCAGGATTATCATTTTCTTCCGGGCTGCCCGACCATATGCTTTCTTCATTGAGCTGAATCCGCTCATGGTTTACATCGCCAAATACCATTACTCCAAGCGAACCGTTTCCCAATGGTAAGGATTTCAGCCATTCGGGGTCGTCCTTCCATCCATTGGGGCTGTCGGGCACCGACGCATCTGCCGGTTTGGTGTACCAGAGTTTGAGGGTCGAAATAACTTTTACTTCCGGTTTACAGGATAACAAAAGAAACAATAATAAATATGCAACGACTTTCATAGAAAATAAACTTCTGTGATAATTTTAGAATCGAAATACATGGAATCATATCACCACATATCATGGAACAACCGGTATTTTAGATTTGGCCGTTACATAATTCTCCCGAATATTAAATTTATTTGATATCGGGGTTAAAGTAAATAGACTATGCTGATAAAATTTGTACAATCCTATTATGCAGCTGGATCATAATCTAAATTCCTTAATCTGGCTGCCAAGTTCCGCTTTGCCCGATAAGGATCATAGAATTTCTAAACGCAATCTCATAGCTTCCACCCTCCAGTTTTACTTTCCTGGGTGTTTTTCCATAAGATCTATTGTTTATTGTAAAATCTCTTTCACTGAATTCAACAGGTATGTAGAAAAAAGCTGTAATTCCCGGAGGTATGTTCAAATTGTATATATAGCATGAATCTGGTACATTGGACCAGCTCACTTCAATGCAATTCCCGCTAATATGCGGTGCACGGCCTTTTGCCCAATTAATATTTTTGCTTAGAAATGGCCGGATTTCAATAATACTATCATCTCCGGTTCCGGGTTTAATTCCCAATATGATTTTCGACATGAAGTATAGCGGAGATCCACCCCAGGCATGACTGTAATCTCCTCCATACCCTGTTTCTGTGATATCCTGCCAGTTTTCTTTTAACGTATAAGTTTCTTTATTGATACCGTTTTCCCATTTTTTCAAGAGTTTAAGCCCGATTCCGGAAAATTGTCCGATATGTTCCACTGCAGCTAAAACAAAAAACATAAAGTAGGGCTGAAGGTCAATTGATTTCTGGCTGGTAACGTAATCCATAATAGCCGTTTGATGTTTTTCAGGTGCAATATCATATAAAACTGCAAGGGTATTCACATGAGGGCTATAGGTTACAATATTGTCATCCTGAGGGAAAAAGTAATGGTTTGGTGCTTTCGATCTGAAAGGAATACCATCTTTATAAACTCCCTTTTCGTTATCCCACAGCAACTTGTTGAACGATTTCTTGATTTCTTTTGCGAGCGCTAAATCTTTCTCTTTGGTTTCTGAATGGTTGAACAATGAATTCAGGAATGCAGCATCTGATAAAGCTTTATAATAAAAAGCAGTCAGATAGCCCATTCCTATAACAGCTGGCGGGTGGTGTGCATTGAATTTGTCAATTTGTATCCAGTCCATAAACATGTAATCAGGGGCATTGCTTAACAGAAAATCGCTGTCCAGGTAGGTTTCGAATAATTCAATGAGTTTATTTATATGGGGCAGGAGCATTCTTACCAATTGCATATCGCCTGTATGTTGATAGTAGTAATGTATCATTTGAATCCAAAGCAAAGAATAACTGGTATGAAACATATCGTAATTATTCTTTTCAAGCATCAAAGCTGTTTTGATCAGTGTTTGCCGTGTAAGCCAGGTATCTCCGAAAGCATAGTAGTTTATGAGCGAATGAATAAGATAATCCCCTGTACAGGCAATAGGTTCCTGATGCCTGGGAGAGTCATAAAACATATCATTCATACATAATTGCGTAGTCCACCGGGTAATGCACCAGAGCGATGTAAGGAAGCTGTCAGAGCAGGCAAAACTTCCCTGATAATTTACAGGATAGGAAGAAAAGTCAGTGTGAATATTTTTTATGACAAGTCCGTTTTCCGAAACCGCCTTTACTTTCAAATACCTGTAAACGCTCAGGTAAGGCGCTTCAAAAACGTTGCGACCCTCTTTACATATGTAGGTTAATGACCTGTTTTGTGAAGCAAATTTCTTCTCATAAGGATATATCTTAATTGTATCATTCTTTTGAGCAATTACTTCAAAGCCATAATAACCAGTCAGATTCTTTCCATAATCCAGCGTAAATTCTGTTTTTTTGTATGGTTTTTCATAAACCAGCGTTTCATATTTTGTTACCGCCTCATCATAACCGGGAAACCAGATTCCTGTAGGTTTTATGGCATATCTCATGGGAACCGGAATCTCACTTCTTATCAGATATCCGTCTTTGGCAAATTTTTTCACAGAAGCTTGCTCCCAGTTTGAGTCATCAAATGAATTTTCGTACCAGTTGACCTGTTCGAAATTTGCATTCCGTGTGTACTGTCCTTCATTCCTGAAAAAAGAAGTATCAATCATGCATTTCCAGCTTGTGTCTGTTCCGATGATATTTTCACCCGAGCAGGTATCCAGATCACAAATCAACATTCCTTCACCACTTGTGGTTTCCGAAATCTCCCTGGAATAATTAAAAACTTCCACAGCGATTGTGTTTATCCCCTCCTGCAAGTGTGGTTTAACATTGAGGCAATAATAAAACCAGTGTTCGGGTGGAACCCTGTCGAAGTAGTCACTCCCGATATCAGAAGGTCCCTGGTTTACAAATTTGCTGTTTATGTAAAGCCGGTAAGAAACATCTGCTGTTAAGCACATAACGGCTTCGCCGGGGACTTTGGGAAGGTTGAAGTTTTTTCTGAATAAAGCCCTGTACTGTTTAATTGAATCTGCATTCTGAATCCATTCGGTTTTTGTTTTCTGGTATTCGTTAAAAAATGATTTATTCAGCCAGATCCAATCACCCTTCCATGTATCTTTCCTGAATAAATCATTTGGGTTGAAATCACTGTGTCCGGAATAAATACCAGCATCCTCAGCAACAATTTTTACTTCTTCATCATTTGTAACATACCCTGATTGTCCGGATGTTCCGGAAGCATATACAAAGTATAAGAACAATGCAATAATAACTCTGAAAGTAAATTCCATGAAGTCAATATTTTGAATTAAGGAATGTAAGTAACCTCTTCAAACATCCTGATCGCCTTGTACAATACTCCGGCTTCGCCCCGAAATGTTCCCGACCCCCTGGGTTGGTTATCAACCGAATACCATTCGTAGAAACCATTATTGTCTTTTACCCTTTTCACCATTGGCTGCACCTGCTCGTATGCCTCCTGAACAAATCCATGCTTAATCAATTGCTGAACCATTCTTGCGCCAAACCAGGTCCAGTCGCCACCATTTTGATAACTGTAAACAGGGTTCATAATTTTGTTTGCAAAATAACCTTCAGGGTAGGGAGGATAGAGTGTTAATCCGATGGATGGTGCGCCAGCCTGCTTTACCCTGCTAACCATTTCATCAATAGAAATCTTAATTTCTTCCTTGCTCAGCAAGCCAGCTTCAATTGCAATGGCTGTTCCACCGAAATAATAAATCTGGTTTTCATCAAAATCAGCCGGGAAAGGCGAACCTTTTTCGAGATAAATATGCGGGATAAATTTCTGTTTGGTGCTATCCCATAAATGTTTGCGGCAATTATAGGCAATGCTTTCGTATACAGGAGTCCATTTGGCTTTGGTTGCCGGTAAGATTTCCATCATGTTATTCAATGCAATAATAAACATGGCATTGTCGTAAATATCGATAGCAGGATGGGTATTATTGTCCAAATCAACTCCCCAGCCATGTTCGGGTTGTACATCGCCCCAATCGGCAGTGGTAGCACCAATAATCAACCCGTATTGTTTATTAAAACGGTTGTTCATCAAGAAGTCCATCGACCATTCGAGTCGCCCGGCAATAGTTTTGTCGCCAATTGTTTGAGTTAAAATCGAACTATCACCAGTCAACTGAATGTATTTATAAACTGCCTGAACCAGTGAACTTTCCTGGTCGGTTTCAACTGTATTTTTATGCGCGGCATAGCGTGGCTCCAATTCCGAATACGAAAAATCTGTTTCTCCCTGGCTGATCTGTTCCGTCGGGGTAAATCCATCCATGATGTTTCCATCTTCGCCCTGCATACGGAAAAAAACGAGTAGGTTTTCTTTTAATTCCTCTTTGGGAAAAACCTGCAAGGCCAGTTCAATAAATGTATTGAAATCACGAATCCAGACTTCGCGGTAGCCATCACCGGCATTAAAACCGGTTTTCATGATTTGCAGTGCTTTGGCTTTCACCCATGGAAAATACTCATTAGTTGCTATTTGATTGGCAAGTTCTTTGTCCAACGCTTTTTTAACAGGTGAAGAACAGGCAAAAGCCAGTAAAACCATCATTAGCAGTAAAAAGTATTTTCTCATTTTGTTATTTTTTTAGGTTACTTTTTTTTGGAACTCATTGACGGAGGCGGGGTTGAAGTTCCCCGGGTAGTATTTGGCTGGCTGTCCATTTCAAATGCCAGCTTTCCGCCCCGGGTCAGCTTTTTAAAGTCAATCCAGCAGTTATCCAGCTTTTCAGTATTCCATTGACCCGATTGGATATAAACATTTTGTTTTGAATTGTTTTTGGTTTCAATGACCAACTCTTTCCCCTGGTAATAGTTTGGATTGAGTTGAATGGTTACCTTTTCGAAGATAGGACTGCCAAACTGAAGGGTTGGATTTTCATGGGTCAAACCCTGAACATCGAATAAACCGAGGGCAGCCATTACAAACCACGAGCCGAGTTGTCCCTGGTCTTCATCCTGACCCACTCCATAACCACGCAATGGTTCGGTTCCGTAAAATTCATCACAGATAGCACGGGTCATTTTCTGCGTTCGCCAGGGTTGACCGCTGTAATTGAACAGCCATGAATCATGCAGACACGGCTGGTTTCCGTGGTTGTACATTTTGTCGATTCCCGAGAAACTGTGAATTTCGCCGGTTCCGCCGCCAAACTGGCTTTCCTGTGCATTTTCGAACATGGTTTCCAATCGTCGGTTAAACTCATCTTTTCCCATCAATTCAATTAAACCGGCTACATCGTGCGGAATGTACCAGGTAAACTGAAACGCATTTCCCTCTTGAAAACCATCCCAGGCTTTCATCGGGTCGAAATCAGCAATAAAAATCCCGTCTTCCTTTTTGGGTCGAATGTATTGGGTTTCGGTATCGAATAAATTTCTGTAAAATGCGGCCTGATTCATCAGCTTTTCATAATCGCCGGTTTTACCAAGCTGTTTTGCCATTTGTGCCACAGCATATGAACTGAAAGCATATTCCAGTGTGTGCGAAGCTCCAAAATTGAAAATCCATCCATTCGATAAAACCGTGTCTTTGTATGGAACGTAACCGTTTTTCACAAAATAGTGAAGGTCGTATTTGCCATTCCCAAGATTACGGCCGTGGTATTCCACTTCGTTTTTAAGGGCAGCCTCGTAGCCTTTGTCCACTTCAAAATCGCGGATTCCGCAGTTGTAAGCCGATGCAATAAGCAAACCCTGAAAATTGGTTTGCACACCGTTGGTGTAAATTCCGGCAGCCTCGCCATCATGCAGCCAGCCGCGGTTTTTATAATAATCGATATTCGACTGGACATACTCTTTAAAATAATCAGGGTAAACCAAAGCCCATAATTGCGAAAGATTCCAGAAACCACCCCAAATTCCATCGGTATTGAAATGCCGGTGTGTTGGCTGACCTTTTTCATTCAGTGGAATCTGCCCGATGCCGCCATCCACCAGCGCATATTGTCCGTTCACATCACTCGAAATTCCTCGCCCGAGCAATGCATGGTACAATCCGGTATAAAACTTCACTTTATTTAAACTGTCGGCATCTTCTACTTTAATACGTCTCAATTTTTCGTTCCACGTTTTTGCAGCCAGTTGGTGAACCTGGTCGAATGTTTTACCTGTGGATTCTGTGTCAAGATTCATTCTTCCATTGGAAACGGAAACATAACTTAGTCCTGTAGCGATTTCAAGCACCTCATCTTTCTTCATTTCGAAATTCAGGAAAAGCCCGTTTCCGATACCTTTTGTTTCAGCAATCCCGAAATTTTGAACGGAATCCACAAATGTACCAGTGGATGTTGGCGCCTTACTGAATTTCGCCACAAAATACATTTTCACCGTTTTCCCGGGGTCGCAGAATTTGGCGTATTCAGGATACGTTTCCACATAACCTTCTACCTCATTTCCGTTTACCACCCTTGCAAAAGCATCGGTAACAGCGCCGCTTTCACCCTGCCGGTGGCCGATATCAATTATAAGATGAGCTTCTTTTGTTTCAGGAAAAGTGTACCGGTGAAAACCAACCCGTTCAGTAGCTGAAATTTCAGCTTTTATTCCGTAATCCTTCAGAAATACTGAATAATAACCGGGGTCAGCTTGCTCGGTTTCCTTGTCGAAACGCGATCGGTAGCCGCCATCAGGATTTTCGAGCGTTCCCGGAACGGTTTGAATTTTCCCAACGGTTGGCATAAAAACCAAACCGCCTATCTGAAATTCATGAAAATGGCCAAACCCCTCGATGGAAGTGTGACGGTCGTCATACCCACAAGGGCCCCAGCTTCCAGCACTTCCATAGGCATTGGTATGGGGCGCCAGTTTTGCCATCCCGAACGGAACGGCTGCCGGTGTATAAAAGAACCAGCGCCCGTGCACCGAACCAATTTGCGGGTCAACATATTGAACCGCATTGAATTCAGACTCCATATGCCGGCTGCAGGCCGGAATCATCCATAAAAAAGGCAAAGCAAAAATCAGTTTCTTCATTTTTATCTGTGTCTGTTATAAGCGTTAACAGAAAGAGAAACTCATCACAAAATAGCGGAACAAAACCATTATCTGACAGCAATTTTACAATTTATTTTCTTGACAGAGGTTCCATTGTAAATAGACTATCCTTTTAAAACTTGTACAATCCTATTATTCAAAACCTCACAATTTTCTATATCCCTTCCAGTTTTTTTTCGTATTTTTCTACTAAAACAACCATCTGATAGCATATAATACAATAGATTATTTTTCTATATTAACGTATTACAATTTTACATTTTCCAATGAAAACGAATTTGGAAATACCGGAACCACAAACGGGTAAAAAAGACCATTTCTTTGGCGACCGAAGTGTTGTTTTATCTAAAAAACAAATTGAATTGGTTTTGAATAATCCGATAATTTCAGATTCATTCATTACTGATATCGGTTTTTATCCAAACGCGCGAAACCATTACCGGAAACGAAAAAAAGGAATTGGACAAAACATCCTGATCTATTGTATTGGTGGCAGTGGCACAGTTCACGTTAAAGGCCGGTTTCACCAGGTAACCCCTGATTCGTATTTCATTATACCGGCTGGTGAACCCCATTCTTACTGGGCATCAGAAGAAACACCATGGTCAATTTACTGGCTGCATTTTGCAGGTGTAAAAACGAAACATTTCGATAGGTTTTTTTGCCAGGTTGTTCCAATCAGCCACACATCAAACGCCCGTATCGATTACAGAATTAACCAGTTTAACGAGTTGCTTACTGCATTGGAAATGGGTTTTTCAAAAGAAAATATAGAATATGTTAATTTATGTCTGAACAGCTTGCTGGCCTCATTTTTCTATGTCGATACCTTCCGTTCGGCTAAAGGAATTCATAGCAACGACCCGGTCGATTTATCAATTTTGTATATGCAGCAAAACGTGAGTAAGTGCCTTAAAATAGAGGACATTGCCTCACATGTAAAGCTTTCCAAGTCGCATCTTTCAAAGCTATTCCGAAATAAAACGGGGTTTTCACCTATCGATTATTTTATCGGTCTTAAAATGCAGGAAGCCATCCGCCTGCTTATCAACAAGTCTTTACGGATTAAAGAGGTGGCTTTTAAGCTAGGGTATACCGACCAGTATTACTTTACCAGGATATTTACCAAGCAAATCGGATCAAGTCCGGCTTCATTTATTAAAACCAGCCGCTGCTAATCAGAAAGCCTGGCCGGAAAATTTTCCCATACGGCTACACCGTAACATCATCTGTTATTAAATCTGCGAAATCAGTTGAAGATGTTTTAAAGCACTCAGATTAGCCCTTTCATCATCAATAACTTCCTGCAATAATTTCCGACTCCTGGTTTTATTTCCCAGTCCCAGTTCTCCCAGCCCAATCAGATATTTACAAAGCAGGTTATTCCGTTTATCCAAATCGCTATCCCAAATCAATAAATCCGGAAGTGAAATAGCAAAATAGTCGATTTCAATAGGATCGTTAAAATGGGCTTCACCAAAATCAACCAGTTTTCTGAAACATTCGAGCGCTTCTTTTTCCTTACCGATTTTCTGCAAGGCCAAACCCTGGTAAAAAGTGATATCGGGTTGCTGGTCATTGTAAAACATGGCTGCCGAAACCACGTTTAAACCGGATGTCGCTTCTATCCATGCATTATGTGCATTCTGCATTTGGCCTGCTTTTTCGTAAGCTACTCCCAGCCAGAAAAACAACTCGTTCTCTTTTGCGCCATAAAGTTTTCCTTCTCCAAGATTTTCGGGATAATGTTGTACTTTCAACAACAGACTTATTGCCTTTCCCGGGTCATTGTCGCGAATAGCTTTTTTTGCCATGGCAATCAAGCTGAAAACATATTGACTGGTTACCTTTCCTTCTCCCCCTTCCCAAGGATGAAACCTGCGCGACATGATCATTTCGAAGGCTCTTTCGTACTCACCCAAAACATTCAGCAAACTGGCCTGTTCAAGATACAAATCATCGCGATAGTTAACCAATTCAGGATAATTCTGTAAAAAAGCCAGCCTTTCTTCCGGGTTGCGGTTGAGACGCTTGTAAAGCTGGTCGAGTTCCATCAGGATACGGGCATCACAAGTGTCGATACTGAATGCTTTCTCGAGTAATTCAACTGCCCTTTTAGGATCATGAAGTTTATTAAAACAGGCCAGCGCCAGGTTTCTGAGTGATGTTGGGAAAGTTCCGTTTAACTCCACTGCTTTCTCCCAACACGATATGGCTGCAATATAGTTCTTAAATGCGTACCATAAATTTCCAAGATAATACAAAGCCTTATCATCGGCAGGGCTCACGCTGATTGCCCATTCCAATGCTACCACCGATTCGGGTTGGTTTGGGAAACCGAAATCAGGCGAAACCGAAGCTGCTTTATTTAATGTTTCCGGCCATACACCATGCATTCCAGCCCTCATCTCGAACCAGGCTTTGTAATAAAGCGCCATAGGGTAAATTCTGTCTTTATCCTGTAAATCAATTCCTGTAGAAATAACTTCAATGGCATCGTGGTAAAGCCCGGCCCAGGCATAGTCAAGAGCAAATTCAACATAGTTGTGAATATTTCCCCTGATGAGCTTATTCATCTCGCCAAGTACCTGTTTGTTGCCTGTCAGTTTGAATTTTTCGTAATATAAACCGAAATTAAAGCGGTCGATAACGATTGATTCGTCACATAGATTCAGCGCTTCTTCCATTCTTCCTGAATACCTGAGAATACTCGTTTTTAACTGGCGGGCTTTGTGGTTGTGCCAGTTTCTTAATAAGGAACGGTTTATATGGTCGAGTGCTTCGTCCAGCCGGCCAAACATGGTATCAATACATGCAACCTGAAAATAGCCGCTGTCCATCCATGCCGCATTCCAAACCGACTTGTAAAAGTATTTATAGGCCTCATCATATTGCCCCAGAAAACTGTTAGCCAGACCCAGATTGAAGAGTGCTTCACCATCGTAAGGATTTGGATTACGTTCGGTAACGGTATTAACTGCCTTTGTTACATAATCTTTTGCTTTAATGAATTGTCCGCGACGCAGATACCACAAACCCAGTGCGTTGTTACAACGATAATCTCCCGGATCGCGGGCAAGCGCTTCTTCGTAATACGGGCGTGGGTCGTAGGTGGCATGACGGTACTGCTCGATGTGATGGCCGGTTAAAAACAACTGTTCATTGCTTTCAATTTCGGAAGGTTTTTTTGCAGCTTTAGCCGGCTCGGGTAGAATATTCTCCTTCCCGGAATCCGGTGAATATTCAGCCAAAATTTTCCCTTCAGCCGAACTTACCTTCAATTTCAGATATTCAGGTTTACAATCCACCGGAGTGGCCATTCTTTTATGATACGAAACCGAAGGATCAAAATTGAATTTTTCTTCCGAAAGTTTTTCATTTCCATACATCAGAATTACTCTGCCCTGCTGATATACACCCGAAGTAAAGACTTTAATTTCAATTTCACTTTTATCCAGTTCAAGATTCACCAATGCTTCTTTTGTGGCGCATTTTACAACCCCCACATCGCGGTATGGAATAAAGTACTGCGTGAATGTTTTTTCCTCATTTGGCATTAACCATGAAAAGTCGGGCTGATTATCGGTATAAACGCCACACATCAGCTCAATGTAAGGTCCATCTTCGTCGGTCAGATTGCGGTCCCAGGCCTGGCCGAAATCTCCGTGTCCCCAGGTCCATTGCTTTTTACCGGGCGAAACATGATGATTGGCCACATGGATCAAACCGCCCCTAGTATCATTTTCATAACCGCCAACAAAATCGTAACCGGAGTTGATGGCCATGTAAGATGTGGGAACCGGGATATTTTTATACCGCGAAATATCAGTTCCGGGCGAGTAGTCCACTTTGTAGTAAGTTCCCTTTGCAATGGGAAATTCAGAAACATCGCGTTTACCATGATCGAATACTGCATAAACATCGGGTGGAAAAACCGACTGGTATTCATCGTTCACTTTTACTGCCGGGTTGGCCCACCATAAAAAGGTTTGCGGGAAACTGGTACGGTTATAAAGTTTAACTTTTATTTCGAGGTACGCTTTGTCGGGGTGCAATGTAAAACCAGCCATACCACGGGTCCGGAACATGCGTTCCAGTTCGTTGCACCAAACGGTAACACTTCCGTCACTGTTATTTTCGATGCAAAAATCGGTGGGTTCGAAAGTTGAAGGACGGTGATGCTGTGGCCAGTTAAACTC
Source organism: Bacteroidales bacterium (assembly GCA_041737175.1). Lineage (GTDB taxonomy): Bacteria > Bacteroidota > Bacteroidia > Bacteroidales > UBA10428 > UBA5072. The sequence goes on from JBGSSF010000035.1 coordinate 16,097, forward strand.
AATTCCGCCTGAAATCCAGGGACCTGTTAACCCTACCAAAGCCGGTTTAATCACCTGGTTATAATAAACAAAATGTCGTTGTTTCGATTTATCCCACGCCATTTGCACGCGCCCGCCCAATTCAGGCAAAAGCATGATTTTCAGGTAATCGTTTTCAATATAAATGGCCTGATAGGTTTTATCTTCTTTTTGGTCGAGAATTTTTTCGATAACGGGATGCGGATACACTACACCGCTGCTTCCCTGGTAAACTCTTTTTTCGAGAAACATAGGATTCTTTTCGGGCTTACCGATTCCATAGGTTGGAATAGTAACTTCTTCAATCCATGCTTTTACTTTCATTTCTTAAAAGATGATTTATTTGTTACGGTTATTTCGATTTTACTAGCGCTATTAATTGTTCTGATTTGATCTCGGTAACAGGGTTAAAATGAGTGCCTGCAAGGTATTTCTTCAGGCTGAAAAGCAGTTGCTGTGCTTCGGGTCGTTTATTCAATCCGGTTATCAAATCGATGCTGCTGACCATGATTTTCCCCTTTCCCATTTTTGCCTCGAAAATCAGCGCCAGCGGACGATTTGTAACCCAATCGTCGATTACACGCACTACCGGTTTTAAATCGGCGTTTATTTTCGCAAGGTTCATTGCCTGTCCGTGATTCATAGCGTCCCACCATTGCCAGTTGCTGTAGTATTCTGTTGGGAAATCAGCCAGCGCAGGGTGTAACGGATTCACGAGGATGCCCAGTGTGTGAGGCCCCTGACCGCCTGTCCAGGCCGTGTTCCAGAAAATACTGGAAAAACCGGTCTTAATATTTCCACCCATTTCAGGAGACAGTGTTCCTTGTTTCAATGTTAAAAGCACAGTTCCTCCATCTTCTATAAATTTCAGCGTTGGGGCATCGGGTTGATGAACTACTTTGATTTTGTCAGTTCCGGTAACTGACTCATATGTTGCCGGATACACCCAAATATCCCAGCTGTTCAGGAATTCTCCGATGGCAATTTCAAGTACCAGCTTTTGGGCGGTTTTGGCAAAATCAAGCCGTACCGAAATCTTTCCGAGTTTTGTGCCATTTCCGGGCGGAATATCAGTTGACGGAAGTAATCCTTCCTTAACAGTTATCCCTGATGGTTCTATGATTTTCCATTTTGGCGTACAACTCTCAATAGGGCCATTTCCATAATGAGCCACTTCAACCTCAGCTTCCAGAGATTCACTATTTTTAAAAATGAATTTTTTCATTCGTGCCAGCGGAACGGTGGAATTACAAAAACGACTGTATTCGGCGGGTGTTATATATCCTTTTTCCAGCCAGAAAGGGTTGAGTACGCCAACCAATGCAGTTCCCTGTCCGGGGAAATCGTGCAGGTCGAGTAACTGGAAACCGCCAAAACCCAACGTGCGCAAAGCAGCTTCAATATCGGCCTTGTAACATAGCGCCTGCAACTTACCTGAAGCCAACAAAAAACTATCGGCAAGGTGCAACATTCCATTTTCTTTCAATGATTCCTGAAATATCTCAAAATTTTTAGCCCTTACCACCCCATCATATTTTGCAATTTCCTTATAATCAGGATAAACACACCATTGACCTATTTCGTGGCTAACTACCGGCTGTGTAAACATTTCAATTCTCGTTTCCCAGTCGTAATCGCTTTTCGGAGGTTCGGCATTGATGATGGAGCGCATTTCCTCGCCCCACGCCTGAATACGCGGATCGGGTGTGTTCAGGTAATCGTTCACATCAAGATTTGGCCAGCCGGCAGCCGAAACATAAATTCTTCGTTTGTCTTTGTTTTTCCAGTAATTGACAAATTCGGTTAAAAATGACTGGTAATTGGGGCCTCCGGGTTCGTTGCCATATGCCATCATGCAAAACGAAGGGTGATTTCCATAGGATTCAATCATTCTTTCACTCTCTTCATACAGGTATTTATCAAAAGGTCTGCCGTCGCCAAGTGTGGTTGACTGGTTAGCCCACGATGAGCATTCAACCTGCAGATAAAAACCAGCCTCATCGGCCGCTTCGAAAGCCGCTTTCGGCGGACACCAAGAATGAAAACGCATGTGATTCAGCCCATGCGCCCGGCAAATACCAAAAATTCGCAACCACTCCTTTTTATCCGTTGGAGGAAATCCTGTTTTCGGGAAAATGGCGCATTCAAGTGTTCCGCGCAAAAAAACAGGGTTTCCGTTTATCAGAATCTGTTTTCCTGAAACAGAAAATTCGCGCATTCCAAAAGTTGTTTCTACCGAATGGGTACTACCGGAAGCATCCGTTAAAATGGCCTGCAATTGATACAAATCGGGGTGAAATTCGCTCCATGTTTTTACATCTTCGCCCATCCCGTATGTAATTGAAATCAAATTTTCTCCGGGTTGAACATCAAATTCAGAATTTTTTGGTTCAGGTGAAGTTGAACCGGTAACTTTCATTTCAATTTTGATTTTTCCGGCATCACTGCTTTTCACTTTGAATTTAGCTTCAACCGTTTTATTAAGTATATCAGGAAAAAGCTGCATATTCTGAATATTTGTTACAGGGCGTGCCTCAAGGAAAAGCTGACCGACCATCCCGTTCCAGTTGGTTTGGGTATGGTCAGAAATGCTGTGTGAGTTTATTCCGGGATCGAAATCCTTCACCCTGTTATCGATGCAAATCGTTAGGGTATGTTTGCCGGGAGTTACCCATTGCGATAGATTGTAGACATGCGGTGTTCCAAGGGAGTTTTGCATTCCTGCCTCATGGTTGTCAAGCCATACGTGGCTTTCCCAGTGACACCGTTCGAGAAAAAGCAGGATATCCTTTCCTTTCCAACTCGTTGGAATATCAATTTCTTTCTGAAACCAGGCAGCGCCTTTATAATATTTTACGGGCTGCAGCCAGAAGGGTACTTTAAAATTGTCCGGTTCACGGTACCTGGCATATTCTGAATTTTTAAAAAATGAACTATCCACAACCTGACCAGTCCACGGGGTGTTCAGGTTAATTTCGTTTCCTATTCCATTGGAAGTAAGCGAGCCGGGAAGTTGAATCACATCGCCCAGGTTTTTTGAAAACCATTTTTCGGAGATTCCGGAATCGTTTGAGTCGAGCGCAAAATTCCACGCACCCGAAAGGTCAATTTTTTGTGCATTGTCTGGCTTCTGACACCCCAGGAAACATGCAGAAACAACAATTAAAAGCAAGTATTTTGTTTTCATAATCGGGTACTATTTTTTAATCAGTTAAATATCAAATTACAGTTTCTGGTCCATTTTCTCAATTTCCTCAAGTGTTTTACCCTTCGTTTCCGGGAGTTTTTTCAAAATAAGAATAAACCCTGCTACACAGATAATTGCATAAAGCCAGAAGGTTCCACTGGCTTTTAGTATTTTATTCAGGATCGGGAATGTGTAGGTAAGAATAAAACAGGCAATCCACAAGGCGGATGTGGCAACTGCCATAGCAGCGCCCCGAATCCGGTTTGGAAATATCTCAGAAAGCACCACCCATGTAATAGGGGCGAGTGTCATAGCATACGCAGCTATGGCAGTCATCACCAGGAACAGGACGACTATGCCCTTCCATGCAAGAAAATAGCCTGAACCGAGAATGAAATATATTATTGCCAGCCCTGATGCCCCTGTTAACATGAGTTTACGGCGCCCCCAGCTATCAACCAGCCTCATGGCCAACAAAGTAAAAACCAGGTTAACAGTACCGGTTATAACCACGTTAAACAACATATCGGTAACCGAAAATCCGGCTGAAGTAAATACTTCTTCAGCATAATTGAAAATGACATTGATACCACACCATTGTTGAAAAACTGCCAGAAAAATGCCGATCATCATAACCGGCCGTATTTCCTTAGCTAACAACTGTTTCCATTCTACCTGATGATGCGTATGCTGCAGGCTCTCGCTGATTGCTTTTGTTTCATCGGCTGCGTATTCTTTTCCTCCGATTCTCGTAAGAATCCGTTCCGCAGCATCCCATTTGCCCGATTTGCCCAAAAACCTCGGGCTTTCGGGAATAATAAACGATAAAATGAAAAACATAAGCGCAGGTACGCCACCTGCCCAGAACATCCAGCGCCATCCAACCTGACCATTCCACGAATTCAGGATGTATTCATTGGTTGCACCATCCGGTACTTTTTCGGCAATCAGGAAATTTGTAATTTGTGCAGCCAGAATTCCAAGAACAATGGTAAGCTGATTAATGGAAACCAGCCTGCCGCGAAAACCTGCCGGCGATATTTCGGCAATATACATGGGTGAAATGGCCGAAGCCAGCCCGATTCCCAGACCACCTATCAATCTGTAAACCACAAATACGGTAAAATCATTTGCCATCCCGGTACCGATAGCGGCCATTGTGAAAAGGGTGGCTGCAATAATCAACAGCTTTTTCCGCCCAAATCGTTCGGTAAAATAACCTGAACTCATGGCTCCGAAAAGACACCCGATTAATGCACTGCTCATGGCCCAACCCTGCAAATGCGCTGAGGAAGTGATATCGAAAAAACGTTCGTAAAAGGGCTTGGCCCCGCCAATCACCACCCAGTCGTACCCAAAAAGCAATCCCCCCATTGCCGATACAAGGGTTATACCAAGAATAAACGGTTTATTATATTTCATTTGTCTTGAAATTATTCCGATTACTTATAATCCATGTAAAGCTATGGATAAAGAAAAATATCAGAAATGAACTATCAAATTAAAAAATAGACAATACGATTGTGAGAAGTGTTACATATTGCGTTAATCGGTGATAATAACCAAGTATTTCATACCAGCTCTTTGAGCCAGGTTTAACCATTGGTCTAAATTTTGTAGCGTATCATAACTTTAACAGAGAATTCTCAACATAAAATATATGAAAGATAAACTTATACTATTTACACTACCTTTTTTCATTTTTATTTCTTGTGAAGATGAAGAAGCTAAAACAAGTTATACGGAATCTAAAATAAACTTGCTTACGCATGAGTTAACAACTTATACAATTGATAAAGACTCCAGGTACCTTGTGGTTTTTGAATCAGGTCTTGGGAACGATCACTCTGTTTGGGATCAAGAAAATATTCCTTCGCAAATAAATAGTAAAGCAGACGTTTTACTTTATGACCGTGCCGGGTATGGAAAATCAGAGAAAGGGCCAGGCCCAAGAAATATTGACAAATTACGTTCTGAATTGGAAAGTGTTATCAGTGCCTTTTCAAACGAAAAGAAGGTGATACTTGTAGGACATTCTTTGGGTGGGATGATCATTAGAGATTACGCAATCAAAAATCCTTCCAAAACAGCTGCAATTCTATTTGTTGATCCTTCACATGAGTTTTATAATCAACCAACACAAACTGAAGAAGATTCGGCTTATAGCTTTTTCAGTACAAATTATGGAGTAAACTTTGGTGGTACAATGGAAGCAAGGGAGTTAATGGAAGATTCTCAATACATGGAGGGCTTACCTGTTTTACCTGATATTCCAATTATTGTGTTGACAAGTATGAAAGAAGATTCTTATAATACTGATGCTGACAAACAAAAGTGGTTTGACGCACACGAATTATTAAAAAATGGTGTTACGGACTATACGCATATCGTAACAACTACATCGGGACACTACATAATGCTTGAAGAACCAAGTCTTATAATTAACAATTTAACGATATTAATAAACAAATTACCATAAATATACTACTGCCAGAGCATGCATAAACCAATGCTGACAGAGGGTTCCCGTAGATCAGTTCTCTTGGCTGCATTGTGGTAACTCTCAACGGGTTAAACAATACCTCCGACCAGATTTTGTTTGATTTACAGAAATTCAATATATTAAGGGAGTTTTATTTCATTCGGAGTTAATCGCATTAAACGCGAAAAAATGAGAAATAACAAATTATGGTTCTTCATTTTGGCAACGGGTCTGCCCATTATGGTGTTGTCTCAAAACAGGGACTTTCCGACAGATTATTTTAAAAACCGGTTACCGTTAATGGAAAATCCATATCAGGAACTCCCCTTAGGGAATATCAAACCCGATGGCTGGCTGAAGGAAATGCTTGTCCGCCAGAAAAATGGTGCTTCGGGTCATCTCGATGAACTTTATCCGCTGGTAATGGGTAAACGAAATGGGTGGCTTGGCGGCGATGGTGACCAATGGGAGCGAGGGCCCTATTGGATTGACGGTCTTTTGCCCCTGGCTTATATTTTGGATGATGATGAACTCAAGGCAAAGGTAAAACCCTGGGTGGAATGGACATTAAACAGCCAACGGCCCGATGGTTATTTTGGCCCATCCACCGACTATCCTGCTGAGGAGGGACTGCAGCGAAACAATTGCGGCGACTGGTGGCCCAAAATGGTAATGCTTAAAGTTTTAAAACAATATTATTCTGCCACAGGTGATCCAAGGGTCATTGTATTCCTGACCCGCTATTTTCAATACCAATTGAAGGAACTGCCTGATCATCCCCTGGATCACTGGACATTCTGGGCAAGGTACCGGGGAGGGGATAACCTTCAGGTCGTGTATTGGCTTTACAATATTACCGGCGACCAGTTTCTTCTTGACCTTGCCGATTTGTTGCACAAACAGACTTACGATTACACCCATATGTTCTTAAATACCGATATGATTTCCACCCAGGGAGATATGCATTGTGTAAACCTGGCGCAGGGATTGAAAGAGCCTTTGATCTATTACCAGCATCATCCCGAAAAACAATATCCCGAGGCCTTAACAAAGGGGTTTGCGGACATTCGCAAATACATGGGACAACCCCAGGGGATGTTCGGTGGCGATGAAAACATACGGAACAGCAATCCTGTCAATGGATCGGAATTATGTTCAGCCGTGGAATTGATGTTTAGCCTCGAAAGTATTCTTCCTGTAACCGGAGAGATATCCTATGCAGATCATCTTGAAAAAATTGCTTTTAACGCATTACCAGCGCAGATTACCGACGATTTCACCGCTCGCCAGTATTTCCAGCAACCCAACCAGGTAATGTTAACGCGCCAGAGCCGCAACTTTAACGTAGATCATCAGGGTACGGATGTTTGTTTTGGACTCTTGACAGGCTATCCGTGCTGTACTTCAAACATGCACCAGGGTTGGCCAAAATTCACGCAAAACTTGTGGTATGCCACGCCTGACGGCGGACTCGCGGCACTCATTTACGCGCCCAGCCATGTTAAAGCCAAAGTTGCAGATGGAACAGACGTAACCATCGGGGAAAGGACCTCCTATCCTTTCGGAGAGAAAATCACTTTTATTGTTTCATTGGGGGAGGTTCCGGTGAATTTCCCTTTGCACTTGCGCATACCTTCCTGGTGCCGGCAGGCGCAGGTTTCAGTAAATGGAAATGAATTCAGCCATTGCAAGGGAGATACCATCATTGTGCTTCGCAGGGACTGGAAAAACGGAGATATGGTAGAACTGGAACTGCCCATGAATATAGTGTTCACAAACTGGCACGAAAATTCAACAGCCATAGAGCGCGGACCACTTACCTATGCCTTAAAAATAGGTGAAAATTGGGATAAGGTTATCAATGAAAAAGATCCTGTAAGGTTTGGAACATACTATTTTGAAGTTCGGCCCACAACGCCTTGGAATTACGGGTTGCCGGACTTTCCGGAGGATAAAATACGGGAAATGTTCACAATCATTCAAAAGGATACCATGCCCAGCTATCCGTGGAATCTTGATAATGCCCCCGTTGAACTGAAAACCAAAGCAAAGAGACTGACAAACTGGAAATTATACAATGAAACAGCAGGTCCGCAACCCTATAGTCTCCGGTATGGGGAAGTGACAGAGCCGGATATGGAGGAAATCACACTGATACCTTATGGATGCAGTACTTTGAGGATTTCTGAGTTCCCCCGGGTAAGATAGGATACTGCTGATGCACAGAGCAGATCATCTCTTCACAAACAGGGAATTCCCATTGTTAAATTTCCTGTCGAGCAATAAATCTAACACCTGCACTCCATTCATCATGGTACCATACAGGCCGCCAGTTTTTCATTATTTAATGTTTAGACGGTATTTAAAAGATACAATTAGGTAAATTTTAAAGAATAATCGTTTCGTCTGAGGTCAATATGATTACTTGTGCTTTTTATTTACCTACTTTTGCAGGCTCTTTATTCAGCATGATTTAATCCTTTAGAAATAGATTATTTTTATTCATGATAACCATATCAAACCTCGGCATTCAGTTTGGGAAACGAATCCTGTTTCAGGATGTCAATATGAAATTTACTTCCGGCAATTGCTATGGCATTATTGGAGCCAATGGCGCCGGGAAGTCAACTTTTCTAAAAATGTTATACGGTGAGGTGGAAAACATGAAGGGAACTGTGAGCATAGGACCCGGAGAAAGAATATCCGTGCTGAAGCAGGACCATTTTGAATTCGACAATTATTCGGTTCTAACAACAGTGTTGATGGGGCACTCGGAACTCTGGAAAGTTATGAATGAAAAAGACGCCTTGTACGCCAAAGCAGACTTTTCAGAAACAGATGGCATAAGAGCCTCAGAACTTGAAGAAAAATTCAGTCACCTCGATGGCTGGAATGCTGAAAGCAATGCTTCCATTTTATTAAGTGGATTGGGAATTAAGAATGAATTTCATTCTATGTTAATGAAGGAATTAAACGGAAAAGACAAGGTGAAAGTCCTTCTGGCGCAGGCCCTGTTTGGCAAACCCGACAACCTTCTATTGGATGAGCCTACCAATGACCTTGATCTTGAAACGGTAAACTGGCTTGAGAATTTTCTCTCCAACTTTGAGAACACCGTATTGGTAGTCTCACACGACAGGCACTTTCTGGATTCCGTTTGTACGCATACGGTGGATATCGATTTTAGCAAAGTGAGACTTTTTGCAGGCAATTATAGTTTCTGGTATGAATCGAGTCAGCTGGCTTTGCGGCAACAACTCCTTCAAAACATGAAGGCTGAGGAAAAGAAAAAGGAATTGCAGGATTTTATTGCACGCTTCAGCGCCAATGTAGCCAAAAGCAAGCAAACTACAAGTCGCAAAAAAATGATCGAGAAGCTCAATATTGAAGAAATACAACCCTCTACACGGAAATACCCGGGCATCATCTTCACACCGGGAAGGGAACCGGGAAACAACATTTTAACAGTCAAAGATCTTGCTAAAAGTATTGAAGGGAAAACACTTTTTAAAAATGTGAATTTCACCATACATAAAAACGATAAAATTGTTTTTCTTTCCAAAGATACCCGGGCGATGACTGCCCTTTTTGAGATTCTTAAAGGTCATGACAAGCCCGATCATGGCACTTTTGCCTGGGGGCAAACGATCGTTAAGGCATACTTGCCCCTTGAAAATGAAAAATTCTTTGAGAAGGAAATGAGTCTTATCGATTGGCTGGGTCAATTCTCGGAAGATACAAGTGAAATGTATCTCCGTGGCTTTTTGGGGAAAATGCTGTTTTCAGGAGAAGAAATATTCAAAAAAACAAACATACTTTCCGGTGGCGAGAAAGTCCGTTGTATGATCGCCCGCATGATGATCCGGAACGCCAATGTCATGATCCTGGATGCTCCAACAAATCACCTTGACCTCGAATCCATCCAGGCATTTAATAACACGCTTGTTAAGTTTAAAGGAAATATTCTCATGTCATCACACGACCATGAGTTTATACAAACGGTGTGTAACCGGATCATTGAGATTACCCCCAAAGGCACCATTGATAAGCAAATGGAATATGACGATTATATTTCTGACCAAAAAATACTGGAACAGAGAAATCGGATGTATTGAAACAAATTTGCAAATAATCTTTTTTGGCCAGTTCCAGATTCTCTCTCATGATGATGCTTTGGTTGCAATGATGAATACCACAATAAACAACCGGTTATTCAGACTTTGTGAATTTTCAATGTAAAATATATTTTAATGCGACATATTTTTTTTAAACAAAATATTTTTTGTAACTTTTTAATCCTTTTCAAAAAAGCGGCTTATCAGGCTGCAGGCAATGAACAATTAATTATTGTGCGTGTTTATTTGCTTAAACCAACTTAATATCTTGCTTATGAAAAGAAATCTACTTTTTCTATCAAACCTTCTGATGTTCTCCCTGATTTTGATGCAGGGGGTGAGGTCACAGACAACGGTGCTTGACATTATTGTCGGCAGTGCGGATCATGACACCCTGGAAGCCGCAGTTATTGCGGCCGGACTGGACGACGACCTTGCAGGGACAGGGCCTTTCACAGTTTTTGCTCCAACCGATGCGGCCTTTAAAGCATTGCCCCTGAATGCACTGGATGCCTTGCTGGAGGATCCGGAAGGATTCCTGGCTGATCTGCTGCTAAATCATGTGGTAAACGGAACACTGATGGCGGGGGATCTCACAAATGAACAGGTTCTGACAACTTTGCTGGATGAAGATGTAACGGTGACCATCAATGATGATGGAGTATTTATTAACAATGCAATGGTCACTGTCGCTGACCTGGAGGCCGATAACGGTGTTGTGCATGTGGTAGATGCCGTGATCATTCCTAGTTTTAATACCGTTATGGATATTATTATATTCAGTCCTGAACATGATACACTGGAACTTGCTGTGGGTTTAGCCGAACTGGATGATGACCTAGTCGGGGAAGGACCTTTCACCGTCTTCGCACCCACCGATGCTGCTTTCAAGGCACTGCCCGCAGGAACAATTGAAGCGTTGCTGGGAGATCCCACCGGTGACCTGGCCGATATTCTCCTCTATCACGTTGCAGCCGGGAAGGTCATGTCTGGAGATCTGTCTGACGGACAGGAAATTGTTACTCTGCTGGACAGGGAGGTTAACGTAACCATTAGCGAGGAGGGTGTCTTCATCAATAACGCGAAAGTTTTTGTCGCAGATATTGTTGCTGACAATGGCGTGGTTCATGTGTTGGATGCCGTTTTGATCCCGCAGGCCGAAACGGTTGTGGATATTATTGTAGGTAGTGCTGCGCACGACACTCTCGAAGCTGCCGTGATTGCTGCCGAATTGGCTGACGACCTGGCAGGCGAAGGCCCCTTTACCGTTTTTGCACCCACCGATGCTGCTTTCAAGGCACTTCCCGCAGGAACAATTGAAGCGTTGCTGGAAGATCCCACCGGTGACCTGGCCGATATTCTCCTTTATCACGTTGCAACCGGGAAGGTCATGTCTGGAGATCTGTCTGACGGACAGGAAATTACCACACTCCTGGGCAAGGATGTTACCGTAACCATTAACGAGGACGGTGTCTTTATCAATGATGCCAAAGTCATTCTTGCTGACCTGCTTGCCGATAATGGTGTAGTGCATGTTATTGATGCCGTGTTGATACCTGCAGTCGAAGAGGCCGCTTTCCCGATCGACTTTGAAACCGAAACGGATGCCGTGTGGGAAGTTTTTGCCAATGGCACAGGAAGTGCGTCTGATTTTGAAGTAATCGCCAATCCGGATAAATCAGGCGTCAATACTTCGGACAATGTACTGAAATTCGTTGTTAATGCCAATGCAGATACCTATGCAGGCGCTTTCTCGAATTCCTATGCACCCGTCGAATTCACCCAGTCTTCCCATACCATTACCCTGATGGTCTGGAAATCCGTAATCAGTCCGGTAGGATTCAAAGTCGAAGCCAGTACGAACGGCGGTCCCGTCACGGAGGTCAAGGTTTCCAATACGGTTACCAACGCATGGGAATTGCTCACGTTTAACATGAGTGCATGCATCGGCTATTCCTATGACAGGATCGTGATATTCCCTGATTTTCCGGAAACCAGGACAGCCGGTACCACGGTTTATATTGATAACATTGAGAGAAAAGAGGAAGCTACCGGAATACTGAACCTGGACGAAGATTCCAAGGGTCTTACCATCTACCCGAATCCGGCTTCCGGTTATATCCGGCTGTCAGGTCTCGGGGACCTGAAGGAAGGGATGATGCGGATCATTAATACCGGCGGCGTAGAAGTTGAGAACCGTTTTGTAAAGGATCTCTCTGGCACTATCGATGTCAGCAGGCTTGATCAGGGGGCCTATTTCCTGATACTTGAGTCCGGAAGCAACCGTTATACCGGAAAACTGTTCAAAAAGTAAGAATTTTTACATGATTGATAAAATGGGATGCCACGGCATCCCATTTTTTTTTGATGGCGATACCCGCTCATGATCCCGAGGGGTTCAAACCCCCGACTTCCAGAACCGGAATTTGACCTTCTATTCAGCTGAACTGCAGGGCCGAAAATACGCTGTTTTCCCTTGTGGGTGAAACCAAAAATAACGGCATCGATGCAAATGGATTCCGCGTAGCCAAAGATTCACCCAATGCAGTTGATCTTGAACAAAATGAGGGACACTAAGAATAAGGTAACTACTTGCACTGGTTTGTTTTAATTTCATGCAAGGTTTGCTTTATTTCATCCAGATCTTTCATAATTACAGTGTTTGAAACTGTATTTTTATGATTCATCATAATAATTTTTATGGATATCAATAATACGCCTGCTTCTAAAAGCAGGTCGTGGGTGAATCCTTTGGTAAATAAAGCTATCGTAAAGAGAAGAAACGTAATAACAATTACGATTAAATCGGCATTTGATAAATATTTTTTCATACGGATACTAATAATATTGCTGGCATTTATATCTCGAAGTTACGAAAAATCAAAATTTGGCCGGGTTATCTTCAAAATAATCGGCAATCCGCATCAAGATGGATTTGAGATCCGGGCAACATGGCGTACCATCAAACGCAGATATGCGGCGATTGACCGCATATCTGCGTTTGATGATAGTGAAATTGCGGGAATATTTTTTGTTTTTTATATGGAATTTAAATTCCGGAAGCTAATCCGTTACTCCTAGCGATTTATAATCCATATTCACGACAATCCCTGCCTTGAACCAAATCCCGGGTTGTACGATACCTCCAAAATCATAATAACGTGTGTTAAAAACATTGGATGCTTCGGCATACAATGTATAATTTTGATCTCTCCAATATATCTTTGCATCGGCTAACCAGAATGGCTTATAAGACATTACCTCTCCCTTTGCATCCTGATAAACACCATTGCGATCATGATATGTTAACCGGCAGAAGATTTTCAGTTTCCATGCAATCCTGACTTCAATACTTGAATTTATCTGGTACCTCAGGTTATCGAGCACATATTTTGAAAGCATATTATTCCGATTCGAATCGGCTTGTAAAAAAGCAAAGGATATCCGGATATCTGAGATTCTTTCAAATGTACCTGTTTTTGGAGGTGTCAATGTCAATGCGCATTCGATCCCGGTAAAATTTATTTTGGTATGATTCATACTTCGCCAGAAGGTGCTATCCGGTGAAGGATCTTTTACCCAGTCAATCATTTTGTAGCCCCAACGCCGGAATGCACTGACATGGCCTTTGAGAGTTGGATTATTGTATTTCATTCCAGCTTCAAGAGTAATGGCTTCTTCGGGATTTAAACCTGGATTACCTTGTTGGGAGGGGCTTTTATAAAACATATCCGTAAATGTGGGCATCCGCAATGTTTTATTGGCAGACAAGTACAATTTGAAATTTTCATTCAATCTGTAGCTTACATCAATTCCCGGATAAATTTTAAATCCTGCAAGGTCTGAGTTATGATGAGCCATTGCGCCTGCAGTAACCGTAAGCATTCTCCACGAAATAAAGTGTTCTGCATAGATACTGGTATTCAGCCGGGCGTAAAATTTTGTATAATAAACGCTATCGAAACAAGGCACTTCAATGGGTACACTCAGTGTATTCCCCAGTAGATTACTTTTAATATGTTCTTTACGAAAATCAATGCCCACACTGGTTTTTCCGAGACGGTGTACTGTCCAGACATTCAGGTTCAGTCCCGCAGTGTTGGTCTGATGATGATTAAAAGGTATAGAATCATTGTTTCGTTTCAGTTCGAAACGATCGAGATGGCGGCGCAGGTAAAAAGTTGGTGCAAATCTTATAAAAGTATTGCTTTGGTATTTCAAACTCACAAATTCTGTTTTTGTCGCTTCAAACTGCTTTGGATATTTTAACGAATAGAAACCATTTGCGCCGAAATCTTTTGAATCGTAACCTGTTTGAAAGTCAAACGCACCCGTTTTAAAGTTGTACCTGGCCTGGTAAAAAATATTGCTGTTTGAAAAATCGGTATTTTCAATATATCCGTCGGATGATATCCGGTTCATGCTGATAAAATGACTATAATTACCAATGGCATTCGATATATTGACCATCGCTTTATATAATCCAAATTGTCCGAAAGTTTCCGATACCCGGATATGATTGGGTTTACTGTTGCCGGTAATGATGTTAATAGCTCCATTGAAGGCATTTGGCCCAAATGATTTGGCCGCAGGACCTTGCATGATTTCAATGCGTTCAATGCTTTCAATATCTATCGGCAGGTTCAGATTGTGGTGTCCGGTTTGTGGATCTGTAATGTTGACACCATTCAGGAGGATTAAAGTCTGATCGAAGGTCCCTCCGCGAATGCTTATGTCGGCTTGTGCTCCAAGTGGTCCCCGTTGTCGGATATCCACTCCGGCAATGTATCGAAGCAGATCACTAAGATTCTGGGCCGGTGCCCGCTCAATTTCAGATTTGGTAATGACTGTAACGATACGTGCAGCCTGTTGTGCCTCGAGCGGTGTACGTCCGGCTATGACCACCACTTCGTTAAGCTCATAGCTTTTGATTTGCAGGCTATCGCTGCTTCTCTGGGCTTGTAATTTTTCAGGTATTACTATAATGAAATATGCCAGACACAATGTGCAAATTTTAATTACTTTTTGCAGGCTGTTGAATACTGCGAAGTTTTTTCTGCTCCAACAACGAAAAGCTATTATTGAAATAGCCTTTCTTTTATTTTGTTTCATATACTATAATTATTTGCGAAAGTCATATATGATTTACATGTTTTGTCAAAAATACTGACAGGAACGCTATCATAGATAATAGTTGCGCAAAATTCCAGTGGCAAATAAAGAGAAAATTGTCAAATGATTTTAGAAACCTTTGTATTGTATCAACTTTATATATTTACAGTCCTATAACCTTGTATTTTGCTGAAAAAATCAGAAGCCATCAGCCTTATGAATGCATTGGGAAGGGAACGATTACCTTTCCTGTTCATCATCGATTTCGAAATGAAAGCCATAAGGCTATTTCCATTGGATAAACAGCTACCCGAAACAGTACTGTATGATTTCCAAACCAACGGAAATTTAAATTGTAAACCGAAAGAGAAAGGTGTTTTTACTTTCAGGAAATTTCCCATGTCATTTGAAGCATATAATAGGGCATTTAATACTGTGCAAAAGCAGATTTATACGGGGAATTCCTTCCTCACCAATCTTACATTTCCTACTCCTGTTGAAACTGATCTGACCCTTAGGGAGATTTACTTAAAAAGTTCTGCTAAATACAAGATATTTCTCGAAAATGAGTTTGTGTGCTTTTCACCTGAAACTTTTATAACCATAAAAAGTGGTATTATTTCAACTTTCCCGATGAAGGGAACAATTAAAGTATCATCCACTGAGTCTGAAAAGGAATTGCTCAGTGATACAAAAGAAATCGCTGAACATCATACCATAGTGGATCTTCTTCGGAACGATCTCAGTATGGTAGCTGACAGTATTAATGTGAAACGGCTTCGGTATGTTGAGAGAATACACACACATGAGGGTGAATTGTTGCAGGTCTCATCGGAAATCACCGGGAAATTACCCGATGACTATCAGGATCATCTGGGAGAAATTATGTTTAAATTGTTACCTGCAGGTTCTGTAACAGGCGCTCCCAAGCAAAAAACAGTGGCCATAATACAGGAGGCGGAGAAATCAGATCGCGGCTATTATACAGGAGTATGCGGTGTTTTTGACGGAAACAACCTGAATAGCGCTGTGATGATCAGGTTTATTGAAAATCACAAAGGAGAATTACGTTTCAGAAGTGGCGGAGGAATTACCTTTTTAAGCAATGCCCGATCTGAATATAAAGAACTTAATGATAAAGTGTATGTGCCAATTGCTTGAAACCATCAGGATAAAGCAAAATATGCTTCAACATATTGTTTACCATAACCATCGCGTGAACAATTCCCGTAAGCTTCTATTTCACACAAAACAATTATGGGATTTATCGGAAATCATCCAAATACCTGACCTGGATCAAAACACCATTTACCGTTGCAGATTTCTCTATGCAAGAAAGGTTGTTGGATTTGAATTTGTTCCCTATATCCCCCGGGTTGTGAAGAAATTATACCTGGTGGATTGCGGTGACCTGGATTATTCCTTTAAATATTCAGACCGAAGTGCCCTGGAAAAACTAAAGAAAAACCTGCCTGATCCAAATCTTTCCGATATATTATTAGTGAAGAATGGTTTTATCACCGATACCTCTTTCTCAAACATCACATTGTTTGATGGCAGCAATTGGTACACTCCTTCCTCTCCGTTACTGGAGGGTACAAAGCGGGAATATTATATAAATAATAAAACCATCCTGAAATGCGATATTTCTCCGTCTGATCTTCCCAAATTCAAGAAAGTGAGATTGATTAATGCCATGCTTGATTTGGATAACAGTGATGACATACCCATGGAGAATATAATAATCTGGAAGTGACCCCTTCGGGAGTACTCGCACGCACGGGCCAACACACTAAAGCCGCTCAATAAGCATTGGGATTACTCGCTTCGCTCGTGATCCGCTAGGGTGGGGGTTTCACAAGCCTAATGATGCGCAGCTGCGCTGCATTCATTTTTTATTTGCTTCCACCAGGATGGCACAGGAAGTGCCCTCCTGGTGTAAACAAATAAAAAATGCCGCCAAAGGCGGCATCATTAGTCTTGTGACCCCGGAGGGATTCAAACCCCCGACTTTCAGAACCGGAATCTGACGTTCTATTCAGCTGAACTACGGGGCCGGAATGGTAGGGACAGGTCGCGACCTGTCCCTACCTACAATCATGTGCGCAAAAATAGAGAAAATTGGGGGAAGGACAAATAAAATGCACGGAATATTAATGTAGGGACAGGTCGCTTTGTAGGGACAGGTCGCGACCTGTCCCTACGTAGACGATCATCTTTATAAAATTTGCAAATCAGAATTGAAATATTTGATTAATTTTATTTAATAATGATGGTATTATGTTAAAGGCAATTTTATATAATGAAAAATCGCAAACCAAACAGATTACGGGGATTTGATTATTCATCGGATAATCTATATTTTGTTACGGCCTGTGTACATAACAGGATTTGTTGTTTCGGGGAAATCGTAGGGACAGGGCGCGACCTGTCCCTACCATGTCTCGACATATCCTCTCGACATATGATTTTAAATGAATGTGGTAAAATCGCAGAAAAGCAATGGTTTTGGATGGAAGAACAATATCCATACATTGTTTTGCATGAATTTGTTGTTATGCCCAATCATATTCATGGGATAATTGAAATAATTCGTTCACGCGTTGTAGGGACAGGTCGCGACCTGTCCCTACAGAAAATCAAATCATTATCGGAATTAATGGGGGCATATAAAACGACAGTTTCAAAACAACTACATTCGTCCGGATTTATTGATTTCAATTGGCAAAGGTCGTTTTATGACCATATTATTCGCAATCAAAAATCGTACGAATCAATCTCGGAATATATTGTGAACAATCCATCAAATTGGGATCAGGATGATTTTTTTACGAACAAATGAACGAATCGATATGTAGGGACAGGTCGCGACCTGTCCCTACGGTTTATATTCAAACCAATCAAAGTACGCCGGGGTTGCTTTGGATTTGGCATTCCCTTCGGCAAACATTCCCAAATATACCCCGGTAAAACCTCCGGCTACTTCGGATGACAGATACCTTGATTCCATTTTGCCGGCCGGAATGAATTCACTGGCCCCTTCCGGTAAATAGCTGAACGTATACCATAACGGTTCAGCAGTTATCTTGATTTGAACAGGTCCCGCCGGCAACGGGGCTTTAAAGGCAACATGCTTCAGGTTGCCGATCCGGTAACTTAAAGTAATAAATTTCTTTTCTCCGTCCCTGATAATATGTAGGTCATAGTGATGCTTTTCATTCATCAACACGGTAATCCCCGCCGTTTCGCCTTCGGCAGACGGTTCAAATTCCAGTTTTGCCGTTGCCGTGCAGTTAAAATGCTGCTGGCGCCTGCCCACAAAGGCAGGGGAGGATGACTGGTCAAGGGTCACGGAATTTCCTGCCAGGGTCAGAAATCCGGGTCTTTCAGCCAGTGACCATGTTGCCGGATCAGGATTCCGCAGGAAATTCCAGCAAAGGTTCAGTTGCGATTTATCAAATTCATCACGCACCAATGGCCGGGCAACGGAAACCAGGGGAAGCGTTTTAACCTTGATATCAGGACTGACGATATCATCAGCACTCACAACAGGCCATCCCTGCGCATTCCAGGTAACGGGTGTTAAAAAGGTTTCCCTGCCCAGGTGGTGAAAATCTCCGCCGGCCTTCCGGAATGCAAGGAATACCATCCACCATGAGCCATCATGCGCTTCAATGATGTCGGCATGCCCGGTTCCCTGAACCTGCAGATATTGTCCGGGTAAACCCCTGTGGGTGAGTATGGGATTGTCGGGATTGGATTCATAAGGCCCCCAGATGCTTTTACTCCGGGCAATGGTCTCCATGTGACCGTATTCGGTGCCTCCCTCGGCGATCATCAGGTAGTACCAACCGTTGATCCTATAAATATGGGGCGCTTCGGGGTAACGGCCTCCCGTCCCTCCCCAGATATGCCTTATGGGTGAAAGGATATCGCCGGTTGCAAGGTCTATCTCCGAAAGGGCGATGCCGGTTTTCCCGTCAGCCATGGCATTGGTAACCAGATAATTCTTGCCATCATCATCAAAAAACAGGGTGGGATCGATACCTCCCTGATTGACCCATACGGGCTCAGACCATTCTCCCGCAGGATCCTGTGTATGCACATAAAAGTTACCCTTGCCGGATACATTCGTCGTTACCATGTAAAACGTGCCCTTGTTGTACCGGATCGTAGGGGCGTAAATGCCCCCGGAGCTACGGCATTTGTCGAGCGGCAGCTGTGAATTTCGGGTAAGACAATACCCGATATGCTCCCAGTTGATCAGATCCTTGCTGTGATATACCGGTACACCCGGGAAGTACTCAAAGGTGCTGGTCACCAGGTAATAATCATCGCCCACCCTGCAAACGCTGGGATCGGGATTGAAACCGGGGATGACGGGGTTGGGGAGGGTGGTGGAAGGAGCAACAACATCGCCCTGTTGGGTATGTATTGAGAAAATAACACCAAACAGGAAGATGAAATTCAAAAAGAGTGATTTCATAGTATTGGATTTAGTTTGTTTATTTTTTAATATCACCCTTGAAGGGTCCCCAGACCCTTCAAGGGTCTAAGGACCGCTTGAAGGGTTATACGCGTATACCCATTTTTTTCATCAGAATCGATGCGTTCAGGCTCGTGCAAACACCCGGGGTCAGCTTATAATCAAAATACAATTCCTCGCCATCCACCTTCACGTCGAAATGATAGTTATCGATTTTACCGGGCAGATCCTTTTCCAACTCGGCGAGTTTCAGATCATGGGTGGCCACCACGGCAACTGTACCATAACCTGCCAGCTGTTTTATCAGTGCCACCGAACCGGTAAAACGGTCATTGGAATTGGTACCGCGAAGGATCTCATCCAGCAGGAGGAAAACCTTCGGATCCTGTTCGGACTGCCTGATGATGGCAGCCAAACGTTTCAGCTCAGCGTAGAATGAGGAGGTATTGTCTTCGAGTGAATCGGAAATCCGCATGCTGGAGTAAACCTGAACATGCGATATCTTGAAGGACGAAGCGCAAACCGGGGCTCCTGCCATGGCCAGAACGGCATTCACCCCGCATGTACGCAGGAAAGTGCTTTTGCCCGACATGTTCGAACCGGTGACTACCACTATCTTGCCGCCCTCGATGATTTCGATGTCATTCAGGATCCTCCGGCTTTCGGGAATGAGCGGATGACCTGTATTTTCGGCTTTCAGGGTAAAGTACCCGGGAACAATCTCCGGTAAAACCCAGGCAGGATTGTTAAATGCCATATTGGCCAGGCTGGTCAGCACTTCAAATTCAGCCATGGCATCAAGCCACGGCTCAATATCCGCGGCATGCTGCTTCTTCCACTTTTCCAGTGCCAGGGAAACGTGAATATCCCAGAAGAAGTAAAGGTTCAGCGGAACGGATACCATGACGTTCAGCCGGGTGTCCAGTCGGTTTACCAGTTGTGATAACCTTTTTATAGCCGTTGAAGCAGCAGGTTGCGATCTGAAGATCTGTTGCAGGGAGATTAATTTCTGGGTCCTGAATTCTTTGGCTTCAATAAGGCTGATAAGGACCGCATAGGTCTGCAGCAGGTCGGCCGATTTGCTTACCTGCTGGTGAAGCCGGTTGATCTTGCGGCTCTGGCTGAAATAAAACAAAAAGTTAAGGACAAAGACGAGCAGCAGGACTGCAGGTGGTGTTCCTGCAATCACCAAAAAGGTCAATACGATAGTCAGGATGCTCAGGGCCAGGGTAATGTATTTCAACCGGCGGATCTTATGAAATTCGTTCTCACGGCGCATCCAGGACAACAATTCCCCCGGATTATCCAGGGAGCGCTTTGAGAAGTAGCCTGTTGTCATGAGCTTTTGCCGCCAGTCGATCTCCGGTTTAAGTTCTTCCACAGCCTGCTGCCTTTCCTTAATCTCAGCCGGATTGGCTGGCGCTATCAGCCATTGGGCAAGCATGTGAGCTCCCGGCTGACTGCTGGTCCGGTTCATGAACTGGAATACCGAGGCATGCCCAAACAGGTCCAGGTCATAGGAATTGGGATGCTCACGGTCAACATACTCATGTCCGTCGGCAAATCCGCTGCTTTCACCGGACAGACTTTTAAGCTCAAGGGTATTGATTTCAACGAGATGATTGTAAAATTCCTTCAGCTTTTCGGTTTTCGCATATTGCTTGATCAGGAAGCCGAAGGCTATGACGCAAGCCAGGGATGCGGTTACGGCCCATGTGACGGACAGGGAATTCAAGGCGAAGAAAAGGACAAAAATCAGCACGAAGGTTACCAGCCGGCCCATGGACAGCCTGTCCTCCTTATGCTGCAAGTGTTCCGCATTTTGCCGGTAGCGGTCGACTTTGTCCTGGTAGAATTCGATTAAAGTCATCCTGTTACTTTTCTTTTACAAATTTACAGGATATTCTTTTCTGTCCCTCGAGCGTGATCCGTGCAATGTATAAACCCGCCGGTCTGCCTGCAAGATCAACCCGGATGTCATAACTGTCATGTGCATCCTGCTGGTGAACAGGAATTCCGCTGCTATTCAGGATCTCGATTTTCAGGATCTTATCCATCGATTCAATATACAGCACATCATGAACTGGATTTGGGAAAAGCCGGAGACGGATATCTTCCGAAGGGCTTTCATAAATATCAGTTACTTCAGAAGGCGGCATGTTTTCGTCGAGCCAGGCCATCCGCAGCGCAATCCAGTTCCTGAATTTCTCAATCTCTCCTTCGAAGGTATCTGCCGGCGGATCAACTTCGGGGGCGCCCACACTTTCTCCGAGTATGGGCCATTTGACGTAATGGCGCTTCTGGGACTCATTTACAAGGGCACTGACCGAATCGATGTAATGATCCAGGTATTCGGCGCTCAGGATGGTCTGGCGCAATGCGGTGTACCTCGTATGAAGTTCCTCGCGGAATGCAGGATCCTGCAGGAGTCGTTTTACCCAGGACGGCACCACCGGCCAGTTGTTGCATTCATTTACCCTGTAAGCCCAGTTGGATCCGTCGGTGACCTCCCAGATATAGCAATTATCCCAGAGGTTTTTCCAGGCCCAGTCGAAATCCCATACCGGTCCCGCATGCAGCAAGCCACCGTTGTCGTCCCTGTCTTTGTAATAGAAACAGCTCTTCTTATAAGCATCCACATTCCTGGATACCTCACCGATTATAAAATAATCGATGAAGGAGCTTACATTCATATAAGCCCGGTAACCCGCGGCCGGATCTGTAAAATGGCTGCCGTATAACTTGCTCTCGGCAATGTTAACGTAGGTCTTGATGTAGTTTTTCTGCTGCGGGGTGATTACATCCGGCTCCGGGTATTTGTAAACGAAATGCACATGCCGGTCGGGCCTGTCGATAGGTACAAAATTGCTGGTCCAGCTGTTGTAATCATCATAATAGTCAATGGCAAAAATATAGCCGCCCGATAAACTGTCACCGGCATTATCATCAGAATCCAGTTTGGCAATGTTCAGCCGGTTATCGTCGCTTTTAATCTTTTCGGTGAGCACAAATATCCCCAGGTATTCGTCATTGACCATTACTTCACAGATATTGTCACGGGGCGCATAGTGGCCCATTTTTCTGAACAAGTGAAAAGCAAGCGTGTTGCGCATAAATACCTTATCGTTGTAATTGGCCAACAGTATCCAGTCGTTTTCAGCCGGCATGCCCAGCAGGGGAACATTTAAATTGTTGCCCAGGGCATCGCGGGTTTCAAAGCCATACGGTTTTTGCGGCAGGCTCTGAGAGTATGCACCACGGTATTCAATCCCTGCCTTGCCGGTATATGCATTTCCCGAATCGGCAGGGTGGTTGTATTTGCCTGGCCCGTTGAAGATTATTTTCAGGTCAACGGTTATCTTGGGATCATCAACAATGGTGCCTCCGTTGGTATTGATGATCACGAGGGGGAGGTTCGTGGAATCCAGGAACGCCTGAAGTTCCCGGGCAGCAACAAAGCAACTGCAAGTGAATACGAGAGTGAAACAGATGATAAATCGCATGAGACAAATATACTATTTCAAATGATTTCTGTGATATGTGCTTTTCGGCAGACATGATTTAACAGTTGCTTATTCAGGCTTTAATTATTTATTTTTTACATTTGCCGGTCAATCATTCAGCATAATCACAATGGAATACGATTTCAGCCGGATCGAGAAGAAATGGCAGCATTACTGGGAAGAAAACAAGACATTTAAAACATTCGATGACTATTCGAAAAAGAAATTCTATATCCTGGATATGTTTCCCTATCCGTCCGGAAGCGGTCTGCATGTCGGTCATCCCGAAGGATACACAGCTACCGATATCGTAGCCCGTTATAAGCGGATGAAGGGCTTTAATGTTCTGCATCCCATGGGATGGGATTCCTTTGGCCTGCCTGCCGAGCAATACGCCATTCAGACCGGGACGCATCCGAAGGTCACCACGCAGAATAACTGTGATACCTTCAGGCGGCAGATCAAGTCACTGGGGCTGGGGTACGACTGGGACAGGGAGATCAGTACATCGGATGCCGACTATTTCAGGTGGACACAGTGGATATTCATGAGGCTGTTCAATACCTGGTTTGACGAACAACAACAAAAAGGACGTCCTATCAGTGAGCTGAGCATCCCGGATGAGATTACAGCCAAAGGAAAAGTTGCCACCCGGGAATATATCGACAGCAAACGCCTGGCCTATTATGACAAGGCCCAGGTGTGGTATTGTGAACACTGTCGCATTGTTTGTGCCAATGAGGAGGTGCTGACCGACGGATCGCATGAGAAGTGCGGGAACATGGTTGTCCGTAAGAATCTGAAACAATGGATGCTGAGGATTCCACTCTATGCCGAACGATTGCTCAGTGGGCTGGAGAGCGTTGACTGGCCGGAGGGCGTTAAGGAAATGCAGCGGAACTGGATTGGCAAATCCACCGGTGCCGAAGTTGATTTCGAGATTGAAGGGCTTTCCGCGAAGCTCCGGGTTTATACTACCCGACCTGACACCCTTTTCGGGGCTACTTATATGGTGATAGCACCTGAGCACGAAATGACAAGGGTTATCACTGCCTCATCACAAAGTGGCCTGGTGGCGGAATACATACAGGCTGCCTCCTTAAAATCTGATCTCGACCGGACTGACCTGGCCAAGGAAAAAACAGGGGTATTTACAGGCAGGTATGCCATTAACCCGGTTAACGGAAAGAAAATACCCATCTGGATCGCGGATTATGTGCTTATAGGTTATGGAACCGGAGCCATTATGGCGGTCCCCGCGCACGACACCCGCGACTTTGAATTTGCAGAAAAATTTGGTCTGCCCATCGATTGTATCATGGATCCTGCAGGAGATGATGAAAAAATCCGTACTGCCGTGCTGGCCGGTAAGGCGTGCTGGACTGAAGACGGTATTTATATCAATTCCGCCAGCGTGGAGAAAGGAATATCCATCAATGGTCTCAACAAAGAAAAGGGAATTGAGACCATCATCTCGTGGCTGGAGAAAAAAGGAATTGGCCAGCCCATGGTAAACTACAAGCTGCGTGACTGGTTATTCAGCCGGCAAAGGTACTGGGGAGAGCCTTTTCCGGTGATTCACTGGGAAGATGGAGAGATCACGCTGGTACCGGAGGATGAACTTCCGGTAACACTGCCCGATCTGAAGAAATACCAGCCCGGGGAAGACGGGGAATCCCCTTTGGCCAACGCTGAGGAATGGCTGATCGTAAACAAAGACGGTCGTAAAGGTCGCCGGGAAACCAATACCATGCCCCAATGGGCCGGTTCATGCTGGTATTACCTGCGCTTCATTGACCCTGCCAACAGCAACGAACCCTTCGCGAAAGAAAAAGAACAATACTGGATGCCGGTTGATCTTTACATCGGCGGTACGGAACATGCAGTGCTTCACCTGTTGTACAGCCGGTTCTGGCATAAGGTGTTGTTTGACCTGGGCATCGTATCAACGAATGAACCGTTTCAGAAGCTCTTCAACCAGGGAATGATCCTCGCTTTTGCCTATGAATCACATGCCGGAGCCAAGATACCGGCTGACCTTGTGGAGGACCGGGACGGGAAGTTTATCCATAAAGAAACCGGTGAGGAATTAAAGCAGATTGTGGCTAAAATGTCCAAATCCCTCAAGAATGTCGTGAATCCCGATGATGTAGTCAAAAAATATGGCGCTGATTCCCTGCGGCTTTACGAAATGTTCATGGGCCCTCTCGATGTGATCAAACCCTGGACCGATACAGGTGTCAAGGGTCTTTACGGGTTCCTGAACCGGGTAGCCCGGTTTTTTGGGGAGGTATCCAACATCAATGCCGATGAAGAAGATGGTGAAATTTTGAAAGGTTTGCACCAGACCATTCGGAAAGTCAGCCAGGACATTGAAAATCTGAAGTTCAATACAGCCATTTCACAGATGATGATTTTTACCAATCTCTGTATCAAAAAGGGAAAGATTACTCACCGTACGGCAGAGACTTTTGCCTGCGTGCTTTCTCCCTTTGCACCGCACCTGGCTGAAGAACTGTGGGCGCTGTATGGTAATAAGCCAAGTATCAGCCAATTGGATTTCCCGCTTGCAAATGAAACTTATTTACAGGAAGATACGTTTGATTATCCGGTATCCTTTAATGGCAAGCTCCGGTTTAAGCTGACGCTGCCGCTGACAATGCAGGCTGCGGAAGCGGAGAAGGCAGTCAGGGAGGATCCCCAGTCCAGGAAATGGATTGAAGGCAAGGTCATCAAAAAGATCATTTTTGTGCCTGGCAAGATTATTAACGTCGTAGCAGGTTAACGTATGAAAAAATTCCTTTGGATCATTTCGACAGTCACTGCGCTGGCGCTGGTTGCAGCCGCTGTATACTGGTATTTGCTTCCGGATTTGAAAAGCATTACGCAGCAGGAACCGGCCATTGAACAGGCTGCTTCAGGTGAGTCTGTGGCCAGGATTTACGGCCTCGCGGTGGATTCTTTCACGATTGAATCCGATAAAGTGGGCAGGGATCAGAACCTGGGGCAGATACTCAACCGATATTCACTGCCGGAACGCGCACTGACCCAGCTCCTGTTGTATGCGGACAATGTTTTTGACGTCCGAAAAATACGGCAGGGAAATAATTATACGGCTTTCCTTTCGAAGGATTCACTCAGCCGGCTTCAATATTTTGTGTATGAACATTCCCCTATCGAATATGTGGTTTTCGATTTCACGGACAGCGTGAAAATTTATCTCCGTGAAAAAGAAGTGGTCACCAGGCAGAAAAGGGTAAATGGTGAGATCATCACTTCTCTTTGGGATGCGGTCACCCGGAATAACATCAATCCGCAGGTTGCCCTCGAATTGTCGGAAATGTACGCATGGACCGTGGATTTCTTTGGATTGCAGCCCGGTGATCATTTCGCCGTGGTTTACGATGAGCTTTATGTAGATACCATTTCAATAGGACTCGGTCGTATTCATGCCGCCAGCTTTCATCACGTGGGAAAGGAATTACTGGCCATACCGTTTATGCAGGACAGTGTAGAAACTTATTTTGATGCAGACGGGAACAGCCTGAGGCGTGCGTTTTTAAAAGCTCCGCTCAAATTCAACAGGATATCCTCCAGGTTTTCGGGAAGCCGTTTGCATCCCATTCTGAAGATCCGGCGTCCGCATTATGGCGTGGATTACGCCGCCCCGATCGGCACGCCGGTTCATGCCATTGGTGATGGCCGGGTCATGCTGGCAGGGTATCAAAGCGGTGCCGGAAGAATTGTAAAAGTAAGGCATAATGCGGTCTACACATCAACTTATATGCATCTTAGCGGTTTCGGTAAAGGAATTGCGACCGGAACCTATGTCAAGCAGGGTGAATTGCTGGGGTATGTCGGCAGTTCGGGACTCTCAACCGGCCCGCATCTCGATTTCAGGGTAACCATGAATGGCTCCCCCATTGATCCGCTTAAAATGGTATCACCGCCTGTAGATCCGATAAAGCCTATAAACAGAATGGCTTTCAATTCAGTCAAGATGGCCACCATCGATCTGCTTACCAGCAAGGAAGAGAACGAAATGGCGGAGGAGTTTATACCGACGGGATTGCCGAAGGATTTTTAACGGATTACTTCGTGATCCCTGCGGGGGTGATCCCAGCAAAAGAAAATAAATCCCCCTCCGTTGCTGCGCAACGGGTGAATGATAAATGCAAATGGATTACTTCGTGATCCCTGCGGGGGTGATCCCAGCAAAAGAAAATAAATCCCCCTCCGTTGCTGCGCAACGGTCGGTCTTTTCCCATAAAAAAAGGCCTCAAACGGAGTTTGGGCCTTTTTTATGGGAAAATCCCGAGCTTCGCCGGGGGATTTATTTTCTTTTGCGGAGAGAATGGGATTCGAACCCATGAACCGCTTTTGGCGATTACACACTTTCCAGGCGTGCGCCTTCGACCACTCGGCCATCTCTCCTGATTACCCCTGAATACGGGGGCGTAAAAATAGTAAAAAAAACCAATATAAAACCACTACACCGTCATTTCTCCCCTGAGAGAAACAGCAAGCTGTCCGGAGATCCAGGATATGTCTCGGCTTACCCCGGTGAGGTGCATAAGCTTGGTAACGGCAGCTTCGGTGGTCATGTCCCTTCCGCTGATCACACCAGTTGCGGCAAGCATTCTGCTGGTCTCATACACTCCCATTTCCACACTACCGGTCTTGCATTGCGTAACGTTCATGACAATGATGCCACTTTGCAGGGCATGACTTACAGCTGAGATAAACCAGTCTTCCTCAGGAGCATTGCCAGCTCCAAAGGTCTCCAGAATAACGGCCCGTAATCCGGGAATGCCAAGCGTGGATTCAACAACTGTGCGACTGATCCCCGGAAAGAGCTTCAATATGGCCAGATTATTGTCAAGCTGCTTATGAACAACCAGCGGAAGCTTTTTCCCGGGACTTCTTATGACGCTGTGATTATAACGGATGTGTACACCACTTTCCGCCAGGGGAGGGTAATTGCCGGACATAAAGGCATTAAAATCCTCCGTGTTGTTCTTGGAAGTTCGGTTACCCCGATAGAGGCTGTTTTCAAAGTAAATGCCCACCTCGGGCACAACAGGTTCAGCGTTTTTAAAAGCAGCGGCAATTTCAACCGACGAGATCAGATTTTCTTTGCCATCGGTCCTGAGTGAACCAATGGGCAGCTGAGATCCTGTAAATATCACCGGTTTGGAGAGGTTCTCAAGCATAAAGCTGAGGGCGGAAGCCGAGTAGGCCATGGTATCCGTGCCGTGAAGCACGATGAAACCATCAAAACTGCCGTAGTTCTGTTCAATGATTTCAGCAACCTTGATCCAGGCAGCCGGATTGATATTGGATGAATCCAGTGGCGGATTGAATGCGAAAGAGGTGAGGTTGAAACCGAATTTTCTCAGTTCAGGCACTTCTTCAAGTATGTTGTCGAATCTGAAAGGCTTTAAGGCCCCTGTTTCCTGATCCTGCACCATGCCGATGGTCCCGCCGGTATAAATGATCAGGATGGATGTTTTTTTATTGTCGCGCATGATTTTACAAAGAAAATAAGCGAAGCACATTTTCAGTGGTTACCTGGGCCACTACATCCAAAGGTATGCTTTTTATTTGTTCCACCTTCTCTGCGATGTAAGGGATGTAACTGCTTTCGTTGCGTTTTCCCCTGTAAGGAACCGGAGTTAGGTACGGCGAATCGGTTTCCAGCACCAGGTCATTCAGTTCGGATTTAAGCACAATATCCGGCAGGGTGGAGTTCTTATACGTCACAATCCCCCCGATACCCAGTTTAAATCCCAGGCCGGTAACCTGACGGGCTATCTCCGGTGTACCGGTGAAAGCATGGAATATTCCGGTTAATCCCTTGTTCTTGTATCCTTCCAGAATTTCAACGATTTCAGGAAAGGATTCCCTGGCATGTATGACTACCGGCAGGCCATACCGGAGCGACAGATCAAGCTGCCTTGAAAAGGCCAGGCACTGTTCCTTAAAATGGCTCTTGTCCCAGTACAGGTCAATGCCAATCTCGCCTATACCGACGTAGGATCCGTGTTCCAGCTCGAATTCGACCTTCTCCAGCTCATCCTGGTAATTTTCTTTCACGGATGTGGGATGCAGTCCCATCATGGGATGGCACACGCCCGGATACCGGACGACCATGGCATTCATTGGGGCAATGGAGGAACTGTCGATATTGGGAAGAAGAATTTTTTTGACTCCCCTTTGCAAAGCGGCACCGATCACCTGATCCCGGTCAGGGTCAAATTCGGGAAGGTAAAGATGGGCATGGGTGTCGATGAAGTAAGATGGAAGATTCAAGATATAAGATTCAAGATTTTAGGACAAAGATAGCAGGAAAGGGGAAATGTTGTGATTGTTGTGATTGTTGTGATTGTTGTGGTTGTTGTGATGGTTGTGATGGTTGTGATGGTTGTGGGTTGTGGGTTGTGTACTTATAGTTATTCGTTATTAGTTTTTAGTTGATAATTGATAGACTTTACCCGGCAAACACTTCACCAAACCTTTGAATTCGAGATTCAAAAGAATACCTGAAATTTTACTGACAGGCATATTACCGTACAGGCTGAGTTGGTCGATGGTCAGACTGTTTTCCTTCTGAAGAAGTCCTGTAAGGGTCTGTTCTTCAGAAGTCAGTTCAACGAAAAGATCTTTCTGAACGGCATCCGTCGATTTCCCATCTTTCTGCCATCCCATGAGGTATTCCAGATCTGCAACAGTTTCTAACAGGGCTGCCCGGTTGGTCTTGATTAGCCTGTTGCAACCCACGGAGTATTTATCGCTGATGCGCCCGGGAAAAGCAAACACATCGCGGTTGTATGAATTGGCGATGTCAGCCGTGATCAGTGCGCCGCCCTGTTCGCCTGATTCCATGACCAGGGTGGCATCGGCAAGTCCGGCAATGATCCTGTTTCGTTTCACAAAATTGGGAGACTCCGGTTTTTCATCGTGCCTGAATTCTGTGATGAGCGCTCCATTCCCGATCATCTTTCCTGCCACCTCACGATGTGCTGACGGATACAGAAAACTTAATCCGTGACCTAAAACACCCACGGTCTCCAGGTTATTCTTAAGGGCTGCTTTATGCGCGCAAATATCGATTCCGTAGGCAAGGCCACTTACGATGAGGATATCCGGATAACCGGCTGCAAGGCTTTCAACGATCTCCCGGGTATTGTTTCGACCGTAATCGGTAGGATTACGCGTTCCCACAATGCTGATCACCTTTTTCCGGTTCAGTTCGGTTTTACCCTTCATATAAAGAAGCACCGGGGCATCTTCGCACTGCCGCAGCCGGTCGGGGTAAATCTCATCCAGGTAAAACAGCACGGTAATACCCTGTTGTGTGATGAATTCAATTTCGGAATCTGCAGCAGACAGGTTTTTATGACTGGCAATATGATCTGCCAAACGCGAGCCAATGCCCGGGATTTTGGCCAATCGGGCCCGCTTTTCCCTGAAAACGCCTTCGGCGCTGCCACAATAGGCTATCAAACGCCTGGTGAGAACCGGACCAATTTTAGGAATAAGGCCAATGCCGATTTTGAAGCGGATGTCTTCCGCAATGTAACTTTTTTCTGACATCCAATAACTAACTTATAACTTACAACCTACAACCTACAACTTACAACCTACAACAACCACAACAACCACAACCTACTTCTCACCCTTCCTCTTCCACTCCCCCAGCGCATGCAATAGCATATCCCGCTCGTGTGCGGTAAGTGCCGTTATGGAAACGGGCGGATACTTGGCAATGCCCATGCCGGTTCGCCTTAAAAGAGTGATACTTTCCCGGTATCTCATGAAAAAGGATTTTATGTCATAACCGGCAAAATCTTTTTTCGGGATTTCGATGGAATTCTTTTTTGAAGTGAAGATATTGGGAGAGAAGAAGCGCAATACTATTTTATCGGATTCATCGTTGTAATAGATGTAATGGTAATTTCTGAAGGAGTTGTAGATGTTCAGAATCACATAGGCTATACCAACAAAGAGAGCCAGAAGGCTGTTTTTTATGCCCTTGAAGATATCACCGACCGGCAGCATCAGGAGTGCAATAATAACTAACGCCACAATGATTATGGTGATGAAACTGCTCAGGTTCTTACGGATTATGGTTCTTTTTATATCGATGATCATGACAGGCAAAGCTTGATCAAAGTTAAAATTTAATTAAGAATGCACAAACATAATATGCGATGAAACAGAAAATCAGAACAATCGTATATTAAAGTAATTTGATTTGCTGCAATAAATTTCGCTAATAAACCATCCACCATGAAACGAATCGCAGTTATCGCATTAATGCTGGTCTTTGTTTTAGGGCAGTCAGGTAAGGCCCAGGACAAGGAATTCAGGTTCACCCTGAAAACCAATCCGTTGGCCGCAATGGGCGGCCCTATCTGGGTTCTATTTATTCCCGTTACCGGGGAATACAAGGTCATGTTTGAGGCCAGAACCACGAAACATCAGTCCATTGAAACCGGGCTAAGTTTTCTGGGACCCAGCCTCTTCCTGAACCTGGATGAACTATCGGAAGGGGATACCATCGACGGGGTGAATACACACGGCTTCAGAGCGCAGGTGATGTATAAGTTCTTCCTTACCAGGGATCAGCTGGCACCGGAAGGATTTTATGTGGGACCTCATATTTCTTATGCGAAAGCGCGGATCGCAAACAGGGACAATTCTGATGATGAATTCACCGCTGCAAAACTGAACGCCAATGTATTATTCGGGTACCAGTTAATTACGCCGGGCGGATTCACGCTTAACGTGTATACCGGACTGGGATTCAAGTTACGTGATTATGACCTTCCGGAAGATTCTTCCTTTGATTTCGACTACGGCAACAGGGTAACACCCAATGTGGCGTTTGGATTCACGTTTGGATTTGCATTCTGATCAGGTCTTTTTGACCCT
Organism: Bacteroidales bacterium; assembly: GCA_041737175.1. GTDB lineage: Bacteria > Bacteroidota > Bacteroidia > Bacteroidales > UBA10428 > UBA5072. The sequence goes on from JBGSSF010000035.1 coordinate 47,937, forward strand.
TCAAGGGTCTTAGGACCGCTTGAAGGAATCTTCAAAGACCGCTTGAAAAATCTTCAAAGACCGATTGAAGGGATTTCCAAAGAATACTCTGCAAATTTGAGTAGTTGGTATAGTTTTCGTATTTTTAGGTAATAAAATACACCGAATATGAGAACTGTATGGATTGCCCTTACCTGCATGCTCATCTGGTCATGCGGCTCCCCGAAGGAATTGGCCGAGACAAATTGGATCCGGCTGTTCAACGGTACGGATCTGACCGGCTGGGATCTGAAGATCACCGGATACCCGTTAAATGAAAATTACAAAGGAATTTTCAGTGTTGAGGACAGTATTCTGAAAGTTTCCTACAATAATCTGGACAGCTTCAGGGGGGAGTTTGGTCATATTTTTTACAAACAGCCTTTCTCGCATTACCGTTTGCGTATTGAATACAGGTTTGTTGGTGAGCAACGGCCGGGCGGACCCGGTTGGGCCATACGCAACAGCGGTGTGATGCTGCATTCGCAATCTGCCGAAAGCATGACGCTTGAACAGGATTTCCCCGTCAGCATTGAAGCGCAATTCCTGGGAGGCCTGGGTGAAGGGGAGAGATCAACGTTAAATGTTTGTACTCCGGGCACGGATATTGATTTTAACGGACAAATGGTAGAGGGTCATTGCACGAATTCCAGCTCCAAAACCTATCATGGAGATCAATGGGTCACTGCTGAAATAACTGTTCTCGGAGACAGCATTATCCAACATGTGATTGGGGGTGATACGGTTCTTACCTATACCCATCCGCGGATCGGACCGGAAATGAAACCTGAGGGGTTCAGCATTCCTGACGGGACACCCTTAAAGGATGGTTATATTGCGCTTCAGGCTGAAAGCCATAATGTGGAATTCCGGAAGGTTGAGTTACTGGATCTGTCGCTTTCTTTCAAAAAATAATTTTAACAGCCTGCTGCATTCCTCCTTCATGATCCCTCCCTGCACAACAGTTTTGGGGTGAAGCAGGTTTTGCCTGATGAGGGTATAACCCCTTTTTTCATCACCGGCGCCATAGACTATTTTGGCCAGTTGGGTCCAGAATGAAGCCCCTGCGCACATCACGCAGGGTTCAAGGGTGACATACAGGGTACAATCATTGAGGTACTTTCCGCCAATGGTATTGGTGGCTGCGGTAAAAGCCTGCATTTCGGCATGCGCTGTAGGATCGTTCAATGTTTCAGTGAGATTGTGTGCCCGGGCAATGATGCGGTTGTTCCAGACAATGACTGCCCCCACGGGTACCTCATCCTTCTCAAAGGCCCTTTGCGCTTCTTTCAGCGCTTCTTTCATGAAATACTCGTCTGTATATAGTTCCATAGACAAATATTGTGATTAAATTCCTATTTTCGCAACCGTATCAACCTATTAATTCCATGTACAGAACACATACCTGCGGAGAATTGCGCCTGAGCGACAAGCAAAAGAAAGTTACATTGAGTGGCTGGATCCAGCGTTCGCGGGATCTGGGCGGAATGACTTTCGTTGATCTCCGTGACAGATACGGCTTAACCCAGCTGGTTTTTAACATGGATACCGATGCCTCATTGTGCCAGGAAGTCCGAAAACTGGGAAGAGAATGCGTCATCCAGGCTGAAGGGATGGTAGCAGAGCGGAGCAATAAGAATCCCAAAATGCCAACAGGCGACATTGAGATCCAGGTTAAACGTTTCAGCATTCTGAATTCATCTGTCACACCGCCGTTCACCATCGAGGATGAGTCTGACGGCGGAGACGAGTTGAGAATGAAATACCGTTACCTCGATTTGCGCAGAAATCCTTTGAAGAACAATTTACTCCTCAGGCACCAGATGGCTTACGAAACCCGTTCCTACTTGAACAGTCAGGAATTCATTGAGGTGGAGACGCCGGTGCTGATAAAAAGCACTCCGGAAGGAGCCCGGGACTTTGTAGTCCCTTCGAGGGTAAATGCCGGTCAGTTTTATGCACTACCGCAGTCGCCGCAGACTTTCAAGCAATTGCTTATGGTGGCAGGATATGACCGGTATATGCAGATTGTCAAATGTTTCAGGGATGAGGACCTACGGGCCGACCGGCAACCTGAGTTCACCCAGATCGATTGCGAAATGGCATTCGTGCACCAGGAAGATATCCTGGTCATGTTCGAAGGCATGGTAAAACATCTTTTCAAGGCCATCAAGGGCATTGAATTCAGTTCCGCATTTCCCAGGTTAACTTATGCAAAGGCTCTGGAGAAGTACGGGAATGACAAGCCTGACCTGCGTTTTGGGATGGAATTCGTTGACCTTACAGGAAGTGCCAAAGGGAAGGGATTTTCAGTGCTGGACATTGCAGCATACATCGGGGCTATCGTAGCTCCCGGATGCGCAGAGTATACGCGAAAACAAATCGACGAACTCACGGATTTCGTGAAGAAGCCACAGGTCGGAGGAAAGGGGTTGATTTATATCCGGATGGGGACTGACGGTTCGGTTAAATCATCGATGGATAAGTTTTACACCCCGGAAGACCTGTTGGCAATAGCAGCAGTGGCAGGGGCAACGGCAGGTGACCTGGTGTTTGTCATGGCAGGGGACAAGATTCCCACGCTGAAAGCCATGAGTGAATTGCGGCTTGAAATGGGCAACCGTTTGGGCCTTCGAAAAAAGAATGTGTTCAGGCCCCTGTGGGTTGTTGATTTCCCCTTGTTCGAATGGGACGAGGAAACGAAGCGATTTTATGCGATGCATCATCCGTTTACCTCACCGAAACCCGAGGATGTGCAATATATTGAATCCGATCCTGCACGCATCCGGGCCAATGCTTATGATTGTGTGATCAACGGCGCGGAAGTCGGGGGTGGTTCCATTCGGATTTTCGAAGAACAGTTGCAAAAGAAAATGTTTAAAACGCTTGGTTTTACCGATGAAGAAGCTAAACGCCAGTTTGGATTCCTGATGGATGCCTTCCGCTATGGCGCACCTCCGCATGGTGGCATAGCTTTTGGTCTCGACAGGCTCGTATCCATCTTTGCCGGTGAAGATTCCATCCGCGATGTGATTGCCTTTCCGAAGAACAACGCCGGACGTGATGTGATGGCGGATTGTCCGGCTGAGATTTCAGAAGAACAGTTGAAAGAGTTGTCGATTAAAGTGGTGAAACTATAATTTTCCCCACGATATCCTTTTGCGAAGGCCTCAATATCCTGATAAGGTAAATCCCTGCGGGGATTCCTGTTTTTAGCTTTACCTCAATAATTCCCGCCTGGTGATTCACAGAATACTGATCGATTATTTTCAGCATCCTCCCGTTCAGATCCGTTATGATCAGAGCCAAGGATTTATCCGCCACGGGATCATCCAGGCGAATAAACAGGTTACCGGACACGGGATTCGGATATAGTGCAGGTACATTCCCGGCCTGCAAGCCGGAAGTCCCCAGCCGGCTTGCCGTTTGAAAAGGATTATCCCAGGTAAGTACCCTGTCGGGATTTAAACCATATCCTCTGAACACCAGTTTTCCGGTATGCACTTCGAGCACGGAAAAAGAATTGAATTCCTGGGTAAGAAGCATGCCTGCCTGGTCGATGTAATGGATCCCGTTCCTGAATCCGTAGTTGCCATAATGGTAATGCCCGTTAATGTATGCTACCACATGGGGATACTCCTCAATCAATGCCATGATCTCTTCATTGTTCCATAAGTTCAGGTAAATCGTATCGGGATAAAGCGGAAAATGGCAAAAAAGGATGACATGCTGTTTTGCATTGTACGCTGAAAGCAGCTGGTCTCTGATCCATTTTCTTTGATCTCTCCCGATCCCACCGTTCGATTCACGATTATTGACCTTGTCCTGTACCTCCTGGAAAAGGCTGTCGCCCTCCCCGGCAAGGTCCGGATGGAGGTAGCGCGTATAGGCGGCAAGTTCAGTCCCGTCGAGCATCAGGAATCGCCAGTTCTTATAATTGAATCCGTAGTAATAATCGGGCATGCCATTGCGCTGTAAAATCGATGACATCATTGAATCAGGAATTTCTTCAAATTCATGATTGCCAAGAACATTGTGCCACGGCATCCTGAGATCCTGGTAAAACTGGTAAACGGAATCATAGTTAGCATAATTCCGGTCAATCATATCACCCAGGTTCATGACAAAATCAACCTGGAATTTATTCATGGAATCGATCGCCACAGGAAGTTTATGGAGTGCACTCCGGAATATTTTTGCGCCGTCGGGATCACAATCGCAGTATTGCGGATCGGCTATGAGTCCAATGCTGAACAGAAATGTATCTTCGTTTGCGGGCTGCAATTCGGCATCGAAGGGAGCGTTTTCAGCCCAGCTTCCCCCTGATCCCGACCAGTTCAGATGGGGAATCGCCCCGGAGCAGGATATCATGGTACCGGTTCCCTCATTAAAACCTGCACGGATTATCAAACCTGTTTCACTGGCAGGTATTTCCCTGTTCATGTTTTCAACGATCTGCTGCTGTGTTCTGGCATAATTCCAGATCCTCAACTCATCCAGCTTTCCGGCAAACTCACCGTCAAACTGACCCGGGGAACCCGCCATACCTCCTATAACCAATGCACTGGTATCCTCAAAAGAGGGTAGGGCGCCTATTTCCATTTCAGTTTCAGGTTTACCGTCGAGAAATATTCTGAGTGTTTTTTTATCATAGGTGGCTGATACATGATACCACCGGTTGTTTTCCAGCGGATGATAACCGGCAACAGGGTGATTCCGGTATGGATTGACAGCTGACCCGGATGATTCAAAGTCAAAGACCAATATGCCATCCTCCTGGCGTAATCCCAGAAAGTAATTCAAACCGGATTCACGTGACAGATTCTCCACCCCTTTGCTGATGATTGGAATTGCCTCTACGCCACCCCGTCCGGTGTGCACGCTTATTCCTTCCCCGTTTCGCATCAGCCAGCATTCCAGGGTGAATTCCTGCAGGGAAAGCTCTCCCTGGTAAGGAGATGAAAGGTAGATCTCCCCGTCCCTGAAATGAATGGAGGTCTGGGAATGTATACCGGTAAATAAACAGGTGCTGATGAATGCGAGGAGGATTCTTTTTGAGATATCCATGGGATCGATAGTTGGTAAACGAATATAATGATAAATAGGGATTATTCCAAGAATTGCCCGAGTGCAGTATGGGCTTCGACTACGCCTGCCGGCAGGCAGGCAGGTGTAGTCGAAGGGATCGTCCGTTACCGTACACATGTTGTATCGAAATAATACAGGACTTATAAATCCTAAATATCATTTAAAACACAGATATATAGACAGATATAGAGTTTGGCATGGTTCATGTTTTCTATGTTTAAACAAGACAACTAAAAAACCAACATAAGCAACCATGAAAACAAAAACCAATATCAACGGGCTTGCCAAAATGAGTTTACTCACTTCGGCCATTTTCTTCATGTCAGCCATATCGCCTGCCCAGGCTTTCCCGGGCAATGATACTGAAACCCTTGCAGCCTATGACAGGCTCAATGCGCTGAACAGGACCATGGAAGAATCACTGAAATACAGGGCATCTATGGTGAACGAAGATGCAGAAAACTATGCAGTTCAAACAGCGCAGGACAGACTTGAAAACTTAGAACTGGCCGTTCAGGAAGCAATCATTTACGAGGCATCCATGGTAAATGAAGATGCAGAGGTCTATGAACTTGCAGCTGCCATGGATAGGCTTGAGAACAGGATCCTGGCAAGCGAGGAAGCCGTCAAATTTCACGCTCCGTCAGCACTGGAAAATGATGTTCTCCGGGACAGGATTGAATATGTCGATAACAGGGTTTATACCCTGCCGGTATCTGAAATGGCATTCGGTTTGGGATTGACAAGATAAGGTATCTTGTCAATCCAGTTTCAGCACAGCCAGAAAGGCTGACTGGGGAACTTCCACGTTCCCGATCTGACGCATCCGTTTCTTGCCCTTCTTCTGTTTTTCAAGCAACTTCCGCTTTCTGGTAATATCACCACCATAACATTTCGCTGTAACGTCTTTCCTGAGTGCTTTTACAGTCTCCCTTGAAATTATTTTTGCACCGATAGCTGCCTGAATGGCAATATCAAATTGCTGTCGCGGGATCAACTCACGCAGTTTTTCGCATATCCTGCGGCCGAATGAATAGGCATTGTCGCGATGGATCAGGGATGATAAGGCATCCACCATATCTCCGTTCAGCAGGATATCAAGCTTGACCAGATTGGCCGGCTTATAACCCGTATAATGGTAGTCAAAGGAGGCATATCCTTTGGAAATGCTTTTCAGTTTATCATAAAAATCAAAAACAATTTCAGCCAGGGGCATTTCAAATCTGAGTTCGATCCTGTTCGTTGTAAGATACACCTGGTTTTTCAGTACACCGCGTTTATCGATGCAAAGCTTCATCACGGGACCTACATAATCAGCCTGGCAGATGATTTCAGCCTCAATATAGGGTTCTTCAATCACATCGAGATAGATTTGATCGGGCAAACCGGAAGGATTGTGCACATCAATGGATTCACCCTTATTGGTGATTACCCGGTATGAAACGTTGGGGACCGTGTTAATTACATCCATGTCGAATTCCCTGTCGAGACGTTCCTGCACAATTTCCATGTGTAGCAGACCCAGGAACCCGCAACGAAAACCAAATCCAAGGGCAGCTGAGGATTCGGGAATGAAGGAAAGCGAAGCATCGTTGAGCTGCAGTTTTTCAAGTGAGGCCCTCAATTCTTCATAATCATCCGCATCAATCGGGTAAATACCGGCGAACACCATGGGCTTCACTTCCACGAACCCATCGATGGCCTTATCACAGGGCTTGTCGTAGTGGGTGATGGTGTCTCCTACTTTGACATCCCTGGCCGATTTGATACCGGAAATTATATAACCCACATCGCCGGTACTGAGTTCCTGACGCGATTCGAATTTTAGTTTGAGTACCCCGATCTCATCGGCCCCGTAATCCTTTCCCATGTTCACAAACTTCACATGATCGCCCTTTCGGATTGTTCCGTTCATGATCTTGAAATAGGCAAATATACCCCGGAAGGAATTGAAGACCGAATCGAAGATCAGTGCTTGCAGCGGTGCCGCGGGGTCACCTTTGGGCGGTGGTATCTGCGTGATTATCCTTTCCAGGATTTTGTCAACACCAGCCCCGGTTTTTGCACTAACCTCTATGATCTCTTCGCGCTTGCAACCGGTAAGATCCACGATCTGATCCTTCACTTCCTCAGGCATGGCACTGGGCATATCCATTTTATTAAGCACAGGAATGATCTCGAGGGCATGGTCAACAGCCTGGTAGAGGTTCGATATGGTCTGGGCTTGTATGCCCTGCGTGGCATCAACTACCAGGAGGGCGCCTTCACAGGCAGCAATGGCTCTTGATACTTCATAGGAAAAATCTACATGCCCGGGAGTATCAATCAGGTTCAATATGTAATTGTTGCCCTGGAATTCGTATTCCATCTGAATCGCGTGACTCTTGATGGTTATTCCCCTTTCCCTTTCCAGGTCCATGTTATCGAGGACCTGATCCTGGAAATCCCTGTCAGCCAGGGTATGTGTTATCTGAATAAGGCGATCCGCCAGGGTGCTCTTACCGTGGTCAATATGGGCTATGATGCAAAAATTACGGATCCTGTCCATTCACAAATCTTTAGTGTAACGGGCACAAAGATATTTATTTGGGAATAAATTCACATATTTTTAATATTTTCGGCGATGTAAAGCCTAATTCATCACCAAAATGACAGACAAAACCGTTGACATCATCCCCTGTGATTTCGGCAATCCGGCTCATTGCAATGCACTTGTCGCGCTGATGAATGAATACATCTGTGACAAAATGGGCGGCGGAGTTCCTTACACCGAATTGCAAAAGACGCAGCTGGTAGAAGGATTGAAAAACCATCCCTCGAAACTGGTATTGCTGGCCGTTGCCGGTGATGAGTATATCGGTCTGACGAATTGTTTTGTCAATTTCGCTACTTTTACGGTAAAGCCATTTGTCAATATCCACGACGTTATTGTAACCGATTCCTGGAGGAACAACCGGATTGGCCGGAAACTGATTGAAAAGGTAATTGAAAAGGCCGCGGAGCTGGGCTGTTCCAAAGTCACGCTTGAGGTCAGGGCAGATAACCATAATGCCAGGTATCTTTATGATTCCCTGGGCTTTCATGACGCTGAACCACGACAATATTACTGGACCAAATATTTGTAAACCCAAAAGAATCGCGTTATGCTGTACTTTACCGATCAGGAAATTGATCAGCTTATGACTGAGGATGTGCCGTATTTTGATCTGACAACCTCTCTGCTGAGACTCGAAAACAAACCTGCCAAGATACAGGTGACAACCCGTGAACCCACTGTAGTCTGTTGCACGGAGGAGGTCATGAAGATATTCAATAAATCCGGTGTTCAAACCACGCTGTTCACCCCAAGCGGCGAGCACCTCGAGAAGGATGTGAAGTTCCTGGAAGGAGAAGGTCTGTCGGGAAGCCTTTTTACCATTGCCCGAACCATTGAGAATCTGTTGCGGTATGCTTCCGGAATAGCTACCCGCACGCGCATGCTCCTGGAGAAGGCGCATGAGGCCAATCCGGATATAATGGTCGCCACCACCCGCAAGGTTATTCCCTACACCCGGAAAATTGCCATCAAGGCTGTAAATTCAGGCGGCGCTACCATTCATCGGTTCGGGCTCTCCGAATCCATACTGATTTATAAAAACCATTATCATTTTCTGGGGGGAATTGAAAACCTGGAGAAGAGACTGAAAGAACAAAGGGCAAGGGCCGGAGGAAAAATGATTACGGTGGAAGTGGAAACACCGGAAGATGCACTTAGGGTAGTCAAAACCGGTGTGGATGTCGTGCAGCTGGATAAGTTCTCCCCGGCAGACATCCGAAAGATCAGGAAGGCGATCCTGAAATCGGGATCCGGCACTAAACTGGCGGCAGCAGGAAATATTACGATTAAAAATGTCTCCGATTACGCCGGCTCGGGCGCAGATATACTGGTCACATCCTGGCCTTATTATGGTGAGCCGGCAGATATGACAATCAGCATTCAACCCATTTTTGACCTGTACTGATCACTCGTATTTCAGGGCCATGCCCGGATTGGTGCGTGATAGCAGCCAGGCATGATAATAGATCGTCACCAGGGAGATGATGAGTACAATTCCTGATGCAGCCAGAAAATAAAGCACATTCACGTTGGTGTGATACGCATAGTCCTCTAACCAGGCCTTGATCAGGAAGTGCGACAGAATCCATGCCCCAACCGATGCCGTCAGGGTCATACCTGTAATTTCCCAGATCTTTTGAAGAATAATATGCCGGTTGCTGGCACCTAAAGCCTTTTGAACACCAACCTCGCGTTTTCGCCTGAAGTAATTGTATGAAGCGAGCGCAAACAAGCCCAGGCTGGAAATTATAACTGCGATGATCGAGAGAAGTGAGAATACCCTGCCGGTTTCCCGCACAGGATTATAGTAGGATACCCTGTCATCGTCAAGGATATAGCTCACAAACGGATATGCGGAGGTATAGCTTTCCCAAACCGTGCGGAGATACTGAATCGTGCTATCCTGATCTTCGGGGGTCATTCTCACGGTAAGGTATCCTTCCAAATTGCCGGGCATAAGGACCATCACCATGGGAGGTATCGGATTATCAAGTGTTTCCAGGTGAAAGTCCTTCACGACACCGATGATGCTGTATGCAGATTTTTTACTATGCTTTTCGGTGAGGTGGATAATTCTTTTGCCCAGAGGATCCTCAATTCCCATAGTTCGGGCAGTGGTTTCATTGATTACACAAGATAACGAATCGGTCGGAACGGACCGGTCAAAAAACCGGCCCCGGGTGATTTCGAACCTGTAAGTGGAATCGAAACCATAACTCACCAAAATTAGGGCAGCGGAGTAGTTTTGGGTAACCGGACTTCCTTCCGGATAAAATGGCGTATGGGTGAAGATTCCGCCGGGTATACTGTTTGAATTGGTAACGGATGCAATACCGGGATGCCTGCTGATTTGTTCTTTGTATGCTTCCAGCTTGCCGGCAAGTCCATCAGGTCGTCTGATGACCACAAGGTCCTTTGTGTCGTACCCGCGTTCTTTGTTGATCAGATACCGGTACTGGCCAAAGATCAACAGGGTCATGGTAATCACACCAACGGCAATAAAGAGCTGGAACAGGACGAGACCTGACCTGAAATAGCTTTTCCGGGGGCTCTCCTGCAACCAGTTGCGCATGGTCTTTGCAGGATTATATTTTGACAGGTGCAAGGCAGGATACAACCCTGATAACAGACCAATCACCAGGATCAGTATAACCAACAGCAGGATGCCCGAAGAATTCAGGATTTGGCGAAGGCTGAGGTGCAGGCCAAGATACCTGCTGAATGACGGCAATGCCAGTTCAGTGATGAGCAAGGCAATTGCCATGCCAAAGAAAGTCATCAGAGAGGATTCCAACAGGAACTGACGAACCAGTATCCTTCTGTCGGATCCGGCAATTTTGCGGATGCCTACTTCCTTGGCCCGGAAAATGGAGTGGGCAGTGACCAGGCTCATAAAATTCAGGCAGGAAAAAATCAGGATGATCATGGCCAAAGCAACAAAAACATAGATGTACAGAATTTTTCCGACAGGTTCAAATTCAGCAGAAAAATCTGATTTCAGATGAATGGCCGTGAGCGGTTGCATGATGTAGGAATAATGGTCCCTGTCGGATGAGGCTTGTTCGGTGTTTACCCCCAGCATTTTTTGATAGTTCGGGAACACGTATTTTACTACGATATTATCGAGATCTTTCCGGATTTTTTCAAGGGATGCATCCTCCCTGGCCAGGACATAGGTATACAGAAAACTGGCCACCCATTGTTTGTTTAATCGTTTATCATAGGTGGAAAGCGCCCCAACCATGTCGAAATGCATGTGGGAGTTCTCGGGGATATCCTCCATGACGCCCGTCACCAGGTAATAGGTGGAATCGTTTTCAATCCGCAATCTTTTACCGATTGGATCTTCCTGACCGAAATATCTCTCCACAGCTGTTCTGCTAAGAACAATGCTGAAGGGCTTTTTAATCACTTCCTCCGGGGAACCCTGGATGAGTGGAAAGGAGAAAATCCGGAAAAATGTGGAGTCTGCAAAAATGATATTGTCTTCATTGTATTTTGCATTTCCGTAACGCACAAGCCAGGCGCCAAAACGGCCTATCCTGACTGCGTTTTCGATATCCGGGATCTCTCGGACCGCCGTACGGGCAAGCGGCGAGGGTGTGATTGCATGATTAAAGGTGTTGTCCGCTACCTGCCCCTTAATGCCAATCCGGTAAATCCGCCTGGCATTTTCATGAAAACGGTCATAACTGAGCTCTTTATGGGCGTAAAGGAAGATGACAATACCAAACGCAAGGCCAATAGCCAAGCCAAAGATATTAATGAGGGTGTATGCACGGTCCCTAAGTAATATCCTGATTGCTACCTTAAAGAAGCTACCAAACATACAGGCAAACGATTGAAATGATAAGGTCCTCCCCGCCCATAGGGCTCAACATTCATGCCAGCGATTGTAATCGTAATATATATAGAAGGTTAGTTGTTTTTCTAACGTAAAAAAATATTTCAATGTGTACGATTCCGAACAAATGATGTTCGGAAACGGACGATTTTGGGTTAATAATACCGACCAATCATTGGATGATCAACGATCATTCTTTTCAACGCCATCAGATCCACCGAACCCTGTATGGAATAAACGACCCTGCCCCCGGGCTCCACAAGAATACTGTAAGGCAATGCCCCGTTCCATGCAGGATCAATGGCCTCGATCAATGCGTATTTATCATCGCTGTCAAAAATGTAATTTTGGATGGCTGCATTTCTGGATTTCAGAAATTCCAGGGCTTGTTCCGACTGACCGGGTTTATCGGCAGAAACAGATATGAACTCAAAATTCCTGTTTCCAAACATACGCTGTAAATTCACCAGTTCGGGAAACTCAATGATGCAAGGACCACACCAGGTAGCCCAAACGTTGATCAATCTCAGCTTCTTCGATGGGTTGATGATTAATTCTGTAATTTCCTTTTTTGAGATTTTATCCAGCGTAACGGGTTTGCTATTCCACTCCGCATTGACTTTATCTGTCCATTCAGTCTTCCAGGCCCATTTAATGGAACAACCGAAAGCTTTATTTACCGGTGTGGATACAGGTTGACCGCTGATCGTAGCTTCAACGGCTGTTCTCAGATCTTCCGCATTCGCGGTTCCCGGTTTTTCAGAAGCATCTAACCGACCCGAATAGACCAGTTCCCGATTTTTGTTGAACACAAAAGCATGCGGTGTCGCAGTGGGCCCATACTGCATGGAGACAACCTCAACATCACCATCATACAAATAGGGGAAATTGAATTTTTTATCTTTTGCCCTGATGATCATACTTTCGTAAGTATCATCCAGATCTGAATATCCGCATTCCTCAAGCAGGAGAGCCAGGGAACTGTTAGGCATAATGGCCACGACGGATACGCCCCTTTCCATGTAATCCGTGGTAAACTGTATGATACGGTCCTCATATGCCTGGGCAGTAGGACAATGATTGCAGGTAAAAATCACGACCAGGATGTCTGCCTTGTCAAAATCGCTAAGCTGGAAGTATTTTCCCGATACATCAGGAAGGTTAAAATCAACTGCCTTTGCTCCGGTGGCCAGGGTATGGATATCACGTTCCTCTACCCGCTGCGGTGAGGGTACAAAGCCCTGCCGTTTGCACGCCAGGGTTGCAGAAATAAACAATGCCAAAATCAGGAAAGGCATTTTGCCGTGAGTTTTTAACAGAATTTCCATGGGATTAAATATCAGGTAAAGGTTATTGTAACGGTTCGAATAAAATTAATGTTTTTTCGTTACATTCGTGGAAGGGACCGTATCAAAAGCCAATTTGTTAGGCGGAGTTACAAACTCCGCCTAGCATAATAAATGGATAATTTGCATGTTACGCTAAGCGTAGTTTGCAACTACGCTTTTCTTTCATTCTTTTAATGCAGTCTCCAAGGGTTATAGTTTAAAATAAAAGCAAAATAATCATGAAAAAGGCCATCAGCATTTATTTCAGGATAATCGTTGTAATCTTTGCGTTTGCAGGCTGTTCCCATGATAAGGTATATACGCAGAACAATCAGACGTTAAGTGAAATCGATCAGAAGGTCAATGCTTTTCTGAAAAGCAAGGAATATGGCTGGCGGGATATGAATGTGCCGGCATCCGACGGGAAATTATTATATGATATTATCATTAAAAACAACTATAAGAATGCTGTCGAGATTGGCACTTCCACGGGCCATTCCGCTATCTGGATAGCCTGGGCGCTCAGCAAGACCGGGGGCAAACTGATCACCATTGAAATTGATGAGAGGCGGTACAAAGAAGCTCTTATCAACTTTGAGAAAGCAGGTGTAGCCCAATATATTGATGCCCGCCTGGGCGACGCCCATGACCTGGTGCCTAAGCTGAGCGGCCCTATCGATTTTGTTTTCAGTGATGCGGATAAAGACTGGTATGTCAGTTATTTTAAATCGATAGATCCGAAACTCATCGTGGGAGGTTGTTATACAAGCCACAATGTCAGGGAGTATGACGGCCGGCAGTATTATGAATATGTCAGCAGTCTCCCCAACTATAAAACAACAGTTGATAACCGCGGCGGAGGGATGGCAATAAGCTACAAAACGGCCTTGCGGTAAGGATTATTCCGCCGTGATCTCAATTACCGAGCTGGTAAGAGGCTGAAAGGACGTAACATTCAATCCCACGTTCATCAGGTAGTCACCGGTGTACAGCCTTTTTGTCGGGTACAGGCTCATGGTACCCGGAAACTGGTTGATTTCCTGAACTGCATAAGTTCTTGCCGCATCAAGACCCTGTAAACGCACATTGTTGAAGTTCTCCCCATACCTCATGTTCATGGTGTAAGAAAAAAGCAAAGCCTTGTCTTTATCAGGACTGACGTACATCAACACGGCCCGGTTCTCCTTATAAGGCGATATCAGCCTGTAAAGATCGCCACGCCAGATCACTTCACTCAGCCGCTTGTAATTTTTAACAGCTTCCTGGCAGAATGCCAGTTCCTTTTCATTGAATTCATTCACCTGGATATCAAATCCCATCTTACCCATCATGGCCACATCGGTCCTGAATTTAACAGATTGTTTTCCCCAGGAGGTAACATGGTTGCAAACCGACAGGGCAGGGAAGAAATAGGAATAGCCCCATTGTATGTAAATGCGCTCCACGGGATCGGTGTCATCACTGGCCCAGAATTCAGTGAAATAGCGCATGGCGCCATAGTCGACCCTTCCTCCGCCACCTGAGCACAGCATCATGGGAACATGCCGGTATTTCTGGCGCAGACGGTCAAGTACCCTGTAAAGCCCGTTCACATAATCGATATAGACATGCGATTGCCGGTCCTTCAGATAGACTGAGTATGTATTGGTCATCATGCGGTTGCAGTCCCATTTAAAGAATGCAAGCCCGGGAAACCGGGTCAGCATGCCATCGACCAGGTCATAGACAAAATCCTGAACTTCGGGATTGGTAAGGTCGAGAACGAGCTGGTTCCTGTAATAATGTTCCGGACGGTTGGGAAGTTTCAGAACCCAGTCAGGATGCGTTTCATACAACTCACTTTTGGGATTCACCATCTCGGGTTCGATCCAGATGCCGAATTTCACAGCACGTTTTTCTGCCTCCTTCACCAGGTAACCGACTCCGTTGGGCAATTTGGTCTTATTCTCCTGCCAGTCGCCCAACCCGGCCCTGTCATTGTTTCGTGGATACTTGTTGGCAAACCAGCCGTCATCGAGCAGGAACAAATCGAGCCCCATCTTTTTTGTGTCATCGAGCAGGGCGGTGAGTTTTTCCTCATTGAAGTCGAAATAGGTGGTTTCCCAGTTGTTCAGAAGGGTGAGCCTGGATTCCTTTCCATCCATAATGCCATAATTAATAGCCCAGCGGTGAAGGTTCCGGCTGGCATATCCCTTACCCTGTGCGGAATAGGTGAAGATAAAGGGGGGCGTGACAAACGATTTTCCCGGTTGCAGTAAATATTCGGAAGCATATGGATTGATTCCCGAAATAACACGGAGCGAGTTTTTTTCATCCACCTCGAACAGGAACCTGAAGTTACCCGACCAGCCCAGTGTTCCGGCAACCAATTCTCCGGAGTTTTCACCGGATTTTTCATTCAGCGAAAGGAAGAACACGGGTGTCTGGTACATGTGGGCCCGGGTACCCAGTTTGGAATCGAGGATCTTAATGCCGCTGGAGAGTTCATTCTCCTGCATCTTCATTTCTTCGGCCCAGTCGCCATGAAACTGGGTAAGCCAGTACTGCGGGGCGTCAAAATGAAGCAACGATGAAGCATAATTGTAAACCGTGACGGGATTCTTTTCCTGGTGAATTATTTCCACCCATTGCTCCATGACATTCTCGCGGGCAAATGCCTTGAAATGAAGGATCACTTCAACGGGGTACTGCGGATCTTTCAGCCGGATACGGGTGATGGTGACATTCTCATCGGATTTTTCGGTCTGGTGATTCACATAATTCAGTTCGAGAGAAGGATTGCCGTCGCTGTGGGTGATCCGAATGGCAGGTTCGAACAGGTTATCAGTTCCCGAAGTGACATAGGCCAGGTGCGCCGGCCGGGGGAATGTTTTGCTGTCAGGAGTTTGCACCAGCTTCGGACCATAATACACCTGGTATAACCGGTGATCATTTCCCACCTTGAAAATCAGGTCGGTATTTTGCGTGCTCACAGGGATCAGGATGTCAGACTGTCCTGAAACGACAGTAATAACTGCAGCGAAAAGAAAAATGGCGGTACAGATCTTTTTCATGGGTTAAAATTAATTAGGGTCAAATATATTAAATGTAGAGGCTGTATCAAAAGCCATAATTTTAGGCGGAGTTACAAATCATAGCCGTCAACTTAAGATCAAACCGCGTTAGCGGTTAAATGTGAATAGCGCCGGGCGGAGCCCGGTGTAACTGGCATTGATGTTTTCTACAACCACGTAGTGGTTGAATTTAATTGAAATAGCTCTGTCTTGCAATATTCAACCACGCCGTGGTTGTGAAAAATCAGCCTCATATATACACCGGGTTATCACCCGGCGCTATTCAAATTAAAGCACTCCGTGCTTTCTAAAATCACATATGTTGACTATGGTTACAAACTCCACCTAGTATAATATAAAGATTATCTGCGTATTACGCTTACGGGCAATTCTTCAAAAATTTCAGGCTGTAAAAATCCTCCAGGTTATCATCAATGATCAGGGTATCACCCTGTTCCCATTTTTCGACATACTGCTTGCCTTTCAGAAAATAACAGCGGGTGCCAGTGGGATTTGTAAACAGCACCCTGTTTTCTTCAACCGCATAAACAACCAGGGCTTTCTGCTTGTAGAGAGCATCATGCGAATCTTCTATCTTATAGGTGAGCTTATGCATTGCCGTACAGGAGGCAAGCATTGCCAATATCAGAATGGAAAGTCGCCGTGTCACAGATCCTGTGGTATGAAAATTATAATTTCAGTTCGCCCCAGCCCTGTCTGTAAGTCCGTTTCACAAACTGGTTGGCCGGTTCAAAGTTAGTGATTCGCATATTCTCTCCGTCCCATTTGTAGTTGATATATCGGCCGGGGAAGACAAAACCTTCCATCTCGCCGTATACCGGATCAACCCGCTTTATCTTCTCCCGGATGTTGAAACTGCGCAACAACAGGTTTCCCATCAGTACGGTTTCGGTAAGTGGACCGGCATATCCTTCGAAGGGTGAGTCCACTTCCATATTCCCATATCCTGCAATGCAGGCATCTACCCACTGCCACCAGTGGCCATCCATGTCCCCTTCGACACGCGGGTATTTTTTGGGTACTTTAATGATCTCATTCAGTGAAAGGGGCAGGAGAATAGGATTTCTGCCTCCCCAGCCACAGGCTGCCTTGCCCTTGGTCCCTATGAACAGGGTAGCACCTTCATAATCGAAAAGGCCGGGCCAATCGCCCATAATGTCATTCATGTTTTTGTCCGAATCCAGTTCAAGCGGCCTCTCGGGGGTTATTCCTCCGTCCATCCAATAAAGGCGAAGGTCACGGCCGTTTTGCAGCTTGTAGTTGAACCGTATGGAAGAAGCAACCGGTCCGCTTTCGGGGTATTGGGCTTCAGTAAAGATTCCGTTATACACCGTGCTGGCGCTGCATGATACTTCAGTCGGATATCCCAACCCGAGCAGCTTGAACGGAGGCCCCATGATGTGGCATCCCATGTCGCCCAGGGCGCCGGTGCCAAAGCGCCACCAGCCTCGCCAGTTAAATGGCACCAGGTTATCGATGTATTCGGTATTCTCGGCTGTTCCAAGCCACAGATCCCACTTCAGCTCTTTGGGCACTTTGGGACGCTGAGTGGGCCAGGGAATTCCCTGCGGCCAAACAGGTCTGTCAGTCCAGCAATATACCTCCTCAATCTCTCCCAGCACGCCTGCTTCAATCCATTCACGCAAGGTTCTCATGCCTTCGCAGGAAGCGCCCTGATCGCCCATTTGCGTGACCACCTTGTATTTTTTTGCTGCCTGGGTGAGGATACGGGCTTCGTAAATATCGTGTGACAGAGGTTTTTGCAGGTAAAGGTGTTTGTTCAGTTGCATGGCGCCGAGTCCCATAATGGCATGGTTATGGTCTGGCGTGGCAATGGTAACAGCATCGAAGTTCTTACTTTCCTTTTCGAACATCTCACGCCAGTCGTAGTAGAATTTGGCCTTGGGAAGTTCCTTGATCTTCTGGGCGGCCTGCCTGTCGTCCACATCGCACAGAAAAGCCACTACGGCATTGTTTTTGGGTGCTTTCACATAGTGATCAATGTCAGAGGCGCCTTCTCCCCCGCAACCTATCGCGGCAATATACAGTTTGTCACTGGGGGCAACATGTCCCAGGCCGCTGATGGTATGGCTCGGCAGGATCGTAAATCCGGCGGCTCCCAGAGCGGTCAAACCAACAAATTCCCGGCGTGATAACATACCGGAATTTGTTTTTTGATAGTTTATTTTCATGGTGAGAATAGGTTAATTATCCTTATTTAGGACTTTCGGATTTCATCCTTGATGCGCTGGATATGACCGCGTCCAAGCCCCTTCACTTCACAGTCGAGTTGAAAGTACCGCCGTATTTTGTCGTCACTCAATATGCCGAAACAGTCAATGATGGCAGCCGGTTTCCCAATTTTCCGGACCACTTCATCGGGATCCAGGTTCAGATAGGCCTCATGGCGCACGCACAGAAGAACTGCATCCGCGCCTTTTAATGCTTTATCCAGATCCGGCTCGATGTGCATTTCCTTCAGTTTTTCCTGGCTGCGGAAGAACCGTGCCTTGCTTTGTCCCGTGGCGGGATAACTGTCCTGCTGTTCAAACTCCCACCAGTGTTCCACATAGGGATCATGCACCCGGATCTCGGCCCCCATTTCGGCCAGTTTACGGATCACAATTTCCGAACCGCTGTAACGGGTATCTCCGACATCTTCGCGATAGGCTGCACCCAGGATCAGGACTTCAGCTGCCGCAATCGGTTGACCCATATTGCGCAGGGCATCACGGGTGAGCTGCCCGACATGCAGGCCGCGCGTATCGTTGATATCAATGGCCATCGGTGTAATCTTGAAAATATCATCCTCAAAGCCGAGGATGTGTTTGTAAGCCCATACGCCCAATCCTCCGTCTTTGGGCAGGCAGTATCCGCCGACCCCGGGTCCCGGGAAAATAATATTGCTGTGTGTTGGCCGCACTTTGATGGCACCGATCACCTTGATCAGGTCAACGCCATTGCGTTCTGCATACAGGCTCCATTCATCAAGGAAGGCAAGGATGGTAGCCCGGTAGCTGTTCTCAACAATCTTGGCGGTTTCTGATTCAATAGGCCGGTCCATCACGGTAAGCGGATATTTCTTGGTATTCAGCACTTCATTCAGGAATTTTACGACCCGTTTTTTGGCCTCTTCATTGATCCCGCTGCAGACACGCCAGAAATCCCGGATGCTGGCAACGTAATTGCGCCCCGGCATAACCCTCTCATAACTATGGGCCAGCAAGGGATCACTCTTGATGCCCCGTTTTTTGAAAATCTTTTTCATGATCGGGTAAGCAACCTGTTCCGTAGTGCCGGGCGCCACGGTGGTTTCGATCAAAACCAGGGCTTTCGGAGGTACGTTTTCGGCAATAACACCAATGGAAGCTTCCAGCGCGGCCATATCGGTTTCGCCGTTGCGGACATTGCCCAGGTCCCCTTTGATATAATCACACTGAACATCAACCACAACAACATCAGCAAGTTTTAATACGTCATAAGTATAGGTCGCGATGAGTGTCTTTTTCTTGTTGACGCAACGGTCAATCATGGGATCCACCTCAGGATCTTCAGCTTTTACCGGAGATATGCCGCGATTGAGCAAGGGAATTTTCCAGAAACTCCGCGCACTGGGCCTTTGCATGCCAATTACAAATTTGGAAGGCTGCCCTTTTTCATCAACACTATCGGCAACAATGGCGGCCATGACTGCACCGACAAAACCGACACCCATGACAACAACGATTTCACGATTTTTGGCACGTTCCTGTTCAACGCGTTTTTTCAGGTTTTCGAATTCTGCCATGTATTCCTCGGGATTGGGCAAAGGAAATTTTTCTCCGGCCGGACTGATGGATATTTTTTCGCTCATAGATTTGAGGTATTTGAGAGATTAAAAGATAAGCTAATAAAAATCAATACTAATGGAGACTAAATATACAAATTATGATTTGGTATACAAAAAAAACCAGCAGTATGCCGCTGGTTTATTCTTATCAAAATCATACATTCCTTAAATTACCTGGGTGTTAGCAGCCTGTCCACCTTTGATTTAAAAAGCATACCGATCATGCTTACTGTACTCAGCTTGCCCCGGTCTTTTGCAAGGTTTATATAGGCATGATTCATGTCTTTGGGGACTTTCTTTTGATCAGGCCGTGGTTTTCGGGACAGGTTGATAGCTTGAACAGCGCATTCGGTGACACAAAGACCACAGCCTATACAACGGTCGGCATCGATAGTGATCCTGCAGTCATAGGCTTTTATGGCTTCCATCTGGCAACGGTCGATGCATGTACCGCATTGTGTGCAGGTTTCTTCCTTTATTACAGCAAAAAAGGGTGTGATAACGATGGATGCCGGACGGGGATGCCTTTTGATGTTGCGCAGCACTGAACAACAACATGTGCAGCAACAGCAAAGAAACGAAACATCCTTTGAATTGCTGGGTTGAATTACAAGTCCATGTTTATTAGCCTGATGGAGTATATCCAGTGCTTCCTCCCGGGTTATCCTACGGCCCGTACCGCGATGGAGGTAGAACTCAGCAACGTTGCCAAACATCATGCAGGTTTCAACGGGCCGGTTACAGGTGTTACCTTTTATGCCCTGTT
This sequence comes from Bacteroidales bacterium, assembly GCA_041737175.1. GTDB lineage: Bacteria > Bacteroidota > Bacteroidia > Bacteroidales > UBA10428 > UBA5072. The sequence continues at coordinate 68,480 of JBGSSF010000035.1, forward strand.
CCTGCCGGCATATACAAGGATTAACACTAAATACATGGTGTTTCCGGACGATTTCTTCAGCCTGTTCATAGGACATCACGTGGTGTTCAACGTTGATGCTTTGGTTTACGGGGATTGTCCTGAACTGGGGCGTCTTTTGCCAGGTGTCGAGATCGAAGAAAGTGGGCCAGTATTCCTCCATATCCTGAACAAATTCAGGTGAAAGCCGGTTAACCTGAAATTCCCAAATGCCGCAGGCAAAATGGGCCGCCTGGTATTTGGGCTGCTTTTTCTCACGATAGATGGCGAAAATAAGGCCTTTTTGTGCCATCTCTTCGAGTTGTTGCCCGGCAGCTTCTTTGTCCATTCCCGCACGCCGGGCTATTACCCTGGGTTCTTCGGGTATAAGCGTTAGATACAGGGCAAGTGCTGCATTTTCGGGTGAAAAGAGTCTCTTCAGGATGCGTATTTCAACCCCGCTTTCCGTCGATGGAAATCCACCCGGGAGATTATCCAGGTGTTTTGCCAGCTTTTGATAGATATCCATATTAAGGGTTTATTCTAAAGAAATATACAAAATCTGGCGCTTAAAGTCAAAGATTTAGAGATCTTTCGATAACGAACCCATGCTGGTTAAGAAAACACAAGCTTTGTATTTCCCTTTTCAAGATTGAGTGACACCAATGTTCCGACCGGATCCCAGCAAAAGGCTCCCGGCTTTAGATATAATGGATCGATTATTTTTTCGATAATAATTTCCTTGCCTTCATGATGCACTGATATCTTCCGGATCTTCTTGCTGACATGGACCGTGAAACGGTTTGTCCCAAAAGGTGCTTTAAAAGTAATTTCATTGTCCTGTGTAACAATATCCGTGAGCTTTTTTGCAGCCCAGTACCGGGCAATTTCGCTGTTCTTCATCCAGATCAGGTTGTTGTATTTTCGGTTCAGCCTGCTTACAACCTGCTTGAATATACTGAATCCTGTTCGCTCACCATTAAAATAGATACCCGGCCAATGGCAAACCAGGATAGCAGGTTCTCCTTGATCAATAACATCCACGAGCCGGCCTTTCTTTAAATCCTCTGTGATGAAAAAATCCGCATTACCAGGGGACATGCCGTCCCAACCTCCGAACCAGTCATCGGTGCATCCTATGATATGAACGGAACACCTCGGATCTCCTGAATCCAGTCCGGATACATGGAATAATTGCGGTTCAACGCTTGTTCCAGGATCTGTGATCACATCCCTGAAAAAATGCGGCATATCCGCTTTGAAAACATCACGGACGGCCTCCAGGGTTCCTTTGGCGAGATTATCCATGTTCCTGCTGCCAAATCCTCCTGGTGTAGTAATGCCTTCACAATTCAATCCTGCTTCTTTTAGGACGTTGAGTGCATACGCCATGTAAGATCCCAACTCATCGGCGCTTTTATCCTGGCTCCATTCCCAGTTTTCCATGAATTCCGGCAGAGCATCTGGGTAGGGCTGTCCTGTTTTTATATTGATCACACGGGTATGGCTGATCATTTCGGGATGGATATCCCAGTTGGGCATCATGAATTCCCTCACCAGTTTCAGACTGTCCTCCAGCTCCTTTTTCGTCCATCCCGGGATGAACCGGTGAAGCCATCCGGTGCAGGCCGGGTAGGGGACCATGCTGTACTTCCCTTTGATACCCTGATCGAGGCACCATGCTCCGAATTCCCTGACAAAAGCATCCGGTATTTCACGGGGCAGCCTTCGCCAGTCCTGCGGATATTGTTCCGGAAATACTTCATGAAACTGCGGTATCCCAAAATGAGCCATGTTCACCAGCGCCGTGGAATCATCAATAATGAAGCTAACCGGTACGCGGTTGAGCGGATTGACAATGGTTACCCTGGGTTTCAATGGATCAGCGGAAGCCTGGTTGTGCAAACCTGTAAATAGCGCTGCAGAGGCGACAGCGCTTTTTTTCAGGAATTCTCTCCGTGGCAAAGGCATGTTCTAATAGTCTTTTAAAAAAGCTTACAGGTATTTTTGCAGCAGCGCCTGGGTATTCCTAATCCCTTCCTCCTCAGGCTGATAAATACCTTCGTACTCGATGCCGATATACCCTTTAAAGCCGGATGCCTTGACAATACCCAACAATCTTTTGTAATCGAGCAGTGGTTGCAGTCCGTTGCCGTCAAAGTCATAAGTTTTGGCACTGACTCCCTTGGCAAACGGAAGCATCTGTTCGATGCCCTTATACACATCATACTTTTCATCACAGCCTTCTTGTATGGTGCCCCAGGGATGCGACATGCAGAAATTCCCGAAATCGGGTAGCGTGCCTACGTTGTCGCGATTTACCTGTTTCATGACAGCGGTTAACCAGTCCGCATTGGAGGTCACACTGCCATGATTTTCAACTACTACATTGATCTTCATGGGCTTTGCGAATTCGCCGAGCCTACTGAGGGCATCCACCGACGCTTTCTTCCGGTCTTCCGGATCTCCTTCTCCATGCAGGTTTACGCGGACGGTCTGGCAACCCAGTATCTTCGCGGCCTCGATCCATTTTTTATGGTTATCGACGGATTCAAGCCTTTCTTTTTGGTCTACCGAAGAAAGTGGTCCCTCATCGTCACACATCAGAAGATGGTTGAAGACGCCGGCATCCTGGCTTCGTTTCAGTAATTCATTCAGATAGGGCTTGTTTTTGGCAGCCGTTTTAAAATCCATTTTTGTACCACCGAAGAAACCGTTGACATATTCCACGGCCGATATGCCGAACTCTTTTTTAGCCCTGGCGGGGAAGTCCATATGATCCATCTTGCCCGACTGCAGCGCCCGGTGAAACGACCATTCTGCCAGTGAAATCTTAATATCAGGATCAGCGGTACCGAATGACCTGAATGAGGAGGCCACCATCAAGGTCCCGGCTCCCATCAATGATTGTCTGATAAATTGCCTGCGTGTTGAATTCATGATTTTCAGGTTAGTGTTTTTTACGTGATTAGAATCTCTACCTGAAAGATATTAAATATTCTTTTTGAATGCGTTGAATTTCATAAATTAGTAAAGAAATTGACACTTATGAATTAATGTCATTAAAGATTAACAGCAGAGTATTTGTTTCCTTGCTGGCGTTGTTTTTATGCAATCACTGCAGGAAGGATATTGATACTGATCCCATCATTACTATCCGTGATGCTAACTTTCTGAATGTTTTGATAAGTACTGGCGCTGATAAAAACGGTGATGGTAAAATCAGCGTCTCGGAGGCAGAGATGGTAACGGATTTGTGCCTGAATGCGGCATCCGTTTCTGATATGAGAGGGATACAGGCATTTGCCAATTTGGAAATATTACGTTGTGGCTGGAATAATATTTCCAGTCTGGATGTTTCACAAAATGCTGCACTGACTATTCTTGAGTGCCCGATAAACGAATTGACCAGCCTGGATGTTTCACATAATCCTGATTTGGAATATTTGAATTGCGCTGGTAATAAACTAACAACCCTGGATGTTTCAGGAAATTCAGCTTTACAAATGTTTAATTGCAGCAGTAATAAATTACCCGAATTGGATATTTCCAATAATCCGTTATTAACTGCCTTATCATGTGGTGAAAACCAGTTAACATCGCTCGATGTTTCTGGTTTGGATTCATTATCCCATCTAGAATGCTATATAAACCAGTTAACCAACCTGGATATTTCCAATAATACTGCCCTCGAGATTCTATGGTGCTCTACCAACCAGTTGGCCAGCCTGGATGTTTCAAAAAATAACGCCTTGATAAGATTGTGGTGCTATGAAAACCAGTTGACCAGCCTGGATGTTTCATATTGTCCGGATTTGGAATGGTTGAGTTGTGGTATTAACCAATTAACCAGTTTGGATATTACCAGAAATAGCGCATTAAGTTGGCTGAACTGTTGCTGCAATCAGTTGATGAGCCTGGATCTTTCAAAAAGTGTATTTCTAAGTTCCTTAGATTGTAGTTGTAATCAATTAATCGATCTGGATATTTCTGTTAATACCGAGCTGACCAGATTAAGCTCAACTTTTATGCCGTCGTTGAATCACGTTTGTGTTTGGACAGTGCCTTTCCCACCGGCGGGGTTAACCATCGATACAACGGCCAGCCCGAATGTATTGTTTACCATGGAGTGCAGTAAATAATTTGTTTCACTCTCACTCCGACACCTTAACACCTTATTACTTCATCACTTCATCACTTCATCACTTCATCACCCCTTCACCCAATCACCCCATCACTTCATCACTTCATTACTTACCGCCACCACAAACACCCCTCCTCCTCTGATCTTCTGTGATTGGAGATTTATTCCGGCCTGCCTGGCAAAATGCAAAATGCCACCCTTTTTCATATATATCCTGAAGTTCCGGTAATGGTCACCTCCTGCCATACGTTCAATGGTCCATGCCAGTGACTTTCCCCAACTGCGTGGCATGTGGTGGTTGTAATCAACGAAGATCAGACTGCGGGCGACCCGCTTCATTTCAGTAAGTATTTTCACCGCAAGGTCAGCATCGAACTGGTGGATGGCCATGGAGGTAACGGCGATATCAAATTCATTTTCGGTGTAAAGCGACAGGTCACCGGCATCGTGAATTTCAAAGGAGACGTTGTTTATTGCCTTTCGCCGGGCCACTCGCTTTGCCGCAGCAATGGCCTCTTCCGAAAGATCTATACCCGTGACATGTTCGGCCTTTTGGGCTATTGCCATGGCCAGCGCGCCGGTGCCGCAGGCTATATCCAGAACGCGGAGTGACGGCTCCACTTGTTCCAACACACTCTTATGCAATGGTGCAAGTATGGGATCAATGCAGGCCTGGTAAATGAGAGTTTGAAGGGAGAAGGGCATCAGGTGTAAGGATTTAGTATGCAATATTATAAAATATTAGACTGACTTGTTGTTGATAAACGGGATTCACTGCCAACCATTTTGTGGTGACTTGAAGTATTCCTACCACAATTCAATTGCATTTAAATTTTTACTAAATTCAGATGTTTTATAAAATTAAGATCATGAAAAAATTCAGGGTGATTGCTTCCTGTGCCCTCTTTTTTTTGATAATGGCTTTCTTGGCGATCCAACCGGTCATGGGTCAGCAAAGCGGTAAAAAGGTTACCGTAACAGGCGTGGTGGTTGATTTAGACGGGTATCCGGTTCCGGATGCCATCCTCATGGTGGATGGCACAAAGAGCATGTTGGTAACCAATCACAGGGGGATGTACAAAATCAGGGTCAAAACATCTGCAACAAAGATCGGAATATTTACTTCGCCGCCTGCAAATATCGAAGAGCCGATTGACGGAAGGACCACCATCAACTTCACACTGCCTGATTCCATCGTTGTTCAGATCAAAAGTCAACGATACGAATACTTCGAGGAAGAGGTGAATATAGGGTACGGGACCGAAAAAAGGAAAAACGTTACTGTTCCTGTCGGTAAGATTGATGGAAAAAAGGAACGATATGCCTTTTACAATACCATTTATGATATGATCCGGGGCGAAGTTCCGGGTGTTCAGGTAACCGGCACAAGCATCAGGATCCGCGATAGCTGGTCCGTCAATGGAGAGACCGAACCACTCTTTGTTGTAAACGGAACGCCTGTAATTTCCATAGAAGGCATTCACCCCCAGATGGTAAAATCAATTTCCATTCTTAAAGGTTCCGCTGCGTCGATCTATGGCACACGGGGTATGAACGGTGTGATCCTGATCACGTTAAAGAATGCTGAAGACAACAAATAGCATTCCAAAGCATCTAATTCAGCCCTGCAGGGCGATCACCTTTTCTTCCTGAATCTGGGCATGAGCGTATAACCAAACCAATATTGGGACTGATATGAAGCTTCCTGATCGGGAAATATACCTTGCTCATCAATCCGGTGCTGAAATGGTGCGTGGATGCTGCGGAACTGTCAATACTGCCAGTCAAACCGAATCCCGCAGCTGAGCGAAGTTTTCTTAACTTCGCTCATAGCGTATAAATTATTCCTTCCACACTTTCCTCATATTTAAATATTTACTACATTTAACTGTACGTTGACAGTTTCAAAATAGGACGTCCCTGCAGAACGTTAAATAATATTAATTTGGCAATATGTCAAACCATGAAAACCTATGAGAACTATCCGGTTGGGACTGTGATCCTGTCAAATGTTTTATCCATTGCTATTTACGGGTTGGGATTCCTAATAGTTTTAAAACTGGGCTTGGCTTTTGCCGTGCTTTATTTGCTATATATACTTGTGTTTGAATTCCGGTTGATAAGATATCATTGCACCCACTGTTATTATTGGGGCAAGACCTGCGGATTCGGAAAAGGCCGGCTGAGCGCCTTGTTTTTTAAGAAGGGAGATACCTCGGAATTCTGTAAAAAAAACATGACCTGGCGTGATATGATCCCTGATCTCCTGATTACCTTGATGCCACTGGTTATTGGAATTATACTATTAATCATAAAATTTGATTTTGTCATATTGTCTGCATTGCTGGCAGTTGCCTTCCTGACAACATACGGTAACGCTCAGATACGCGGGAAGATGACTTGCAATCATTGCAAGCAGAGAGAATTGGGTTGTCCGGCGGAGGCGTTGTTCAATAGAGGTAAATAAAAAATATTTATCAGAGGAGAACTATTTTGGGATCGCGCTCAATTTGATTTTTGGCAAATAAACAAGGGTAAGAGTTAATGGATACAGAAAAGAATTGATTACAAAAAGGATTTGACTTTGTCCCAGTATTCCAATGTACTTTTCCCTGACCCGTTCCATTTCCGGGCAATTGATTCATGATCCTCAATACCTATTCGCTGTGTGTAGTAGAGAAATATTTCTTTTGAAACATTAAAATTGTAGCAATCTTCCAATTGATAATTGCTACCTGTTCTCCGGTTATAGTCCAGAAGCCTGATGGGTCTGATTTGAAACGCTCCGGTTGCTTCTTCTGTCAGATTATATGCCATTGTATCTCCCAGGCTTTCAACCTGAATAACTGCATTAATAAGTCCGTCGAAAAGTCCTTCAGGCTCTGGATTGTTATGTTGATTTTCGGGTTCTGAAACGAAGATAAAGGCAACGTTGATATCCGGAGCGAATGCTCTGAAAGTCAGTGATAGAAAGAAAATAATAAGTACACTTTTCAAATACCCGTATTTTTTTATCTGTTTTCTATTTCCCACGCTTTTTTGTTATTAATAATAAATAAGTTTTCACAGTGTAAAATTAAGTCCTATAATTCAGGATAGAGTTACACTATTCATGATAAAAGTTGCATCATTCACACTATTAGTTTATTATAAAATATTGAAAAGATGACTTATTGTACACTTAAAATATGGGAATGATGTAAATTATAGAAAATGATATGTAACAGTTATATACTTTATTGAGCCTAACTTTCATAAAAACACCAATAGCTTATTCATTAAAAAATTTGGTTATGCTTGACATAAAGTACGATGTTAAAATATTGATTTCCAGGATTTATGAGTACCAGAGTAATATATTAATCAATCATGGTATCATTCGGGAACTCTTACAGGAGGGAAATGGAAATATCGGCGCTCTTCACAATGAGATTAGGCATTTGCAGGAGAAAATCATAGAATTCAAGAAGCAGCTAAGTGAAAGGTATAAATATTCCTATTAAGAGATTTACATCCAGTTTTAATAATAACAAAGAGATGTCCATCATTCACACATTCAATAAATTGTCTGTAGATGCAAACCTAACAAAGCTATTACCATCAAATGGTAAAACTTATCATTCAGCTGGGGTTTTGGATTATTTTGATTCCCCACAATTGAGCAAAGTTTTCTTAACCATTGCCGTCAATTTAAGGTTTAACCGCAGAGCGGTTGAATTTGAATAACCCCGGGTGAAACCCGGGGTAAACTATATTTGCGGCTTTCCAACCACGGAGTGGTTGAATTGTAGTCGAAATGTTTTCAATTAATATTCAACCACTCCGTGGTTGTGAGATTTTCATTTGCTCGCTTGACACCGGGTTTCACCCGGCGTTATTCATATTTAAGCACTCCGTGCTTATCCTTTTGGACGGTAATATAACTTCAATTCAATCATTAAGTTGACGGTTATTGTTTTCTTAACTTCACCCCGCAACTCGACCTACGGACTGGGGACGTATCCTTCCGGTGGGTGATTGCCTTCGGCAATAACAGGAGGTTCTTTTCCTGCTAATGGACTGAAAGGTACTTATACTTTACAGACTGCTTTTCGAGGAGGCTTTTGTACCTTGAATAATCAGCAGGATTCCTGTTTAAAGGAATTTTTATTCTAAAGGAACCGACCAAAGCACAGATACCTGCACCAATAATTGCACCATAAAAAATATCTCCGGCTGCTTTGCTCTCTGCGGTTTGTCCTGAACCCAGAAACGAATCCGGACTATCTTCCTCATTCGTGCCTATTACCACCCCGACCAGCATCCCGGCTAGTCCACCCAAAACCATTCCAGCTGTTACATTATTAGTATTCAAGTATCTGACAGATTTAATTTGGTTAATATTGAGTTCGCTTACCGTAAAATTCCTTTTATAATAGTCGGAGTGTTTACTCGTTTTCGAAATGACCAAAGACGAGTCTTTCACTTCAAACAATCTCGTGGAGATCCGGGGTGAATTGTTATTTAACGTAATCCAATATCGGGGTTGAACCCTTTGTTGGGTAAGGGTGTCCTGTGCGTACAGGATGCTTAGGTTACACCCTAAAATCAAAATTATGTTGAGAATGGACCTCATAAAAGAAAGATACGATTTTATTCACCTGAAGTCAAGCATTTTTAACAAAACGCAAAGTTGAAATACTTCAACTTATTTATGAAGGATATTCAAATTACTTTTTAACCATACTTGAATCCACTTTCACATTCATCCAGGTTTCGTGCATATGGATAATTTTCCATCCTTCCTGTTCCTTTTGAAAAGTGTAAGAACAACAAACCGGATCTATAGTTGTAACTAATCCAGATTTTTCATACACCTTATTCAAGCATTTATAATCGTAAACAAAAATAGTTGAGTTTAATAAAAGGTAATGATCAGTGACATTTTCAAATGTTTGTTTTGAAATACCGCTAAGCACATTGCGTGAAATTGGAATCATATCAGCCATTTTGATAATTTCACCGCCCATAGAATATATCGCTTCAGGATTACTGGAGAAAGTAGCTAAAATGGCAGTTGAGTCGTTTTTGGCTAAAATATCCAAAAAATTTTGTGCTACAGTTTGAGCTTCTTTGATTTGAGCTTCACTGATATTTTCGCTGTTCTTTTGTGAATTTGTGCATGCTATAAAGGCAAAGACACACAGCAAAGTGATAATAAATGGTTTCATAAATTTTTGGTTTTAGGATTTTGTTGGTTAATGATATTCATAATTTGCATTAATATTAGGTTTAAAAAATCGCCTGTTTAAAAGCTTTTTAACTTCAGTCAAATTACCTTCCTTACAAGCGTTTAGAAGTTTTAGGTTTTTATTCATGTTAATGTAAAATTAATCATAGAGTTCACTTTTAAGCCTTGCTCCCAACGCCTGAGTGCATGAGCCGTTGCGTGATCAGGGCGCTATCTTTTCTATGCACCAAGAAAGATAGGCAAAAGCACAATAATTAGCAAGAATATATTCTGACAATCACCTCAATAGGATAATGTTCTGCCGACAACTCGTTTAATGCCGACAATTGCTGAAGTTTGTAAACCCAAAGTTGAGCGAAGTTTTCTTAACTTCGCTCATAAAGCTTTAGCTTTTATCGAGCCAGGCATATGAAAATATTCCTTTCCATTTTCATCGCGGTGGGATTAATAGTTACAGGTTGCAGCAAGGAAGACGATAATAAACCTGAAACAGGTACGGTAACCGATATTGACGGAAATACCTATGTGACGGTAAAAATCGGTGAACAATGGTGGATGGCTGAAAATCTTAAGGTAACCCATTACAGGAACGGCGATTCGATACCAAATATCACCGCCGATGTTCAATGGTCTGCTTTAGACACAGGGGCATGGTGCAGTTATGATAATAATCCTGACCATGTGGAACTTTACGGCCGTTTATACAATTGGTATGTGGTAACCGACAGCCGGGATATTGCTCCAACGGGTTGGCATGTAGCAACCAACGATGAATGGATTGCCTTAATCACAATTCTTGGAGGTGAAATTACTGCGGGGGATGAGCTGGAAAATTACGGTTTCAATACTTATCCCGGCGGTTATCGTTTATTTGGGGATGGAGAGTTTCAGTATCTTGACAGTTGGGGAAGCTGGTGGACAAGCACCACATATGATGTCAGTAGTGCCTGGAACGTCACTACAATTACCAGTGGTTCCTGGATAGGCAGGGCTTCGGAGGACAAGCGCATGGGATCTTCGGTCAGGTGTGTTGAGGATTAGACAAAGGAATGTCAGCCTATTGCATTGACAGAAACAAAATGAATATGTTTTTGGCAATAATCTGCTAATAATGTATCAATTGGTTGAAAATAAGCGTATAAGAATCTTAAAGATCGGTTATTGTATGAGGTAATTCGCAATCGTTTAAACTAAATATCCGCATTCCTTGAAAAGGCGACTTGTTTTTAGCATCTCAAAAGGATTAGTATTTGTAATAGTACTTACAATTTGCATTAATTGCAATGAGGAACCCAAATCACCTTTTGTGAGTGCATTATATAAGAATCCAGCTTATAAATGCTCATTTGAGGCTGATGGGGAGAATAGGATTATCCAAATTGCAGACCATGCTGGTTACGGTATAACTTATGATAATCAAAAGGATAGTCTTGAAATAACTTATGATATTATGTTCGAAGAAGACTATTTGAGCAACCTATCATTTATCCTGAGGAAATATTATCATAGCGCTGAGATTGTTGGATTTACTAAGGATACTCCTGGTGGTTGGGATGTAAAGGAATTAAGCCAGACTGAGATCTTGATGGCTTTTAAAGAAGGTTATTATAAAAATATGTACAATCACAATCACGGCAGTGCCAGAGACAGAATCACTATGTATTACAACCGTCTCGTACGGGTTAATAATATTGAAGGCTTTTTTAGTAACTATTTTATGTTTGATATGAGTTTTAGATATGATGAGCCTCCGGAAAACTGCGGCTATTTTCACATATATGATGTTCAGGCACTTGACAATTGTATTTTTACATTTAAGGCAGACTTTGATGGTTTGGGCTATGCAGATATGCAAATCAATGGTCATCTGAACGCTGTATATTTCAATCGTAAGTCTGAGTATTGCATGCGATTAAGAAATAATCCCCTTATTCTATACTGAGGTCGGTAGGGTGATGTATTATCGATTAGCCCGAACGAGCTAGAAAAAAGCTAAAACAATTAGAGGTTATTTATTTATGCACTAAGATTTATGTAGATTACTTTCAGTGATCGCACTTTCATTATATAAAAAACCAGCCCTTCATAGCTGGTTTTTTGTATTTTCACACGCACACGCACTCCCACACTCACACACAAGTCGAGGTCTCTGGCGGAAGTAACCATTTACTTATAAAATTGTTCTTAACCGAAATCGAAATACATATAAATCATAAATCAAGCGCCTATAAACGATATTAAATTACGTTAAATACATTTTATGTAAATAAATGTTGTCCCAAATGTAACATAATTTCATTTTATACGTATATATTACGTAAATGGATTTTAATTATTGGGACAACATGCGAACTTTAAGTAAGAAGAAACCTTTTAAAGCATATCTCAGGGAGGAAGATGGATCCGTGAGGCTTTATGTTCAGAATCCTGCCTTTTACGGCAGGATCAGGAAACGATTGGGAACAGGCGTGCAAGAAGACTATGAAGGAATCCTGGCACGTGTCAGGTATGAACTGGAAAACACATTCACAGGTAAGGAGAAAATTACAATTGACGCTGTGCAGCTAGCAGTGGCCAATATAATCGATATGCACCTGAAAAAAAGTGCATCCATCTTCGATTACAGCGAACAGTTCATTGAAATGAAAAGGAATACGTTCAATAAGAATACAAGGAAGAATCTTACCCGAAACTCTGTAAATGCATATATAAAGGCACTGGAGTACTTTGAACAATATTTAAACAATAAGAATCATAATACTCACCCGAGTATGATGAATGAACGTACCTTAAATGATTTCTACATGTACCTGAAGGGAACTCATAACTACCGTGTTAAAATGCACCGCAGAACCAAGGAATTTCTAAAATACCTTGCAGAATTGGATTTACCTGTGCACCCTTCTTACAAGAAATCCACATTCAGTGAAGAATATGATAACCAGGATTTTGATGAAAATGACCGTGCACTTACGGTTGAGGAAGTCCAAAAACTACTGGATCTCAGTGGGAGATTTAAAGCAGGGCAGGTGGAATTTGCTCCATACAAAACTTATCCAAAGTTGTGCAAACAATTGCAGGACTGGCAAAAGAAAACCAAAATTGAGAATACCAAACTGTCCCTTGATTGTTTTCTCTTTATGATTGGTACCGGCCAGTATCACAGCGATGTTCTGAGAAGCAGGCTGACAATCAGGAATGAAGATAAGATTACTCATCTGAGTTATCGCAGGGCAAAGAATCGGTCACTCTGCAAGGGCATTCCGGTAATGAATAATGAGGTTTTCAGAACCAAGGAAATTATTGAGGAATATGGTATCCGTTCAGAATCGAACTTTCCACTTCATCTTTCCGTTACGGCATTTGAACGCCATTTGAAGACTATAAGTGATATGGCAGGATTAGATTTCGTAATCCATCCCAAATTCGCCAGAAAAACTTTTGCAAGCTATCTTTACTTTACCAGGAAGGTCAAAATCAGTAATGTAGCAATCATGCTTGGCCATAAGGATGTCCGTACTACGCAGCATTATCTACGTATTCATGATTCAGACCTGGCCACGGAGATTGCGAAAGACCTGCTTTAGATGTGCATTTTAAAATTTTTGGAATTTTTTTAGAAAAATTTGAATGTTTCGATTTTTAGGGATTCCGGATTGTGTCAGGATTTTGTTTTTATTTTATTATTTAAAAAGTGCCTGTGTAGCACCCCTGGCTGTAAACAGGGGGGGGATCCCCCCGGGGGGGTAGGGTTGGATACCTTTGTCCTTTAGATCCGGACATCGTACATATTCTCTAATAATAGAAAAGCACCATCATGGGGAAAAAGCGACTACCAAACATACAACTTCAGGAACTCTTCATGGTCAAAGCCGATTGGAAAAGAACATATCTTGGTACTATCAGACGAGATGTGGATTCCAATGGCGATGTGATCATATATGGAAAGGTATCCGTTCTTGAAGGACAGATCATTTGTGCTGGTTACTCAGAAGAAGACTTGGGTTTTAAGCTGGATACTATCTGCAAACTCAAACTTGATTGTGGATTACATGATTCTCTTCCCGCAGTAATAAAGATTTCGAATGAGACTTTCTTTTTGAATTAACAATACAAAAGGTTCTTATATACTTTAATCGAAATCACTGGAATTTTTATTTATTTGCCTACATTAGTAGTCTGGCTACTAATATTAGTGCATTATTAAAGTATTTTTGACATTTTAATCTCAACTTTCTTGGATTTACTTTAAATATGTTCTATTTTTGGTAGTATGACTACTAATATAGATAAAAAATTAAAGGGATTACTTGACTCCCATACCCCGGAAACAGTTCTCCTGGCGTCCTGGCTGGAGAAGAACGGGATATCGTATGATCTTCAACAATACTACCTTCGAAGTGGCTGGCTGGAATCGCTAGGTGTCGGTGCTTTCAAAAGACCCAAGGAGAATGTACGATGGGAAGGTGCCATGCATTCATTGCAGGTGCAGGCAAAACTCCCGGTACATGTTGGGGGCATGACTTCCTTGTCGCTTCAGGGATTGGCACATTATGTCCGGATGGGCAGCGAAACCATTTATATCTACTCACCTCTCTATACAAAACTTCCTAAATGGTTCCTTGCCCAGGAATGGGGATCTCTATTGAAACATGTTAAAACATCTTCACTCCCACAGGATCTCGCATTGTTCGATTCTAAGGAGATGAACATAAGTATACGTATGTCATCCCCGGAGCGTGCTATCCTGGAGTGTTTACACCTGGCCCCTGATCAACTGGATTTGGTTGAATGCTATCATGTGCTGGAAAATTTATCAAATCTCCGGCCAAAACTTTTACAGGAACTACTTGAGCATTGCACATCTATCAAGGTTAAACGGCTGTTTCTTTTTCTGGCGGAGAAAGCGAAGCATCAATGGTTTTCATTCTTGGACCAGTCCAAAATCAGTATCGGGAATGGAGAAAGAAGCATTGTTAAGGGTGGTTCATTTGATTCAAAGTACAAAATAACGGTACCTAAAGAGTTAGTATAATCATGATATCTTCAAAATACAAATCTCAGGCTGATTTGCTTCTTCAGGTGATACCACATGTTGCCAAGGAAGATTCGCTTGCACTGAAAGGCGGAACAGCCATTAACCTTTTCCTCCGCAATATGCCACGTTTATCGGTGGATATTGATTTGACTTATCTGCCATTTGATGACCGGGAAACAGCACTCGCCAATATTTCTGCAGCACTTGACCGGATTAAAGAACGAATTGAAAAATCGATACCAGGTACAACAGTCAATTTACTTCCAGGCGAAAGAACAGAAGCCAAACTTAATGTTCAGTCACCAAAGGCGCAAATAAAAATCGAGGTAAACACAATAACCCGGGCTCACCTTTACCCGATCCAGAAATTGCAGGTCCATGAAAAAGTACAGGAGACCTTCGGGAAATTTGCTGCCATCCAGATTGTATCCAACGCAGAACTTTATGGAGGTAAGATATGTGCAGCCTTGGACCGGCAGCACCCCAGGGACCTGTTTGATGTGCATTTGCTATTCCAGGAGGATGGGTTTACAGAAGATGTCAAGAATGGATTCATTGTAGCAATTATCAGCCATATGCGGACCATGCATGAGGTTCTGCAGCCTAATCGATTGGACCAACGCTCTGCATTTGAAAAACAATTTGCCGGGATGTCGGCCATACCTTTCACCTATGAGGACTTTGAAGCTACCCGTGAACGACTGATGCACGAAGTGAATTCCAGACTTACGGAAAACGACCGGTCCTTTTTGCTAAGTTTCAAAAATGGTTCACCTGACTGGAGTTTGTTACCGATTCCAAAACTTAGCGAGATGCCTGCTGTTCAATGGAAATTGGGGAATATCCTGAAACTAAGGAGTACTAATCCTGCAAAACATGAACAATTATTTAAGAAACTGGAATGTCTGATTTCCTGAGTGATTAATTGCTACGTGGTTGTTCCACTATTAATATTATTCTCCATTAAGTCTATTAACTTTGCAATCTCATCATCGGAAAATTCAAAATCCGGATGTTTATTAGCGCCATTTCTTAGTGTACTTGGTTTTTTTAGAATTGGCGCAACCTTATGCCATTCTATTCGCTTTTGGTTCCAATCATAGAATTCATTCCTATCTCCTACAATATAATTTAATTTCAATATAATATTAGTTCTGTCCTTAATGCAATAACCTGCTTGAACGCACTTTTCAAAGGATTTAAAATTGCAATTATGAATTCTGGTGCACTTCCAGTTGTCCATATTATGATCATCTTTCTTTCTTTGATAATATTTGGTACTATTAAACTTGAAACTTTTAAAAATTTTTGGAATTTTTGTTCCATGCCCTTTTTCCCAGATCGTTTGCCGGTCTTCATATTGCCAGATTTTCTTTTGTAATCCGAAGTTATATAATGAGATAATTACATTCTGACGTTTTTTAAACCTGCCTAATGCTTTAACTACGTTAATTTTATCCGCAACTTTAAAGCATCCTTTAACATAGAGTTTCTTATTGTATGATGCAATAAAAACCAAGTAGCTTCCAATTTGCAAATGTGGGCTGTTTCTAACGTCAGGCCGACATATTCCCCATGTTGGCGGCCTTTTAAAACTAGGATCATCGCTTACATCTCTTAAAGTCCCAGTTGGATCTCCCTTTTCAACTGCATATACTAATCCAAAATTCTTTTTTAATGGCGATTGAGATTTGCCCATGATTTCCTAAGATATTATTTATCATAGAAAAGGTAAATGAATTATTCGAAAGCAGCAAAAAACAACTCCTTTTTTGGTCCCTTCCGGATCCGTGAGGTGTTGGGTTTTATTTATCTAATTATCTGATATTTCTAAAGTCTGCATTATTGGGGGGGAGGATTTTTTGGTATTCTTTTATAAACGCTTCCCCCCCTCTTCCGGGTAACCGGTGTTTCTATTCCGAACAATAAAGGCGGAATAATATTGAACCATACACATTAGTATGCATAAATATACGAAGATATTATATATTCATACGTTATCATACTATAAATCAATGCTTGTATTGCATTTCGGTATGCAAAAATTAGAAATAATTACAACATGCTTGATTAATAGATGCTGAAGTTGTAATTACTCCTGCAATCCTAAAGTATCGTCATGCTTGTCAATTTCCTTGAGTTGTGGTATCGAGGCCCCTGCAATTCCTTTGATAGACCCAATAAAATGGTTTGTGTTGAGTAAAACTTTTTCCAATTGCTTTTCCCGCTCCTTCCAGATCCTTTCCATTGCCCTCTTTTCCTTGATATAGCTATCCTGCAAGTCTGAAAACCCGTCTACAATGGCAGTAATCTGCATCATGAATTCATTGCTGGTTAAGTAGTCGTATAGCATCTGCATCTTTTCTCCCTTATTGGTTTGAGATGAAAATGCCTCGGAAATTTTAATCAAACTCTCCCGGAGAACAATTACCAGACCTTTGAAATCATTATAGGTGCAAATCCAAACGCCATCTTTTTGCCCTATTTTATCAATGCCATCCGGTAATGCTTCTGTTATTATGACAAGAATATCAGCCTTAACTGTTAATGCATCAGCTTTCAGTTTTGAAATCCAATCCTGAACAAATGCCTTGGTACGTTTACTTTCATATAGGATCTTTCCACAATCAACCCCGATTCTATTTCTAACGGTATGGATTACGTCTGCACCTTTGATACCTTTACCAACCTCCTCAATTAAATCGACAGGGAAAAGACTTCGCAGAATCTCCTCGATTGCCAATTCCTGAACTTCTCCTTGCATTTGCATGGATCCTTGCTCAGCCTTCCGCCTCATTTCCTCAACCTGTTTGGTAAGGGTCCCGATTAATTCATCACGTTCTTTTAGTTTTAGTTCCATTCTTTCAGATTCTCTTTTTTGGATAGTGTCAGCCTCCTGCTTCAGTTTTTCAGATAATTGCTGTTCAAATCTGAGAGTCAGATCCTGTTCCTGATCCTTAAGTTTCCTTTTAAGTTGTTCGTTTTCAATTTTGGTTGTTTTCAAATCAGATATTTCTTTGCGAGCAGAAGCAGCTTCTTCAGCCATAGTCTTTAGCTGCTGTTCATATTGCTGCGCAATCTGGCCCTTGAGATCTTTTTCAGCTTTCGCAGTTTCAATTTTAAGTTTCTCTGCAACTTTATGGTCAATATCTGCCTGTTGTTTCTTCAGGTCATCCTCTTTTTGCTTGAGAGAATTTTCCCTTTGTGCATAATCTTCCTGGATTTTGGTTATAATCCGGTTCATTTCAATACGGTATTTTTCCTCAATTTGCTGAGCAAGGACATCCTCAACATTGAATTCATTACCGCATTTTGGGCAAGTTATTTGTGTATTGGCTGGCATGGTGCGATATTTTATTTAAAAGACCTATTTCCCTAAAGGTAATAACATTCTGTATCAGAGCAGTTAAAAACTTAGCGAATCATAAGTTTCGAGCAATTCGTCCCTAGTAATCCCTAAATAACGCCTGGTTACCAAGACTGATGAATGGTTAAACAGCTGGCTAAGTTTAACAAGAGCCAATTCAGCATTTGTTCCTGATTTCGAGAAGACTTCACGGCCAAATGTTTTCCGCATGGAATGTGTTGAATAATTCGAAATTTTCAGGTTGTACTTGATTTTGATGGATTTGAAAATAATATTGATTCGCTGAATAGAATAAACGGTTCTCTTTTGACTTATGAATATTGCCTCATCAGCAGATGCTGGGTTGATTTGATTATAGCACTCTCGGATATGTTGTTTCAATTGCTTGTTAATCTTTATTTCACGAGGTTTTTGCGTTTTGCGTTCAACGAGGACAATGCCATCCATGTCGAGAATGTCGCCCCACTTGAGCCTTAAAATATCGCTGATCCGGATTCCCCAAAAACTGCCTATCGAAATAAGCAATGACATTCTATAATCACCATCATTGAAAAGTTTCCTGATCAGATTCAGATTCTGATCCCAGGTTAAAAAATCTGCTGTGGTCCTGCTATACTTCTTGCTCATAAATATTCAGTTTTGATTGGTTATTGACAAAAGTGAACCAGACGTTTTGCGACATTAGATTTTTATTACTGTATATCAATTAGATGTGCCAAAACATTCACTTTTAAACAAAAGTGAATTTCGGTAATTCGTGAATAAAATGGACCGGCTATACCGTTGAAACTTTTCATTCTATTAATTAAGAAGAAAGGGATAATATGGATACATTAAATTCATCATGCTCATGTCCGGTAGAATCCCATAAATGTATTCAAATACCAGATCATCGATCAATACGATTACCATGTAATACCTTGAATTGGCATGTTTGCCCCAGGTAATATCAATTCTTAGTAGTGTGATTTTCCCTTCCATTATATGACTATACCTAATATATTAGGTAACGTTAATGGTCACATAATGTTACATAATATATTAACTTTTTGTAATTTTATTGATATCTAATTCAGACATTATGACAAGCACAAAAAATGCGGACCCTGAAATACTGGAGAAACTTATTGATATAGGTAAGAGATTAAAGAGTTTGCGCCAGGCCACCGGATTAAACTATATAAAATTCAGTGAAAAATACGGCATTAATAAGATGACTTTATATAGAATCGAATCTGGTCAGGAGTTTCAGATGGGGAGTTTGATTAAGATATTGAAAATATTTAAAATAGAGAAATTAAGTACATTTTTCAATGATTTATAAAAAATGAGAGCCTGTAGGACTTTATACTTGGTGGTGTAAAGAATTTTGTGTAAATATTTAGCAGCTGCGTAAGGACAAAACAGACTGGAGTCCAAAAAAACTCAAAGGCTGTTTTGTCCGGTTTGAAAAACTGTAATTTTACTTTTAATTACGCAGCCAAATGAAAAAAAAGGACGAAGAAAAGGATGACTTTCAGATCCCGG